>NZ_OY781114.1:2682500-3411831 GCF_963676485.1 uncultured Cohaesibacter sp.
GGAATGAGGTTAATATTCCTCAACCAGTGGGATGTGACGAATTCCGGAAGTAGTTTGGTCTTATTGGATTGATCGAGCTGCCTAGGAGTTCCAGGAAATAGCACCCACATTAGACCGTACCCTAAACCGACACAGGTGGACAGGTAGAGTATACCAAGGCGCTTGAGAGAACTATGCTGAAGGAACTCGGCAAATTGCTCCCGTAAGTTCGCGAGAAGGGAGACCCGTTAGTGGGCAACCATTGGCGGGTGGCACAGACCAGGGGGTTGCGACTGTTTATCAAAAACACAGGGCTCTGCGAAGCCGCAAGGCGACGTATAGGGTCTGACGCCTGCCCGGTGCCGGAAGGTTAAGAGGAGATGTGAGAGCATCGAATTGAAGCCCCGGTAAACGGCGGCCGTAACTATAACGGTCCTAAGGTAGCGAAATTCCTTGTCGGGTAAGTTCCGACCTGCACGAATGGCGTAACGACTTCCCCGCTGTCTCCAGCATAGACTCAGTGAAATTGAATTCCCCGTGAAGATGCGGGGTTCCTGCGGTCAGACGGAAAGACCCCGTGAACCTTTACTATAGCTTTGCGCTGACAGTTGTGTTGGCATGTGTAGGATAGGTGGTAGGCTTTGAAGTTCGGGCGCCAGCTCGGATGGAGCCATCCTTGAAATACCACCCTTGTTGTCATGGCTGTCTAACCGCGGTCCGTTATCCGGATCCGGGACAGCGCATGGTGGGTAGTTTGACTGGGGCGGTCGCCTCCCAAAGAGTAACGGAGGCGCGCGATGGTTGGCTCAGACCGGTCGGAAATCGGTCGTTGAGTGCAATGGCATAAGCCAGCCTGACTGCGAGACTGACAAGTCGAGCAGAGACGAAAGTCGGTCATAGTGATCCGGTGGTCCCGTGTGGAAGGGCCATCGCTCAACGGATAAAAGGTACTCCGGGGATAACAGGCTGATGATGCCCAAGAGTCCATATCGACGGCATTGTTTGGCACCTCGATGTCGGCTCATCGCATCCTGGGGCTGGAGCAGGTCCCAAGGGTTTGGCTGTTCGCCAATTAAAGCGGTACGTGAGCTGGGTTCAGAACGTCGTGAGACAGTTCGGTCCCTATCTGCCGTGGGCGCAGGAGAATTGAAAGGAGCTGACCCTAGTACGAGAGGACCGGGTTGGACGCACCTCTGGTGGACCTGTTGTGGCGCCAGCCGCATTGCAGGGTAGCTATGTGCGGAAGGGATAACCGCTGAAAGCATCTAAGCGGGAAGCCCACCTTGAGACGAGTTCTCCCTGAGAGCCGTGGAAGACCACCACGTTGATAGGTCAGGTGTGGAAGCGCGGTAACGTGCGAAGCTTACTGATACTAATAGCTCGATAGGCTTGATTACTCTCATTTGTCTATATTCATTCAAGACGTTCTTTGCCAAAGGCAAAAACGTCAACTAGCGTTAGGTGTATTGTTCGTAGAACAATCACCGACAGCTCAAACCAGCTTCTCTGTTTGTTATTCGCCGGCCCGGTGGTTATGGCGAGGACACCAAACCCGATCCCATCCCGAACTCGGCCGTTAATATCCTCTGCGCCAATGGTACTCCGTCTTAAGACGTGGGAGAGTAGGTCGCTGCCGGGCCTGCTAATAACAAACTTACTACTTAAAAACCCCTCGTGCCTTCTCGGCACGGGGGGTTTTTGTTTGCCAAATATACGGAAATACAGGAATAAAGGGACGGGGAAGCCACTCCGTAATTCTCCTCGATAGGCTTTTTATAAAATATTATTCTCTAAAATTTGCGAATTCGACGCGAACTGCTATGTGACGCGCGTAAACTATTTCAATGAAGATATTTTGGAAATATTTAGACATATAAAGGCCCAAAAGTGGGTCGCATCTATCGCACCAAATTCCCATCTTATGGGCCTTCCCTGCGCTAAAGTGACTTTCATAAGTCTTTGAATTATTTATCTTAAATTTTGTAGTTAGGATCTATGAAGCTTTCGTTTCACTATTTCTCTGACTATTAAGTGTATCACTATGCGATCATATTGCATTATCATGTGGGCATTCTAATTTCCTCCTCTTAGCGATCAAGGATCTAAAGTTTAAGATTTTCAGCATCTTACGGCTCCTAAGGGCACAGTCCTTACGAGTGCATCATAATGTGAATTATCTTAGAGGGAGGAACGTTATGGAACACGCCAATGGCAGGGATCAAGGATCCTTTTTGTGGCGCTTTTCGAAAAAATTCAACTTCGCAGCTGACAAGCTGATCCCTGAATCTTTCGTGTTCGCTCTTATCCTGACCGCCATCGTATTTGTGCTTGCCTTTTTTCTAACGGACTCCGGTCCGATGAAGATCGTTAATGCATGGTATGGCGGACTCTGGTCAATGATCTCATTTGCCTTTCAGATGACGATCATGGTTGTCTTGACCAGTATGGCGGCAAAGTCGCCTCAGTTGGAAAGGGTGCTGTCGTCAATCGCCAGTACGCCGAAATCTGCAGCCAGCGCCTATGTCATTCTGATTGTTTTTGCGACTGTCGCCAGTTGGATCAACTGGGCGTTCGGCACCATTCTGTCGCCCGTTCTGGCAATGTATCTGTCCAAGAATATCAAAAGGGTACATTTCCCGCTTATGATTGCGGCGGGCTATGCCTGCATGATCATGGTGCAACCGATTTGCCCGAGTATTTCAGCTGTGGCCTTGTTGGCTTCGCCTGATCACTTCATGATTGATCAGGTTGGCGTTATGCCCGTGAGTGAAACGGCGTTCAATCCGCTTGGTTTGATCATGGTTGCAATCCTGTTCATCGTTACTCTGCTTGTTACCATCAAAACCACTCCTCCGGAGGACGAGGTTGTATCCTTTGATGGAGAGATCAATCTACAGGTAGAAGCCGCTGAGGAGGCCAATGGCACCTTTGCGGACAAGATGAATAACAGCCGGTTGGTTCTGGGCGTGTTCTCGCTGATCGGCATTATTTACTTCATCTATCACTTCATGACGGGCAATGGCCTTACGCTGAACTTCATCATCTTCATATTCCTTATTGCAGATCTTATTCTTTATAAGACGCCGAAGAAATTTGTCGATGCCGTCAAGCATAATATGGTTCTGGCTGCCAATGTGATGATCCAGTTTCCCTTCTATGGGGGCATCATGGGGGTCATGGCAAAAACCGGTTTGACCGGGGTTCTTGCCAACGGTCTCATTTTCCTTGCCAGCGAGCACACAATCTACTGGTTCTCCTATGTCTCTGCGTCCATCGTCAATCTGTTCGTGCCGTCGCAGGGTGGGCAATGGATCGTTCAGGGCCCGATTCTGGTGGAAGCTGCCAAGGCCTTTGACGCCCATATGCCGTCTATTGTAACGGCCTTCATGATGGGGGATGAGGCCACCAACCTTATTCAGCCTCTCTATATTATTCCCGCGTTGGCGCTGGTTGATATCGAGTTGAAGAAGGTATGGGGCTTTATGGCCTTTATTTGGTTTATCTGGTTCATTACCTCGACCATAGGGCTTATCTTACTGCCGATGCTCCTATAAAGAAGAAGGACTGTCGAAGTTTTTTTACGAGGGCTCTCGCATTGGTTGTGAGAGCCCTTTCTGTTTGTGGCAGGTCCTCTGCGAATGATTCTTACAAGGGAGTCTTATGCCGTTTTCCGCATCTGCATCGGCTTGTGCCTATGGAAGCGGTGAAGAACGGACTCAATTTTTCGTGGATTTTGGAGTAGTATCGCCCCAAAGCGTATGATTTTTTAAAGGAACCCAAACGGAGCATTGCGAAAATGTTAAAAGCAGAAGACACTTTCGAATGAGTTTTTGCTTTGCATGTTTGTTGATCGCTTCGTTGGGAAAAGGGAGAAGCTATGACTTCGTATTTCGTAAAAAAAGCAGCCAAACTGGTTCGTGTTTGTGCAGCTGCATTGTTGGTTCCTGCGGTTTTCTCCGGTCCCGTTCTGGCGGCAAGTGATACGCCCTTTTTCACTGGTGTGTGGGAGCTGAAAGACGGCAAGACCGTTCGGCCGTTGGTCATGAGCGACTGGCTTATTTTTGATGGCAAATTGCCCAACACCTGGCTCTATATGACCAAGGGCTCTGTTCCGGGGCAGCAATATCGCTTTATTGCAAGAAATGTCGGCGTAAATGGCGTGTCAGTTGCACTGGTTGATGTGGCGCGGGTTGATGACACGCACATGACTTATCGTGTGAGCGTCAAGGGCGCAATCATTGAGCAGGGAGAGGCAACGCGCTTGAGCGTACCGAATGCCAATGATTCCTGTCTGGCCGTTGATACAGAGTTGAAGGACATGCTCGGCAACTGGGTCGTGGCGGCTGACAAGAAGAAGAGAGTCAAGCTCAGCGAAACAGAACTGAATTTTGATGGACAAAAGCAGGCTGTCGAGCTTCGTCCTATCCGTACGGGGCAGGTTGGTGTTGTTGTGAATGGCGCTCCCTATGCGCTCTTTACCGATGCCGGGGGCGATTATGCCGTTTTGCAGGTTCTTCCAACCGGTACTGCGTCTTTCGTGGGTGGCCCGATCGGGCAGCATGTGAATTTTGCTCAGGAGATTGTCCTGCGCCGGACCAACGGACGCTGTGATGCAGCGATTGCCGGGCGTCTGAAGCTTCTTGGCAAGCCGCATAAATAGAATATTCCTCGCGTTTCTTGGAAAGCTGCACTGTCGATGGGGATGGGCCTTGTGCCAGTCATGCATTCGACAGCTGCAGCATTTAGCATGTGCGCTTACACCTGCTTTGCAAAGGAAGATTCGTTATGAAATTGATTTCAAAAGCCAAAGCATTTGGTGGCGAGCAGAGGCTCTATCGGCACCAATCCAAAGTCACGGGAACCGAGATGGAATTTTCGGTTTTCCTGCCACGAGAAGCATTGGAAGGCTTTGTTTGTCCGGCCCTCTTTTATCTTTCGGGCCTTACCTGCAGCTGGGAAGAGGTGGTTACGCAAGGGCTGCCGCAAATGCATGCGGCCAAGCACGGGCTTATTTTCGTTGCGCCGGACACCAGCCCGCGGGGCGAGAATGTTGCCGACGATGACGCCTATGACCTTGGCCAATCTGCCAGCTTCTATCTTGATGCGACTGAAGAGCCGTGGTCAGACCATTTCAAGATGGAAACCTATCTGACGTCCGAATTGCCCAAGCTTCTGGTCGGCGCATTGCCGGTGGATGAAGATGCTTTCGGCATAACCGGTCATTCAATGGGCGGGCATGGAGCCTTGACGCTGGCGCTGCGTCATCCGACGCTGTTTCACTCGGTCTCTGCTCTGGCGCCGATTTCCAATCCGATGTCCTGCCTTTGGGGACGTAAGGCGTTCGAAGCCTATCTTGGCGATGAAGAAGCCAATTGGGATGACCATGATGCCTGTGCCCTTATTGCCAAACTGGGGTGGGAGGGACAAATCCTGATCGATCAGGGGCTCGCAGACGAGTATCTGGAAGATCAGCTCAAGCCCTGGGCTTTTGAAAAAGCCTGCCGATTGGCAAATGTCGATCTGACCATGCGGCTTCACGGTGGTTATGATCACTATTATCACTTCGTTGCCAGTTTCTTGGCCGATCATATCGAATGGCACGCCAAGCGCCTTGAGTGACAATGTTTGGTGCGCCCACTCTGCTTGCAATCATGAGGCGATGTTGAGACAACCTGCCTGAGGGTAACTACGCAAATTTTGTGGGTTATCCTCAAGCGGGCGCAGATTCCTAACGGATTGCTCATTTTTTCTCCCCCTTGGAGATCAGAATCAGGCACATGTGATTCTCGATCCAAATATCCTGATTTCAACATGGACCAGCTGCCATCATGGGCTGGATCATCTGTGGCTGGTCGTCCGTATGCAGCAAGGCTTTTCTGGCCTTTGCCTATAGGGCATACGGGTAGAAAGAGCCGTTCATTTGTCGCAAGGCTATTTGAAAAGGCTCTAAGGGAGATTATAATGTCCGAAGAGTCTACTTCGGTTGGCAATCAGCCCCAAGAGGGTCTTGGTCGTCAAGTGCTGTTGGGTGCACAAATGCTGTTCGTGGCATTTGGGTCGTTGGTTCTGGTTCCAATCCTTACCGGTTTAAGCTCGTCCGTTGCCCTGTTCACAGCCGGTGCCGGAACGCTGGTTTTCCAAATTGTCACAAAGCGGTCTGTGCCGGTCTTTCTGGCTTCGTCCTTTGCTTTCATTGCGCCGATCATCTATGGCTCCGAGCAATGGGGCATTCCCGCCACGATGTCGGGTCTGTTTGCCGCTGGCCTGGTGTATGTGGCTCTGTCTTTCCTTGTGCGCTGGAAGGGGCAGAGGATCATTGACCGAGTTTTGCCGCCGATTGTGGTCGGTCCGGTCATCATGGTCATTGGCCTTTCTTTGGCTCCCATTGCGCTCAACATGGCGCAGGGCAAGACAAGTGACGGGGCTGTGCAATTGGTGCCGTTTGATCAGGCTGTGATCATTGCTTTGGTGTCTGTGGGCGTGACTGTGCTGGTAACCCTGCTTGGCAGAGGCATGTTCAAGTTGGTGCCGATCCTGTTTGGTATCGTATCTGGTTATGTGGTTAGTGTGCTGTTTGGCGTGGTGGACTTCTCCGCCATTTCTGCAGCTCCCATCGTGGCTATGCCGCCATTCACTTTCCCTGAATTCAATATCGAAGCCATTCTGTTCATTCTGCCGGTTGCCATCGCTCCGGCTATTGAGCATATCGGGGATATTGCGGCGATTTCCGGTGTGGCCAAGAAGGATTTCTTCACCAAACCGGGTCTCAAGAACACGCTGCTTGGTGACGGGCTGGCCACCAGTTTGGCTGCTCTATTCGGCGGACCACCAAATACCACCTATTCAGAGGTGACCGGTGCGGTTGCTCTGACCAAGGCGTTCAATCCGGCCATCATGACATTTGCTGCCATCTGGGCCGTTATTCTGTCCTTCTCCGGAACGCTTGGTGCTGTGTTGGCGACCATTCCGGTGCCCGTTATGGGGGGCATTGAAGTGATCTTGTTCGGGGCTATTGCCGTGGTCGGTGTGTCGACCCTTCTCAAGGTCGGTGACGAACTGACCGAAGCCCGCAACCTGATCATTGCTTCTGTGGTTCTGGTGATCGGCATTGGCGGGCTGGAAGTCGGCATCGGCGATTTTGCGATCAAGGGCATTGGCCTTTGCGCCATCGTCGCCATTCTGCTCAACCTGCTTCTGCCTCAACAGAGAGTGGAACAAGGCAAGGTTGAACCGGCCGAATAAGTCTGGTTGTTCTATTTCGTCTTTTAAACAAGAAAGGTCGCATCGCAAGATGCGGCCTTTTTGTATGTTCCCAGTCCTCATTACGCATTTGGGATGTGCCGTCCTACTTTTTGGCCCGCTTTCCCGTGACCCGTGCCTGAAGCTGGTTTTTATGCGAACGAGATATCAGGGGCGGTTTTTGCTCAGGAAGTCACCCATGCGCTCAACAGCCTTGAGGATATTCTCAAGACTGTTGGCATAGGAAAGTCGGATATAGCCTTCACCATAGGTGCCAAAGTCTGACCCTCCGATGGTGGCAACGCCTGCTTCTTCGAGCAGCCTCGATGACAATTCTTTTGCCTTGAAGCCTGTTTCCGTCACATTGGGAAAAGCATAAAAGGCACCTTTCGGCATGACGCAGGAAACGTTGGGCAGTGCGTTGAGAGCAGCGACGACTGCTTTGCGGCGGGTATCGAACTCGGCCATCATGGCATGAGCTGCGTCCTGTGGCCCTGTTATGGCCGCGATGCCGGCAAACTGGGCCGCGGAGTTGACGCAGGAATAGGAATTGACCGCCAGCTTGCGGACGTGATCATAAAGGCTCTCGGGCCAGACCGAATAGCCAAGCCGCCACCCCGTCATGGCATAGGTCTTGGACCAGCCATTGAGCAGGATCAGCCTGTCTTCCAGTTCCGGATAAGCGGTGAGGCTCTGGTGCTCGAGACCATCAAAAGTCATGCGCGCATATATCTCGTCTGACATGATGGCCACATCCGGCCAATCGGCGAGGCCTTTGACCAGCTTGTCTATCTCGCTTTTCGGGGTGACCCCGCCAGTCGGATTTGAGGGGCTGTTGAGGATGATGAGGCGGGTATCCTTGGTGATCAGCGACAGCAATTCGTCAGCCGAGAAGGCAAAGCCATTTTCCTCGCGCAGCGGCACAGGGATGGGGCGGGCTCCGGTGAATTCGATCATCGAGCGATAAATGGGAAAGCCCGGATCGGGATAGAGGATGTCAACGCTGGGTTTGCCAAACAGGGTAATGGCCATATACATGGTGACCTTGCCGCCGGGCATGATCATGATGCGGTCAGGAGAAATATCCGCGCCATACTGCACCTTGAGATCTTCGGCCACGACTTCTCTGAGGCGAGGGATGCCCACTGCAGGCGTATAGCCATGCTCTCCTGCTTTCAACGCATCAATGGCGGCCTCGACAATATGATCTGGTGTTTTGAAATCCGGTTGCCCGATGCCGAGATTGATGATGTCCTTGCCTTCGGCGGCCAACTGGTTGGCGCGCGCGAGTACGGCAAAGGCATTTTCATCACCAAGATTGAGGAAATTGTCGACTGGGTGGAGCATTGGGTCTCTCTCTGAGGCTGAATTGCTTTATGGTTCGCAATAGGATAGGGGCTGGGCCAAGGCGCGTAAAGTCTGTTGAGATACTGGCCTTTGGGCAAACAAGCCGCTACCTTGGACAGAACCAAGCCGCGTTGACTAAGAAGGGAGCCGACCATGATAAAAGCTTTGTGGAGCGATATGGGGCGCGATGATTTCGCCAATCCTGCGCTGGCTGATGCCGTGGCCGTGTTTCCCATTGCGGCAATCGAACAGCATGGACCGCATTTGCCCACCGGTACGGACACGATTTTAGCGGAAGGATATATCGAGGCAGTCCTTGCGCAAAAGCCAGATGATCTGCCGATCATTTTCCTGCCTGTGCAGCCGGTCGGCTGGTCTGAGGAACATCTGGATGGTGCGGGCACGCTGACGTCGAGCTGGAAGCATTTGTTGCCACTCTGGACCGACATCTGCCTTTCTGTGAAGCGGGCCGGTATCAACCGGATCATCATCATCAACAGCCATGGCGGCAATGTGCCCCTGATGGATATTCTCATTCAGGATCTGCGCGTGCATCACGGCATGGTGGCTTCTGCCACCAATTGGTTGCGGCTGGGATATCCGGAAGGTCTGTTCGATCCCGAGGAGATCTCCTATGGCATTCATGGTGGCGACGTGGAAACCTCAATGATGCTGGCCCTGCGGCCTGATCTGGTTCGCCTCGACAAGGCTGGCGTTTTTCCTTCGCGGCAGCAAAAAATGGCAGAAGGCAACGAGCATCTACGCTTTTACGGGCGCAAACAGTTGGGCTGGATGGCAACGGACCTCAATGAGGCTGGTGTGGTGGGGGATGCTGGTCAGGCGACCGCCGAGAAGGGCCGAGCGCTTATGGAGCATATCGCCAGCCAGTTTATCACCTATGCCAGAGAGGTTGTGAAAGTGGCGCCTTTCGGCTCTTGACCTTCCTGTCACTGGAACCCTTATATGTATCTTGACTTTAATATTCCTGTTAAAAGCTGGTCTCGATATTCATGTCTGATACGGTACTTTCTCCCCCGAGGGATGCAGCGCAAGGTGCGCCCGATACGCTTGTTTTTGATGTAAGCGGCATGCATTGTGCTGCTTGTTCTGCCCGCGTCGAACGGGTTCTGAATGCCAAGCCCGGCATCGAGGCGCATGTGAACCTGGCGCTGGAACGCGCTGATGTTTCCGTCAGTGGCGGGCAGAGCGCCGATGACATCAAGGCGATGATCGAGAAGACGGGCTTCGGGGCCAGCCTTCGCCAAGGCAGCCTTTCCGAGCGGCAGGCTCAGGCCGAAGAGGTGGATGAAGGGCGCGAGCGAGAGGAGCGCCACTCCTTCTATCTTTTCCTTTTTTCCGCCATTCTTACCCTGCCGCTCGTTGCGCCCATGATCGCCCATTGGGCTGGTGCTGCCTGGTATATGCCGCCATTCGTGCAGCTTGGGTTGGCTGGAGTGGTGCAGGTGGTGGTTGGTGCGCGCTTTTATCGAGGTGCGGCCAGTGCACTTTCCAGCGGCTCTGCCAATATGGATGTGCTGGTTGCCATGGGCACGAGCGCAGCGTTTCTCTTTTCGCTCTACCAGATCTTTGCCCTTGGAGAAAATGCGGTCGGACATCTCTATTTTGAAGCCTCAGCGGCTATTCTGACGCTGATCGTGTTTGGTAAATGGCTTGAGGGACGGGCACGGCGCAGCGCTGCCGATGCTTTGCGAGCGCTGATGGGCCTGCGCCCACGTGAGGCACGTCTGGTGTCTGGAGACGGCCACGGGGATCAGATGGTGCCGATTGAAGCGGTCAAGACGGGAGATCGCGTGCGGGTGTTGCCCGGTGAGGTGGTCCCCGTCGACGGGCAGATCGTTGAAGGGCGCAGTGAGTTTGACGAGGCCCTGTTGTCCGGGGAAAGCGAACCGGTGTTGCGCGAAGAGGGCGAGACCGTCATCTCCGGCGCGGTGAATGGTGCCGGTTCGGTGCTGCTGGATGTGGTTGCTCTTGGGGATGATACGGTTCTGGCGCGCATCATCCGTCTGGTGGATCAGGCCCAGACTGGCAAGGCCAAGATGCAGAATCTGGCCGACCGGATTTCGGCGGTGTTCGTTCCGATCGTGATCGGGCTTGCTTTGCTCACCTTCATTGTCTGGCTTGTCATGGGCGGGAGCTTTGAGGCGGCGGTTGTTGCCGCGGTGTCAGTGCTGGTTATCGCCTGTCCCTGTGCTCTGGGACTGGCAACGCCGACGGCGCTTGTTGCCGGAACGGGGGCTGCGGCCAAAAGCGGCGTGTTGATCCGCGATATCGATGTGCTCGAAGTGGCAGGCAAGGTGACCCATGTGGTGTTTGACAAGACCGGAACCCTGACCCAAGGCAAGCCAAGTCTGGTGGGTATCAATATGCTTGGGGCGGACCATGATGAAGCCCGGCTTGTTGGCGCTGTTGCGGCTGTGCAATCGGGCAGTGAACACCCTTTGGCCAAGGCCTGCGTTGATGCAGCAAAGCAAAGGGGTGCTCGCATGCCCGACGCCAAAGGCGTGATGGCGCATGTGGGCGAGGGCGTCGAGGGAACAATTGACGGAAAAACCGTTCTGATCGGCACCCGGGCCTTTATGGAACGCAAGGGCGTTGATCTTGCCACCTCCGAAGATGCTTTTGCTCAGATGGAGCAGGAAGGATTGTCTGTCTCTGCGGTTTCCGCAGATGGGGCGTTGGTTGCGTTGCTCGGTTTCCGCGATGAAGTGCGCGCTGAATCCAAGGCGGCGATTGAAGATTTGAGGGCTCGCGGTTTGAAAACGGTTCTGCTCTCCGGGGATGCGCCTGAAACGGTGCGTCGGGTGGGCGAGGCGCTTGGCCTTGATGATGTCAAAGGTGGGGTTACGCCCAAACAGAAGCTTGATTATCTGACGAACTTGCAACAGCAAGGGCATGTGGTCGCCATGGTTGGAGATGGCCTCAATGATGCGCCAGCCCTCGCTCAGGCCGATGTGGGCATCGCCATGGGCTCTGGCACCGATGTTGCCATCGGTGCAGCTGCGATCACGTTGATGCGCGTGGATGTGGGGCTGGTTGGGGCTGCCTTTGAAATCGCCCGCCATACCTATCGCAAAATCTGGCAGAATCTGTTCTGGGCCTTTGTTTATAATATCATTGGTATTCCGCTCGCCGCCTTTGGCCTGCTCAATCCGGCGATCGCGGGGGCTGCCATGGCTTTCAGCTCTGTGTCGGTCGTCTCCAACGCTTTGTTGCTGCGACGCTGGAAAGCGTGACGCCACGGACCACGGAATATGAAGCAGAGGAGCAGTCCTTATAGGGGCTGCTCCTTTTTGTGTGGGGCGGTTCTTGCTGCTGGGCCTGGCTGTCTCGTCGTGGTCGATTTGCCATCTTCCTGTCTTAGTCACGATTTACTAGGTTTGGTGCAGACCCAATTCTGCGGTTCAGATTCGCACTCTGGACCACATAACTCGTGATTGCTGAGGATGTCTTATATGCCCTTTCGCTCCTGGCTTCTTGCCTCTGCCTTTCTGGTGTCATGCGGTCTTTCTTTTTCTGCGCAGGCGCATCCCCATGTCTGGGTTTCCGTGCAGAGCGAACTTGTGATGGATGGGCAGAAGATCAAGGCTATCAATCATACTTGGACCTTTGATGAAGCTTTCAGCGCTTTCGCAAGCCAAGGGTTGGATGAAGATGATGATGGCGTGCTCACGCGCGAAGAGCTGCAGCCTCTGGCGCAGGTCAATGTCGAGTCCCTCTCCGAATATGGCTATTTCTCCGATCTTTCTGAAAAAGGGGCGCCCGACACCGGGAAGTCTGCGTTCGGAGAGCCGCATAATTATTGGCTCTCAGTTTCCGGTGATCAGTTGGTGCTGCATTTCACCCTGCCGGTGGTTGCCGATATCGACACCCATAAGGAAGCGGTTCTGGATGTCTATGATCCGAGCTTCTTCGTTGATTTTGCTTTTGCCGACAAAAACCCTGCCAAGCTTGTGAATGCACCTTCCAATTGTCATGCACGCATCGAACGCCCCAAGGGGTTGGATGATGATGTGGCCAGCCAGCTGGCGGCGATCCCCGCAGACCAGAGAGATATTCCATCCGATTTGATGCAGTTTACGGTGGCCATGGCCAATCAGGTATTTTTGAAATGCGATTAAGAGTGGGCCCGTTGAGGCCTTTTGCTGAAGCGCCGGTTGCTGGCACTGTTCTTGTGGTGCTGGGGCTGTTTGTCCTGTGGCTTTTTCTGCCGCAAGCGGCTCATGCTGCGCCATCTCCTTTCGGAGTGGCCTTACCCGATACGACAGGTCCAATGGCGACCAGTGGTTTATGGGCCGATATCCAGCGCTGGATTCTGGCGCGGCAGTCCGAATTCTACATGGCGCTCAAGGATGCTGTGAAGCTGGTGCGCACAAGTTGGCCTGCTCTGTTTCTCTTGCTCGGCCTGTCCATGGCTTATGGGCTTTTTCATGCGGCCGGACCGGGCCATGGCAAGGTGGTTCTGACAACCTATCTCTTTGCCAGCGGTGCTTCGGCGCGCAAGGGGGCTCTTCTGGCTCTGGTGGCTGCGATGGTGCAGGCCAGTGTGGCCGTTCTGCTGATCGGTGTTGCTGCTGTTGTGCTCAACCTCACCTCCATCGTGATTACCCAGACCGCGCAACTGCTGGAGCTGGCTTCCTACGCTATGTTTGTCATATTGGGAGCCTGGCTCATTCTACGCGCCATAAGGTCGATACGATATGAATGGGGGCGTTTGAAGGATAGCGAGCCTATCCGCGAAGGGGCAGGCCATGCTCATCACCATGTTCACGGTCATGAGCACAGTCACGACCATGAACATGAACATGAACACCATCATCATGATGAGGCGTGTGGTTGCGGGCATAGCCATGCCGCATCTCTGGAATTGGTCGAACAGGCCAAAGGCGTGCGGGGCATGGCGCTGGCCGTTATTTCAATGGGGTTGCGGCCATGCTCTGGAGCTCTGATCGTTCTGGTCTTTGCTTTGTCACAGAAGGTTTTCTGGGCTGGTGTGCTTTCTGCCTACGCCATGGGCTTGGGCACGGGGCTAACTGTGGCTGCGCTGGCTCTGGTCGCTGTTTATGCAAGGTCCTTCTCGCAGGCCCTCGCCAACAGGGGGCTTTCAAACAAGGCACTGAGTTGGTTCGGCGTGATCATTCTGTTTTGCGCCGGTGTGATCGTGTTGATGTTTGGCGGCATTCTGTTGTTGGCAAACCTGCTTTAGGAATTTGCTGCCTGCCGCTCGAATGTGGGCGAGATCTCGCTCAGGGCGTAAGGGTGCCCGGGACTGATTTATCGAGCAGCCCGAGTTCCATGGCCATATGGGTCAATCGCGCCGCATTGCCTCCGCCGAGCTTTTCTCTCATGCGCTGCCTATGGCTTTCAACGGTTCTGACGCCGATACCAAGATCGCTAGCAATCTCCTTGTTGGCCTTGCCCAGAGCAATGCCTCTGAGGACCTCGACCTCCCTCTCTGTCAGATTGAAGGGATTGGCGGGCTTTTCCTCTGCTGGCTTGCGGGCATCAAGGGCGATCGTCTTCGAGAAATAATAGCTTCCTTGTGAGATTTTCTTGATGGCTTTCACCATATCGGTGGCGCCGATATTCTTTAGAAGGAATCCCGAGGCGCCAGACTTGACGGCTGCGCGCACATATTCGGGGGTATCATGCATGGACAAAAAGAGGATGCGGCTTTCCGGCGAGACGATGCGGATTTTTTCGGCGGCTTCCAGGCCATTGCAATTGGGCATGGAGATGTCGAGCAAAAGGATATCTGGCTGAAAGTCCTGTGCTTTTTCGATCGCCTGAAAACCGTCTTCGGCCTCAGCGACGATTTCGATCGTCTCTTCAAGCTCCAGGCGAGCACGTATGCCTTCTCTAACCAGAGCATGGTCATCTGCGATGACTATACGAGTTTTTTCTTTCATTTTTCGAACGCCGTTGGGAGAAGAATTGTTGATCGGTAGTGACTCCCATTCCGGATCCCACTCCTATGAAGATAAAGTCGAATTGCAACAATTGAAAGTACGCACTGATCGGCTTTGTACTTTGTGGAGCATTTAAGGTATGGATCAGAAGCTTGTGGTATCTTGATTGCCGTTTTCAGTCCACCAATTCTCTTGTAAAATTAGACGTGTATATTTGTGAGTTACAACTGGATTTGGCGTGGTGCTTCGGCCAAGGCGAAGGTCTGTGATCATTGCGTGTGTATCTGAGATTTTGCTTCAAACAGATCGATGGCTGACTTGATTGATGTGGGAGCGATCATCGGTGAAGAAATAGCCGCTCTGTTCGAACTTGAGAGTGTGCAATACCCCTCTGTTGTCCTTTCCTGCTTCTGGGGGGCGTGCGGTTGTCTGCATATTTATGGTGGATGGCAATCAAGGCAGATGAGATGTGGTTTTCAGCTGCGCTTGACACAGTTCAAGCATCAGTCTTTCAATAAACTCAACTTCTTTGGTCGTGAGACAATTTGCCTCAGTCTGGATCCTCAATCTTGTCAGTCCTGACAGGAAAAGGATGGGCAAGATAGCAATCAGCAAAATTTTGAGCCTAAATACTAATTTTCCGTTGGCATTCGGGCTGGTTTGTGGTTGTTTCTTGCTCATGTTTCGACTGCGGACTGTTGTCTTGCATAGTGATACGGTATCTGACTTTCCGATGCTACCATCGCAGCTTTTTCGTTTTTACATATTCGAACAAAATTGGCTAAGGCAGTCTGAAAACTAGAAAACAGCTCAAGGAGGAATCCTTAATGGATCGTCGTGATTTCTTGAAAAAAGCCAGCCTCGTGTCTGGCGGTGCGGCTGCAAGTACACTCGCAGCACCAGCTTACGCTCAGGGTAAGCGTACATTGAAGATGGTAACCAGCTGGCCGAAAAACTTCCCCGGTCTTGGTACCGGTGCTCAGCGTCTGGCAGATAATATCACAGCCATGACCGACGGTCGCCTGACCGTGAAAGTTTATAGTGCTGGTGAATTGGTGCCGGCTTTTGAAGCCTATGATGCCGTGATGACCGGTACTGCAGATCTGTACCATGCATCCGAGTATAACTTCGTTGGCAAAAGCAAGTCTCTCGCCTTCTTTACCACCGTGCCAATGGGCATGACGGCAACCGAGTTTGACGCCTGGATTCACCATCAGGGTGGTCAGGAGCTTTGGGACGAACTGGCAGCCACATTCAATGTCAAATCCTTCCCCGCTGGCAACACGGGCGCGCAGATGGGCGGCTGGTTCAACAAGGAAATCAAGACCCTTGACGATATCAAGGGATTGAAGATGCGTATGCCGGGCATGGGGGGCGAAGTCCTTCGCCGTCTTGGAGCATCCGCTGTTTCTCTTCCGGGGGGCGAAATCTTCCAGGCTCTGCAGTCTGGCGCGATTGACGCAACTGAATTCGTCGGTCCCTGGAACGATCTGGCTCTGGGCTTCTACAAGACCACCAAATTCTACTACTATCCTGGTTTCCATGAGCCAAGTGGCGGTATCTCCGTTGGTGTGAATCTGGATGTGTTCAACGACTTCTCGAAAGCCGATCAGGCAATGCTGAGAACGGCCTGCATTGCTGAAAATAATCTGCTGTCTTCTGAGTATAATGCGCATAACGGCGCCGCACTGGAACAGCTGGTTAACAAGCATGGTGTTGTGCTGAAGAAGTTCCCGGATGACGTCTTCGATGCGATCGGCAAGGTTTGCGAAGAAGTGGTTGCCGAATTCGGTGCTCAGGATGAATTGTCCGGGCGTATTTATGAAAGCTATCTGGCGGCCCGCAAGAATGTTGGCGACTGGATGCGTATTACCGAACGTCCGTTTCTGGATGGTCGTGATCGCGTTCTTGGCTAAGGCTTCCGAAATGCTTGCCCAGCTCTCCCCAAAATTGGGGGGAGCATCTTTATGCCTGAAATTTGTTCTGGTTTATTTCAACATTTTCAGGATCTCTCACATATGACCTTCACATCCGGGTTGATGCGCTTGGCCGGGTTGTGTATGCCAAACAACAAAAGTTCCGACCTTCCTTTTCAGCGAACAAAATGGGTTTGTTTGCTTTTGTCTTATTGTTTGTTTTCGGTCGTGGACAGGAGTTAAACGATGCGTGCTCTGGCAGACCTGATTGATCGGGTCAATGTGGCGACCGGCAAAGGACTTGCCTGGTTCGCTCTTATCGTTGTTCTAATACAGTTCGTTGTCGTGTTGATGCGCTATGTTTTTGGCGTCGGCTCCATTTGGGCCCAAGAACTGATTATATATGTTCACGCTTTCCTTTTCATGCAGGCTTCCGCCTTTACTCTTTCCAGAGACGGCCATGTGCGCGTGGATATCTTCTACCGCGAAGCGCATCCGCGCACGAAGGCCAAGATCAATATGTTCGGTTCAGTTGTGTTGCTCATTCCTGTCTGTGTTCTGCTGGTCTTTGTTTCATGGGATTATGTCTATAACAGTTGGGCCATTCTGGAAGGCAGCGCCGAAACGTCCGGTATTCAGGCGCGTTTCCTTCTCAAGAGTGCCATCATCGTATTTGCCATTCAGATGGCCTTGCAGGGTTTTGTGATGTTTGTTCGATCCTGGTGTGCGCTTCAGGGCGATGAGGTTGAATTGCAGCGTTTGCAGCAGATGGGAGAAGGCTGATGGAAGCGATTGCTCATTCTCTTGACCTGTTGATGTTTGCTGTTGCGTGCGTCGTTCTCATGCTCGGCTTTCCGGTGGCTTTCAGTCTTGCCGGTGTTGCTCTTGTTTTTGCCCTGATCGGCTGGGGCTTCGGTGCCTTTGAAATGTCGTTCCTGTCGGCTTTGCCGCAGCGCATTTTCGGCACCATGACCAACGAAACCCTCGTGGCCGTACCGCTCTTCGTCTTCATGGGTGTTGTCTTGGAGCGGTCCAAGGTTGCCGAAGAACTGCTTGACACGATGGGGCGTATGCTCGGCTCGGTCAATGGTGGCCTCGGGATTGCCGTGTCCATCGTGGGGGCGCTTTTGGCTGCTTCCACCGGTATCGTCGGCGCAACCGTGGTAACCATGGGGCTGTTGTCCCTGCCCAGCATGCTCAAGCGTGGTTATTCCGCTGAGCTGGCCTGTGGCTCGATTGCTGCCGCCGGTACGTTGGGGCAGATCATTCCGCCCTCCATCGTGCTGGTTATTCTGGGGGACCAACTCTCCAACGCCTATCAGAAGGCGCAGCTCGATATGGGGATTTTCTCGCCGGATCCGATTTCGGTGGGGGATCTCTTCGCGGGTGCCTTGATACCGGGGCTGATGCTGGTTGGATTCTATATCATCTATCAGATTGTCATTGCGACGGTGAAGCCGAGTGTTGCTCCTTCTATTCCGAAAGAAGAGCGCGAAAAGGTCACGGTATCGGAAGTCTTCCATGCTCTGCTGCCGCCGCTCATTCTGATCCTCGCTGTTCTTGGATCCATTTTGGGTGGTGTGGCCACGCCAACCGAAGCGGCGGCTGTTGGTGCTGTCGGTGCCATTTTGCTGGCTGGCTATCGGCTGGATGAAAAGCACGGTAAGACCATCATAGCTGCAGCAGTTGGTCTTGTGGTGGCGCTGTTCCTTTCAGAATTCATGGATCTGCGCGTCGCGCGGGATCACATAGAGCCGATGGATCTGGCTGCGATCATTGTCGCGGCGATCTGTGTGCTGCTGCTGGGATTAGGCATTCTGACCGCATTGATCCGCACCTATAGAAACGGTGTTCTGAGAACCGTGATGGAAGGCACCACCGAGGTGACCACCATGGTGTTCCTCATTCTGATCGGTGCTTCGCTTTTCTCTCTCGTGTTCCGCGGGCTTGGTGGCGAAGAGATGATTCAGGAAGCTCTGGCTGGTATGCCGGGTGGCGCCGTGGGCGCGATGATTGCGGTCATGCTGCTGATGTTCTTCCTTGGCTTCTTCCTCGATTTCCTCGAGATCGTGTTTGTGGTCGTGCCGATGGTTGCGCCGGTTCTGTTGCAGATGGAAATGCCGAATGGGGATACCATGAGCCCGATCTGGCTGGGTATCATGATGGCGGTCAACTTGCAGACCTCCTTCCTGACGCCGCCGTTCGGATTTGCCCTGTTCTATCTGCGCGGTGTGGCACCCGCATCTGTGCGCACAGGCCAGATTTATCGCGGCATCATTCCATTCGTCTTCATTCAGGCTTTTGCCCTGTTGATCCTGTGGTATTTCCCGGAACTGACGACATGGCTGCCTCATCTGATCTATCGGTGATCGGATTGAATGTCTGACCCTTAAATTGAAAAGGCCCGCCGGATGCTTTCGGCGGGCCTTTTGCTTGAATGTCCGTTTCATAACTGTCTGTCGCGCAAGGCGATATCAAATCTTCTTCATATTGACCCGGTCGATGAGTTGTTGGCCTGTTTCAACCCGCTCCGAATAGCGGTCAACCAGATAGTCGGAGCGCGCGCGGGTCATCCATGTGAATTTCATCAATTCTTCGCACACATCAATGATGCGGTTGTAGAAGGGGGATGGTTTGATGCGATCATCCTCGCCGAATTCACTGAAGGCTTTGGCGACCGATGATTGGTTCGGGATGGTGATCATGCGCATCCAGCGGCCGAGAATCCGCATCTGGTTGACGGCATTGAAGCTCTGGGAGCCGCCTTCCACCTGCATCAGTGCAAGGGTTTTGCCTTGCGTCGGGCGCACGGCTCCAAGCGAGAGAGGAATCCAATCAATCTGCGCCTTCATGATGCCGGTCATGGCACCATGGCGTTCGGGCGAAACCCAGACCATGCCTTCGGACCAGGCTGCAAGGTCGCGCAATTCCTGCACCTTGGGGTGACTGGCATCTGCATCGTCGGGAAGAGGCAGCCCTGCCGGATCAAACAGGCGACATTCCGCGCCCAGCGCTGTTAGCAATCTGGCCGATTCGCAGGCGACAAGACGCGAGAAGGAGCGTTTGCGCAAGGAGCCATAGAGCAGCAAAATGCGCGGTGGGTGTCCATCATCATCCGGGCCTGCCAGATAGCTATGGTCAATGGCCTTTAGAAGCTCCGGGTCCGCAAGATGATCCTTGGCATCCAGGGCGATGCCAAACGGTTTGTCTGTTTTGATATCCATGTCAGCCCGCTTGATCTTTGTCCGAGGTTACCACTTCACCATCTTCCTTGGTGAAGCTGCCGATGTCCGTTGGGAGAAGCGCCATCACCTTTTCCGAAGGACGACACAGGTTGACCTCTTGATCGCTGATGACGATCGGTCGGTTGATCAGGATCGGATGCGCCATCATGGCGTCGATCAACTGATCATCAGTAAGGTCTGGATTATCCAGCCCCAGATCATGATAGGGAGTGCCCTTTTTGCGCAAAAGCTCTCGGGCGGAGATTGGCATGGCCTCGATCAGCGCCACCAGTTCATCCCGTGTTGGTGGGGTCTTGAGATACTCGATAATGGTCGGCTCAATGCCTGCTTTGCGGATCATCTCAAGGGTATTGCGTGAGGTGCCGCAAGCGGGATTGTGATAAATTGTTATGTTCATCAAAACGGTTCGCTCAATTGATTGGGTCACAATGGAATTGCTTTGCTGCCGGGGCTGCAGGTTGCTTCAATAATTGGTGCGCATTGTTCGGCATTACCACCGCAGCAGTCTTCCAGCAGGAAGCTGATGAGCCCTCCAATGCCGTCCATATCCGCGAAATAGCGCACGGATCTCCCCTCGCGCTCGTTGCGGATCAGTCCCGCTCTGAGCAGGATGTTGAGGTTGGTCGACATGGTGTTCTGCTTGACGTCAAGCAGGTGCCCCATCTCTCCTGAGAGAAGGCCGTTTGCTCCTGCCTTGATCAGCAAGCGGAAAACATCTAGCCTTGTGGGTTGGCTTAGCGCCGAAAATGCAAGTGTTGCGTCATCTGTATCCATATTTCATGAATATTTGATATAATGAGGTTTGTCAAGCTGCCTCTGGCTCTGCATGAGGGTGGGAAGGGCGCTGGAAAAGCCAGAAGGCTAGATCAGGAGGGTGTCCCCATTCGCCCTGTTCTTGTTTCCATCGGAGCTTTGTGAAGCGGCTTGTCTTTGAAAAATCTCGTCGTAATCGTCAAGGATGTCATTTTCAAAGAAGTCATCCTGCTGGATGGCGTTGGATGAGGTGGCGATGGTGTTCAGCGAAACAGGATCGAGTTCTCGACTGGCAATGCGGGCGGCCTGTTCGGCCAGATTATCCTTTAAGGGTCTGACCATGGGGGCGCTGGCACCCAATTGATCGGGATTCATCACGGCGCGAATTCTGGCATTTATCGCATTGGTCGAGAAGGGGCGAGAGATAATCCAGTGAGCGCCATGGGCAATGGCATGCGTGACCCGGCAGCGGGTCGGATTTTCCAGGATGATGATCAGGTTTGTCGCATCTCCCAGATGGGTTTTGCTGATATCGGGGCGACCTCTGAGCAATTCGGAGCTCGAAGCTGTATCAAAATCCAGAAAGAGAAAATTGGGAAAGGTCCGTTTGGCTTCATCAAGACCGAATTCGAACTTGTCGAATTCCACAACACGACTGAAGCCTGACGTGCGCAAAATCGAGCGCAGCAGTTTACGCTGAAACGTGTTGTTATCGACAATCACGGCGGAACCCTGTTGAACAGGCGCTGGCATCAATCGTCCCCATTTTTTGGTTGTCCTGCAGACCCCCATCTACAGTATAATCATAATTCACAAGGACGACTAAAAATCGGTAAATTATTCGTTATTTCATCATAATTGTTTCGGATGCCGGAATGCACAAATGGCTTTATTGTGGGCCAGAAGTGCTGGTCGCCGGTGTTTGGTAGGCTCTGGCGCTTATGGGGTCTGACTAGCCAAAGATGCCAGATCAAGGCTAAGGTGCAAATCAGTCGAGGTGTCTTTGCCTTTCAATCCGAGACCTCACCAGAATTGGCGAATGCGTGGCTTGTAATTCAGGCGTAAGATACAATCTTCATGATGGTCACATCTTTTGCCTTCCTCTCACATCGGAGATCGTCCAGTGGATATTACGGGATTTGATATTTTTGTTATCGTCCTGGTGGTGCTGTTTATTCTCATCCTGCTTGCAGGGGTGAAGACCGTGCCTCAGGGGTATCATTTTACAATCGAGCGGTTTGGTGCCTACAAGCGGACGCTGAAGCCGGGGCTATCGCTGATCGTGCCGTTTATCGACCGGATCGGCGCGCGTATGAATATGATGGAGCAGGTGCTGGATGTGCCCAGTCAGGAAGTGATCACGCGGGATAATGCCAGCATCACATCTGATGGTGTGGCCTTCTATCAGGTGATGAATGCGCCTGATGCCGCCTATGAAGTCAATAATCTTGAACAGGCCCTGCTCAATCTGACCATGACCAACATCCGTACCGTGATGGGCTCGATGGATCTGGATGAATTGCTCTCCAATCGCGACGAGATCAACTCACGTCTGTTGCATGTTGTCGATGAAGCAGCTGCCCCTTGGGGCGTCAAGATTTCCCGTATCGAGATAAAGGATATCAATCCGCCGCGCGATCTCGTGGAAGCCATGGGCCGCCAGATGAAAGCCGAGCGCGAAAAGCGGGCGGCCATTCTGGAAGCGGAAGGGGCCAGACAGTCGGCCATTCTGAGAGCTGAAGGGGAAAAGCAGGGCAAAATTCTGGAAGCAGAAGGGGAACGACAGTCCCAGTTTCTTGCTGCCGAAGCGCGTGAGCGTGTGGCCGAGGCAGACGCCAAGGCGACCGATGTTGTCAGTAAGGCCATTGCCGAAGGTGACATTCAGGCAATCAACTATTTTGTTGCCAGTAAATATGTCGATACATTGGGCGAAGTGGTCAAGGCTCCGAACCAGAAGGTCGTCATGCTACCGATTGAAGCGACATCCATTCTCGGGGCGCTTGGTGGCATCGGCGAATTGAGCAAACAGGCGTTTGGCAAGGATGGTCCGTCAGCTATGCGGTCCGGGCGCGTGCCTTCAGTCAAGGAAGACTAGCTTGATGACAGCATGTGGTGACCCTGAGGGGCTCTGCAAGTGAAGGATGGAACAATGATTGCACATTGGATGATGGTGCTGGGGCCATGGTTCTGGGTTGTTTTGGGCGTGCTGCTGTTGGTGCTGGAAATTCTGGCTCCGGGGACCATGTTCCTCTGGTTCGGCGTAGCCGCGCTGATTGTTGGCGTGTTGTCGTTCATTATTGATTTCGGATGGCAGAGCGCGCTCATCCTGTTTGCGGTCCTGTCTTTGGTGGCCGTCATTGTAGGGCGCTTCATTCTGAGTAAAACGGCCAAGAGCGGCACGGACAAGCCTTTGCTCAATGATCGGGCGCAGGCGCTGGTTGGCGATATCTATCAGCTGGAAGAGCCAATCGTGAATGGGCATGGTCGGGTAAAGGTGCGCGACAGCTATTGGCGGGTCTGCGGGCCTGATTGCCCGACGGGAAGCCGTGTCAAGGTGATCGGAGGTGAGGGCACAGAGCTTGAAGTGACCCTCGTCAGTTAAAAGAAAGCCCCCGAAGTGTTTGTCTTCGGGGGCTTTTTGTATGGTGCCTTGGCGCGCCGGATCAGGCCCTGAGATCGTGCGGGTTCACCTCCAGGCAGGATTCCCCCTCACATTGATGAACTTCCACCGTGATATGGGCAAGCTCCGGGATGGTTGCCAGCATCTCTTTGTAATGTTCAACAGCTCTTGGATAATGGGTGACCAGAGCCACGATCGCGGCATATTTGTTTGCGCCGACATACCAGACATGGAGATCGGCAATGCGATTATCCGCGCGGCTCTCAATCTCTGATCTGATCCTGTCTGGCAGATCCGTCTTGCCGACGCGGTCCAGAAGGATGCCGCCGGTTTCCCTCACAAGCAGGAAAGACCAATGGCCAATGAGGGCAGCGCCCACCAACCCCATCAACGCGTCGGTCCATGTCCAGCCGAAAAGCTTGCCCATGAGCAGTGCGGCAATGGCCAGAACAGAGGTCAGCGCGTCTGCCAGCACATGGAGATAGGCGCCCTTGAGGTTGCGGTCATGTGATTTGCCATGGTCATCGTCGTGATGATGCGCGTGGGCATCATGCGTATCATGCGCTTCATGGTGATGATGGAGGTCATGATCATGCGCGTGACCATGACTGTGCCCCGCATGATGATTGTCCCCAAGCAACCAGACGCTTGCCACATTGACCAGCAAGCCGACGAAGGCAACAAGCATGGCTTCGTTGAAGGCAATGGCGCGCGGATTGATCATGTGATCTATGGATTCATAGGCCACAAACAAGGCCACGATGCCAAGCAGGATGGCGTTTGTATAGCCGCCCAGAACCTCCACCTTGCCGACCCCGAAAGTGAATTCCCGATCCTTGGCGTGGTTTCTGGCGTAGCGATAGGCAAAGATCGTGAGGCCCAGAGCGCCAGCATGGGTGGCCATGTGCCAGCCATCTGCCAAAAGCGCCATGGAATTGAATAGAATGCCCGCTGAAATCTCGATCAGCATCATGACGAAAGTCAGAAGAACGACATAGAACACGCGCTTTTCATTGGCCGCACTGGCTTCGGCGTCCAGAAAAATGTGATCATGCTTCCATTGGTTCAGGTGATGAATATGCATGGGACCAGACTGCAAATGGTTATCAGTTTCAGATTATATCTGTATCTAATACTCAGGATAATTGCAAATCTGGTCAAACCCTCATGACTGGGTGCCTCTTATTAGTACCGTGTCCTACGGCTGGTGGGTCGGCGGCAGGGGAGGGGCTTCGCTCATCAGCAGGATTGAGATCCGACGGTTGGCCGCCAGATAAGGATCGTTTGGGAAGAGAGGCTCGGAATCCGCCTTTCCGACAACGCTGAAGATCTGGTCTGCGGGAAGCCCGTGTTCCATCAGGATGGAGCGTACGGCATTGGCGCGGTCTGCCGAGAGTTCCCAGCCGGTATAGCCGGTATTGACCGGCACGTTGGATGCGGTCGTGTGGCCGGTGATCTTGATCCGGTTGGGCATATTCGCCAAAACGGGAGCCATCGACACGATCAGGCGACGGGTGAAGTCGTAGGGGAATTTCGACCCTTCGGCGAACATGGAGCGGCCATCCTGATCCACCAGCTGGATGTTCAGGCCATCTTCCTGCTCTTCGATGATGATATGCTTGGAAAGTTCCGAGATTTCCGGCAGTTCTTGCCATGCCTGTCGCAGCGAGGCTGCTGCGGTGGCGAACATGCGCGGCTTTTCGATTTCGGTTTTTTCGATATCATGGGTATTGGCTTCCGGCCCCTGCTTGGTGCGCTGGTCATGGCGCTCCTGGGCGTAGTCGGAGTCATTCTCCTGAGGAACAGCAGCCACTTCCTTGATATATTGGCGCACAGGCATGCCTTCGATCTCGATCATGCCGGCTTTGCGCATGACAGGTTTGACGCCGAATGCATCTTTCATGGACCCGGCAACGACCTGCAGCTTTTCGTTATCCTGAATGGAAAAGGAGATGATAAGCACGAAAAAGCAGACGAGCAGAGACATGAGGTCGGAGAAAGTCACCAACCAATCGGGAGCACCGCCGCCACCCTGTGGTTTTTTCTTTGCCATCGCCTTACTCTTTTCTCGGTTCGCTTCGTTGTGCTGTCTTTACGGACAGGCCGCTCTAGGCGGCATCATCCAGAAGTTCGTTGCGTGCTTTTTCCGGCAGATAGGCCAGCAACATTTCGCGGATCAGGTTCGGGCTTTTATTTTCGCGAATCTGCATGACGCCATCAATGATCAGCGTCTGATTGAGATCTTCCCCATCAAGCTTGGCGTCGAGCTTGTCAGTGATAGGAATGCAGATGATGTTGGAAATCAGGGAGCCATAAAGCGTTGTCAAAAGCGCAATCGCCATGGCCGGGCCAATGGCGGAGGGGTCATCCATGGCGGCGAGCATCTGCACCAGACCAACAAGGGTGCCAATCATGCCAAAGGCCGGTGCGGCGTCGCCCAGCTGTTTGTAGAAGCGTTTGCCTTCCTGCAGGCGTTCGATATAGAGATCGCGCTCCCGCTCCATGCTTTCCCTTATGAAATTCGGCTCGTATCCGTCGGCGATGAATTGCACGCCTTTGGCCAGAACGGGATCGTCAACATCGATGCCTTCCAGACCAAGCGGGCCGCTTTTGCGGGCCACATCGGCAAGCTCGGTGATTTTTTCGATCATCTCGCGCGGATTGGCCGATTTGCCGCTGAAGGCAACCTTGCCGCCGGTAATGATGGCTCCGCCGATACCGCCCAGTGTAAAACGGATGAGAGTAGCAGCCAATCCGCCCCCAACCACGATGAGGATGGATGGAATGTCAATGAACTGCCCGAGTGTGCCGCCCAGAAGGATAGCGGTTACGACGACGCCTGCTGCCGCGACCATACCGATAAGCGTTGCAATATCCATTGCTGTTTCCTGACTAAATTAAGGACCGAGGGTCCACTGCCATTTTCTTACTTGGCAGTCTATGGAAACAGCTCTAATGGTTTGCTAATGGAATTTTGAAAAACGCGAGATTTAAAAGTAATTTCTATTAAGGTTACCAAAGAGATAACGCGGTTGCAGAGGCTCCGGATTTCTCCATTTGCACAATGGTTTGGCCGGAGCGTTGCTGTGAAAAATCAAGGGATTAAGCAACCCCTGCGCGCAAGAAATCGTGCATATGCACAAGGCCGACAGGAATATTTTCTTCAACCACGAAGATGGACATGATGGCGGCGCTGTTGAGCATTTCGATGGCTGTGGGCACCAGAATGTCCGGCGTCAGGGTTTTGGGGGCTTTGGTCATGACTTCGTGAGCCGGGCGCGTCAACAGATCATCGCTCAGGTTACGACGCAGGTCCCCATCCGTGACCATGCCTTGCAGATGCCCGTCGTCGTCCAGCACACCAACACAACCAAAGCCCTTTTGGGACATGATCAGAATGACTTCGCTCATGCGTGTGTCTGCGGCTATCAAAGGCAGTGCGTCGCCTGTATGCATGATATCGCGGACATATTGCAGGCTGGCGCCAAGGCTGCCGCCGGGATGGAAGATCTTGAAATCATGAGCCGTGAAGCCGTGACTTTCCAAAAGCGCTATGGAGAGCGTGTCGCCCAGAGCAAGCTGCAGGATACAGGAAGTGGTTGGCGCCAGACCATGCGGGCAGGCTTCTTTGACTTTGGGCAGGCAAAGATGGATATCGGATTGTTTGCCCAACGTGCTGTTCGCATTGGCGGACATGCCGATAAGTGGAACCTTGAAACGGCGCGTGTAAGAGATGATGCTTGCCAGCTCGGCTGTTTCCCCCGACCAGGACATGGCCAGAACAACATCCATGTCGCGGATCATGCCCAGATCCCCGTGGCTCGCCTCACCAGGATGAACATAGAAGGATGGGGTGCCGGTAGAGGCCATCGTGGCGGAAATCTTGCGTGCGATATGGCCGCTTTTTCCCATGCCCGTTACGATGACGCGTCCTTTGGATGCCTGAATGGTGGAAATCGCTTCCTGGAAGGGCTCCTTCAGGGGGCCATTCAGAGCATCGCGCAGAGCGCTCAATCCTTCGATTTCATTGTTGATGGTATTGTGGGCCGATTTGACTGGAGAAATGCTCTTGACTGGCGACTGGGTAAACATGAATTGTCCTGATGGTTCAGCTGGGGATGGGTCGTGTTCTATACCATAGAGATGCTGAAGAAAAGGGAGTCTAAGGTTTGTGCGCGGTATCCTTTTTACCTGAATTGGGTGCTTTTAAGGCAGCTTTGTTGGCAAGGAGTTGTTAACCAAATTTCTTTACCATCTAGAAAGGTTTGGTATCTCTTTTCCGGCGTTTGGCTGCTGCCTGAAAAGATTGTGAAAAGCATGTAGCTGTGGCTTCGGTGGCAGGTCCAGTAACTTCGGCACAAATATGGCAGGGCACTCAGGCATGCGGCAACTTCTCATCTCCGGCTTGTTGGTTTCAGCCTGTCTGCCCTTGTCTCCGGCAGTTGGGCAAAGCCTGTCGGATTCTGTCTCCAGCGCAGCGCTGCGCACGAGCTATGATGGCGATGGTGCCGCGCTCGGTGAGGGCGATGCGATATTGTCCCCTCAGGGCGGGACAGACACCACCGATGTGCCTGAACCCGCACAGCGTGCCAGCCGGCCTGTTTCCAGAGAGCAAGGGCGGACGGGGCCTACCAGCCAAGCCGTGGGCCCCTATGACCCTCTAGGGATACGTGTGGGGCAATTCCTGTTCTATCCATCCCTCACGCTGATGGGGGAACTGACAGACAATGTCGATAGCGCCACCGTCGGACAAGAGGGGCGGATGGTGAAGCCCAAGTTCGAACTCAGGGTGGAATCCGACTGGATCCGGCATTCGCTCTCGCTTTCGGGCAGTGCAGGGATGACCGCCTATGACACGCCGAAGCGGAAACCGGAAAGCGATCAGGCTCTGAGCGCGGCGCTTGAGCTGGAACTTGCCAATGAAACATTGCTGACATTGGACGGTGCATTTACGCGCCGGCAGGAAGACAGCAGTGTGGAACTGACCGCCACCGGACAATCGGCAACCTATGAAACAAATTTTTCCGCCGGTGCGACCCTCGATAAGCGCCTTGGACAACTGGACCTGCAATTGCGTGGATCGGCAGGCGCTATGCGCTATGAGGGCGAAACCAGTCGCGATTATGACACCTATCGTCTGGGAGCGCGGGTAGGTGTGCCTGTTACCGATCAGGTAACGCCATTTATCGATGCGGAAATTTCACGGCGCCAGTATAGTGTCTCGAACAATCGGCAGAACGGGAACAGCCTGCGCGGAGCCATTGGCATCGAGGTTGTTAATCGGGAGAAATTGTCAGGGGAAATCTCGGCAGGGCTTGTCGCATGGGAGCCTGACGCAGCAGGTCAGGCCGGTGATACGTCCGTGTTTGCTGATGCCAGTCTGGTTTGGTCGCCCAATGGGCTATGGACCATTCGGGGTGGGTTGGAAACCGAGCTAACCTCGACGGCGACAGCAGCGCGCAGTGTCGCTACCCACAGGGTAAGCGCGTCTGCTGAATATGCGGTCTTGCGCAATCTCACATTTACCGCCAGTGGCGACATTGGTCGCGAAACCTATAATGGGTTGAGCCGACGCGATTGGGTGTTCGATGCAACGTTCAATGCGACCTATTCCTTCAATCGCAATCTTCAGCTCATCGCCAGCGTTGAGCGCTCCCAGCGCGAAAGCAACTGGGTGGGGGAAGATACTGCGACCAGCACCGTTCGTGTTGGTCTCAAGATTCAACGCTGATAGGGCGCTCTTTTCTCTCTTCTGATCAGTTAAATCGACGCACTGCAAGGCGGGCTATGGCTGGGCCTTCAAAATGCATGCCGTCAAGGCTGTGGGCCAATTGTGGCGCAAAGCCCTGATTGATCATGCTATGGGGTTTGTAGACCAGAGCACGCAGATTGTTCGGCGTCGGACGCGACAGACGGGCAAAGGTCGCCGTGCTGGCGCGCTGCTTCAAATGGGCAAAATGCGCCATTCCAGACGGTCCATAGGCAAAGGTCAGGCGCGAGAGCTGATCCGCTTCATCATCTGATGGATTGGCGTTGGAGCGGGCCGTCTGAGCCCTTGGTTCCGCCGACTGGCTGGCACCAAGAGTGCTTGCAAGGCTCGCCTGCTGCTGTCCAACCACCCGAGCCGCACCGGATTTACGTGCGTTTTCACTCGGACTGTCAGAGGGAAGGGTGGCCAGAAATGTATTGCCTGCAGACGCATAGGCAAAGCGGTTCGGCGTTGTGTCTTCCTGACTGCCGACCATTTGAGCGAGCATCTCTCTGGAATTTTTCGGCTGGGTCTGTGGCAAAGCTGCAACTTGCGTCTCGTCAGCTTGTGGCCGAGGTGCTGCCGGTGTGCGAGCCTTGGGCAGAGAGGCCATTTGCACAGGGGCATTTGTGACCTGTTCCGGTTCGGCCGGTGTGACAGCTGCCGGTTCCGTGGCCGATGGCTTATCGGCGCTACCGTCTGCACCCTGTTGTTTATCCAAAGGAGTATTCGTCTCTGCGCTGGCAAGCTGGTAGCGGGCGCCGACAAGGGCCTCGGGTCTGGTGCGCGGCAGGGACGCAAACTGGATTGGCGCAATGACCGGGACCTGATCGCCGTCTGCCATTGTGTCGCTCGTGGTTGCTTCTGCGTTGGTCTCTGAGGAAGCCTCGGTGTCTGCTGGCGCTGCTTCGGCCAAGCTAATGGTCGTGCTTTGAACAAGACGCACTCTTGGCAGCGTGGACAGGTTTTGCGGTAGGAGCAGGGCCTGTGCGGCTGGGGATTCTTCAAGCAATTCGTCGGCCACCGCTTCCGGATCGGAATTGGTCAAAGATTCGTCGTTGGAGAATTGCGGCTTGGGCGGCTCCTTGGGCGTTTGCCGCAGGAGGGCCTGCAACAGGCCGCCTTTGCTTTCCTCTTCCTTGCGGGTTAGCGATGCAACTTGCGTGCGTGTCAGGTTTTTCTTCGGGGCTGCTGGCGCAGCGGAGGCATATTGGGTGAAACGCCGGACCGAGCGGGTCGAGCGGGCCATCTCCGCCTTGCGTTTGGCGACCTGAGCCTTGGCCTGTTTATAGCCAGAGAAGGGCTTGCCATCGGTTGGCACATGCACGGTTACCCCATTGGGGAAAACCTTGGCCAATTGCTTACGCGTCATGCGCGGCCAATGGCGCACATTTCCGGTGTCGATATGAATGAAACGGGAGCCGGGATAATAGCCAACGCCGCCAGCCTGCATTTGCAAGCCAACCCGCCGGATGGTCGCAAGAGGCACACCGGGCAGATAAAAGTCCATGGCCTGCCCCATGGTGTGGCGACTGTTCTTGGCCACGCCCCTACTGCGTGATCGGAGCATGTTGTTGGTTGCTGGCGACCGGTAGCCGGAAAAGACGGTGATTGGCTGTTTGGCACCGGTTTTCTTGTAGACCTCCCAGATCAGGTCAAACAGGGCCGGGTCCATTTCGGTCTTTTCATTGCGGCGCCAGTCGCGGAGGAACTGGTTCAGCTTGCGCAGGCCATCGGCATCGAACTTGCCGTTGCGCTTATAGGTAATGGTGGCCGTTTCCTTGGTGTGGGCGTTGCTCAGTCTTAAGCTGCGTGAAGAGGCGTTGGCATGGGATACCATCATCTGCATGAGCAGAAAAAGAAGCACAAAAAGGCCTGCCAGCGCAGGGCCTGAAAGGAATCGGAACGGACTCTTGGCTGAATTGCTGGCCTCGGCTGCAGGCCTGCTTCCGGTCAGGATTGATGTTTGTCTGGCCACTGGACATCCAATATCTGGTCAACAGGAAGGAGCGTCATTGGGCTATCAATGCACCTTACGGCACTTTCCATATCAAAATGCGCTCTTCCCGCCAGAGCTGCGTTTCATCCGCTGCCCTGAAAAGTGAACGCTTCTTGTTTCTGCCAACACCGAAACAGGTTTAACAGAAAATCGGTTTAACTTCGACAATATTATGCTTAGCAATTGGTAAATGAAACCGAAATGGAAGCGAATATTGATGTGAAATTCCGATGTCTGAGTGATGTTTTTGCCAGTATGTTATTGAAATGCGGCAAAACAAAGCAAAGGCGCACTTGAAAGCGCGCCTTGCTGTTCATGATTAACAAAGGCTTAAAAAGCTCAAAGGCCCAATGCGTCTTTGACTTTCTTGTTGTGGCCATAAATGTCCGAACGCAGCTGCAGGGTTCCCTCGTGGGACATCCAGGTGGTGAAATAGGCCAGATGCACGGGGATCTTCTTGGTGAGATTAACGCGTCGCTCCTTGGACCCCAGCATCGCCTTGATGCGGGAGGCATCCCAATGGGATGTTTGCGACAGGATTACATCGGCAAATTCAAACGGTTTGTTGACACGCACGCAGCCGTGGCTGAAGGCGCGATAGTCGCGATTGAACAAGCTTCTGGATGGCGTGTCATGAAGATAAACTGCATGCTGGTTGGGGAACATAAATTTGATATTTCCCAAGGCATTGCGTGTGCCCGGCGTCTGGCGCAGACGCACCATGTCAGCTTCTACGCGATCCCAGTCCAGCTTGGAAGGATCGATGACCTGCGTGCGACCCTTGATGCTTGCCAATACCTGATAATTCTTGCTGGAGAAAAAGGCTGCCGGGTTTGCCTTGATCTTGGGAAGCAGTTCCTTGGATGCAATCGAGCGCGGCACGTTCCAGTATGGATTGACAACCACATATTCCATTTCATCAGAGAAGACCGGTGTCTTGTGGGCTTTCTTGCCAACCACAACGCGGGTTTCATGAATGGTTTTCCCATTCTTGACCACTTCGAGGCTGTAGGTGGGGATGTTCACCATGACATGGAAATCGCCAAGATCTCGCGGCAGCCAGCGCCAACGTTCCATATTGGCAACGATGTCGGCAATGAGATCCTTGCGATTGTTGTTCAAGACGCTGAGGGTTGCATTGCCCACGATACCGTCTGCGATGAGGCCGTTGTCCGACTGATATTGCTTGACGGCCTTGGCCAGCTCCTTGCTGTAGAGTGTGCGTGATGTTTCGTCTTCAACCGCGGCAAGGCCCAGCTTGTGGCGCAGAAGAGGAACGCGTTCGTCACGCATACCGATCCGAAGGCTCTTGCCTGCGGCAATGGGCGGGGTGTCATCTTTGCTGCCCATCGCTCTGAGGCGATTATATTCCGCGCGCAGAGCAAGGAACCCCTTATGCTGAGGGTTATAGCTGCGCATTTTTGCCACAGGATCATCCGCTTTGACAATCTGGTTCAGGGCATCAATGGAGTCGGGATAATGCGGTTTGATCGTCACTTCTTTTTTGGAAAAGATGCGCGGATCAACGCGGCCCGCATAGGCTTGGCGCGTGTAGCGCGTCAGAGCCAGCGAAAGGGCGATATCAGCCTGTGCGAGAGCATCGGCGCTGGACCCTCTTTTGCGGGAGGTTGCCAGAGAGGGTGTTTTGTAATCGGATGGATTAAGGCCATCGCGATCAGCGCGGGCCAGATTAAAAATCAGCTTGCGGGCCTTGGGTGTCCATTCGCCATTGTCAAACCAAGCAGGGGTGAAGGCGCGCTCCTTGTAGAAAGCGACAAGGGCGGCATTGTCTCTCTTGGTCAGAAAATCAGGAGCCTTAGGCATGGCGTCGACGGCAACGGATATGGCGTCTGCAAGATCCTGATCGGCCTGCTGATCAATCGCACCAAGAATGACGCGATGCATATTTCTGATGATGGTGTTGATTCGGGCTTGGCTATCGATCTCGGCGGCAAGCGGATCTGCGGGTTGCTCGCCAAACAGAACCACTGGCTGCGCCGTGGTTTGATTGGGTGTCGGCGTTGCCAAGGCAGCGCTCGTCGGGCAAATGGCGAATGCCAGAAGGGCTGCAAGAGTCGGTTTCATCATCATTATCCCGCACGTAAGTGAATCAAGCTAAGCAACGTTATTGAGTCCAATATACGTTCGATGCAATCATTTTCTCATCACATTTGCGACATGAACATGATCGCGTTGGCGGGTGTAGCCTTCCTGCAACGATCCTGATGCACCGTCAGGATGCAGTTGAATCGTCGTGAGGCTGATCCAGCCCATATTCTTTCAGCTTGCGATAAAGCGTTGAGCGGCCAATAGACAGACGGCGGGCAACATCGGACATGCGATAGTCGTGATGTTCGAGCGCGCGCTTTATGATTTCAGCTTCCAGATCGGCAAGAGGGCGGATGTTGCCCTGCTCATCGAGCAGCCTGAGAAAGCCCCAAGGGTCTTGCTGTTGGGCCGAAGAGGCCGAAGAGGGGGCGTTTTGAAAGGCCCCCTGTGCTGTCGGATCAGCTGGCCGGGGCACGGTGTTGTCATGGCGGCTAAGTTCGGGCTGAAAGACTTCCGGGGCTTGCATGGAAGAAGGCGAGACGGGCTCGGATTGCTCCGAATGGGCAAGCTCGGAAGGATGGGGAGAACGGGCCTTGACGACGGACGCGCTAAAGGCGCTGACCTGACTGGCAATCTGCGGGAATTCATCCACAGTCAGCTGATCGCTGTCACACAGAACAACAGCACGGAAGACGGTGTTTTCAAGCTGGCGAATATTGCCGGGCCAATCGTAGCTCTGCAACAGGGAGAGCGCATCGGATGTGACATGGGTCAGATTTTTGCGACCCTCCTCGGCGGCAAAGCGCGCAAGGAAATTGCGGGTGAGGGCCGGGATGTCATCCTTGCGGTCGCGCAGGGGAGGCACCCGAATAGGAAAGACATTGAGGCGATAGTAAAGGTCTTCGCGGAATTTGCCATCCTTGACCAACTGGATCAGATCTTTGTTCGTGGCCGAGATTAGCCGGAAGTCCACCTTCACGGGCTTGGCGGCGCCAACCGGATCGATCTCACCTTCCTGCAGGGCACGCAAAAGCTTGACCTGCGTATCGAGGGGCAATTCCCCCACTTCGTCCAGAAATAGCGTGCCACCGTTGGCTTCAACGAATTTGCCGATATGCTTGTCGTTGGCACCGGTGAAGGCCCCTTTTTCATGACCGAAAAGGATGCTTTCGACCAGATTGTCGGGGATAGCGCCGCAGTTGACCGTTACGAAGGGTTTGCTGGAGCGGTCGGAGGCATGCTGGATTGCCTTGGCAATCAGTTCCTTGCCGACGCCGGATTCCCCTTCGATGAGAATGGGGATATGGGACTTCGCCGCCCGTTGGCCCAGATTGATGACGCGCTCCATCGTATCGCTGGAGGCGATGATGCTTTTGAAGCTTAGGTTGCCATCGCGCTTGGAGCGGATACGCGTGATTTCATCTTCAAGAGCATTGACCTTCAAGGCATTGCGCATGGCGACTTGCAGACGCTCGGGGGCCACCGGCTTGATGACAAAATCAAAGGCACCGGCGCGCATGGCGTTCACCGCAGTGTCAATTCCTGCATGGGCAGTCTGCACGATGATCGGAGCCTTGATGTCGGTCTTTTGCAAGGCCTGAAGTACTCCCATGCCGTCCAGATTTGGCATGACAAGATCAAGGATGATCAGATCGAAATAGGTGGAGGGATTGTCTTTCAGAATGGAAAGAGCCTGTTCGCCATTTTCAGCGCAAGCGGTTTCGAAACCGCTCTTCTCGACCACAGCTTCGAGCAGGCGTCTTTGCACCGGGTCATCGTCAACAATCAGGATGCGTTCGTTCATCTTGTCCTCGATGGTTGATTTCTATCTGATCGCCTCTGCTCTTTTGGGGTGCGGCAATGGCTGGCCCCCAACCGCTTGCTTCGTGCGGTGGCGATTCTCACATCATGGATGGGATTTGTTTCATTTTGAACCAAGATGAGCGCAATCAGTTAATTGTGCGTTAATGCGAAGTCGGTGGCTAAGATATGATCATATTTGATTAATTGGCTCGCTTGGCCATTATTCGGGCGTGAATGCCCGTTATAGGCCTTAATCCTGATTTCTTACGATTTAGATATTTGACCTTGAGGCAGGAATTCCTATCTTAGACAGGTCGGTTCTTCGACAACCGGAGTTTAGTCCGGTTTCAGACATTTTCACTTCATTGCTGGATGCCCTTATGATCACTGAACGCTTATTTCGATCTTCGCTCGACGCCGCCCTCTCCCCTTCCGATGCTGCCGCTGCAGATAAAACAGGTGAAACCCTGCCGGAATGGTCTCTGGATGATCTCTACAAGGGGCTCGACGATCCGGCGGTCGAGGAAGACTACAAGCTTGCGCAAAGCGAAGCTGAAGCGTTTGCCGCTGACTATCAGGGCAAGCTGGCAGAGGGGCTTGCCAAGGGTGGTGAGCAGTTGGCCGAAGCGCTCAAGCGCTACGAAGCGATGCAGGAACGCATGGGCAGGCTGATCTCTTATGCCGGCTTGATGTATAACGGCAATACGACCGATCCGAAGATTGCCAAATTCTACGGGGATGCGCAGGAACGCCTGACAACGATCTCCACCTTGCTGCTCTTCTTCGAGCTGGAGCTTAACCGTGTAGAAGATGCTGTCCTGGACAAGGCTATTGCCTCCAATGAAGCTCTGGCACACTACAAACCGTGGCTTGATGACCTGCGTAAGGAAAAGCCGTACCAGCTGTCTGATGAGCTGGAAAAGCTATTTTATGAAAAGTCCGTCACCGGTGGCATGGCCTGGAACCGGCTTTTCAACGAAACCATGGCAGGCTTGCGCTTTACCGTTGAAACTGACGGTGAGAGCAAGGAACTGGCCATTGAGCAGACATTGAACCTGATGTCTGATAGCGATGAGGTCAAGCGTAAGGCCTCAGCTGAAGCGCTGGCCGTAACCTTCAAGAAGAATATTTCCACCTTTGCGCTGATCACCAACACGCTTTCCAAGGACAAGGCGATTTCCGATAGCTGGCGCGGTTTTGAAGATGTCGCTGACAGCCGTCATCTGGCAAACCGTGTTGAGCGTGAGGTGGTGGATGCACTGGTGGCCGCTGTACAGGATGCCTATCCGCGTCTTTCCCACCGCTATTATGCGCTGAAGGCCAAATGGTTCGGCAAGGATGTGCTGGATCATTGGGACCGCAACGCGCCTCTGCCGAAGGTGCCAATGCGCAGCATCAAATGGCCGGAAGCCAAGACCATTGTTCAGGAAGCCTATGCAGGCTTTGCGCCTGAGATGGCAGAGATCTCCGAGCAGTTCTTCGAAAAGGGCTGGATTGATGCGGCCATTCGCGATGGCAAATCGCCGGGGGCCTTTGCCCACCCGACCATACCGAGTGTTCACCCCTATGTGCTGCTCAACTATATGGGCAAGCCACGCGATGTGATGACCCTTGCCCATGAACTGGGCCACGGTGTGCATCAGGTTCTGGCAGGCAAGCAGGGGGCCTTGATGGCACCAACGCCGCTGACATTGGCTGAAACGGCCAGCGTGTTTGGCGAAATGCTGACCTTCCGCTCATTGCTGGCCAAGACAAAAACGCCAGAAGAGCGCCGCTCCATGCTCGCCAGCAAGGTTGAGGATATGCTCAACACGGTGGTACGCCAGATTGCCTTCTATCTTTATGAGCGCAAGCTGCATATTGCTCGCAAGGAAGGAGAATTAACCTCCGATGAGATCTGCGACATCTGGATGAGCGTACAAGCAGACAGTTTGGGGCCGTCCATTCGGCTGGGTGAAGGCTATGAGACCTATTGGGCTTATATTCCGCATTTCATCCATTCCCCATTCTATGTGTATGCCTATGCGTTCGGCGATTGTCTGGTGAACTCGCTTTATTCTGTCTATCAGGACAGCAACGAGGGCTTTGTCGATAAATATTTCGAGATGCTCAAAGCGGGTGGCACCAAGCATCATTCCGAATTGCTGGCGCCGTTCGGCCTGGATGCCCGGAACCCGGATTTCTGGTCCAAGGGCTTGGCTGTTGTTGAAGGCCTGATCGACGAACTGGAAGCGCTGGAAAACGCATAAGGGACGCCGGGGCCGGAGTTGGAGTGCTTGTAACAAATGGTTGATGACACCCTCTTTGACCCGAATGAAGATGACACTTCTTACGACGATCAGAATCGCTTTGGTCGCCGTTTGAAGCGCTATGCGCGCGTGAATGCCGGAATGGGGGGCTTTGTGGCGCGTGCTGCAGGGTCTCGCCTGTTCGGTGGCAGCTCCAGTGATATCGAGCGCGAGGCAGCCGATCTGGCTCGTGTGCTGGGGTCTCTCAAGGGGCCCTTGATGAAGGTGGCGCAAATGATTGCCACTGTGCCAGATGTGGTCCCTCCTGAATATGCCGCCGAGCTGGCGCAGCTTCAGTCTGATGCCCCGCCGATGGGGTGGGCCTTTACCAAGCGGCGGATGCGATCCGAGCTTGGGGCGGGCTGGCGCGCGCAATTTGCCGAATTTGATCATGAGCCATCTGCCGCAGCGTCTCTGGGGCAGGTGCACAAGGCCCTGCATTCAGACGGAACGGTGCTGGCCTGCAAGCTGCAATATCCGGATATGGAAAGCGCAGTGGAGGCTGACCTCAAGCAGCTCAATATGGTGTTTGCCCTGCATCGCTCCATGCAGTCTGCCGTGGATACGCGAGAGATGGGAGAGGAAATCTCGGAGCGCGTGCGCGAAGAGCTCGATTATGTGCGCGAAGCCTGGCATATGAGCCTTTATGCCGAGATTTTCAAAGATGAAGACAGCATCCGCGTTCCCAAGCTCTATGCAGATCTCTCCACTCCGCGACTTCTGAGCATGAGTTGGCTTAACGGGCGCAAGCTGCTTGATTACAAACAGCATAGCCAGGAAGTGCGGAACTTCATCACCGAGAGGCTTTTTCATGCCTGGTGGTATCCCTTTGCCCATTATGGTGTGATCCATGGGGATCCGCATCTGGGCAATTATTCCGCTTTTGAGGAAGATGGTGTGGTTGGAGGGCTCAATCTGTTTGATTATGGCTGCGTCCGTATCTTCACGCCCCGCTTCGTTAAGGGGGTGGTCGATCTGTATCACGGGCTTGAAAAGGATGATCGGGATCAGATCGTGAATGCTTACGAGTGCTGGGGCTTTTCCAATCTCAGTGACGAGCTGATCGACGCACTTAACCTATGGGCCCGCTTTATTTATGGCCCGATGCTGGACAATCGGGTGCGCTCGATTGCCGATGGAGTCAGCCCGGCTGAATATGGCCGCAAGCAAGCCTTCAAGGTGCATCAGGAGTTCAGACGTCTGGGGCCGATCACGGTGCCGCGCGAATTTGTCTTCATGGACAGGGCAGCCATTGGGCTTGGTGGAGTATTCCTGCATCTGGGCGCAGAGCTTAATTTCTATCAGCTGTTCAACGAGCAGATCGAGGATTTTAGCCCCGAGCGGGTCAGCAATGCGCGTCGCCTGTTGCCAGCTTCTCCCAGCAATCTCGATCCCTCTTTCGGGCCGGCGGGCTGACCTAGCGTAAATCTTGCCTGACGATGGAAATATCAAAGACAACGGGGCGTCCTAGAGCCTGTATTGTCTTTGATACCCCCTTCGATAGGGTGGCTTTTCACGGAATTGCGGGTGTGCTATTTTGTCGCAAGTAGCAATTTGAGGAGGATACAGAATGAGCGAAAACACCCAGCAGGTGATGGATTATCCCGAGCATTATCGCACGTATGACCGATTTCTTGGATTGATCAAGTATGGTGTTATTCTCAGCATCGGGGTTGTCGTGCTGATGGCGATTACGCTTCTGTAGCCCAAAGAGGCGATGCTTTACCGAAATAGTCAGGCAGGGAAAGTTGCGGTGCGGCTGCTCAATGGCAGGCGCACTTTTCTATGTCAGCCTGTTGGTCTGACTGGCTGATGTGCAGATGCTTTTCTGGCTTTCGCAAAAGCTTTATTTCTTTGCGAATCGCAGCTTGCGTGTCCGGTTCATGCCGTTGATTGCGGGGGAGTAGTTCGGGTTTATGACCTTGGCGCGTGAATAGGAATCATACGCCTTCTCATAATTGCCCGCTTTCTCAAGAGCGATGCCCTGATTGGTCCAGGCACGATAGTTGTCCCTGTCCATTCTGACAGCGTTGGAGAAGTCGCCAAGAGCGCCACGCATGTCCCCTTGTGCGAGGTAGCTGACGCCGCGCGAGTTGAAGGCATCCGGATTGGATGCATCAAGGCTGAGCGCAAAGGTGAAATCTTCAATGGCTTGCGCATGGTTGCGCTGCTGTTGGTAGATCAGACCTCTGTGGTAATAGGCGCGCGGATCGCGCGTCTTGGCGATGATGGCCTGATTATAGTCAGCTATGGCGCGGCTCAGCTGATTTTCAACCCGGAAGATGTCGCCACGTCCGATTAGAGCAATGTCGTAAGTCGGATCAAGCGCGATGGCCTGATTGTAATCAGCCATGGCGGCCTGCATATTGCCCATCTTCTTGTGAATCAGAGCCCGGTTTGCATAGGCCTGATGGAAGTTCGGGTTCAGCTGAATGGCGCGGGTATAGTCTTGCAGGGCAAGGTTATATTGTCCGGAACGCCCATAAGCCGTGCCGCGAATATTGTAGGCATTCGGGTCGTTGGGGTTTCCGGCAATCACTCTGTCGAGTGATTCAATATTATCTGCGGCGCCTGCATTGCGATCAAAATCCACGCCATTTCCCATGCCTGTGGTTTGGCATGCTGCCAGCGTGACACAAAGGCTCGTAACGGCAAGGAACGATTTGATATGTTGCTTGCTAAGCATTATGAGACCTCGTTCGGTTTTCGCAAATCAGAAGCTTCTAAAATCCGGTCCGAAATTTGCAGCCCAGTCTGTCCAAATTAGGGCAGATTTCACCGAAATTTGTTTCTTCTACAAAAATCAGTACGAAATACCTGCAAGGGTATGGGGCCGGAATGGCATTGCTTTCTCATCAAGCCTTGCTCATGTCAGCTAGTCAAGCCAATAAAACGAGATCAGGCCCCGTCGGGGACCTGATTTCGATTCATCGAACCTGCGCGCTTGTATGAAAATACAAGACAGGTTGAGACAGCTCTGCAGACGTTCCAAAGTTTGGGACGCCAAATCCGATGAAGACTTGGTCTATCGCATTGCGCAGAGAGGCCTCCGCGCAAGGATATTAGTGACCACGGCCTTTGGACGGAAGCAGACCTTCGCGCTGAAGGCGCTTGCGAGCCAGCTTGCGTGCACGACGCACGGCTTCAGCCTTTTCGCGGGCCTTCTTCTCGGAAGGTTTTTCATAGAAATTCCGCATTTTCATTTCGCGGAATACGCCTTCACGCTGGAGTTTCTTTTTCAGCGCCTTCAAGGCTTGATCAACATTGTTATCGCGGACGAGTACCTGCACGCGTCAATCCCTAAGTTCGTGATGTGTGGATTTTCTAAAAAAAATCGGTCACCGCCTTGGCAGCGCCCGAACTTTGATCGGCGTTCTACCAGACCGATGGGGGCTTGTCCATAGGAAGTGGTCTGTTTTGAGGAAAAAACACCGAAAAGTCGCAGATCAGCTGCTCTTGATTGGTTTGATATGGTTGGTATGTCCCATTTTTCGACCGTCTCTAGTTTCTGCCTTGCCATAGGAGTGGAAAGAGGTTGCCGGGTTGGTGAGCAACTCTTCGCGCCGCTCAATGTCATCGCCGATCAGATTCGTCATGACAACATCGCTGTGACGTTTGGTGTCGCCAAGAGGCCAGCCCGCAACAGCGCGGATATGCTGTTCAAACTGGGAAACCAGACAGGCACTTTCGGTCCAGTGGCCGGAATTATGCACCCGTGGTGCCATTTCGTTGGCGATAAGGCGCCGCTCGAATGTCTCCGGCAAGAGGAAGAGCTCCACAGCCAAGACACCGATATAGTCAAGGGCTTCGGCAACCTTTTCGCCGATCTTGCGCGCTTCTGCAGCAACGCCATCGCTTATGTCAGCGGGAACGGTCGTGGTTTCCAGAATCTGGTTTTTATGCACATTCTCGGCAATATCGTAGGAAACCACCTGTCCCTTTTCATTGCGCGCCGCAATGACAGAAATTTCGCGCTCGAATGGCACGAAGGATTCCAGAATCGCCGGTTGCGCCCCGATGGCGTCAAAAGCCCCCTCGACATCCTCAATCTTTTTGAGAAAAATCTGCCCCTTGCCATCATAGCCAAAGCGGCGGGTTTTCAGTATCGCGGGCAGTCCCATCGCCTCGACCGCCTCGCGCAGGCTCTCCTGCGAGCTTATATCGCGAAAGTTGGCCGTCTTGACGTCGATGGATTTGAAGAAATTCTTTTCTGTCAGACGGTCCTGAGATGTCTTGAGGACGGTTTCGTCTGGTAGAACCGGCAGACGTTTTTTGAGAAATGCGACCGTCGAAGCGGGTATATTCTCGAATTCATAGGTCACGCGTTGCACTGACTGCGCGAAGGCTTCCAGCGCTTCTTCATCTTCATAGTCTGCACAGGTGTGATAGGCCGTGACGTCAAAGGCAGGGCTGTCTGCGTCCGGGCAATAGATGTGGGTCTTGAGCCCGAGCTGACTGGCTGCCAGCGCCATCATACGGCCCAGTTGACCGCCGCCGAGGATGCCAATTGTATCGCCAGGATTAAGCATGTCGTTTGTGCCCTTTCGTTGAACGGTTTAAGCCTCTTCGTCGACCGGAGCGAGCGCGATGGAATCAGATTGCGCCTTACGCCATGCATCGAGCCGGGTTGCCAGATCATCGTCATGAGTGGCCAGAATCGCCACTGCCATGAGCCCCGCATTGACCGCGCCTGCGCGCCCTATGGCCAACGTGCCCACAGGAATGCCCGCAGGCATCTGTACGATGGAGAGAAGGGAATCCTGTCCACTGAGGGCGCGTGACTGCACAGGAACGCCAAGAACGGGCAATGAGGTCATGGCTGCTGTCATGCCTGGCAAGTGCGCAGCACCACCGGCGCCAGCAATGATGACTTTGAAGCCGTCTGCTCTGGCTGCCTTGGCAAAGTCTGCCATGCGATCGGGCGTTCTGTGGGCGGAAATGATTTTCGCCTCATAGCCGACCCCCAGAGTGTCGAGAATGTCTGCGGCGTTTTTCATCGTTGGCCAATCGGATTGGCTTCCCATGATGATTGCTACCGGGCAGTCAGAATGTGCCATGAACAAGGGTCTCCGGAACGTATGCTGTCTAGACTGTAACACCTAAAGGGCAGGGTGGGTTCCCAGAATGTGCCAAGTCATGATCAATGTCATTTAGGACGTTTGTCTATTCCGGAACCGGAGCGCCTCTCTTGGATTGACCCTCGGGTGCGGAAGTCGCGCAGTATAGCCAAGTTCATATCGTGTACAAGGCGAAATATGTGTACAAAATTGCGTGAAATGCTGCTGATTGGGGAGCGTTCTGGTCGCGCTGGGGGCGAGTGTTTTCAAGCGATGATATCTGGAAAAAGTTCGTTCTCCAGACGCTCGATTTCATCCTTCAAAAGGAGTTTTTTCTTTTTCATGCGCTGTATCGGCAAAGCGTTTCCACCAGGGCGGGATTCAAGGGCCTGAATGGCCAGATCAAGGTCGCTATGCTCTGTTCTCAGATGCGTAAGTTTGGTGCGAATTTGAGCTTCTTTTTCTGGTGTCATCGTTTCGTGCCGAGTTGATAATATTCAATTATTTCAATAAATTAAATGATGTAACAATGCAAGCGAGACGATATGCTACATCGAAAGATGAAATCAAAGGTAAAAATTTATTTTGGCCTATCTGTTTAAAAAATTGTGAGTCGACAGTATGTAATATGTATGACACAATTAAAGTGTCTCAACCGAACCTATGGAGGTGTTCATGTCGTTAGATTCTCGTATCCAAGAATTGCAGCGTAAGCATGATGAATTGGATAAGGAAATTGAGGAAGCCATCGCCCACCCTTCTGCCGATGACCTTGAGATTGCGGAGATGAAACGACGAAAATTGAGTATGAAAGATGAGATCGCGCAGCTTAGGACTGCTAGCTGACTCTGATATTCATCTTGATTGACTAAGCCGCGGACTGCACCCGCGGCTTTTTGCTGTCTGGATTACCGGATACTTTGCTGCCTGTCGGCTGAGCTTTAATGTGTTAAGAAAAGGTAAAAATGATCATCCTGCCCGAGGTGGGAATACATCGGGCAGAGGCGTGTTGCTTGGCCTTATTATCTTGTCACATCACAGACTTCTCGCTTTTTTGCGCAAGATATATTTCTTGATTTTGCCGGTTGGCGTCTTGGGCAAGTCTCCGAAAATGATGCGTTCGGGCACCTTGTAATGAGCCAGATGGTCGCGGCACCAGGTGATGAGATTGTCTTCGCTCGCGTCATGGCCTTCGGTCAATTCGACAAAGGCGCAGGGACGCTCTCCCCATTTCTCATCAGCCATGGCAACGACCGCAGCCGCTTCTACTGCGGGATGCTTATAGAGTGCATCCTCAACCTCCGTTGAAGAAATATTTTCGCCGCCTGAAATGATGATTTCCTTCGATCTGTCTCGTAATTCCAGATAGCCGTCGGGATGCACGACAGCCAGATCCCCCGAATGGAACCAGCCGTCATAAAAGGCTTGGTGGGTGGCGCCTTCATTCCTCAGATAGCCCTTCATCAGCGTATTGCCCCGGAACATCACCTCGCCGGGTGTTTCGCCATCGGCCGGTACGGGCTGCATGGTGTGGGGCAGCATGACCGAGAGACCTTCAAGGGCTGGGTATCGTATGCCCTGACGCTTCATTTTGGCCGCCTGTTCTTCGGTGGGTAAGCTGTCCCAACTTTCATTCCATTCATTGATCACGGAGGGGCCGTAGGTTTCCGTCAGGCCATAGACATGGGTAAGCCGGAAGCCGAGTGCCTGCATGCCCTTCATTACCTCTTCAGGCGGCGGAGCGGCGGAGGTAATGAAATGGACCTCCTGCTCCAGCGGCCGCTTCTCCACTTCCTTGGCGGCCAGAAGAATGGACATGACGATGGGGGCTCCACACAGATGTGTTACCTGTTCGGTTTCTATCGCCTCGAAAATCTGTGCTGCGCGCACCTGCCTTAGACAGATATGCGTGCCGCCGACCAATGAAAGCGTCCATGGAAAGGACCAGCCATTGCAGTGGAACATGGGCAGGGTCCACAAATAGACCGGATGCTTGCCCAGTTCTGCGGTGATCAGATTGGAGTAGCCCATCAGATAGGCCCCCCGATGATGATAGACCACGCCCTTGGGGTCACCCGCAGTGCCTGAGGTATAGTTGAGGGCGATGGCGTCCCATTCATCCTCCACGCCCGGCCAGATGAAATCCGGATTGCCTTCAGCAAGCAGATTTTCGTAGCTCAGCTCCCCGATGAAGGGAGCCTCTTCGTCAAATTCCGGATCCTGATATTGCACGATAATCGGATCGATGTCGGCCAGATCTATGGCTGCACGCATGACGGCTGCAAATTCGCTGTCGACGATGATGACCTTTGATGCTGCATGTTCGAGCTGGAAGGCGATCAGAGAGGCATCAAGGCGGGTGTTGATCGTATGCAGCACAGCACCGATCATAGGCACACCATAGTGCGCTTCGAGCATGGGGGGGACGTTGGGCAGCATGACCGAGACCACATCACCCTGCGCGATGCCCCGTGCGCTGAGGGCCGCTGCCAACTGGCGGCAACGTCTGAAGAAATCCTTGTAGCCCGTGCGCTGTGCTCCGTGAACCCATGCCGTGTGCTCAGGGTAGATCGTTGCGGCTCGCTCCAGAAATGAAACCGGAGAAAGCGGCACATAGTTGGCTGGATTCTGATCAAGATGTGTTGAAAAGCGTGTGCCAGTCATGCCCATATTCCTCCTCTTGATGGTTTCTTATGCTTTTTTCCTACTCACCATCAAAACTGAGGAACGGGTTTGATACAATTGGCCATTCGGCTCCTTTTGGGCCGGTTTTTGATCTTGAGGGCAGGGCAAAGGCCATCGCAGGGCACAAAAGGCCTGCTGGTGCAGGCCCTTTGGTCATCGGGCTTTGAATTTTTTCTCTCGCCTGCGCTTTAGAGCAGTTGGGAGAAGCTGTCAAAGCAGAGCTTGATCGCAATCAGGAACATGGCCGCATAGGAAATGCGATAGAAGCCCTCCTGGCTGATCCGTTTGACCAGAAAAATGCCAAGTATCGTTCCGACCGGAGCGAAAGGAACCAGAACAAGCGTGGTCCAGAGATTCTGCGTCGAAAATTGGCCTAGGGCGAAGTAGGGGATCAGCTTGACGGTGTTCATTGTGGTGAAGAAATATACCGAAGTTGCAGCAAAGACCAAAGGCTTCATGCCCAGTGGCAGGGTGTGGATCTGGTAAGGAGGGCCGCCGGCATGGGCGATGAAGCTCGTAAGACCCGTTACGCTGCCCCAGACGGCAGCAGAGATGGGGCCGCGCGTGGCGATGGTTTTTTTGCGCAGCGTGCGCCAGGCATAGTCGGCAACGAAGGCCAGGGCCGTCAGACCGACCATGAATTTGATGACATGCTCATCCAGATAGCCCGCCATGAACCAGCCAAGGGCAATGCCGCACAAGGCAAAGGGCAACATGCTTTTGAGAACGCTCCAGTTTGCATTGCCCCGATAGGCTAGCAAACCGACAAAATCCATGCAGATAAGAATGGGCAGAAGGATGGCCGCAGCCTGAACCGGGGAGATGACCAAAGAAAGAATGGGCACGCCGAGCATGGCTACGGGAGTGCAGAAACCGCCCTTGGCAACACCCACCAGAATGATGGCCGGAATTGCAGCGATATAAAATGAGAGGTCTGTAATCATGATGATTCTTGGTTTGCTATGTGATGCAACTGTATCGTTCTAACGTGAATACATCAAAAAGTCGAATGAAATTAAAGACTAAACCCTTCTTTCGCCGAATAGACCATTTTCGAAGGCGCAGGTATTCATAAGCGAAGTGGATTAACCGCCGGGAGGGGCGAATGGCAGCTTACAAGGAAGTCTATGAGGGATGGAAGCAGAATCCGGAAGAATTCTGGGCGAATGCAGCCAAAAAAATCAGCTGGTACAAACCGGCTGACAAGATATTTGACGCAAATGAGGGGACCTACGGGCGCTGGTTCGCCGGTGCTGAATGCAACACCTGCTATAATGCGGTGGATCGTCATGTGAATGAAGGACATGGCCAGAGGGATGCGATCATTTATGATAGCCCCATTACCGGCCACAAGGAGACCTACACCTATAACGATCTGAAAATGCAGACCCAGGCGTTGGCCGCGGTGTTGCTGGATAGTGGCGTGGAGAAGGGCGATCGGGTGATCATCTATATGCCGATGATCCCTCAGGCCGTTATTGCTATGCTTGCCTGTGCGCGCATCGGTGCTGTGCATTCGGTGGTCTTTGGCGGGTTTGCCGCCAATGAGTTGGCGACGCGCCTTAATGATGCCAAGCCGAAGGCGATCATCTCTGCTTCGTGCGGTGTCGAACCGAACCGTATCGTTGCCTATAAGCCATTGCTGGACGAGGCCATCGAATTGGCCACACACAAGCCCGAGAAATGCATTGTCTTCCAGCGCAAGGAACTGGTGTGCGATCTCATGGAAGGGCGTGATATCAACTATCATGCCGCTATCGTTGAAGAAATCGAGCGCCATCGTGTGGTTGACTGTGTGCCGGTGTTGGCGACGGATCCGCTTTATATCCTTTATACTTCCGGCACCACCGGCCAACCCAAGGGCGTTGTGCGCGATAATGGCGGGCATATGGTCGCCTTGCAGTGGAGCATGGAATATCTCTATGACATCAAGCCTGGGGAGGTCTTCTGGGCGGCATCCGATGTGGGCTGGGTGGTTGGCCATTCCTACATCGTCTATGCTCCGCTCATCTATGGGGCAACCACGGTGGTGTTTGAAGGCAAGCCGGTGGGAACGCCAGATGCTGGTACATTCTGGCGAGTGATCAACGAGCATAATGTGGTGGCCCTGTTCACCGCGCCAACTGCTTTCCGCGCCATCAAGAAGGAAGATCCGAACGGGGAGTTCATCAAGAAATATGATCTCTCGATGTTGCGCACTCTGTTCCTTGCGGGCGAACGGGCTGACCCTGATACGGTGCAATGGGCCGAGGATATGCTCAAAGTGCCCGTGATCGACCATTGGTGGCAGACCGAAACCGGCTGGGCGATTGCTGCCAATCCGGTGGGAATTGAGCTGATGCCGATTATTCATGGCTCTCCGACCGTTGCCATGCCGGGCTATGATGTGCAGATCGTTGGCGCTGACGGGCATCCTGTGCCTGCCAACGAGATGGGCAATATCGTCATCAAGCTGCCGCTGGCGCCGGGTAACCTGCCGGGCTTATGGCATAATGACGCGCGCTTCAGATCCAGTTACCTGGATGAATTCCCCGGCTATTATCAGACCGGCGATGCAGGCTATATGGATGAGAATGGCTATCTCTATATCATGTCGCGCACCGATGACATCATCAATGTGGCAGGCCATCGCCTCTCGACAGGGGCCATGGAAGAGGTTCTGTCGGCTCATCCTGATGTGGCGGAGTGTGCTGTCATCGGCATTGCAGACAAGCTCAAGGGGCAGTTGCCTGCGGGCTTCGTTGTCTTGAAATCCGGTGTGGATCGTACGCCGATGGATATCGAGAAAGAACTCATCAAGCTGGTGCGCGAGAAGATCGGGCCGGTGGCAGCTTTCAAGATCGCCGTGACGGTGGATCGCTTGCCGAAAACCCGCTCTGGCAAGATCTTGCGTGGCACAATGCGCGCCATCGCCGACCATGAGGAATATAAGATGCCGGCAACCATTGATGATCCGACCATCCTTAGCGAAATCGAAGATGCCCTGCGCGAGCACGGGATCTGATCGTTCTAGTCGAGAAAATCAAAGACACAAAAAAGGCCGGGTTTGTAACCCGGCCTTTTTGAATTTTGCTCCTAGTCAGAAGCCGTCTTGCTCAAGAGTAGCACTGTCGTGTTGCTCTTATTCTTCGTCATCATCCTTGGATGAGGGCTGGAATTTGGCAAAGACCGAGGCTGCATCCGGGATGCTTTCTTCGTCATCAGCAGGCTTCTGGGTGGGCTTGAAGTTGCCGAACGGATCAGCGGCAGGCGCCAGAGATTCTTCTGGTGACAACAGGGTCGGATCCTGCTGATATTCCTGCTGGGCAGGGGCATCGGCGGCAGACTTCTTCACTTCCAGATCAAGATCAAGCTGTTTACAAATGCCCAGAGTAACCGGGTCCATCGGCGTCAGCTGGCCGGAATTCCAATGGGTCCGGTTGCGGATGGCCTCAATGGTTGGCTTGGTGGTGCCGACAAGACGCACGATCTGCTGATCTTTCAGCTCTGGATGGTTGCGCACCAGCCAGAGAATGGCATTCGGTCGGTCCTGACGCTTGGATACAGGCGTGTAGCGTGGGCCCCGGCGTTTGGGCTCGGGCACGGTTACCTTTGGCGGAGCCAGCTTTAGCCGATATCTTGACTCATTCTGAGCTCTCTCGATTTCTTCGCGGGTCAGCTGACCCGTCATGATGGGGTCCATGCCCTTGATACCCTGGGCGGCCTCTCCATCTGCTATCGCTTTCACTTCCAGTGGATGCAATTTGCAGAAAGCAGCAATCTGATCGAAAGACAACGCCGTGTTATCGACCAGCCAAACTGCGGTTGCCTTCGGCATCAATGGTGCATTCGACATGGTACATCCTCATTGTAGCTTGACCGGGAATATCCTTCCAGATCAGCCTCTCAAGATTCGTTAAAATTGACAGGGAATAAAACAAGTATACTTACATTGAGACCAATGCGCAAACAAGAAAACGTCCCTAAGGGAGGCTTAGGGACGTTTGGGTTGGTTTTTACCCTCATTTCTCTTCGCTATTCAACGAGTCGGAGGTTACTCAACTCGGATGCGATATTCTGGAACACGGTGGTTAACTCGGTGGCATTGTTCACGCTTTTGTACCATTCATCCTTGCTGGCGCAGCTTTTGAGCATGTTCGCTGTCGAGATTGAGGGAGAGCCGAAGTAGATTGTGAAGATCTTTATCTTCCGGTTCTTGTCTGCAATGGCGTCCTTGGCTGCCTGGCAGGCTTCGGTGGTGCGTTTGTCCATTTCCGCCACAATTGAGGAGGAGCCGGAAATGCGACGGTCCTTAGACCAGCCATAGGCGTGATATCTGTTGGTGTAATATGTATTGTTGCCGTCCGTCATGATGATTAGCGCCTTGATATTGTCCTTGTCATCATAACCTCGGCCTTGGGTGTAAGGCGCTTGAGGCGATAGTAGGCGCAATCCCCAAATGGTGCCCATATGGATGTTGGTTGCCCCATTGGCGCGCATGGTGGAGATTTGGCGCTTAATGGCATCCGTGTCATGGGTCAACGGCATGATCCGCGGCATGTCGCACGCATAGTTGGGGCTATAGTAAGTACCGTAATAGTAGGGCTTCTTGATCATCTGCTTGAAATAATAGCCAAAGGCCTTTCTCTCAGCATAAGTCTGGTTCCAGGCGAAGTCCTCGCGCGGCAAATAGGATACATCATTGTTCCAATCGTATTTGGTGCCGTTGCTTTTCTCATTTTTGTCCGGATAGAAGAAGGGAACAAAGTAGCTATCCGGCTCATTCTGGTTCGGTGTTGTGTCTTTGATATCGAGCGGGTGGGGGCGCGCTTCCACACAACCTTCCCATTTGAGCGGTTGACGTGTGTAGGGATCTTTGAGAGTAGCGAACAGTGCCAAGCGGTTGGATTCTTCGGGATGGTTGTAGCTATTGATCGAAGAGACACCCTTCTGATCGATCCATTGGACTTCGTTCCAACCCTTGCCATCAAGGCCATCTGTGAGGCGCACCAACTGGGTAAAGGGAACCAACCCGAAGCTCAGGGATTCTTCATCCTGTTTTTTCTTGTCAAGAATATTGATCAGGTCGGTGGAGGCGTCTCTCAGGGCGGCAATTCGGGTCTTGGAGCCTGCGTAGCTGCCCATGGAACCCGAGTTGTCCAGCACCATGACAACTTCGAGGGTCTTGTTGCCTGCAACCGATTTCGACGTAATCGAGAAATCGATAGTGTCTATGTGAGCGAATTTCATCAGGGTCATTTCTGTTGAGCCTGATGCCCACACCTGCAGGGAGGTGGATTTGGAGGAGGATGGTGTTTGGATGTCGACCTTGTCGATGGTGATATGGCTATCTTTGGGACCGTTGGCGGCAATATAAGCCGAGATTAAGTCGGTGATTTGGCTATCACTCATCGGGCCGCCAATTTGCTTGACGGCAGCAAGGGTGGCTGCGTCCAGAGCATCTTGAGCTTCAGAGCGAGCCAAAGCGGCGCGCGCATAATCAATGGCAGCGCCAAGCATCATCATGATGGGGAGAAGAGCCAAGACGAAAATGATGGCAATCGCACCACTCTGATCGCGCCTGAAAGAGCGCTTTGCGGCTTCCTCCTTGTCCCGTCTGCTTGATGAAGAGGTGGCAGTAAACTGCGAGCCGAGATGGCAGCGAGAAATGATGCGCGCAAAAATATGCATGGCCTATCCTGTATGGGCACTCCCCCGAATGCCCTTTGGAAAAATCGCTTCTTACTAAACCGGACAGGACTTACCAATTTATTGCAAATTGATCGCAATGGCTGGCGCGGTGACGTCTTCCTTTATTTAACGTGAATAAAAGCTTAAAAAGAGAGCCCTCACCACGACATGATGGTGATGAGGGCATGATCTCTGGGTGGAAAACGAGGAGCGGCCCGTTACAATTCCAGCATGATCTTGCCGATATGGCTTGAGCTTTCCATCAATTCGTGCGCCTTGGCGGCCTCTTCGAAGGGGAAGCGTTTGTAGATCTGCGGTTTGACCAGACCACATGAGAGCAATTGCCAGACCTCCATGCGCAGGTCTTTGGCGATCTCTGCCTTGACGGCATCAGAGCGTGCCCGAAGGGTCGATCCGGTGTGGATGAGGCGCTTCATCATCAGGCGGCGGAAGTCTGCTTCGACGACCCCGCCATTGAGGAATGCGATCTGGACGATGCGTCCTTCTTCTGCCGCGATGACATAGTTCTTGGAGATATAATCACCGCCGACCATGTCTAGAATGACATTCACACCCTTGCGGTTGGTCCAGTTTTTGATCTCGGAGACGAAATCCTGCGTCTTGTAGTTGATTGCGAGATCGGCGCCCAGATCGAGGCAGGCCTGACATTTCTCTTCGCTGCCAGCTGTCACGGCAACCTTGGCACCAAAGGCCTTGCCAAGCTGAACAGCGGTAAGGCCGATGCCTGACGAGCCGCCATGCACCAGCAGGGTCTCTTCTGCGCGCAGCTTGCCGCGCTGGAAGACATTGTGCCAGACGGTGAAAATATTCTCGGGCATGCTGGCCGCTTCCGTGAAGCTCCAGCCCTTGGGGATTTCCAGAGCACTGCCTGTGTGGGCGAGGCAATATTCCGCATAGCCCCCGCCGGAGACCAGTGCGGTGGCTGTATCGCCCACTTTCCAGTCCTTGACATTGGCGCCTACTTTCACGATTTCCCCTGCGACCTCCAGTCCCAGAATGTCTGAGGCACCCGGAGGTGGCGGATAGTTGCCCGCCCTCTGGATGCAGTCTGGACGGTTCACACCGGCAGCCTTGACCTTGATCAGTATTTGGTCGTCTGCTGGGGTGGGGACGGGGCGGGTGATGACTTGGAGTTTTTCAGGTCCTCCCGGCTCAGAGGCGATGATGGCTTTCATTTCCGTTGCGTCCTGCATGATCATTCCTGACTGACTGGAGTTTTGTGACATTGTGTCATTTCTAGCGGATATTCTTTATCTAGGAAATGCACTCAATGGCTTAAAGGCATTGAGCTTGAGGGCTGGTCTAATGGAGAGGGTGGATGTAGTATTCGTAGTATATATTTTTATTCGTATTTTATTTTATAATAATATTTGGATGAAATTTTGTCTGGTTGTGATTAAATTGTTTTTCTATTTAATTTATTAAAGGAAAAAAGTTTGGTTAACTAAAAATTAAGCATTATATGCGTAAATAATATTGTCCATCATTTATGGATTTCGAGTGGCTCCTGTCACTCTGTTTGACGCCTCCCTGTTAACTCCTGAGAGCCGCTCTTGCGGCTCTTTTTTTCGCTGACTAGGTTTTATCAACCGGTATTCAGGTAATACATGACGCGTCGCTCTCCTCGCTTTCCAGGCTTTGGCAATTATGCATTAGTAAATTTTTAACCATATGAATTAGCTGTTATTTTCTTACCGTCGGCTTTTGCTGAGATCGTGTAGAATCACGACTGTCTCATAATGGAGCTGCCTGTGTCTTGTTTTGGTGATTGCCTTGCGTGACCGGTCGGGTGGCATGCTTTGATGCAATCGGCGGGAATCGTTGGCTCCACGAGATCGTTTCTGTTAAAGTCAGCATGTTACCTGACCAAATTGGCTTGTTTTGTGCGGTCTGGGCATCTGTCAAGATTGCATTATGTCGATGGCATGGTTTGTGCTTGTTATTCTGCGAAATGACAATTTGGTGTAATGTCTGTTTGAATTTGACACATCGGACATGGTAGGCAAGACCAGGCATTTGGAGGTCACATGAACGACAAGCGTAAGCAAACGAATATTTCTGCTCCGGTTTCCTTTGGGGCAAAGCTTGCAGATTCCGATAGTTTTAAAACCCTGTTTCGGGATGGTATGGCGCTGGTGGAAGAAGCTGCCGACTATCTGGACGGGGAAGGGCGCGCCGAGGCAAAGAGTTTGCCGCGGGTTGCTTCTCTTGCCTATGCTACCGAATCCATGCGGCTCACAACGCGCCTGATGCAGATGGCATCATGGTTGCTTCTGCAGCGGGCTGTAAATGAAGGCGAAATGTCGCTGGAGCAAGCCGGTCAGGAAAAGAACAAGGTGCGCCTGCATGGGCTTTCTTCTTCCAAGGATAGCCCGGGATGGGATGAACTGCCGCCGCGTCTGCGTGATCTGATCGAACAATCCATGCATATGCAGAAGCGCATCCGTCATCTGGATGAGGTTATCTATTCCAAACGCAATGCTGAAGAAACGAGAGAAGAAACCGTGCAGGCCAATCCTGTCGGTGACCAGATCGGCATGATCGCGAATGCCTTCGCAGCAAGAGCCGCCGAATAGGCGTTCCATAGAAATTGATGAAAAGCCAAAAGGGGTGTCAGATTGACACCCCTTTTGTTTTGAAGCGAGACAGTGCTCCCTTTTGGTTTTTCAAAGACCCGTACATGGGGAAGAACTGCCTCATGAGAAACGTGGGCTCATAACGCAAAAAGAAAACCCGATGTCGGACGACATCGGGTTTTCAAATGCACAACAAATGCGGCTAGGGGGCTTAGGCGCCCAGGAAGCCTGCGAATTTGTCTTTGAAGCGGGAAACGCGGCCACCACGGTCCAGCAGCTGGTTGCTAGAGCCAGTCCAAGCCGGATGAGAGGTTGGATCAATGTCCAGGTTCAGGGTATCCCCTTCGGAACCATAAGTGGAGCGGGTCATGAATTCGGTGCCATCGGTCATGACAACTTTGATCGTGTGGTATTCAGGATGGATATCTTTTTTCATCGTCAGGACGTCCTTAGGGTCAACCGGCCTGCAACAGGATCGCATCCTTTTGCCTGCGGCCAATCTGAATTGAGGTTCGGAATATGCCTGGCTGAAAACGGCCACCATATTCTAAGCTTCCGGTATGACACGGCCACATGGGCTTAGCGATCAAGCGGAACCAAAAAGCTAGGCTGCGGGCGGGCTAGCCACACAGCCATCAAAATAATTTGCGTTCGTATACCGCAGTGCGTTGAGTTATACAAGCCTGTTCCCTACTTTGAGGGTGAAAAAAGCTTATTCGTTACTCGATTTCCAGCATCTTGCATGCATTTCTTTTACTGGAGCGCCTTTATGACCGAGACCAATTCCTCCTCCAGGGTCCGATTCCAGCCCTTGCGGCGTTTAGCCCCCTTTGCCTGGTCCTATCGAGGGCTCGTCTTGGCCGCTCTTGCCTCACTTGTTGTTGCGTCTTTGGCTACATTGTCTTTGCCGATTCTTGTGCGTGGATTCGTCGATCAGGGCATATCCGAGAATAACATCGCTGATGTGAACCGCTATACCGGGTTGCTTGTTCTGGCGGTGATGGTGCTCGCGCTTATGTCTGCCAGTCGCTACTATTTCGTGATCATTCTGGGGGAGCGCGTGGTCAATGATCTGCGCGCGGCTGTTTTTGCCAAGCTGACGTTGCTCTCGCCGGAATTCTATGATCGGGTGCGCAGCGGCGAGATCGTTTCGCGTCTGACAGCGGATGCCACCCAGATTCGCTCCGCGGTAGGGGCGTCGGCGTCGTTGGCGCTACGGAATTTTTTGTTGTTTGCCGGGGCGGCGGTTATGATGGTGGTGACCAGCCCGCGTATGTCGCTGCTGGTGCTGGGGGCGATTCCCTTCATCGTTATTCCGTTGGTGTTGCTGGGGCGCTGGGTGCGCAGGCGGCAGCGTTTTGCGCAGGATCGTTTGGCCGATAGTTCGGCCTTTGCCACGGAAGCCATCGGGGCCATGCGGATCTTGCAGTCCTTCACGCAGGAAGAGCGGGCCAAATCCACTTTCAGCAGCAATATTGAGGCCGCTTTTGGAGCCGCGCGGGCATCAGTCAGGGCACGAGCAGTGCTGACGGCTTTTGCCTTTTTCGTCATCTTCACCTCGATCGTGGCCGTTCTCTGGTATGCGGCGCATGATGTGACGGCTGGTCGGCTTTCTGCCGGTGCGCTTAGCCAATTTGTCATCTATTCCACCATGGCCGCCGCCGGTCTTGGCGGTATGAGCGAGGTATGGGGGGAGATTTCGCAAGCCTCCGGGTCTGCCGAGCGCCTGTTTGAATTGCTCGATGAGCCGGTGCTGGTGAAAAATGCCAAAGAAGTGAGCCATCTGGCCAAGGCGTCAAACCTGTCGGTGGCCTTCGAAGGGGTGAATTTCCACTATCCTTCATCGGATAAGCGTCCCGTGCTTTCGGCGCTTTCCTTTGCCATTGCAGGCGGGGAAACTGTGGCCATTGTCGGGCCTTCCGGTGCTGGCAAGACGACGATCTTCCAGCTCCTGATGCGCTTTTATGACGCTGAAAAGGGGCGTATTCTGCTTGGCGGACAACCCATCGGACAGCTTGATCTTGCTGCCTTGCGCAGTGCGATCGCTTTGGTGCCGCAGGAGCCGGTCATTTTTGCCATGTCGATTGCCGACAATATTGCCATGGGGCGGGAAGGGGCGCAACGCGAGGCCATTATCGAGGCTGCCCGTGCTGCCCATGCACACGACTTCATCGCGCAATTGCCCGATGGTTACGACACTATGGTCGGAGAGCGTGGAGTGACGCTTTCAGGTGGCCAGAGACAGCGCTTGGCCATTGCGCGTGCGATCCTCAAGGACGCGCCGATCTTGCTGCTGGATGAGGCCACCAGCGCGCTGGACGCAGAAAGCGAGCGCTATGTGCAGTTGGCTCTTGCGGACCTCATGAAGGGGCGCACGACAATTGTCATTGCCCACCGTTTGGCGACGGTGAAGAAGGCTGATCGCATTCTGGTGCTTGAAGGGGGCGCGCTGGTGGAACAGGGCACACATGATAGCCTTGTCGCTGGTGGCGGGCTCTATGCGCGTCTGGCGCAGCTTCAATTTGGCATGGATGAGCTGGATATGGATATAGAATTAGATGCCCCATGATGGGGCATCAATATCCGTTAGCGTTGGGTCAGCTTGAATTCGATGCGCCGGTTCTTGCGCAGGGCTTCTTCCGATTCGCCTTTTTCGAGGGGTTGGAACTCGCCAAAGCCTGCTGCCACGAGACGCTCAGGCGGTACACCCTTTGAAATCAGATATTTGACAACCGAGATGGCACGAGCCGATGACAGCTCCCAGTTGGAGGGGAAGCGGGCGCTGTTGATCGGGCGGTCGTCAGTATGGCCGTCGACGCGCAATACCCAGTCGATCTCTTCAGGAATATCCTGGATCAGCTCCAGGAGGGCTTCGGCTACATGGTCGAGCTCCTGTTCGCCCTCGGTCTTTATGTTGGCTTCTCCGGAGGAAAAGAGCACTTCTGACTGGAAGACGAAGCGGTCGCCGACAACGCGGATGTCTGAACGCTGGGAGAGAATTTCGCGCAAGCGTCCGAAGAAATCCGAACGGTAACGCGAAAGCTCCTGCACGCGCTGGGCCAGCGCAATATTGAGCCGTTTGCCGAGGCTGGCAATCTTGGTCTGGCTTTCCCTGTCGCGGCTCTCCGAAGCTTCCAGAGCGTCTTCCAGAGCGGCAATCTGACGACGTAGGGCCGAGATCTGTTGGTTGAGCAGCTCCACCTGCGCCATGGCCCGCTGGGAAATGGCCTTTTCGCTTTCCAGTTGGTTGGTCAAAGTGGCGATCTGCCCGCCTGCGCTGTCCTGATCGCCCTTTTGGGCTTCTAGCTGCATGGCGAAGCGGTCTCTTGCAGCTTCAGCGCTGGAAAGGCTCGCCTGCATTGTGGCCAGAGAGCTTTCCATGTCCTGACCGTTGGCGCGTTCCAGTGCGAGCAATTCGGTGAGCTCGGCAATCTGGCTGTTCAGTTTATTGAGCGCGGTGTCTTTGCCGGAGATTTCCTGACTGAGGAAGAATTGGGCTACCATGAATACGGTGAGCAGAAAGATGAGCACGAGCAACAAGGTCGCCATGGCATCGACAAAGCCGGGCCAATAGTCGGCTCTTTGTTCACTGCGACGATTACGGGACAGGCCCATCTTACTTCCTCACACATCAATCATGGGCTCTTTGCTTCGTTTGGCGAAGAGACCCCTATTGCCTAGTTTTGTCTGTTGGAGCTGGCTTTCGACAGAACATCATTGAGCTTGACCAACACATTCTTGACTTCTTCCTGCTGGCTTGCCTGCTGGTCCGCCCATTCGCGCATCAGCTGCTGCTCGGAGCGCAAATGCTGGACAAGGCCCTGAATGCCTTCTGCAAGGTTGGCCATGGCTGATGTCGCGTTGCGCCCACTGCCGGTTTTGGCGTCCACCCCGACCTGATCAATCTTGCGGGAGAGCTGTTCTAGCACCGCAACGAGCTGTTCATTGTCGCCATTGCCAATAGCTTCGCCGTAATTGTTGTCGAGATCTTCAAAGTTGATGTCGGTAACGGTGGAGAGCCAGTCTTCAAGGTTGGTGAAGAAACGGGTCTGGGCCTGACTGGCCTGCAGATCAAGGAAGCCCAGCACCAGTGAGCCGGAAAGACCGAAAAGGGAGGATGAAAAGGCGGTTCCCATGCCCTGCAACGGTGCTTCAAGTCCCTGTTTGAGATCCTCGAAAATAACCCCGACATCGCTGGAAGCAACCGAAAGGGAGCTGATCACGTCGCCCACGGAGCTTACCGTTTGCAACAGGCCCCAGAAGGTGCCCAGAAGGCCGAGAAACACCAGAAGGCCAGTGAAATAGCGCGACATGTCTCGGGCTTCATCAAGGCGCATGCCGACCGATTCCAGAATTGAACGCATGGTCGAGGTGTTGATTGCCATGCGGCCGACGCGGTCGCCCAGCAGAGTGGCCATGGGAGCCAAAAGAATGGGGGGCCGGTCCACTTCCAACCCAGGATCGCCAAGGCGGAAATTGTTGACCCATTTGACTTCGCGGAACAGGCGCACGACCTGACGCAGGGAGAGAAAAATACCGACGGCCAGAACGAAGAAGATCATCGCGTTCAGAAGCGGGTTGCTCCAGAAAGCTTGGAGGATCTGGCGGTATAGGATGATGGGAACAAAGGCTGCTGCGCCAATGAAGATGAGCATGCGCCACAAGTAGCGTTGTGGGCTTGAAAGCTTGTAAGGATCGAGTTCGCTAGACATCATCCGATTTCCGGTTACGCGAAAAGCTGGTCAAGAGCTTGACGTAGGGTTAACGCCAAGCTCAAGAACTTTGCCCAATTTCGTCCAATAGTAAAAGGGGTCTTGTGGACTATACACGCAATCGGAGGCAGAAAGATGACGCCAGCAGGGCGTTATGCGTGATCCTGAATCTTTTCGGCTCCGCTTGTTAAGGGAACTGCGGCAACAGAATGGGCGGAATGCTCGAAGATCCGTGCCTTCTGAATCTGCTGGGCGAGCATGATTCCCGCGATCAGCGCAAGCACGAAAACGAAGCTCGTCAGATGGCCCAGCCCAAGCGCGGGTAGGGATGCCCCCGGGCAAAAGCCGCCGATGCCCCAGCCGATGCCGAATATGGATGAGCCGATCACCAGCTTGCGGTCGATCTTGCGATTGGTCGGGACATTGAAGGTCGGTGTAAAGACAGGCTTGCGCATTTTGCGGAAGATGAGGGCATAGCCCGGAACGGCTATGGTGAGAGCGCCCGCCATGACAAAGGCCAGACTGGGGTCGAAGCTGCCTGCCAGATCAAAGAAATTGAGCACTTTGGCCGGGTTTGCCATGCCCGAAGTGATGATGCCAAGGCCAAAGATGGCCCCGATCAAACCGGCTACCAGATAACGCATGGGGATGTCCTTTAAAAAATATGGCGGGTGAGGAAGACCGTCAGGAAAGCAAAGCTCATGAACATGACCACGGCCACGGCTGAGCGGCGCGAAAAGCGCGCAAGGCCGCAGACACCATGGCCGGACGTACAGCCGGACCCGAAGGTCACTCCAAGGCCGGTGATGATGCCGCCAATGATCAGGGCTTCAAAGGAAACTGGCATTTGATAGGTGATCTTGTCGATGGTCGCTTCATATAGCAGCGGAGCCAGAATGGCCCCTGCCAGAAAGCTTGCTTTCCAGCGCATGTCGCTACCAAGAGGCGGCAGGATACCGGCCAGAATGCCCGTCATGCCCGCGATACGGCCCCATGAGAGCATCAGGAGCACAGCAGCAAGCCCAATCAGTGTGCCGCCTGCAAAGGAAACCAGAGGGGTAAATTCAGTCACTTGTTAAACTCCACGAAGGGAAGGGATGCGAAACACATGGGCACCACCATAGTACTATTATACTTTCTTATATTCGACTTAAGTCAAATATGCGAGGGCTTCTGCGATTAATCGGTGGATTTCGAATATATGTATATTGAGGCTCGCTTTGGTGGCATATCTTTCTCCTAGCAGGCCTGTGAAGGAGACACTTTTCTCAGTCTGGTGGCTGGGAGTGCGTGTGGAAGAGTGCGTAAACTCGGACCTTTAGCAAGCCGCTACGATGCCTGCCCTGCCGACACCGCACAAAAAAAGAGATCGCCGTTGAGACGATCTCTTTTGCTTTTCATGATTATTTTGAAATGAGACTTGAAGGAGTTACTTCTTCAGGGTCTTTTCAAGGCGCGTCCGGATCAGCTCGTTGCCAGCGATCACAGATCCGTCTTCGAGCATTTTATCGCCGCCATTGATGTCCGTTACAAAGCCACCAGCTTCGCGCACCATGATGATGCCCGCTGCGATGTCCCATGCGTTGAGGGCTTCTTCCCAATATCCATCAAAGCGACCTCCAGCCACATAGGCCAGATCAAGGGAGGCAGCGCCGAGACGGCGGATGCCGGAAACGTCAGCCATGACCTTCTCCAGCTGCTCCAGATAAGGCTTGTGCTTGCCACGGCCCAGATGTGGAACGCCGGTGCCGATGACGCTATCATGGAAATCGTCACGAGCTGCAACGCGCATGCGGCGGTCATTGTAGAAAGCCCCACGACCGCGTTCTGCGGTGTAGAGATCATCAGTGGCCGGATTGTAAATGACGCCAGCGATGATGCGCCCTTCATGTTCCAGTGCGATGGAAATCGCGAAAAGGGGAATACCGTGCAGGAAGTTTGTGGTGCCATCAAGCGGATCGATGATCCAGCGATGGCTCTTGTCGATGCCTTCTTCCTCGCCGCTTTCCTCTCTGAGGAAGCCGAAATTCGGGCGGGCTTTTCTCAGCTCTTCGGTCAGGATTTTTTCAGATTGCAGGTCGGCGTTTGAAACGAAATCACCCGGGCCCTTGCGGGAGACCTGAAGATTTTCCAATTCGCCGAAATCTCGAGCCAGTCGACGGCCGGCCTTGAGGGCGGCTTGAACCATAACGTTGAGAAGAGCAGAGCGTGCCATTGTCTTTAAGTTCCCAGATAAGCGGCTGGTGCATATCCCTCAACGCAAGGACGGAAGGCGAAGCGGGCATGACCATGTAAAACAACAAGGCGCGTCGACGATTTTACTCAAGCGACGCGCCGTAAGGATGTCAAAGGCCAGCCAGAGGTGGCCCCTCTTTGAAACGAGCGTTTAGTCCGCGCGCTTCACATATTGAATTTCGTTGGTGTCCACGACGATCTTTTCACCGGTGGTAACGAACGGAGGAACCATGCAGCGGACGCCATTTTCAAGCATTGCTGGCTTGTAGGACGAAGACTGGGTCTGGCCCTTGATGGTCGGCTCGGTTTCTGTCACTTCCAGCGTTACCTGATCGGGCAGGTCAATGCCGATCGGCTTTTCTTCATACAGTTCCACAACAACAGGCATGCCGTCCTGCAGGAATGCGGCACGTTCGCCGACAAAATCCTTGTTCAGTTCAAGCTGCTCGTAGGAAACAGTATCCATGAATACCAGATTGTCACCTTCTTCATAGAGGAACGTGAAATCTTTCTGCTCAAGACGCACGCGCTCAACGGTTTCACTGGCGCGGAAGCGCTCGTTGAGTTTGCGGCCGTCGAGAAGGTTTTTCAGCTCAACCTGAGCAAATGCGCCGCCTTTACCCGGCTTGACTGCATTCACTTTCACTGCGACCCAGATCGTGTTCTGATGTTCGATTACGTTGCCAGGACGGATTTCGTTGCCATTGATCTTCATAACAAACCATCTTGCTGACAGGACGCGAGACGAGAACGGCTGCAGCGATCCTGTAAAATTGCCATAGGATGAAAAGGCCCCGTACGGATCAAACCAAGAATGATCTTCGGGGCAGGTGGCCCTGTAGGACCATATTCAGGGTGTATTTGCAAGGCTTTTGCCAGAGTTTCCGGCGAAAAACCACCTAAAGTGTCTCAATCTTGGCAAATCTGCCCCATTATTTGGTGCCCGAGCCAATAATTGACTACCACAAGGTATGCGCCTTGAGAGCATTTATTGCCAGCTGCTTTTCCTTGTCGGGCAGCTCCTGGAAAAACTTCTCGAGCCAATCGTCGCTTTTGCCTGCGCGCTTGGATAGAAGATAATATTTGGCTGCATCAATCGGGTCAGCGGGCTGGCCATAACCGCGCGCTAGGATGCGGGCGAGCCGGTTCTGCGCAAGAATGCTGCCCGCATCTGCGGCCTGCTTGAGCCAAGCACGCGCTGCAGAAAAATCTTGCCGCACGCCTTTGCCGTGGAACAGCATCAGACCAAATTCCAGCTGGGCATCCACAAAACCGCCCTGTGCAGCGCGCTGCATCCAGTAGGCTGCCTGATCAAGATTGGGGGCGGGGAAGAAGTCCGACTGATAAAGATTGGCAAGAGTATATTGGGCGGCTGCCACGCCTTGCTGGGCTGACTTGGTCAGCAGGTCCATGGCTTTTGTCATATCCCTTTCAACCAGTTGTCCCCGTAGATAGAGTAGACCGAGATTGAACTGGGCATTCTTCTGGCCTTGTGCGGCTGCCTTCTGGAAATAGTCGAGCGCCTTGTCGAGATTCTTTTCTACGCCCTGGCCTTGGGCGTAAAGCATACCGATGTTGAACTGGGCTTCCCTGTCGCCTTTGTCAGCAGCAATCTCAAACCAGTTCGCGGCTTCTTTCAGATCCTGCTCAACGCCATTTCCCTTCAGATACAGCTCTCCAAGCAGGGTTTGGGCGTGCACATCATCCATGCCAGCCAGTTTGGTCGCCAAGGCAAAAGCCGTGAGGTAAAAGCCGCGCTGATAGGCTGAGTAGGCCGATGTTTTTTTCAAAACGAAGCGGGGCACGTCAAACGGGTTGCTGGGATCTGTTATCGAGGCCGAGCCGTCAAACTGGTAGAGACCTTGGGCGCCTTGAGGCGGCATGTCTGTTGGTTTGTCCAGTTTCTCGACGGTGCTTGCCGTCTTGCTTGTCTCTGTCGATGAGGTGGCGGCCCAGACGGGAACAGCGCAGAGTGTTATGGCTGATGCAAGCGATGCAATCAGGCTCTTGCGCAACAGAGCGCGGACAGGCAATCGGCTTGCGCAGGGCGCAGCATTCTGTTTGGGAAGCATGACTATGTAATCTGACATCGTTTGCTATGGGCATCACAGGCCCGGTCGGCTTTTGTTTGGCAACCAAATTCGGCCATTCTGTGTCGCTCTCTGCTTTATGGCAGGGGAAGCTGGTCTAGGAATCTTCCTTGGTGCCTTCTGCCAGAAGGGCACAGGCCTCGCTTACTGCAATTTGCGGACCGGCTTCATGATCCCAGATGGCCTCGCGCAGGGCGATGAACTCAATGCCCATGGATGACACTTTTGTGCATTCGGAGAGATCCTTACCGGCGATAATCACGGCAGGCACTTCAAACAGGGAGGACCACCAGTCAGCCATATCGAGCGATTTCTCATGGATGATGTCCATGGTGGGGGCGTCCAGACGACCGAACATGATGTAATCGATGCCGCTTTCACCGATCTCCATGGCTGTGTGTCGCTTGTTGCCACCTTCTGCTCCGAGCATGAAGCGATTGGCATAGTCTTCGGCGCCATTTCGGATATCGGTGATATCGCCATCAATATGCAGCCCGTCACATTTGGTGCGACCGGCAATGCGGGAATCTCCGCGCAAGACCACGGCGATGTCTTTCTTTTGGGCCATTGGTGCGATGGTCTGGGTGATTTTCTGCAGCTCGTTGTCATTGCTCGTTTCGCAATCGATCAACAAGGCTGCGATATCGCCTCCATCGATCGCGGCTTGCAATTGGGCCGGGAATGTTTCCAGATCAATGTGCCGCGGGGTGACGAGATAAATCTGGGTGGGCTCCATGATGTGACCTATCGATGGTTGGACGGTTGGTTCTGTTCGCTCTCATATCTCGCAAAAGCGGGCTAGTTGCAAGGGTGGGAGACGGTTGGGAAATAAAAAATGCGCCAATCAGCCGATTGGCGCACCTTTCTGTTCAATCAAAACGGGGCAAAGGCCCCATCAATCAGGCTTTGAGAACTTCAACACCCGGAAGAGCCTTGCCTTCCATCCATTCAAGGAATGCACCGCCAGCGGTGGAGATGTAGGAGAAGTCGTCATAAACGCCCGCATGGTTGAGAGCGGAAACCGTGTCGCCACCACCGGCAACAGACGTTAGCCTGCCCGCTTTGGTTTCTTCTGCGGCGGCCTTTGCGGCTGCAACGGTTGCTGTGTCGAACGGTTCGATTTCGAACGCGCCGAGCGGGCCATTCCAGACAACGGTGTTGGCTTTCTTGATCCATGCTACAACAGCTTCGACGGATTTTGGTCCAACGTCGAGCATCATGCCGTCAGCGGGAATGCTGTCCACGTCGAGCACTTCGTGCGGTGCGTTGGCTGCAAATTCCTTGGCGACCAGAGCGTCTACCGGCAGGATGATTTCGCAGCCGGCTTTGTCAGCAGCAACGAGAATGCGTTTTGCTGTTTCGGCCAGATCATGTTCACAAAGGGACTTGCCAACATCTTTGCCCTGAGCTGCCAGGAAGGTGTTTGCCATACCGCCACCGATGACCAGACCGTCAACTCTGGTGACGAGATTTTCAAGCAGGTCGATCTTGGTGGATACCTTGGCGCCGCCGACAACAGCCAGAACCGGACGGTTCGGCGTGCCCAGAGCAGAATCAAGGGCTTCGAGTTCCTGCTGCATGGTGCGACCGGCAACCGCTGGCATATGGTGGCACAGGCCTTCGGTGGAAACATGCGCGCGGTGGGAAACAGAGAATGCGTCTGCTACCAGCAGGTCGCCATTGGCACCCAGCTGTGCGGCAAATTCAGGATCGTTCTTTTCTTCACCCTTGTAGTAGCGGGTGTTTTCCAGAACGAGAACGTCGCCATTGGCCATGTTGTCGATGGCAGCCTTGGCCACATCACCGATGCAGTCTTCAGCAAAGCCAACGGGCATCTTGAGCGCTTTGGAGAGAGCCGGAACAACCTGCTTGAGGCTCATTTCCGGAACCTTTTCACCCTTTGGACGACCGAAATGGGCGAGAATGATGACCTTGCCGCCTTTTTCGGAGATTTCGGAAAGAGTCGGGACGACGCGATCGATACGGGTGGTATCGGTTACTTCGCCATCTTTCATCGGGACGTTCAGGTCAACACGAACGAGCACGCGTTTGCCGCTCAGTTCTACATCATCAAGGGTTTTGAAATTCGCCATTGGATGATCCTACAGTCTGGCCGAACCATGTCGGCAGTGTGTCTGATAAAAGCCAGTCGAGCCGTGCTTTAAGCCAGGGGCTCCAGGAAGGCTTTTGGTCGGATGCTTTCTGCTCATGCTGCCGCCCGGGGAGTGGTCCGGGGCTGGTCATGAAGCAGAAAAGGCGCTGTTCCGGGACTAAAAACCGCTAGTCCGGTTTTGTCACTCAAACAGCGCCTTTGAAATCGAGCGCTCTGCTGAATTGCTCCAGCAGAGCTGGCTGTCATCTTATTTGATGAGTTTAGCCATAGCGACTGCAGTGTCGCCCATACGGTTGGAGAAGCCCCATTCGTTGTCGTACCAGCTCAGGATACGAACCATGCGGCCGTCCATGACTTTGGTCTGATCCATGTGGAAGATGGAAGAGTGGCTGTCATGGTTGAAGTCGGAGGAAACGTTTGGCAGATCGGTGTAACCCAGAACGCCAGCCAGTTTGCCATCAGCAGCAGCCTTGATTGCTGCGTTGATTTCTTCAACAGTGGTGTCTTTCTTGGCTTCGAATACCAGATCGACAACAGATACGTTCGGGGTAGGAACGCGGATAGCAACGCCGTCCAGTTTGCCAGCCAGTTCTGGCAGAACCAGACCAACAGCTTTTGCAGCACCGGTAGAGGTTGGGATCATGGACAGAGCAGCAGCGCGTGCGCGATACAGATCTTTGTGCATGGTATCGAGAGTAGGCTGGTCACCAGTGTAGGAGTGAATGGTGGTCATGAAGCCTTTTTCGATGCCAACAGCTTCGTTCAGTGCGTAAGCAACCGGAGACAGGCAGTTGGTGGTGCAGGATGCGTTGGAAACAACCAGATCATCTGCAGTCAGGGAATCGTGGTTTACGCCGAAAACGATGGTTTTGTCAGCGCCAGCAGCAGGAGCGGAAACCAGAACGCGTTTTGCACCAGCGGTCAGGTGCATGGAAGCTTTTTCCTTGGCGGTGAAGATGCCGGTGCATTCCATTGCAACGTCTACACCCAACTCGCCCCAAGGCAGTTCTTCAGGGTTGCGGATGGCGGTTACCTTGATCGGGCCGCGACCTACGTCAATGGTGTCGCCGTCAACGGTAACGGTGCCAGGGAATCTGCCATGTACAGAGTCGAAACGGACCAGATGAGCGTTGGTTTCAACCGGGCCAAGGTCGTTGATAGCAACAACTTCGATGTCGGTACGGCCGGATTCGATGATAGCACGAAGCACGTTACGGCCAATACGACCGAAACCATTGATCGCCACTTTTACAGTCATGACTTTCTCCTGATTTAGCCGGCACTTTTTCTTATCGAGCCGGTCTTGCACTTAGATCAACTTGATGAACGCGTGATATAAGAGGGTTTATGTCCGCGCTTTGATCGATCTCATATTAGGTGGATAGTATACTTTTGTCGTATGACAATTCAACATCGCAGTTAAGCGAATTGGCAGAAAAAACTCTTTTCCTGCCAATTCGGTGTGTTTTATAAGTATTTACGCTTATTTTAGGCGTTCTACAACCTTCGCGACAACATTGTCGGAAGTGATGCCGAATTTTTCGTACAGTTCTTTGTATGGGCCGGAAGCGCCGAAGCTATTCATGCCAACAAAGATACCGTCCGAGCCGATAAAGCGATCCCATCCCATGCGAAGGGCAGCTTCGATGCCAACATTGACCTTGGCTTCGCCCAGGATATCTTTCTTATACTCTTCTGACTGCGCTTCGAAAAGCTCAAAGCATGGTACGGAGACCACGCGGGCCAGAATATCCTGCTCTGCCAATGCTGCCTGCGCAGCCATGGCGATTTCTACTTCAGAGCCGGTCGCAAAGATCGATACGTCCGCATCACCATCGCAGTCTGACAGAACATAAGCACCGCGTCCGCAGAGATTCTCTTCGGAATATTCAGTACGATATGGGGTCAGGCCCTGACGGGTCAATGCCATGGAGCTTGGGTTCTTGTCGGCCTTGATGGCCAGTTCCCAGCATTCCGCTGTTTCCATCGCGTCTGCAGGACGGAAGACCAGCATATTCGGGATGGCACGCAGAGATGCAAGGGTTTCGACCGGCTGATGGGTCGGGCCATCTTCGCCAAGGCCGATGGAATCGTGGGTCAGTACATAAATGACCCGCTGCTCCATCAGGGACGACAGACGCATAGCACCGCGCATATAGTCCGCAAAGACAAGGAAGGTGCCGCCGTAAGGAATGACACCGCCATGCAGGGCCATGCCGTTCATGGCCGAAGCCATGCAATGCTCGCGAATACCCCAGTTCATGTAGCGACCGGAGAAATCGTCCGGCGTAACCGATACAGTCGAAGGCGTCTTGGTATTGTTGGAACCGGTCAGGTCGGCAGAGCCGCCAATGGTTTCCGGCACGGCTTCGGTGATGACGTTGAGCGCCATTTCGGAAGCTTTGCGGGTCGCCACATTCTTTGGTTCTTCAGCCAGAGACTTTTTATAAGCCGCCATGGCATCTTCGAAGCCGGATGGCAGATCGCCACGCATACGGCGTTCGAATTCAGCCCGCACTTCAGAATCAGCAGCTTCCAGTCGTTTCTGCCATTCCTTATGGGACTGCGCGGCGTTGAGGCCGGCAATGCGCCATGCATCACGAATGTCAGCAGGCAGTTCAAATGGTTCACAATCCCAGCCGAGGGCTTCGCGGGTTGCCGCGATTTCGTCTGCGCCGAGTGGTGCACCATGCACCTTGTTGGTGCCTGCCTTGTTTGGAGAGCCAAAGCCGATCACCGTCTTACAGGCGATCATGGTCGGCTTGTCGCTCTTCTGAGCTTCTTCGATGGCTTCGGCAATGGCTGCCTGGTCATGGCCATCAACGCTGATGGTGTTCCAGTTGCAGGCCTTGAAGCGCGCATGCTGATCTGTTGAGTCGGACACGCTGACATTGCCATCAATGGTGATGTTGTTGTCGTCCCACAGCAGCACAAGCTTGTTGAGCTTGAGGTGCCCTGCCAATGCAATGGCTTCCTGAGAGATGCCTTCCATGAGGCACCCGTCACCAGCCATGACATAGGTACGGTGGTTGACAAGGTCATCACCGAACTGGGCTGCCAAAAGTCTTTCCGTGATCGCCATGCCGACAGCATTGGCGATGCCCTGACCCAACGGACCGGTTGTGGTTTCGATGCCTGCGGCATGACCATATTCAGGATGGCCGGCCGTTTTGGCACCCAACTGACGGAAGTTGGCCAAATCCTCGATGGTCATATCTTCATATCCCAGCAAATGCAGCAGGGAATAAAGCAGCATCGAACCATGGCCGCCAGACATCACGAAACGATCACGGTCAGCCCATTTGGGGCTGGTAGGATCAAATTTCATGAATTTGGTGAAAAGAACGGTAGCAACGTCCGCTGCACCCATTGGAAGGCCTGGGTGACCGGAGTTTGCTTTCTCAACGGCATCCATTGAAAGAAAGCGGATCGCATGCGCCATGCGAGTCTGTTTATCCATGTTGTTCATGAACTCTGCTTCTGGATATTGTTCAATGCCTGCGACTAGGAATTGCAATGAAATTGCCCATCGTCGTGTCTGCATTCGAACGCAATCTGGTTAAACAGGAACTGCCTTGCCACTTAGCAAGCCCGGCAGACAGAGGCGTTTTACAAACGCCCTGACATTTAACATCAGGGGGATGAGAGTCAATGCGCCCGAAAGGTCAATCCGCCAAAACAGCATAATATGCATGGTATATGGGCCAGTTTTATTCGTCTGTGGACTTGGACTGTTGAAGAGTCGGGGCCATTGACGAAGTTAGATTATGTCTCCTAGATTTAATCCATATAAGGATTCTTGCGTGGTTCCTCCATCTGATTCTGCTATTTTGTGGCTGCTGGGCCTTTGCGAATCCATTGTTCGGTTGCCTGATGCGCGTCTTTTCGGCTTGGGGAAATGACTGGAAAGAGATCTTCGGCTTGGTAAAAACAGAATTTCCGGTTATCAGTAAGCCGGTTTCTACGAATGTCTTGCCAGGCAAGAGGTGCGCCGTTTGGTCTTTAGGGCTTTTGGGCTGTAGCCGGTAGCAAGGAAAATGTGCCGTTTCGTGTGAGTTGGGGGCTTTATGAGTGAGAATCCGCGGGTAGAGGCGGCTTTGGGCAGACTGGACAGGGCGATTGAGGGACTGTCGCAGTCGGTTGACAAAAGACAGACCAGAGAACTGTCGGTCAAAGCCCTGCAAGATGATCTGCAACGCCTGACGCAAGAGCGATCGGAGCTGACGGGCACGCTTGAGAAGCAGAAGAAGCGCACCGAGAAGCTGGAAGGGGCCAATGAAGAAGTGTCTCGCAGGCTTGGTGCTGCAATGGAATCAGTCCGGGCTGTTTTGGACCGGCATGGTGGATGACGAGAGTTGTCAGTCACAAAGGTCGGCTGGAGTAAAAGATGGTTCAAGTCAGTGTCAGCATTAACGGGCGAGCCTATCGGATGGCCTGTGAGGACGGGCAGGAAGAGCACCTGCTGGCATTGTCGCGTCGTTTTGACGCCATGATCTCCCAATTGAAGGAGAGTTTTGGCGAAATAGGCGATCAACGGCTGACAGTCATGGCCGGAATTATGGCGATGGATCTGCTCGCTGAAGCCGATGGCAAGGTAAAAGCTCTCAATGAGGAAATTTCCGCCCTGCGGGACGCCCGCTCAGCGGTCATGGAGAAATCCGAAGGAGATCAGGAAGCTCTAGCGGAAAGAATCGACAAAGCTGCTGAACAGTTGGAGAAATTGTCGAAAGTTCTTCTTGAAAGCTAATGTGATGACAATCGCACTGGAAATTCGATAGCAATTCCTCTATATATGGAAAGCTTGCTGCACTTCGCGTTAGATGCAACTTTTCCTCGGGGCCTTAAAGATCCGAACGGGAGCTGGCGCTGATCTGGACCGTGGTCCGTTTCAACTGGCACCCACCTGTAATTCAGGTGTCCCAGGATCATGAAAGTGTCGACGGTCGTTGCGGCTTTCAGTTTTGGAGCGGCGGTCCTTCTCGGGCTTGCCGCTCTTTTACAATAAGCTGGTAATCGACCGATGGACGACGTAGCAACAAGAGACCGCAAGCGGAATGCAAGGCGCGAGATGCGCGCATCCAGAAATGCCATCCCCGCTGAACAGCATGCTATTGCAAGCAGGCAGATCTGCAACAATCTCATCAATTATCTTGATTGGGACAAGGTGCCAGACAATGGCTGCATTGGCCTGTTCTGGCCGGTTCAGTCCGAGGTCGATGTGTCTTTGCTCGAGCGGCCCTTGCGCGAGAAGGGCCTGCGTCTTGCCTTGCCGGTTACGGTAGGGGCAACAGGCATGATCTTCCGGCGTTGGGATGAAGGGGCCGAACTGGTCGACGCGGGCTATGGCACCGTCGGGCCAAAGGCCAATGCACCAGAGGTGTTTCCTGATTGTCTTTTGATGCCCCTGTTGGCGTTTGATGCGCAATGCAACCGGCTGGGCTACGGTGCGGGGCATTATGATCGTTACATTTCCGAACGTATCATACAGAATTCCAAGCCCTATCTGGTGGGGCTGGCTTTTGACTTGCAGCAACTGGACAAGATACCCGTTGGAGAGTATGACCTTCCGCTAGATGCTATTTTGACAGAAAAAGAAATTGTTGTTCCGGCCTGATTGAGAGACTGCGCCGGTTAGATTGAGCGGGAATTCATGCGACTGCTGTTTATTGGCGATATTGTTGGACGGTCCGGGCGGGCTATTATTGAAGAAAAACTTCCGGGGCTGGTCGAGCAATATGGTCTCGACTTCGTCGTGATTAATGGCGAAAATGCAGCTGGCGGTTTCGGTATCACCGAAGCGATTGTTCAAAATCTGGTTGATGCAGGCGCTGATGTTGTTACCACGGGCAACCATGTCTGGGATCAACGCGATGCCATGGTCTATTGTGAGCGCCAACCGGCCTTTCTGCGACCGATCAACTTTCCCGCAGGTGTTCCGGGCAAGGGTGCCAATCTCTACAATGCTCGTAACGGGGCGTCCGTATTGGTGATGAATGCCATGGGGCGGGTCTATATGGATGCACTCGACTGCCCGTTTCATGCCGTGGACAAAGCGATTTCCGATTGCCCGATGGGCGAATTTGCCGATGCGATCATCCTTGATTTCCATGCCGAGGCTACGTCCGAGAAGCAGGCAATGGGCTATTTTTGCGATGGGCGCGTTAGCATGGTTGTGGGCACGCACACCCATACGCCAACTTCTGATCACCGCATTTTGCCGTCTGGCACGGCCTATCTGACCGATGCGGGCATGTGCGGTGACTATGATTCCGTGCTCGGCATGGACAAGGAAGAGCCCGTACAGCGCTTTTTGCGCAAGGTCTCTTCATCGCGTTTCACGCCAGCTCTGGGCGAGGCGACCCTTTGTGGTTTTGCGGTTGATACAGATGATCGCACCGGACTGGCTCTCTCTGCCGAACCCTTGCGGATCGGTGGCCAACTATCCCGACATATCCCTAGTTTCTGGGAAAAGAGCGGGAATTGAACCAAACTAACCAGTCTCGTGCGCCAAGGTCACTTGATCTTTGCCGCCATAGTGTGGCATGACCGGCAGCAAATACTGCGTAGGACGCGCGACGACCAAAGACTATACGGAATGTAGGATATGGCAGGCCATTCAAAATTCAAGAACATCATGTATCGCAAGGGCGCACAGGATGCCAAGCGGTCCAAGCTGTTCTCCAAACTTTCCAAGGAAATCACCGTTGCCGCGAAAATGGGTGGCGGCGATCCCGACGCGAACGCCCGTTTGCGTCTGGCTATTCAGAACGCGCGTGGCCAGTCCATGCCGAAGGACAATATTGATCGTGCCATCAAGAAGGCTGAAGCCGGTGATGAAGGCAACTTCGATGAAGTCCGGTATGAAGGCTATGGTCCGGCAGGCACAGCGCTTGTTGTCGAGGCCCTGACCGATAACCGCAACCGCACCGCTTCCAACGTGCGCGCTGCCTTTACCAAGAGTGGCGGGTCTTTGGGCGAAACCGGCTCGGTTGCCTTCATGTTTGATCGTGTTGGCGAGCTGTTTTATCCGGCAGAAGTTGGTGATGCGGATACCGTATTGGAAGCCGCTATCGAAGCTGGCGCTGACGACGTGATCAGCGATGAAGATGGCCACACCATCTACACCACTTTTGAAGACATGACCGAAGTGGGCAAGGCTTTGGAAGAAGCCTTCGGCAAGGAAGCCGAATCCCAGAAGGCGATCTGGAAACCACAGAACGAAATCGATGTGGATGCTGAAAAAGCTGAAAAGATCATGAAGCTGATCAACGTTCTGGAAGATGATGACGACGTGCAGAATGTCTATTCAAACTTCACCATGAGCGATGAAGTGGCTGCATCTCTGGAAGGCTGACGCTTTCTATTCTGGATGCAAAACAGATTTGGACCCTGCAGTGGATTGCCGCTGCAGGGTTTTTTGTTCGCTCAAAAGGTGGTGCCAACGCGTTATTGACTGATGGAAGTCGTCAGAATCTTGATACTGGCTGCGCCAAACAGCATGGCAAACAGCCCATCAAGAGCGCGCCGTGATTTCCTGTAGCCTGCAACGATGGGCTTGCTGGCAAATATCAGCGCATAAAGGTGGCAGATTAGGGCACTTTGGCAGCCAAGAGCCAGGACAACTGTGGCCAGATCCATGGGACGCGCGTCACTGGGAAGGCCCAGTGCATATATTGAGCCCAAGAAGAAGATCGCCTTCGGGTTGGTCAGGTGGATTGCAAGACCCTTGAGATAGGTGCGGCCAAGGCCGAGCGGTTGCTTTTCTGCTGACAGCGGCTCTGCAGCAGAGGGGCGCATGGCTGAGCGTGCAGATTTGACTGCCAGATAGAAAAGATAAGCAGCGCCGGCATATTTCAGGGTTTCGAAAAGCCAGCTGTTGGCAAGCATCACGGTTCCCATGCCAAGGGCTGCGGCCGTTGACCAGATCAGAGAGCCGCTCGTAATGCCTGACGCAAGAACAAGCCCATGCTTGCGCCCATTTGTCATGGAGGTGCCCGCTATGGCGAGGGTTGCCGGGCCGGGGCTGGCCATGGCGATCAGAGCTGCGCCTAAAATGAGAGGAAGGTTTATATCGGTCATTCTGAGAGCTTTTCCGGCATCGCCTTAAAATGGCATCAAGGGTAAGAAAAAAGCTATAGTCTCATGGCTTGAGAAAATGTCAAATCCTGTTTGAACCCTTAGTTTGTTCTGGTATTGTTCATATTCTTCGGCTATGCATGAAGCATGAGAGAGCATCCTATCAGAATCGTTGGCTTTGACCCCGGACTGCGCAAAACCGGTTGGGGCGCCATTGATGTGATCAACAACCGGCTGATCTTTGTTGGGTCGGGTCTGATTACGTCAGAGGGCAAGAGCGACCTTGCGACCCGTTTGCTTCAATTGCATAACGGGGTTATGAGCGTGTTGCAGAAATATGAGCCGCAGGAAGTGGCCGTTGAGCAGACCTTCGTGAACAAGGATGCCACGGCAACCCTGAAATTGGGACATGCGCGGGCCATTTCCCTACTGGCTCCGGCGCAACTTGCGCTGCCAGTGGCAGAATATGCGCCCAACGCGGTCAAGAAAACGGTGGTCGGGGTTGGGCATGCAGACAAGAAACAGGTGCAGACCATGGTCAAGATGCTGTTGCCCAAGGCGACCTTTGACAGCGAGGATGCGGCTGATGCGCTTGCCATCGCCATTTGTCATGCGCATCAGCGCGGGCAGAAGACCTATAAAATTGCTTAGTTGAAGATGAGGACGGTGCCCGATGATTGGCAAGCTCAAGGGGTTGATCGATGAATATGCTGACGGCTATGTCATCGTTGATGTCGGTGGCGTTGGCTATGAGGTTTATTGCTCGAACCAGACTCTGCAATCACTGCCCTCGGTCGGGGAAGCTGCCACGGTTCTGATTGAAACCCATGTGCGGGAAGACCAGATCAAGCTTTTCGGCTTTGCCACAGCGCTTGAGCGCGACTGGTTCCGGCTTTTGACCACGGTGCAAGGGGTTGGGCAGAAAGTGGCTCTGGCGATTCTCTCGACCCTGAAGATCTCCGAGCTTACTTCGGCTATTGCCTTGCAGGACAAGACCATGGTGGCGCGTTCGCCCGGTGTCGGTCCGAAGGTGGCCCAGCGGATCGTTTCAGAGCTGAAGGACAAGACGCCGAGCCTTGCGGCAACCGATGGTGCCGTCGCCAATCTGCAGGCCGAGATCGATGCTGTTGGCGCACCAAAGGCCATGGCAGAGGCGGTTTCGGCGCTCTCCAATCTGGGCTATTCTCAGGTGCAGGCCGGCGCAGCGGTGGCCACCATTATCAAGCGGGAAGGGGAAGGGCTGGATACGGCCTCTCTCATTCGTCGTGCGCTCAAGGAGCTTAGCCAATGATTGAAGAGGAAGAGCGCCTTGTTGCGGCGGGCCCACGCGAGGAAGAGACAGATCGGGCTTTGCGGCCACAGATGCTGGATGATTTCGTCGGGCAGGCACAGGCACGCGCCAATCTCTCCATTTTCATTGAGGCGGCCCGCACGCGCAAGGAAGCGCTTGACCATGTTCTGTTTGTCGGCCCTCCGGGGCTGGGCAAGACGACACTGGCGCAGATTGTTTCCCACGAGTTGGGCGTCAATTTCAAATCCACTTCGGGCCCGGTCATTGCCAAAGCCGGAGATCTGGCGGCCTTGCTGACCAATCTGGAAGAAAATGATGTGCTCTTCATCGATGAAATCCACAGACTCAATCCGGCGGTGGAAGAAATTCTCTACCCGGCAATGGAGGATTTCCAGCTTGATCTGATCATCGGCGAAGGGCCTGCTGCCCGTTCGGTGAAGATTGATCTGGCTAAATTCACCCTTGTTGCAGCGACAACGCGGCTTGGGCTTTTGACCACGCCTTTGCGGGATCGCTTCGGGATTCCGGTTCGTCTCAATTTTTATACTGTGGAAGAACTGGAGTATATTGTCACACGTGGGGCCCGTTTGATGGGGGTTTCCATCACCAAGGATGGGGCGACCGAGATCGCTCGTCGTTCGCGCGGAACACCCCGCATCGCTGGCAGACTTCTGCGGCGTGTGCGAGATGTCGCCATCGTTCAGGCCGGTGGTGAAATCAGTCGTGAATTGGCAGACCGCGCCCTACAGATGCTCGAAGTTGACAATGAGGGGCTCGACGCCCTAGACAGGCGGTACCTGACCATGATCGCGACCTCCTTTGGTGGCGGGCCGGTTGGTGTAGAGACCATAGCCGCAGCGCTCTCGGAACCACGGGACGCTATTGAAGAGATAATAGAGCCTTATTTGATCCAGCAGGGTTTCATCCAGCGCACGCCGCGTGGACGCCTGTTGGCGCCAAAGGCTTTTGCCCATCTTGGGTTGGCTGTGCCTCAGAAAGACACTCCTCCACAAATGGGCCTGTTTGCTGAAGGAATTGATGATGCCTGAGCATCGCAACGAAGGCGACTGGCCAGATCTTGCCGGTCGTTTGACTGACTACGGACATCAACAGATGATCCGGGTTTACTACGAAGACACAGATTTTTCCGGTATCGTTTATCATGCCTCCTACCTGCGGTTTATCGAACGGGGGCGCTCTGATTTTATAAGGCTTTTAGGGGTGCAGCATAGCGCTCTTGACAGTGGCGAGAATGGCGAGCGTCTGGCTTTGGCCGTGCGCCATATGGATATCAATTATCTTCGCTCAGCCCATATCGACGACATTCTGAAGGTTGAAACCCGCATCAACACCGTCAAGGGTGCCCGCATGATCCTTGATCAGCAGATCCTGCGCGGGGAAGAGGTGTTGTTTACCGCACAGGTCACCGTTGTTGCGGTTACCCGCGAAGGAAAGCCCCGCCGGTTGCCTGAAAAAATGCGAAAAATTTTGGTCCCCTGAGGGCTGAATTCTCCGCATCAGAGCTTTTCCTTTCGGTTCTGTTCACTTTACTTAAACTTTCATTAACCATAATCGTGCCTTGTCAAAGGGTGCGTTCAATATGGTTGTGCGCACGCGCCGACCCTAGTTTTGACAAATTCTGCTGACAAATGCTGTCGCTGGAAGGTCAAACCGGGGCCGGTCGGTTGTGCCTGTTTGAAAATGGTTGCGGCGTGGACGGTGGCAATCTGATCTGCCGGATGTATCCGCAATCCCGGTTTTTATGCATGGTTTCATTCATAGGCCCTTTTCTTGCCGGATGGGGGTGAGATGAGGGCATGCGCTAGAAAGGACAAAGTTTCATGCCCAATGAGGTTGTGCAAACAGCCCTAGCCAATGCCACTGCCGATGTATCTCTGATGACCCTGTTCATGCAGGCTCATATTGTGGTCAAGATAGTGATGATTGGCTTGATGGCTGCGTCGGTCTGGTCTTGGGCGATCATTATCGACAAGAGTTTGCTTTACACGCGCACCAAGCGTCAGATGGATCGCTTTGAAAAGGTTTTCTGGTCCGGGCAGTCTCTTGAAGATCTTTACCAGACGCTCTCGGGGCGTCCCAATCATGCAATGGCGGCGCTGTTCGTTGCTGCGATGCGTGAATGGAAGCGCAGTTTCGAGGGGCAGGCCCGCTCGGTTGCCGGGTTGCCCGCGCGCCTTGAGAAGGTGCTTGATGTGACCCTGTCGCGTGAGGTGGATCGACTGGAAAAACGCCTGCTATTTCTGGCAACGGTCGGCTCGGCTGCGCCCTTTGTTGGCCTGTTCGGTACGGTTTGGGGCATCATGAGCTCGTTTCAGGGCATTGCTGCGTCCAAGAATACCTCTCTTGCCGTGGTCGCCCCTGGCATCGCGGAAGCTCTGTTCGCAACGGCGATCGGGCTCGTTGCCGCTATTCCTGCGGTTATTGCCTACAACAAGCTGGCGTCCATCGCCTCCCAGCATGCCATGCGCCTTGAAGGCTTTGCCGATGAGTTCTCCGCGATCCTGTCGCGTTTGATGGACGAAAGGGGTTAAGTTATGGGTATGGGCTCGATGGGATCTCCGGGAACGTCACGCAGGCGCGGCGCACGCCGTGCGATGCGTCACAGGCCGGTGGCTGAAATCAACGTGACGCCCATGGTTGACGTCATGCTGGTGCTGCTCATCATTTTCATGGTGTCGGCGCCGATGATGACGGTTGGCGTTCCGCTCAATTTGCCTGAAAGCACGGCCAAGCCTCTCTCAAGCCAGACAGAGCCGCTGACACTTTCCATTCGCAAGGATGGCAGCATCTATCTGCAGGATCAGCAGGTGGAATTTGATGCTCTGGTGCAGACCCTGCTCGGCGTTGCTGAGAATGGCTATGAAGAGCGAATTTTCGTGCGCGGCGACAAGGATGTAGATTATGGCTCCATCATGAAGGTGATGGGGGCGATGAATCGCGCCGGTTTCAAGAAAATCGGGCTGGTTAGCACCGAGGAGCTTCAATAACCTTGAAGAATGTCGGTCTTATTGTTTCAAGTGTTGGTCATGCGGCGCTGATGGGCTGGGCTTTGATTAGTCTTCCGTCACCGAGCGCTAATGACGTGAGCGACCTGGAAATCCTGCCGATCGAACTGGTCTCTGTCTCCGATGTGACCGATGTGGTCAAGGGGGAGGCCACTGCAGAGGTGCAGGACAAGGTCAAGGAAGCCACCAAAAAGACGCCTGAACCGATAGAAGAAATTCCAGAGCCTGCGCCCAAGGTTGCCCCCAAACCGGAAAAAGCCGCGCCTCAGGAGCAGGCTGAACCGCAGCCGCCAGTCGCAGAGCCTGATCCGGTTCCCACGCAGGAACCCGAGCCTGTGCCAGAACCCGAGCCGGAACCGCAGCCTCAGCCGGATGTGACGCCAGAGCCAGAGCCTACGCCGGAACCTGAGCCTGAGAAGCCTGCGGAAGTGGCGCCCAAACCGATTGCCGCCTTGCCCAAGATCAAGCCCCGTATTCCGCGCAAGCCTGCAAAACAGGAAGAGCCGAAGCGTGATTTTGATCTCAATGCACTCAAGGCGCTCGCCAATCAGAATGACACAGGCGCCCCCACGCGCAGCGGCGAGCAGGATCAATCCGCTTCCTTCGGCTCCAGAAATGGCACCGAAGCGGCTGCTATGACGCAAAGCGAACTGGATGCCTTGCGGGCGCAGATTTCCCGTTGTTGGTCTCCGCCGGTTGGTGCCGTGGATGCGTCACAATTGGCTGTAAAGATCGAATTTGGCCTTGATCGGCAAGGAAATGTGAATTTCGGACCTCAGCCGATCCAATATCCGGCCAACCAGTTTGGCGTAGCTGCCGCCGAAAGCGCCATGCGCGCCGTGCGTCGGTGTGCTCCCTATTCGTTGCCTGCCGACAAATATGAAGCATGGCGCCGTGTCAGGATCAATTTTGATCCGAGTGACATGTTCTAGACCCAATGTATGAGGAGCCCGCAAGGCTCTTCGGTATAGATTATCAGGATGTTCATTCATCAAGCGGGCCGCTCGCGGTCTGGATAGGACAGGACAATTATTGTGATGAAACAGCTTCGACATGCAATGCCCATCCGGCTCCTCAATGCCTATATGACCATGAAAGCCGCCTTGTTGCCTCTTGTGGCCCTTGCCATTCTGTCCAGCATGGCCATGGTGCGGCCAAGCTATGCCTTGATCGAAATTGACATCACGCGCGGCAATATCCAGCCGATGCCGATTGCTATCACCGATTTTAACGGTGTGGAGCAGGGCGTGGAGATTTCCAAGGTCATCGAGGCCGATTTGCAGCGCTCCGGCCTTTTCTCTCCGCTCGATCGCAACACATTCCTGCAGAAAAACCTGTCTTCTTCTACCGTGCCGTCCTTTCCAAACTGGACTGTGATCAACGCTCAGGCGCTGGTAACGGGCACTGTGACACGGGAAGCGGATGGCCGGCTCAAGGCGGAGTTTCGACTCTGGGATGTTTATGCCGGCAAGCAGATGACCGGACAGCAGTTTTTCACCACACCGGAAAATTGGCGCCGTGTCGCGCATATCATCTCGGACGCCATTTACGAGCGTCTGACCGGTGAGAAGGGCTATTTTGATACGCGCATCGTCTTTGTCGATGAAAGCGGGCCCAAGGATGGACGCGTCAAGCGGTTGGCCATTATGGATCAGGATGGAGCCAATGTGCGCTATTTAACGGATGGCAGCAATCTGGTTCTGACCCCGCGTTTTTCGCCGACCAAACAGGAAATTACCTATATGGCGCTGGAAAACGGGGATCCGCGCGCCTATCTGCTCAACATCGAAACCGGACGTCGGTCCGTTGTTGGTCAGTTTCCGGGCATGAGCTTCTCTTCCCGTTTCTCTCCTGATGGTCAGAGCATTGCACTCAGCCTGCAGCAGGGTGGCGACGCCAACATCTATCGCATGGATTTGCGCAATGGCAAGATCACGCGTCTGACCAACTCAGCCTCTATTGACACAAGCCCGAGCTTCTCGCCCGATGGTCGCCATATCACCTTTGAAAGTGACCGCGGCGGTAAGCAGCAGATCTATGTCATGGGGGTTGATGGCTCCAATGTGCAGCGCATCAGCTTTGGTGATGGCAGTTATTCAACGCCGGTATGGTCACCAAGGGGGGATCTTATTGCCTTCACCAAGCGCTATAAGGGTCAGTTCCAGATCGGGGTCATGAAGACAGACGGCTCACGCGAGCGGATCCTCGTGAGTGGTTTCCACAATGAGGGACCAACATGGGCGCCCAATGGTCGCGTGCTGATGTTCTTCTCGGAAAGCCAGGGGGCGAATGGTGGACCAAAGCTTTATTCCATCGATCTGACCGGGCGTAACAAATACATGGTGCCGACTCCGGCCTTTGCTTCGGACCCGGCCTGGTCGCCTCTGATCGACTGATCCGACCTGAAAATCCATTCTGCTCAAGTCTCCGGGCTGATCACGCGATCAGCTCTGAGATTTTTGTTTGTATCCCTTGGAGCTTGCATTCCGAATAAGGCATGCAGAAGGGGCAAACTGTCCGTTGGATTGATACCATTGGCCGGTTTTCTGACCTTTGCGAGGCAGAAAAGACGCTGCGCCTCAGTGTGGCCATCTTTTGATTCAAACAGATGGTCAGAGATGTGGACCATGAGAGATCAGACTGCTGAATAGGTATTAATACTTTGGTAACCATGTTTGCGAACGCGCGGTTAACCTAAATTTTCTATTATTGCGGCCGACAAACCCTGATCTCAATAAACTTTCGAAGGACAATCAGATGTCAAATCGTGCAAAATCTTCCATTCGTGTTGTATTCGGCGTCGCTCTGCTGACTGCGTTGGCAGCCTGTTCTTCGACGCCTGACAAGTTGAATGGTGGTGCTGGCCTTAACTCGGCAACCCCGGGGACGACGCAGGATTTCGTGGTCAATGTTGGCGACCGAGTCTTCTTTGACACCGATAGTTCCGATCTGAACTATTCGGCACAGGCCACATTGGATAAACAGGCTACATGGCTGCAGCAATATCCCAACTATCGCATTGCGATTGAAGGGCATGCCGACGAACGAGGCACACGCGAATACAACATCGCGCTGGGCGCGCGCCGTGCGAACTCGGTGCGCAACTATCTCGTCTCCAAAGGCATTCAGTCCGGCCGCCTGTCGACCAAATCCTATGGCAAGGAACGTCCAGTTGCTGTCTGCGATGATATTTCTTGCTGGTCTCAGAACCGCCGCGCCGTTACGACGCTGGCAAACTGATCTGTCATGGTGTTGTTCGGTATCATGAAGGATGCCTCTTTTGATACCGCAGCGAAATAGCGACGACGAGTTTGACGAAAATTTCATGGAAAAGGGCCGGTTTATACCGGCCCTTTTTGTTTCGTTGCATGGCGCCATACATTTTCCTATATTTGCAGACACACTGGTCCCTGTACCATCTGATGCTTCATTTTAGGGCGTTCTTGATGGACAGAATGAATGAATTGAAGTGCCACAAAGGCATTCACCCGCGATGGTTCCTTCAAAGGGGCCATGGCTGGTAGTTGTGTCGGTGCCTTTGACAAGGGCAAGTGTCAAATGGGCTGATCCTTGCGGGGGCCTATCGGGCAGGGCAGCTCAGGTCGGTGCGTCATGGTTGCGCGATTGAATAAATGGGGATTTTCATGAATAGATTTTTGGTAGCCATGATGGCGCTGGTCGTTGGCGGAAGTGGAACGGCTTTCGCCTCCAGCCGTGTTTCTCAGGATGTGTTGGCCAGCCGGATCGGGGCTCTTGAAACTCAGGTGGCCGATCATGGTGTGCCGATGCCGCCAATGCCGATCGCGCAGCAACCCGAGCGCATGCAGGTTGCCCAGTCGGCCGCCAGCCTTGCGGTGCGGGTGGATCGCCTTGAAGAGCAGATGCGGCAATATAACGGTCAGATCGAAGAGCTCAATTTCCGTGTGCGCCAGTTGCAGGAACAGCTGCAGCGTTTTCAGGAAGATACCGAGTTCCGCTTTCAGGATCTGGAAGGTGGCAAGCGCCCTCGGCGATCTTCCAGTAACCGGCCCCAACCGAGCAATCCCTCCCCACAGCAGTTTGACAAGCTTGGCAGCCCCCCACAAAGTCTGGGTAGCCTTTCGCAAAATCAGACGCCTCAAAACAATGATTTGGGTGGTCCGAATCTGATCGGCCAAGCGCCGGGGAACAATGGGGCTGCACCGATCGATCTCTCGTCCATGCTGGGCGGCGGAGGGGCCCCACAACCTGCGGCGACCAACGGTTCTTATGGTGCCGATTCCTCTGGCGGGCTGACCGGAGACCCGAATTCGGACTATGATGTGGCCTATGGGTATATGCTACAGAGCGACTATGTGGCCGCTGAACAGGCCTTCCAGCAGTTTGTTGGCGCCTATAGTCAGGATCGTCGCATTGCCGATGGCTATTACTGGTTGGGGGAAGCCAAATTCCAGCAGGGCAAATATCGCGATGCCATTCAGGTCTTTCTCGATGCCTATTCCAAATATCCAAGTGCGCAGAAAGCCCCCGACATGCTGCTAAGAACCGGCATGTCTCTGCGTCAGATCAACGAACGTGATGCGGCTTGCGCGACCTATGAGGAATTGCTGCAAAAATTCCCCAATGCCTCATCCGCCATCCGCCAGCGCGTGCGGGCAGAGATTCAAAGTGCCAAATGCTAATGTAACGACCGCTGAAGACTTTTCGTCCAAGGCCCAGCCGCTGTCCGATGCAGAATTGGACGCGGCCTTTTCTTTTATGTTCGATGCCCTGTGCAAAGCGCATCCTGCGCGCCTGGAGGATGTGGCCGAAGCATCTGGGAAACCGCGCCTTCCGCTTTTGTTGGCGGTTTCCGGAGGCGCAGACTCTCTCTCTCTTATGGTGCTTTGTCATGAGTGGGTGGAGCGGAACAAGCTCCCTGTTGATCTCCATGTTGCCAGCGTTGACCACCGCTTGCGCCCTGAGGCCGAGGATGAATGCGCCTATGTTGGCAAACTTGCCCGAATGCGTGGCATCGAGCATGCGACCCTTGTCTGGGAAGGGGAAAAGTCTCATTCCAATCTTCAGGGGGAAGCGCGCAAGGCCCGATACAGGCTTTTGTCAGAGCATGCTAGAAAGCTGGGCTGTGGTCATATCGTCATTGCCCATCATCAGAATGATCAGGCCGAAACATTGCTTATGCGGTTGATCCGCGGCAGTGGAGTGACCGGTTTGGCGGCAATGCGACCGCAGCAGGCTTTTGGAGCCGTTAGCCTACTGCGGCCCTTGATGGCTTTCCCCAAGACGCGGCTGAAGGCAAGCCTTGAGGTGCGATCAATCGACTGGCTTGAGGATCCGAGCAATCAGAGCCCGGGTTACATGCGCGTGCGTGTGCGCTCCCTGTTGCCGGTATTTGCGCAAGAAGGATGCGATTCTGCCAGATTGGCGGCAACTGCACGGCGATTGCAGCGGGCTGATCAGGCATTGGATGAAATTGCTTATGGGTTTTACCCGCGACATATTGCCTCAGAACCGGGGCTGTCTCTGTCTGTTTCGCTTGCCGATCTGAAAAGGCAATGTGAAGAGATCCGCCTTCGGCTGCTGCGCATCATGATCGCAAGGGTGGCCGGTCCTGCTTATCCGCCAAGGGAGGAAAAGCTATTGGCCATTGATGCGGCTCTTTGTGAAAGCGAATTCCCTGAAGACAGAGTGAAGCGCACGGTGGCTGGTTGTTGCTTTGAGGCGTTGGGCGGGCGTTTGTGGGTCTATCGTGAACCGGGGCGCGATAGACCGGATATTGCGCTTGCAAGCCCGACCGAGGTGAACTGGCTGGGGCTCTATAGCGTAAAGCTTTCAAATGCTTTGTCGGGCGGTAAGCCGGTAGGGACGTACTCAGACTTGGTGTTGCGTCCCTTGGGGGAGGACGGGCGCAGGATGTTGATCAAGGAGGGGTATCTGTTCCCCCAGGAAAGATGGAGCGGCGAATCTGGTCCCAAAGGGATCATTGAGGCGCTTCCGTCTGTTTGGTGCAACGGACGCCCCCAATATGTGGCAGACTGGCCGAAAGTTGAGGCGGTCGATGAATTTGAGGTTGAATTTGAGGAAAAACATCCGAATTTCGCCGCAAATGAAACGATAGAGTAAATCTTATTACTATAATAATGCAGAAAAGGGGGGCACTTGCCTTGGCAAGGACCCATCGAGACCCTAAATTCATCGAGAGTGAACATAGGTGCCGGAGAGATTTTTTGATTTCTATGGCTGCCGCAAATTCTGGCCTGCTGTAAAGGGTGTCTGTTTGCACCTTTGCGCTTGCAACAAGTCAGTCAGAAGAGTGAGACGGGGCGTTTTTCGGAACAGAACGAGCCCGATATCTGAGGAACCAAGGGATAACATATGAACGCGAATTTCCGCAGTCTGGCTTTGTGGGTCATTATCGGCCTTTTGCTGGTGGCATTGTTCCAGCTGTTTCAAAGCCCGGCGCAACAAGCCAATACACAGGAGATTCCATTTTCGCAGTTTGTGACTGATGTGGAACAGGGCCGTGTCAAATCGGTCACGATCGTCGGTCAGCAGGTCACGGGACAAATGTCGGACAGTAGCGGTTTCCAGACCTATCTACCGCAGAATGACACGACGCTTATCCCTCTGTTGCAAGAAAATGGCGTTTCCATCACAGCCAAACCACAGACCGAGAGCTTCTCGCTGCTCAATGCGCTGATTTCCTGGTTCCCGATGATCCTTATTCTTGCTGTGTGGATCTTCTTCATGCGTCAGATGCAGGGCGGCGGCAAGGCCATGGGCTTTGGAAAGTCCAAGGCAAAGCTGCTCACCGAAGCACAAGGGCGCGTGGTGTTTGAAGATGTCGCCGGCGTGGATGAAGCCAAGGAAGATCTTCAGGAGATTGTCGAGTTTTTGCGCGATCCGCAAAAATTCCAGCGTCTTGGTGGTCGTATCCCGCGTGGCGTGTTGCTGGTTGGCCCTCCGGGCACCGGTAAAACCCTGCTTGGCAAGGCTATCGCCGGAGAGGCAAATGTGCCTTTCTTCTCGATTTCCGGTTCTGACTTCGTTGAAATGTTCGTTGGTGTCGGTGCGTCTCGTGTGCGCGACATGTTCGAGCAGGCCAAGAAAAACGCACCTTGCATCATCTTCATCGACGAGATCGACGCGGTGGGGCGCCATCGTGGTGCCGGTCTTGGCGGTGGCAACGATGAACGCGAACAGACGCTCAACCAGTTGCTGGTCGAGATGGACGGCTTTGAAGCCAACGAGGGTGTTATCCTTGTTGCTGCTACCAACCGCCCTGACGTGCTCGATCCTGCCCTGATGCGTCCTGGCCGTTTTGACCGTCAGATCGTGGTTCCGAACCCGGATATTACTGGTCGCGAAAAGATCCTTAAGGTGCATATGCGCAACGTGCCTCTGGCTCCGGATGTGGACTTGAAGACCCTTGCGCGTGGTACGCCGGGCTTCTCGGGCGCTGATCTGATGAACCTTGTAAACGAAGCTGCCCTTCTGGCCGCGCGCCGTGACCGCCGTCTGGTGTCCATGGCCGAGTTCGAGGATGCCAAGGACAAGGTCATGATGGGTGCCGAGCGCCGTACGCTGGTGATGAGCGAGGAAGAGAAGAAGCTGACCGCTTATCACGAGGCTGGTCATGCTCTGGTGGCGTTGCATATGCCTGCCTCTGATCCGATCCACAAGGCGACCATCATTCCGCGCGGTCGTGCTCTGGGTATGGTGATGCGTCTGCCAGAGAAGGATCAGGTGTCCCTGACCCGCGCCAAATGCTATGCCGACCTTGCTGTCGCCATGGGTGGACGCGTGGCTGAGGAACTGATCTTCGGCTATGACAAGGTTACTTCTGGTGCGTCTGGTGATATTCAGATGGCGACGCGGCTTTCCAAAGCCATGGCTACCCAGTTTGGCATGTCCGACAGCCTTGGTCCTTTGCTTTACGCTGAAAATGAGGAAGAAGTCTTCCTTGGTCATTCCGTTGCCAAACAGCAGAATGTGTCTGATGACACGCAGAAGCTGGTGGATGCCGAAATCAAGCGCTTCGTTGATGAAGGCTACCAGAAGGCAAAGGAAATTCTGACCGAGCATCAGAACGAGTTGGAAATCATTGCTCAGGGTCTTCTTGAATATGAAACCCTCTCCGGGCAGGAAATCCGTGATCTTCTGGGGGGGACGCCTCCGATCCGCGAAACGGATGACGAACCTACCACGCCGAAAGGATCTGCAGTGCCTTCTGCCGGGTCCTTCAAAAAGGGTAGTGAGTCTGACGGTGGCGGAGCAGAGCCTCAGCCGGAAGCCTGATGGGCCTTCGCCAGACAATTTCAAGACAAAGAAAGCGCCCATTGCAGGGCGCTTTTTTATTGCCTGCTCATGCAAGGGATAAAAATTCTCTGTGTGGTTGATGCAAAGCGGGGCGATAGTCTGTAACAACAGGAAACAAAGTTTGACTGGATGATCCTGAATTCTTTCTCAATTTAACGTATAAAAAGCGTAGGAATGGCATTGCATTTACGGGGCCTTAGCGAGTCCCGCCTAGTGTCCTTTTTTTATTGGCACTGTGTTTTGCAGGCAGTAGCGGTCCGCTTTTGGCTGAACTGAGCGCTGTCGGCGTTGATTAATTTCCGATTGAAAGGTTGGTTGAGACTGATGGCTAAATATTTCGGAACAGACGGTATTCGAGGGTGCGCCAATCGTTTTCCAATGACGCCAGAAATCGCAATGAAGGTTGGAATGGCGACCGGCAAGATTTTTCGCCGTGGTGATTTTCGCCATCGGGTGGTGATTGGCAAGGATACCCGTCTTTCCGGCTATATGCTGGAACCGGCTTTGACCGCAGGTCTGACAGCCATGGGTATGGATGTATTCCTGCTTGGCCCTGTGCCTACGCCCGGTGTTGCCATGTTGACGCGATCGCTGCGCGCTGATCTTGGTGTGATGATTTCTGCTTCGCACAATCCTTACGAAGACAATGGCATCAAGCTTTTCGGGCCGGACGGCTACAAGCTGTCTGACGAGATTGAAGCGGAGATTGAAGAATTGCTCGAGACCGATATGGTCAACAGCCTGGTTGCGCCGGATGGTCTGGGGCGTACCAAGCGTATCGAGAGCGTTTATGACCGCTATATCGAATTTGCCAAGCGGACCATGCCCAAGGATCTCTCGCTAGAGGGCCTACGCGTTGTTATCGATTGTGCGAACGGAGCCGCCTATCGCGTTGCGCCTGATGCCCTGTGGGAGCTGGGTGCTGATGTGGTCAAGATTGGCGTGGAGCCGAATGGCTTCAACATCAATGACAATTGCGGATCAACCTCCGTCGGAACGCTTGTCTCCAAAGTGCGTGAAGTCCGCGCAGATATTGGCATCGCGCTTGACGGGGATGCGGACAGGGTGATCATTGTCGACGAGACAGGCAGCGTGGTTGATGGAGACCAGTTGATGGCTGTGGTTGCCGAAAGCTGGTTCCGCGAAGGCTTGCTAACCGCGCCGGGCATTGTCGCCACGGTCATGTCCAATCTGGGGTTGGAACGTTATCTCAACAGCCTCAAGCTCTCCCTTGTGCGCACGAAGGTTGGCGACCGTCATGTGGTCGAGCATATGCGCAAACATCACTATAATGTGGGCGGAGAGCAGTCTGGCCATATCGTGCTGAGCGACTATTGCACCACGGGAGACGGGCTCATTGCTGCTTTGCAGATTCTGGCGGTTGTGGTGAAAATGGGTAAGCCGGTCAGTGAAGTATGCAATAGGTTTGAACCTGTGCCGCAGCTGCTGATGAATGTGCGCTACACTGATGGTGCGCCTTTGGAAGCGGAGGCTGTTAAAAAGGCAATCGCGGCTGGCGAAACAGCATTTGGTGACAATGGGCGTCTGGTTATTCGCAAATCCGGCACGGAACCGCTTATTCGCGTCATGGCGGAAGGGGATGATTCCGATCTGGTGGAAAAGGTTGTCGGTGATATTTGCGACGAGGTGCGCAAGGTCAGCGGCTAATAGTTGCACGATTTGATAAAAAATGGGAAAGCCGCTCCATGTTTTGGGCGGCTTTTTTATTGCCTTGCTAAACCGGAAGGCGACCCTGTCTGTTGCTGATGGCAACGCCTGCAAGGATGATGGCAAACCCGATCCAGATACTCCACGAGAGATTCTCATTGAGGAAGACAATGCCGCCAAGCGCGGTTGCCACCGGGATCAGATAGTTGCTCATGGCCAGGAAGGTGGCGGTTGTCTGGGAAAGCAACACGAAGACCATCAGGGTCGCCAACGCCGTCGGGACAATGCCCAGATAGATGAGGGTCAGCCATTGGCCCATATTGGCATTGAGCAATGTATCTGCAGGCTCAAAGGAGAATGCAGCCAACAGCAACAGGCAGGAGGATGTGGTAACCACTGCTGTTGCCTTGTCCAGATTATCCGCTGGCGGGATGAGGCGAGAGGAGACCGTGTTCATCGCATAGCAGAGGCTACAGAAGAAAATGGCCAGCTCGCCCAACAGTTCAAGATTATGCTCGGGCGAGGCAGGGCCTGAATCAGGCTTTATGATGAGCAGGAGTCCTGCAAAGCCGATGAGAAAGCCGATCGCCTTGTTTCGGGTCATCTTTTCATCTGGCAGCAGAAAATGCGCCAGTCCCAGAACGGAGAGCGGCACGGTTCCGATCAGAATGCCTGCAATGGCCGAGCTGGTATATTGCATCCCCCATGCCAGAAAAATGAACGGTACCGCCGAGCTGATCAGGGCCAACCAGATGATCCATGGGATATGGTGCCTGCCAAGAGACCATGGTTTGCGCACGATAAACACACGGTAGAGGATCAAGGCGACCGCTCCCGTGCTGACGCGCCCAGCCGTGAGCCAGATGGGGGTGATTTCAGTCGCGATCAAGCGTGTGAGAATGATGGCTGATGCCCAACACAGGACGAGGAAAGCCAGAATGAGCCAATGTCGGAGGGCGTGGGTCTGCATGATTTTCAAGAAAGTCCGGTGAGCGTGGTGGGTAGGTCCGGCTATATCGGTAATTGGCCCTTCAGCGCAAGGCCTTCCTGTCGAAAGAATGGATAATGCACCATTGGTGGGGGCGTCATTAGAATAGTTGCTCATTCTTATATGTATGCGTGGTAATAATTTGTTAAGAATAAAATTTGCAAATTGCACGAATTTATCTATGCTTAATTGATATTCTTTCTATTTCTTTATGTATTTATGTTTAATAATCGTAGTTAATTCAGTATTAAGAAAATTCTGTGATCTTTTCTCTTGAGTGTATGTCTCCAATTCAAGTTCAAATCTTTATGTCGAGAGGAAAAGAGATGAGCAGCCTCAGAAGAAATTTGTTTTTGAGTGTGTTCGGGGCCGTTATGTCAGCTTCCGTTGCTTATGCAGCGGATTTGCCAGCGCCGCCGATCATCGAATACGAACCCGAAGTTCCTGTTGAAATCGGCTCTGGTTGGTATCTGCGCGGTGACCTCGGGGTTGCGCTTTATACTGGCGCGAGTGCCACCTGGGTGGATAATGCAGGCAAGAAATGGCCTTTCACCAACGAAGATATCGATTACGGTTGGCTCGCAGGTGTCGGTGCGGGCTACTATTTCAATGAAAAGCTCCGTGGTGACGTGACGCTTGATTATCATGGCAAGGCAAAGTTCAAGGCTGATGCTCCATGTGTCGGCTCACCCTGCACAACGCATGAAACGGTTAAGTTCAGCGCGTGGACTCTGATGCTGAATGGCTATTACGATATTGGTACCTGGAATGCGATTACACCTTATTTCGGTGCTGGTGCTGGTATGGCCTATCTGCGTGCCACGGATTATACCACGACCGCTGGCCAGCGCTTTGGCAACAAGAGCCGGGTTAATTTCGCTTGGAACGTAATGGCAGGTGCTGCATTCGACATCAGCGATCGTCTCAAGCTTGATGCGAACTATCGTCTGATGAATTTTGGCAAGGCACGCACTGGACATTCTTCCTTTGCCAATCAGCCACATCCGGTTAAGTTCAGCGATCTTTATGCGCATGAGTTCCGTGTCGGCCTGCGCTACGACTTGAACTAGGTTGAGCGATGCTGTCTTGGCCGATCGGCAGCCCCCAATCAATGGGCCTTCATGAAGGCGTGCTGAATAGGGGCCTAGTTGGTCGCAGCTAGAGACAGATCTAGATTGCTCCTCTCGAAGAAGGCGATTGTCCAACAGCGATGATCGCCTTTTTCGACGTGTTAATTGGTGTCCTTTCTCGTAACTCTGCATTTTCAAAGAGGGCGGTGAAGAGCGCTCGCTGTGCGATATAAGTGCAACTGTTGTTGCTATATGGTGATCAACGCCAAGAATCCGTTTGACGCATGTTGTAAAGAAGAGTAACCCGGTCTGTGGGACACCTCTCCCCAACGAGAGGCAACTATCTGTGAGGGTAGCTTTATGACAGATATTACTACACCGGCCGTACGGCCGAACAATCCCCATTTCTCTTCTGGTCCATGCTCCAAGCGTCCAGGCTGGTCTTTTGACAGCCTCGCAGACGCACCGCTGGGCCGTTCCCACCGTGCAAAACTTGGCAAGGCAAAGCTGAAAGAAGCGATTGACCTGACCCGCGAAATTCTTGGCGTACCTGCCGATTATCGTATCGGGGTCGTGCCTGCATCCGATACGGGTGCTGTTGAGATGGCCCTGTGGTCTCTGCTCGGTGCGCGGGGAACTGATATTCTTGTTTGGGAAAGCTTTGGTGCTGGCTGGGCAACGGATGTTGTCAAACAGCTCAAGCTGGATGATACCCGGGTGATGAAAGCCGATTATGGCCAGATCCCGGATTTGGGCGCGGTTGATTTTTCCCGCGACGTTGTCTTCACTTGGAACGGCACCACCTCCGGCGTGCGGGTTCCCGACGGGGACTGGATTCCGGCAGACCGTGAAGGTCTGACCATCTGTGATGCGACCTCGGCAGCTTTTGCACAAGATCTCGCATGGGACAAACTGGATGTCGTGACCTATAGCTGGCAGAAGGTGCTGGGCGGCGAAGCTGCTCATGGCATGCTGATCCTGTCGCCACGCGCTGTTGAGCGGCTGGAAAGCTACACGCCGGCATGGCCATTGCCGAAAATTTTCCGCATGACCAAGGGTGGCAAGCTGATCGAAGGCATCTTTGAAGGCGCCACGATCAACACTCCTTCCATGCTCTGCGTTGAAGATTATCTTGATGCCCTGAAATGGTCCAAGGATCTGGGCGGTCTTGAAGCCTTGATGAAGCGGGCCAACGCTAACCTTGCCACATTGGAAGCCTGGGCTGACAAGACGCCTTGGGTTGAGTTTTTGGCCAAGGACAAGGCGATCCGGTCCAATACCTCTGTCTGCTTTACCATTGTAGACGAGGATGTTGCCGCTCTTGGTGTTGACGCTCAGTCCAAATTCGCCAAGGCTCTGGTTGCGCGTCTGGACAAGGAAGGCGTTGCCTATGACATCGGCGCCTATCGTGACGCTCCGACGGGCCTTCGCATCTGGGCCGGTGCCACCATTGAAGCGTCCGATCTGGAGGCGCTGACCAAGTGGCTCGATTGGGCTTTTGCTCAAGAGAAGGCAGCGCTCTAGCGCATTGATGCCAAACAGGCGGCTCTGCAGGGCAGGGCCGTCGCGCAATCTCAAGATCATATTTTTCGTTTCATGCAACTTGCTGCGCCGGGGAGAGTTGGCGCGCGTTGCAAACCAGTGAGGATAGTCCCATGGCTAAAGTTCTGATTTCCGACAAACTGTCGCCAACCGCTGTTCAGGTCTTCAAGGACAAGGGCGTTGAAGTTGATTACTTGCCTGATCTTGGCAAGGACAAGGACAAACTGATCGAAGTGATTGGCCAATATGATGGTCTGGCCATTCGTTCGGCGACCAAGGCAACCGAAAAGGTTATTGCTGCTGCTGACAATCTCAAGGTAATTGGGCGCGCCGGTATCGGCGTGGACAATGTGGACATCGAGAAAGCCACCCAGCGCGGCATCATCGTAATGAACACACCGTTCGGTAACTCGATCACCACCGCCGAGCATGCCATCGCCATGATGTTTGCTGTTGCGCGCCAGATCCCGGCTGCCGATGCATCCACTCAGGCAGGCAAGTGGGAGAAATCCAAGTTCATGGGGGTCGAGATTACCTCCAAGACCCTTGGCATCATTGGCTGCGGCAATATCGGCGGTATCGTGGCAACCCGCGCTGTTGGCCTGAAGATGAAAGTTATTGCGTTCGACCCGTTCCTGTCGCCGGAGCGTGCTGTCGAGCTGGGCGTTGAAAAAGTGGAATTGACCGATCTGTTCAAACGGGCTGATTTCATCTCGCTGCATACACCGTTGACTGACAAGACCCGCAATATTGTCTCCGCCGAAGCTATCTCCAGCATGAAAGACGGTGTGCGCATCATCAACTGTGCCCGCGGTGGTCTGGTTGATGAAGAAGCACTGGCAGAAGCCATCAAGTCTGGCAAGGTCGCCGGGGCTGCCTTTGACGTATTTACCTCTGAACCTGCCAAGGAAAATGTTCTGTTCGGCCTGCCAAATGTCGTCTGCACGCCGCATCTTGGCGCGTCGACCTCTGAAGCGCAGGAAAATGTTGCCATTCAGGTAGCCGAGCAGATGGCTGATTATCTGGTCAATGGTGCTGTTTCCAACGCACTCAACATGCCGTCGATCACGGCTGAAGAAGCGCCGCGCCTGACGCCCTTTGTCAAACTGGCTGATCAGTTGGGCTCCTTTGCTGGTCAGTTGACCGAAAGCGGCCTTAAGGGCATCCGCATCGAATATGAAGGGGATGTGGCCGAGATGAACACCCGTGCGTTGACGTCTGTCGTGCTGGCCGGTGTGCTCAAACCGTTGTTGCAGACAGTGAATATGGTGTCAGCCCCAGCTGTGGCCAAAGAACGTGGTGTCACCATTGAGGAAACCCGTCGCGAACAGCAGGGTAACTATGAAAACTATATCCGTCTGACATTGGTTACCGAGCGTCAGGAACGCTCTGTTGCCGGGACCGTGTTCGGCGATGCCAAGCCACGCATCATCCAGATCAAGGGCATCAATATGGAAGCCGAGCTGGGCGAAAACATGCTCTATATCACCAACAAGGACAAACCCGGCTTCATTGGTCGTCTGGGCACCCTGTTGGGCACTTCAGAGCTCAACATCGCAACCTTCAATCTGGGCCGTAAACAGGCTGGCGATGATGCTATCGCGCTTATCGAAATCGATGGCGTGATCAGCGATGGTGTGATTGCCGAGATCGAGGCGCTGGAAGGCGTTGTTCAGGCCAAGGCCCTCAAGTTCACGGTCTGATGAGGCCGGTCCAGAGCACCTGCTTTGGCGCGAGAAAATGACAAGGCGCCTCGTGATCGGAGTTGATCGCGGGGCGCCTTTTTTCTGCCGCCTTCTGAGTCTTTTTAAGGGTGGTTGTGGCATGGTGAGTAGGAGTCGATTGCATATCTTGCGCTGTGGGGGCGCTTATCACTGTGCAAATGCAGTATTGACGTAGCAAATATGCATGATCAGTAGTGTTCAAGCCTTTGAAAAGTCGGTTTCGCACTCGCTTCATATTAAAGAATTGTCTATAGTCCTGCTCGCTTGGTGAGGTGGCTTTGCCGGAGATTTGCGAAGTCTGTCATCAAAGGGTGCGTCCTGGCTATACAGGGCGCGTTTCCATGGGATTGGATTGGTTGATGCAGATGTGTCGACTGAAATTTCCGTCATTTCCTAATAGGTTTTATTTTGGAAGTAACCGGGCCAATCCCTTTCAGATTTAACGTTATTAAAGGAGCTCGCATCGATGGCAAATGTTGTGGTCGTCGGGTCGCAATGGGGCGACGAGGGAAAAGGCAAGATCGTAGACTGGCTGTCGGAGCGAGCCGATATCGTGGTGCGCTTTCAAGGCGGCCATAACGCTGGCCATACGCTGGTCATCGATGGCGTAAGCTACAAGCTCAGCCTCCTGCCATCGGGTGTTGTGCGCCCCGGTACCATGGGCGTGATTGGCAATGGTGTCGTCGTGGACCCGCATGCGCTGGTCGCTGAAATCGCGCGCCTTGCCGATCAGGGTGTCACCGTTTCCCGTGACAATCTGCGCATTGCCGAAAATGCCTCTCTCATCCTGTCGCTGCATCGTGAACTGGACGCGATGCGCGAGGAAGCCGCTTCCGCAGGTACCAAGATTGGTACCACCAAACGTGGTATCGGCCCGGCTTATGAAGACAAGGTTGGTCGCCGTGCGATCCGCGTTATGGATCTTGCCAATCCCGAGACTTTGCCTGCAAAGATTGATCGCATGCTGGCACATCACAATCCGCTTCGTCGTGGTCTCGGCGTGGCTGAGATCAATGCCGATGACATTTATGAAGAGCTGATGAGCGTTGCCGATCAGGTTCTGCCTTTCATGGATCAGAGCTGGCGTCTTTTGGATCAGGCGCGCAAGGCTGGCAAACGCATTCTGTTTGAAGGCGCACAAGGTGCACTGCTCGACGTTGACCACGGCACTTATCCGTTCGTGACGTCTTCTCACACTTCTGCCGGTCAGGCAGCCGCAGGGTCGGGCATCGGGCCTTCTGCGCTTAATTATGTTCTGGGCATCACCAAAGCCTACACCACCCGTGTTGGTGAGGGACCATTCCCGACAGAATTGTTCGATGAAGTTGGACAGTTCCTTGGTGAAAAAGGACGCGAATTTGGCGTTGTTACCGGTCGGAAACGTCGTTGCGGCTGGTTCGATGCGGTTCTGGTGCGTCAGACCGTTTGTACCTCCGGCATCACCGGCATTGCTCTGACAAAGCTTGATGTACTTGACGGACTTGAAGAAATCAAGATATGCGTCGGGTATATGCTGGATGGCGAACGAATCGATTATCTTCCTGCTTCGCAAGGGGCTCAGGCACGGGTCGAACCGATTTATGAAAGCCTTGAAGGCTGGTCGGAATCAACCGCAGGTGCCCGTAGCTGGAAAGAACTTCCAGCACAGGCGGTCAAATATGTCCGTCATGTTGAAGAATTGATTGGTGCGCCTGTTGCACTTCTGTCGACTTCTCCGGAAAGGGAAGACACGATTCTCGTGCAGGACCCTTACGAAGACTAGGATGGGGTTGCCTATTGTCTTGGTTGGTGCGATCTTTTGTGCTCAGATGGTGCCGGCGGACAAGCGAATGGAATAGTAGGAAATGGCGGACTATTACGCAATTTTGAAGCGGGCCGTAGAGGCTGTGCCTACCCAGACAAGGGAACAACGGCAGACGATCTACGACAAGGCGCGCAAGGCGCTTTTGGCGAAGCTTCAGAATATGGATCCGCCATTGCCTCCTGCCGATATCTCCAAACAACGTATGGCGCTCGAAGAAGCCGTAAGGGCTGTCGAGCGTGATTTGAGCGGAAGTGGCATGTCTGCCGCTCCCGCTCAGCAAGCTGCCGATGATGGCCCCTCTGATTTTGCTTCAGGGAAAAGCGCAGGGCATCTTCAAGAGGCGCCTCAGGTTGAGGCCGTTCATAGGCCCAAAAGCGCCGAGGGGAATGAGGCTGGTCAAGCGCGTGAAGAGAGCGCCGAGCCGCATAAGGATAAGGCTGTGCAGACTGCAAAGCCTCAGCACAAGGACCGCCCTGATGCCAAGGAACCACCCAGGCAGGAGATACTTGAGAAGAAGTCTCCCTCTGACAAGGTTGTGCGCCGTGCCGGGCAAGATGTTCTCAAAAATGCTGTAAGGGATGCCAATGCGCTGGGTCAGGCAACCAACAAGGCTGTCAAACACGCGCAGGATGCCGCTGACGCCGTGGGCGAAGAGCGCGATAGTGGCGAAGCTGCCCGTATCGAGCCGACGCTTGGTGATGCCGTTGTTTCTCAATCCAAAACCTATAAGCGACCAAGCATTGAAGAGGGTGTGTCCGAGCGCCCCGGCTATGATTCCGATGATGCCGAGGATGAAGGCTCCAAATCGCGCTTTGGTCTGATTGCCATTGCCATGATGATTGTTGTTGTCGTGATTGGCAGTGGCTATCTGCTTTATGCCAACAGGAATGCTTTTCTTCTTGGCGACACGACGCAAAGTGAGCAGAGCGATACCAGCTCAGCCCAGTCGGTTGGGAAAACTCAGTCCGCTGATGATGGCACTACTGGCAACCCAACTGATATGGCGGCCAAGTCTGTGCGTACGATTACCGTTACGCCCCCATCCCAGGAAGATGGTGCAGCACCGGATGAGGACAATGCATCGCAAACAGATAGCGCAGCTGAAGAGACTGTAGGCAAAGACACGAGCGCAAGCAGTGGCTCTGCCGATCTGTCCGTCGCTCAACGGTCCATTCTTTATGAGGAGCCGGGGGGAGAGGGCGAGCCGGGCTCTGCGAGCGCTGGCGAGGTTCTCTGGTCTCTTGAGGGGGAAGGGGACAGCGCCGTCGTGGTCATTGATGCGACCATTCCTGACAAGAAAATGTCTTTCCACATCACGATGAAGAAAAATCAGGATGCCGAGCTGCCTGCGTCTCATCTGATCGAAATTTCTGCCACCCATGCGGATGCAGATCCTTCCAAGGCCATCGTCAAGATTCCGGGGCTCATTCTCAAGCCAACAGAGCAGAGCCGTGGGGAAGGGCTTGTTGGAGCCTCTATCCGCATCGCAGATGATCTGCATTGGGTTGCGCTCACCTCGGGAGACCGCGAAGAGCGATATAATCTGGAGCTGCTTCATCTGCGTGGCTGGATTGATATTCCGATCCAGTATGAAACCGGTCGTCGTGCGATCTTGACCCTTGAAAAAGGCGAGGCAGGTGATCAGGTGATTACCCGCGCCATTAAGGACTGGTCTGGTCGCTGAAGGGCACGGGCCGAAGCGAGAGCGGCGTCGCCGCCAGCTTTTTCGATAGAATAGAGATATAAAAAAGACTGCCGGATGTGTGTCCGAGCAGTCTTTTTTGTACGTCTGTTACTGTGTGCTTGAACCTTGCTAAAAGGCGGATCATCATCAACCAGAGCTTAGGCTGATACGTTCTCCTGCGCCTTGGCGGCTGCGGTCTGGACTTCTTTTTGAACCTTTTCGAAGGCGCGTACTTCAATCTGTCGAATGCGTTCGCGGCTAACGGAGAATTCTTCGGAGAGCTCTTCCAGAGTAGACGGTTTTTCGGCCAGCCGGCGGGCTTTGAAAATACGGCGTTCGCGATCGTTCAGAATGCCCATGGCGTCGCTCAGAAGGTCCATGCGATGATTGAACTCTTCCTTGTCGGCCAAGACTGTTTCCTGACTTTCGCTGTCATCGACCAGCCAATCCTGCCACTGTCCGCTCTCACCGTCTGATTTAAGAGGCGCATTGAGAGACGCGTCGCCCGAGAGGCGGCGGTTCATGGAAATCACTTCTTCGTTGCTGACACCGAGTTTCTCGGCAATATAATCGACCTGATCAGGTTTCAGATCGCCATCTTCCAGAGCCTGAATCTGGCCCTTGACCTTGCGCAGGTTGAAGAAGAGGCGCTTCTGGTTTGCCGTGGTGCCCATTTTCACAAGGGACCATGAGCGTAGTATATATTCCTGAATGCTGGCACGAATCCACCACATGGCATATGTGGCCAGACGAAACCCCTTGTCTGCGTCAAAGCGTTTGACGGCCTGCATGAGGCCGACATTGCCTTCCGAGACGACTTCGCTCACCGGTAAGCCATAGCCGCGATAGCCCATCGCGATTTTGGCAACGAGGCGCAGATGGCTTGTCACCAGCTTGTGGGCAGCCTTGCTGTCGCCATAGTCGGCATAGCGCTTGGCCAGCATATATTCTTCTTGCGGCTCAAGCATGGGAAAACGTCGGATTTCATTCAGATAGCTGCTCAATCCTCCTTCGGAAGAGAGCGCTGGAATATTGCCAGTAGAATTTTTTGCCATTCATATTACTCCTCTTATCCCCCAAAATGGCAGGACGAGTTGCGCAGCCGTAGCCTGCGGACATAATAAATATAGGCCGAAATAAGACAATTACAGGGCCTTAGCCCAATTAAATTGACATTTTTTGCAATGCATTCATTACATTTTGTAAATCTTCTGGCATTGCGCTCTGGAAAACCATTTCCTCTCCGGTTATCGGATGGGCAAAGCCCAACAGCCCGGCATGTAGGGCCTGTCGCTTTCGGCTCTCGATGTCCTGAGCCAGCGCTTTCGGCAGTTTGTTGAGCTTGGATTTGAAGCCTTGGCCATATTCGGGGTCTCCCACGAGGGGATGGCCGATATGGGCCATATGCACGCGGATCTGGTGGGTTCTGCCCGTTTCGAGCTTGCATTCAACCAGTGAGGCCAGACTGTCTCCCTCTGAAGAAAATTCCTTCAAAAGCCGATAATGGGTGATGGCTTGCTTGCCCCCCTGCTTGAGCACTTTCTGTTTGAGGCGATTATGTTGCGACCGACCTATCTGCGTGTCGATCGTGCCCTTCTTGTTTTTGAGCTGTCCCCAGACCAGCGCCTGATAGGCCCGGACCAAAGGACCGGAGCGGCCGTGGTCTGCAAATTGCTCACTGAGCCCCTTGTGGGCTGCATCTGTTTTTGCAACGACCAACAGGCCGGAGGTCTCCTTATCGAGCCTGTGTACGATGCCAGGGCGCTTTACGCCTCCAATGCCGGAAAGGCTATCGCCGCAATGATGGATAAGGGCGTTGACCAGCGTTCCCGTCCAGTTTCCCGCTGCAGGATGGACGACGAGCCCTGCGGGTTTGTTGATGACAATCAGGTCATCATCTTCAAACACCACATCAAGCGGAATGTCTTCGCCCTGCGGGGTCGGATCTTCCGGAGCGGGTAGGGTGACAGTTATACGATCCCCCACATTGACCCGCTGGTTGGGCTCCAGTATCGTCCGCTCTGCCTGATCGAGGCGAGCAAGGGCAACATGGCCTTCCTTGATCAGGCTCTTGAAGCGGGAGCGGGAGTGGCGCGTATCCTTGGTGGCAATAACGGCATCAAGGCGCTTGCCGGCCTCCTCCTCTTCTATGAGGAAAGACAGGATTTCATTTTCACTATCAGAACAAGAGTCAGACATGGTGCAACAAACTACCGACGAACAAATGCCCGGCGATGAGTCCTTTCAGAGCCCGGAAATGCTGGATGTTCAACGCAAGATCCGCATGATGGTTGTCTCTTCAATCCTGATCATGGGGCTTGGTATCTTTTCCATTCTTGGTGTCATTATCTACAAGAGTGTAGCCAATAATGAAAGCGCGGAGAATGGTCAAGCAGATCCGGTCGTTGTGGGCAATCAATTGAAGGCCGGTGAGAGCGTGCGCTCGATGATCGTCGAGAATGGCACGATCTATCTGCTGGTGGATGGCAAAGACATGACATCTCTGATGATGGTGGACAAGAAATCCGGCTCTGTGAGCCGCCGGATCGAGTTTATTCCACAGGGGCAATGAATATTCACAGATTCGTCAAAATCGTCTCTTGCGCTTTGAGACAAAGCTCCCTATAAACCGCCTCACCGATTGATGAGCGCCCTTCGTCTAGCGGTTAGGACGCCGCCCTTTCACGGCGGTAACACGGGTTCGAGTCCCGTAGGGCGTACCAATCGTTATCAAAAAGCCCTCGTAACTCACTGAGTTGCGGGGGCTTTTGCTTATCTATCGGATAGGTCGGGCATTATTTTAGCCTAGCCATGGCATTATCCGCCATCAATTTCCTATTTCCTGCCCTTGCATGTTTGTGCGCTTCCTGTGGGCTTTTGTGGCCCAAGAAGGTCGTGATTTCAAATTTGGTTGCGCCAGTTTCCGCTAACTTTGTCGCTCCAGCTTTGCGCAATCCACTCGCCCGCCTCGGAGCATAGGCTTTCCTCCCATGTAAAGGATGAGGTAAAGGACCTTTTACAATTTCTCTTCCACAAGGGCTGGTATGGAGAGCATTGCAATCACGCCCCGATCGGAGGCATTTTCTATAGTGAACACCCCACCGTGTGCGCAGGCTACCGAGTTTACGATATGCAGACCAAGTCCAGTGCCTGCGACAGCCCCTGCATTGGAGGCTCGATAATACCGTTTGCCAATACCTTCTCTTTCATCCTTCGGAATTCCCATGCCCTGATCGCGAACCGAGATGACAAGCGAAGCGTTCTTCTGGCCACAGCTAATCGTGACAGGGGTTTCAGGCGGAGAGAACTTCATCGCATTATCAATGAGATTCTGTAGGGCCATGCCAATCATGGAACTATCCAGACGGGCGGTCTTGTCGGTCAGGTCGTCGTCCCATTCAAGATCCAGCTCACGGACAGAATAGAAAGAGCGATTGCGTTCGACAATATCTCCGATCATTTCCACGACTGAAACAGACTCAAATTTCGGCCTCGTTTGTGTGCCCTCAAAACGACTTCGTTGTAGCGAGGTATCAAGCAGTTGGATCAGGTCTTTCACCGCGATGTCGATGCGGCTGACACGACTGAGGTTGTCTTCATCATGCGCGTGTAAGGTGTGTCGCAAGGCTGCAGCACTGGTACGGATAACAGCCAATGGTGTTTGATATTGATGGCGAACGATATCGATAAAGCGCAATTGCTCCTGCTGACCTTCTCTTTCGGCAGCCAGCGCGTGTTCTGCCATTTCCTTGGCTGCCTCTAACTCGGCTGTGCGTTTGACAACAAGCGCTCTGGCAGCCCTCTCTGCCTTGCGAGCTATTCGAATAGTCGAGGTTTCCTGTCGCCGGCGATCAATTGAACGTACCTTTTGTGTGAGGGAAAATGCCATAAGCGGGGTGAAGAAGGCAACTGCCACCCAGTAGGAATATTCCCAGAAACCGTACGTCTCGATTCCGCCAACTCCCCACGAGATCGTGAGTGCTCCCGATACCAGCTTGATGACGCCGGCAAGAAAAGCTGCCTTTGCGCCGGGCTTGTTTCGCAAGGATTCACTAAAAATATTATTGAGCACAAACAGGCCGAGAAAAGCGACGCACAAGATCAGCAGCACCGAGATAAACGGCCGATAGATCCCGAATAGTCCCATGAAAATGGCAAAGAGCGTAAAGATCATCATCCATCGGATCATTCGCTTCTGATAAGGAACCAGCTCAAAGCCTCTGAGATGCTCGCGGACAAACAACATGTTGGCCAGAATGAGAAACAGAACCGTTTCCGATGTGAAGATTTGGTTCACTCTGGCGGAAATTCCCATGATGCCATAGAGCATAATACCGCTTGATGCCCCCACGTAGGTGCAATCTGCCAAGAACATAAAGGAAATATAAAGGAAGTAGCGCCTGCGCGAATAAATCCAAAACACTAAACTAAGCAAAGTAGAACTCAAGGATAGGGTCATGAGTCCGACTATACTTGCGGTTCTGGAGATGATGAGATCGACTAGGCCTGACTGGGAAGCAAGCCAGCCACGCAAACCTAGGGTGCCATCCGTTTCTGCACGGATATAGACGATTGCTCTTTCGCTATCGGAGGGAAAGCTGAATTGTGCGACTTGCGAAACCTGCAACATGCCCGGATTGGCATGAGGGTGGGCACTACCGCGCAGAATGACCCTGAAATCATCGGCGCTGATCGGGTTGTCCACCAGAGGAACAAAGATTTTTATTTCACGCAAATAGGCCGGCAAGAGGTTGAGCGCGACAGTGGTTGGCCACGAGCCTGCGCGATCAAAAACCAACTTGAGCCAAACCGCATCGGGGGTATATCTTAGAGCCAGATTCTTCTCAATCGGCACAAATTGCTCTCGCATTGATCCTAAGGAAACATCCTCTATACCGTAGAGGTGTTCTGGATCACGCAGGAAGGAATAGTGTCCTGTCAAATCTATGATATGGAGATTCTCCGACACCAGGATCGGGTGAGGCTGTGCCTTGGACATTCTATTCAGGCCTTGACCATTGCAGCTAGGCGGATACAGCAATAGAAAAATGAAACTCAATAGGCACAAGTGGAAAACAAATTTGTATTTCAACTCATTGTCAAAAATTACAGGGTTGCAATAAAGGCTCTCTTTGCGCATCTATGATCCCGTTTTGACTGGAGTTAGAAATATTTATAGAGAGAAATAAGTTGGCAAAGGTTGTCGTTGTTGAGGATAATGTCGCAGTTCGAACCAGCTTGTCGGATTTTCTCACACTAAAGGGGCATTCCGTTAGCGAAGTCGGAGACGCTGTCGAATTGTATCAGCAACTGGCAATCCAGAAATACGATGTTGCAGTTGTTGACGTCAACCTTCCCCACCATAATGGCTTTTCTATCACTGAATATCTGTCTGAGAAAGATCTTTGCGCCGTCATCATTATGACTGCACGCGACGCAGTAGAAGACCGGGTGCGCGGTTACTCGTGTGGTGCTGATATCTATATGGTTAAGCCGGTTGAACCTGAAGAATTGGCTGCGGCAATCACTTCTCTGACGCAGAAGCATAAGACAAGGCACCACTACGCCGAAAAAGTGGCAGATGATAACTGGAAACTTGAATCAGAAAGCCGTCTCCTTCGAGCCCCTAGTGGGCGCGTTGTTTCTCTGACAACAAGAGAAGTGGCCATTCTCGAAAAACTGGCGGGCGAGGCTGGCAGTGTTGTAAGTCGTGAAGAGTTGCTTCTATTTTTAGGCGAGCCAGACAGCACGGTTGGGCGTGGAAAGCTGGACACAATTATTAGTCGGCTTCGCAGTAAGGTCCGGAACAAGTGTGGTGTGGAATTACCCCTTCTTACGGCGCATAACAGCGGGCTCAGTTTACCTTCTTCGCTTGGACGGTCATAACAGTTCATCCGGCCATCGGTCCCGTAAATTCACGCATGCAAGTTGATGATAACGCCACAGGTATCTATATATAAATATTAAAATGTAAGGTATCTTGCAGGGTTATGTAATGAATCTTTCATTTTCTGTAAGAATTGCGCAATGCGATGAAAGTTTTTTACATATTACTTTAGAACTTATTGGAATTTGAACGCTTTATCTATAATATTTTGTGGTTTTACATAAATGGATGGTCGAAATTATTGACTTGTTCATTTTTCAATACTAGAAAATTTTTAATCAGATCTACTTAAAACAGGCCGCGGTACGGAGAGATGGTTCCCGTAATCCCTTGTCTTCTTCTTACCGCTGAGCGCTTCGCACCTCTCCCTTTCAGTCGTGCCTAGTAAGATTTTCATGTTCGACAATACCGAACGTGCGGGGCGCTTTAAGGCAACAACCAATTGAATTCGGACTGTTGAAATGCTGCACAAAATCATATGGGGTCTATCCTTGCTTTTTCTTGCGGGATGCGGGGCTACGACTTTCGACGATGTTTCTGATAGTCAATTGGAAAAGATTCGGAAGAGGGGAATTTCAGCAAGCGTCGAGGCCAGCATCCAGGAGAAGGCCCAAAAAGCCCTGACATCAACCGAGAAAAAGCGGAAAATTGCTCAGAACGCAGAAATCAAACAGGCGGAGGTAGAGCTACCTGTGGGGCTTGAGGAACTCTTGAAAAGCACCCTTGAGCGAAACAGCAAGATTGCAGCAGCTGCAAACAATATTGATCGGGCTAGCGCAGAGCGTATGAACGCTATTCTGGGCTACTTGCCGCAGGTTAACGCCGTCTATACTTACGAGCGATTGGACGAAAAGGTGATCAGCTCCGATAACGCTGTTTATCAGCTCGGTAGAGCGAATTATCCCGTTGAAACAGCAGATTTTTCTATCGAGCAGCCGCTCTATGACCTGTCGCGCATCTACGCAATCGAATATGCCATGACGACGCGCAAGAAATCTGAAGTTGACTATTTGGCTGCTATCGCCGAGGCCAGCTACAAGGTTTATAATAATTATCTTGTCGCAATCCAGTCCAAATCCCGCATGAAATCTTTGCAAAAACGGCAGAGATTTATTGATCGGCAGGTTTCAGGGCAATCTGTTCTTGATACCAACGGCATGGGCGACGAAGGGGCGCTCGCATCCCTGCGCGGCAATAAGGCCGATCTGAATGCTGAAGAATCTCTTGAAGCTGCCACTTATCATGAGGCCCTGACGGATCTGGCTCGCCTGTCCGGTCTTGTCGTCAGCGACATCAAGCCAATCAAATTCCCGTCCGGCTTTATCGGACTTGAGGACGGCGTTGATATTGAACAGGGCATAGCCGAGGCCATGCATCACAATCCGAGAATGCTCTCTTCTGCGTTGCAGGTCACAGCATCGGAGCAGCGCTATAAGCAAGCTGTCATGCGGGACTATATGCCCGTTGTCAGCAGCTATTTGACAATGGAAGACGAAAAACGAACGGCTAGTCGTTTTGGTGGTGGCTCGCACACGCGGGATGCAACATTGGGCTTCAAGGTGACGATCCCTATCTTCAATGCCACCGGCGCAGGTTACGTCAATGCCACCATGGCGATCGATGCAGAAAATGCGGCGATCGATTATCATGCGCTTGTGCGTGAGTTGGAGACGCAGTTGCGCGCCACCTACCGGCGCATGCGCGAGCTTTCAAAGGCCCTGCGTAGCCTTCGAGAGGTTGTTGCTCAGAACTTGAAAGCCTATCGCAACGAGCGCAGCAAGCTTAAGAACGGTGAAACCGTCGATCTTGCTGTGGCTACCCGTGAGTTGTCGCTCAACAAGGCCGTGGAACGCCAGAACTATTATCAGGTCGAATATCTCAAAACCTGGGGGCAGTTGCAGTATCTGCTGGGCAAAAATCTAATGGATCAGGGTCTCAAGCAATGACGCGGTTTGTTCCTGCAGTTGTGATGATTGGTGCCCTGATGATGTTTGGGGACGTGGGGGCGCAAGGATTGTCCTCAATGCCGGGATTCGGTGGTGGGGATGGGTTTTCTGGTCCTGTAAACTGTACCGTAAAACCGATACAGATCGTCGAGCTTAGTTCCCAGATCCGGGGTATCGTTGCTAAGGTCTATGTTCGCCCGGGGCAACATGTCAGAAGGGGAGATGCTATTCTCGGTCTCGACACCGAAATCGCCCTCTCTGAGATGGGGCTTTCGAAAGCCCGCTCGGAAGCTGATGCCATGCTCAAGGCGGCGATCATAAAAAAGCAGTCATTGACCAAAAAAGAAGCGCGGCTTGCAAAGGCATTGGTCTCAAAAGCTGTTTCGCAATCCGATTATGACGATGTTGCTCTCCAGCTGGCTTTGGCGACAAATGACATCCTGCGGGAAAAGCAGGCGCTAAATATTGCGCGACTGGATTTTCTGAAGTCCAAATTACTGGTTGAAAAGTCCCAGATCGATAGCCCTGTAGACGGGGTCATCGGGGAAGATCTGGTCGATCCAGGCGAGAATGTCAGTGATCGCCCTCTGGCCACGATCTTTGTCAACAAACCTCTTTTGGTGGAAGCCTTTGTGCCTTTCGCCATGTTGCCGACCTACGCAAAGCAGAAATCTTTTTCGATTCAGATTGATGGGGATGACCAAGGTCCAGTGCCAGTCAATCTGGATCACATATCCCAAATGGCAGACCTCACCTCCAACACCGTGTCGATGTATTTCACTTTGGAGAATGCGAAGATTCTGCCCGGCAGCAAATGTGTATTGCTGCCACCTTCAAACTGAACCTCCGGATATGTGTGAGACATTTGCGCGGTTAGGGTCGATTGACGAAGCTGGGAGATCTTCTTCGTCATGGTTTTGTGAGTGAATTTTGCAAAAGCGCGGGACGTTCTCCCGATGCTGCTGCTTTAAGTTGAAAGCGTTTGATCATGAGACAAGCTGTCCGGGATTCTAACAATGTCACGCCATCAGCCTTGACTGATGTGAGGTTGTACAATTCTGAAGATGGTCAGCAGATCCCGTTACTGCTCGAACCTCGGGTCATGCTTGATGCCAATCTCGAATGGAATTTGAGCGAAGCGACTTCGATCTCTGACGCTATCCACGGTTTTGCTGAAGCCTTTAACGAGCAATTTCATGATATTTCGGATTTTCTGGAGCATTTTGAAACTCAGGTTGGGGATGCAGCAAGCCTTATTGATGCCCTGACTGGTGGCGCTGGTAGCTCCGGCGCTTCGGAACAACTGCACGGCCTGCTTGACGCGATCGGCAGGATCGAGGGTGCAATCAAGGAATTGCAGCAAGGAACAGCTTCTGCAGTAAACGCTCTGGGCGATGCGACAACGGGCACTTTATCCGTTGCCCTTGAAGATGTGCAGGTTGACGGAAAGGACGTTATTACCTTCTCTGACGAAGATGGAGATGCCTCGAGCGTCAATGTCTCTGTCAATCTGGATCCGATAACCGCAGACCTCGATGCTCTTCTGACGGAATTGTTGGGAGATGCTTCTGTCTCTGAGGATCTGTCCATTACGACAGCATCCTCTGGCGCCATCACCTTCACCATGAACAGCTCGGTCGAGACGAGCGGTGGTTCGATCACGTCTATGGGGCTGGACATTAAGGATTTCAACTTCCCGAGCCTGTTCGAGTTTGGTGGTGTCATCAATGTCGGTGATGCGGCTCATCTCAAGATGGGATTGCTGGACCTTTCTCTCTCAGATACGACCCTTGCATCGATGCGTCTTGCCGTCACTTCAACTGGCCTTGATCTTGGCTTTAATTATGATGTCGGGACGGGTTCAGCGACGGCCCTGTTCGACGCGGACAACATGCCCAGCGTAGAGGCTCAGATCAAGCAAATCGGTGCTACGGATTTCGAAAAGATCACAGTAAATGTGAGCTACGAACTGCTGACATTTTCTGCTACCGGTTCGATCAGCACGAGCGGTGTCTCTCATGATTTTTCCACTGACTTCACCTTGTCCTCTGTGCTTGATACCGGAACAGGCAGTTCCAGCTTTGGCGAGTTCATCAATCATCTGAATTTTGGTATGGACATCGATCTTGGCGATAGCGGACTTGATGCCGCGGCTCAAGACACCATCGAAAAGACGATTGAAGCCCTGTCTGTCATTGGTTCGGACGAGCTGTTGGCCTATTTCGACGATATTGGTCAATCCCTCAAGTCGATCCTGACGGATTCTCTGTTTGACATCGATATCCCGCTCACAGATCTCAATGTGAGTGACATTCTTGACGACATGAGCAACGTGCTGTCGTCTTTGGCCGAGCAATTCCATATCGCAGCAGATGCGCTGGGATTTGGTGACGATGACCCGGGTGTCGATCTGATTCAAGCTGTAGACAGCTATGAATCTGGTGAAATTACCAGTGGCATTCTGGATGCCCTCACAGGATACAGCTCCCTTACGCTTTCTGTTATCGATAGCGCCGGCAATATTCACACCGAGACGGTTGAGTTGAATGATACGGTTCTCGATACCGGGCTGAGTGTCGAAGAAAGACTGACAGAGCTATCCTCTTTGATATCGGCGCAGTTGGCAGCCTACAATCTGGCGGTGAGCGTTGCTGCTACCGGCACGGCTTTGACCATATCAGCAAGCAAGATGACAGCGGAAGGCAAAGAAAGCTATGCCACCTTTGCCGTTACCTCGGCTCAGACAAAGGGTGGAGAAAAGGACGAAGATTTCGGCCTCGAAAATCTGGGTTTTGACAGCGACGACCTACTTGAAATTGAGGGGCTGATCGATGCGGAAAGTGACGCAGTTGAAGGGTTCGTTGCCTTTGGCGATGCAATCACCTCTGCGACAACGGGAGACATCAAGTTTGATGATCTCACCGGCATCACCTCCCTGCGCTATGTGGTGATGGTCAATAATGTCGAGCAATATGTCGACATCCAGTCTGAAACCGGCTGGTCGTCTGTTGCCGATCTGGCCAGTGATTTGAATGCTGCACTCCATAATCTAGGGCTTGGTGTTACCGCCGCCCAAAATGGAGGCGGGATTTCCTTTAGCCTCGATGCTGGAGAAACCCGGAATATTTCCGTTGCTGTTGATGCATCGCAGCTGGTCAAGGCCCATACGTTTGATGAATTGAAGACCTGGGTTGTTTCCGAATTGAACCAGACCCTTGAGGGTATCATGCTCGAGCTGACCTCCGACGGTGAGCTGGTGTTTGATTTTTCCGGTCTGGAGTTTTCGCTGGACTATGGAGCGGATACGCCCGCCAGTTTTGATGCGAGTGATATCGGGCTGGATTTCTTGTCCGGACTGAGTTTGTCTGCGACCCTCAATGCCAGCCTGTCAGCGGTACTCAACGGGGCCATCGGAATTGATCTTGCCGGAATGGCCGCCGATGCCATCGGCGAGGGGTCAACAGCTCTTTCAGAGAGCATCAGCCATGGCGGTAGCGTCATTGGCTTGATGGAAGAGCATATCTTCTTCGATCATGTCGGTGTGAGCGTTGATATCGATGCTACAGCGGATCAGATAACCGGCGCGGCCGATGTCGGACTGGTGGCCGTGACGATCGGGTCAACGCACCCCGTGGACAACTTCCTTGTCTTTGATGCCCGGCTCGATATTGAGGTGGTCGGCACGGATGCAGACGGGGTCTATAGCGACCGGATCATGCTGGGCACGGTCTTGGATGCCATTCTTACCAGCTTCCCCGATGCAGAAGACGGAACGGCGCCAACCGAAGCTGCCGGTGTTTCCTCTCTCATCGGCAGGATGGATCTGACCGGCGGGATTGTTACCAATGGTGAAGGGCGCGGCGTTGCAAGTTCGGGCGATGAGGTTGGCTCACTGACTGATGTGCAACGGATCGATCTGGACAGCTATGATGGAGACCGTTCGGCGCTTGCCGAGTTGCTGGTGCAGCTGGGAGATATTTCCATCGATGTTGTCGGCATCGAAGGCCTTAATGAAGATCTGATCGACGGCATCGGTTTCACGGTGCAAGATCTCTTCTCCTTGTCGGATACGGCACAGGTCGCTTTCATAAGCGAGGACGAAGACGCACTTGATGCGATCATGGCCCTGACGGACCTTCAGGATGGTGACATTCTGGATTCTTTGGTTGCCATCGCCAACATGTTGGAAATCGTCTCGGAGACCCTCTCGGAGAAGTTGCCGTTCCTGGATGAGAATATACCAGTTCTCAATTTCTCCGTTCTCGATGCAGTCAGTTTTTCTGCGGACTTTCTTCAAGCTATCAACGAATTGCAAGACGATCCGCAAAGCGGATTGGACGTGCTCCAGTCCTATTTGGAAGGGGTGTTCGGCGACGATACTGTGACGATTGAATGGGATGGGGAGGACCAGACCATTCTGTTCGATCTGACCTTCTCATTCCTTGATGACTATACCAAAAGTGTCGGCTTCAACTTGGACCTGGACAGTATACTGGGCGATGCGCTTGATGATTATCTGGGCGAATATCTTACCGATGTCGTCACGTCGCTGGTTGATGTGAACGGCGATGCCTCGTTGGTCTTCGATCCGCTTCTGACCTTCAACTTCGCCTTTGGCATTGACTTGAGCGATACCTTGGCCGCCGGAACCCTGATAGCCGGTCTTGACACCAAACTGAGCGATCTGAGCTCGGTTTCCACGGTCAACTTAAACCCGAATGGGAAAAGCGAGCTTAAGATCACTTGGACCGATCAGGATAGCGGCCAGACAAAATTTCTTCAGTTCAACGCCGATGGGTATGAAACCGTTGGCCAGCTGGTCGATGCTCTTGATGAGGCTGTGAAGAACGCCTTCGGCAGCACCGCCGGTGTCAGTTTCGATACCGAGACCGGTCAGATCATCATCAGCGATAGCGCGGCAACCCAGACCGATGATGCCGGAGTGGTGGCCTTGTTCGGTGCCGACAGTGTTTCTGCTGCTGATGCAGGTGACGCGGACACGATTGCCCTTTCAAGTGACTTTTCCGATTATGCGGGAGCTTATGCCTTCACGCTCACGATCAATGGCGAGACTGTCGATATTTCCGTTGATGCCCTTGAAGGTCGCACCGAGGCTGGCTTTGTTGCTGCGCTCAATGCAGCCCTTGCCAACGCCAGTATTGCCCGCAATGTGCTGGGCGGCAGCGCGATAGCAGGCACCACGGTCAGCACATCCATGCTGTTCGAATTTTCCGTTGTTGATGGCCAGATTGTGCTCAAGGCGACCAATTTTGCCCAAGCCTCCGGTTATGATGCACTCAACTTCAGCGTTGGTGCTGAAGATGTTTCCAAGAACATTGCCTTCTCGGTTTCCGACTATGGCGGCTCCAACATTTCCGCCTTGATGGGATTTGATGCCGACACGGACCTCGCTGGCACAGGAAGCTCCGGCGACGTTCTTTATATTGACGAGGAGATCGGTGCGCCGCGTGTCTTTATCGATACGGAAGCCACGAACATTACCTTCTCATTCACTGCCGGCGGGCAGGATCTGAGCCTTGATATGGCTTTGGGGCCGGTAGAGATCGCGGTCGTTAATGGCTATGTGATGATCAATGCCGGTGATGGCAGTGAGGATCCCGCCTTCCTGAAAATAGCGATTGCCGATATCGACGGCGATGAGCACGAAGGTCAGTTCGATCTGTCCGCACTGGACGATCTTTCCTCCTTTACAGACTTGTTCAATGTTGATGTGCAGGTCGGCATCGACCTGAAATTGCCGTTCAGTGACTCGATCGGGCTGTTCAATCCGGTCGAAAACTACCTTTCCTGGAATGCGACACTGCTTTCCCATGTCTCCGGGGCTGATCTTGATCATGTCGATATGGACCATATCGATCACTATTTCGAAGGTGTCTTGGTCGATTTGAAACTGGGCAAAGAGCTTGACCTGCCCAGCTTCGAATTCCACCTCCCGGACCTTGGAGAATATTTCGAGAATATGAATGTTCTCGCGCTGCTCAATAACCCGCAGCTGGTGCTGGGCGGATTGGATATGATCTTTGGTCAGGTCCAGACCCTTATCGATGATTATCTGGGTGATATCCACTTGCCAATCATCGGAGACGCGCTGGCAAATTCCGCGACCCTGTTCGAGCAGCTTCGCTATTATGTTATCGATGTCGCTCTTGATTACGCCTCAACGCCGCTCGAAGACGGAAGCATGCCGACAACGGTTCAGCTTCTTACCGGCTTTATCAACGATACTCTCAATTCTCTCTTCGGCACCGGCGATATGGTCTACATTCAGGCCTTCCTGAATACGGACGGGAAAACAGACCAGAGCTATATCTACGGTGTGCTCAATTTCTCGGCCACTCTATTTAGCCAATATGTCGATGTCGATTTCGATCTTGGCATTCCGGGGCTCAATCTGGAAGTCGAGGAAGGGTCCAAGATCCTGCTGGAGATCGGATACACCGTCAATATCGGCTTCGGGTACGATAAAAACGGCTTTTTCCTGCTCAACGATACCGATCATGCCGAGGTTTCTCTCGACTTCCTTGTTGATGCCGGCACGTTTGAAGGCTCCATGAAAGTGCTCAATATTCTGGGCGTTTCAGCAAAGGCCGTGACCACGGGGGAAGACGGATTCGTTGACCCGTCCAAAGGCGGCACAGCGGAAGTGACGGCATCTCTTGTCGCAGACTTGTTCGGGGATCAAGGATTGACCATCCTCGACCCGAGCGAACAGGGAGACGGTGATGCGGTTACCAAATCAAGCGCCTATAGAGATCTGTCAGGCGTCACTTCGCTCGATAGTTTTGGCAATGAGCTGGACTTTGAAAAGGTCCTGTATACGTCGCAACTGGATACATCAAAGCTGATCAAATTCACTTTTGAAGCGCATTTTGACATCCAGATTACGCTGGAAGCCAATATTTACAATCCGGCGAATGGAAAGCCGATTGTCGTTGGCGGTGTACAAATCATGCCAACGGTTGCAACCGAGTTGATCTATGAGGGTGGTTATACCGCCGTTGATGGCCTGAGAACCGACGCTTTGGAATTTTCCAACGTTCGTGTCGATGCGACCCAGCTCTATGAGGCCTTCCTTGCCCCGATTATCGATCCGATCAATGACTTCATTACGCCGATAGCCAATGCGTTCGCCTTCATGGATGAAATGCCGTTCAATCTGATGGCTTCCTATTTGTCCCGGGCCTTCCCTCTCTTTGGTCTGGTGAATTCGGTTCGAGAAACAGTCACGGAAATCAATGAGTTCCTGACGGCAATGCAAGACTCTGGTGGCTGGATCATTGTCGGCACTTTTGATCTGACGGGGTCTGTTGGAGACGCTTCACAATCGGGATTGGATGCTGATAGCTCAAGCGCCGACCTCGCGTCGGGCGTCACTTTCGAATCCTCAGCTGCACATCAGGAGAAGAAGTTCGGCGAATTCGGCAATAAGCATCATGGTTTCTCGGCAGAAATCAATCTTATTACCGATCCGATGAATATCCTCAATCTGTTGCTGGGTAAATTCGATCAGATCGAGATTGTTACTGTGGGCTACACTCTGTTTGACTTGGATGCCCATGTCAATTTGTCGGATGCGGTGCTTGATTCCATCAAGATGCCTAAATGGCTGTCGAAGGTTATCGGTGGTGCATTTGACTTCACCATTGATCTCGATATGGAGTCCTCCTTCGATATTGTCTTCACGCTTGATGGGATCGTCAATTTTGTTCAGACACACGATCCGGAAAGGCTCCTCGACAGTATCAATTTGGACACGGATCTTCTTTATTTCTATGCCCATTTTGATGCAGGACTCAGCGCCGATCTCGGGGTCGTTAAAGCCGGCGTCAAAGCTGGTGGCGGGGTTACAATCGATGTCAACCTCAACGATATAAACCATGATGGCTTGCTCAGTTTCACCGAACTTCTGGTGCTGCTTGATGCTGCGGCCCATCCGGGTAGTCGCGATCCATTTGGCTACCTGTTTGACGGGACGTTTGAAGTTGATTTTAATCTGGAGTTGTATGCCAGCATCAACCTGCTCATTCTGAAAGCCAAGTTCAGCACAGACGTCATAAATCTGGATGAAGGAATCCATCTGGGTGGCTATGACTTGCCCACACAGATTTCCAATCATGTGGATGATGGCGATACCGCCATTCTCAATGTTGGTGCCAATGCTGCAGGGTCCATGTCGGATATCACCGAAGACGGGGACGACAAGATCGTTGTTTCCGGGCCGAATTCTCCTATTGAAGTTACCTATACCTCTGGCGGGGACACCATCAGTGGAAACATCAATCAGGATGCCGGAGCACTGATTATTCCGGCCGGTGAAGGCGACAACGTCATCGACCTGTCGGCCGTCAACGGCACCACGACCATTACCTACAGCGGAGCAGGCAAAGACACGATCAAACTGCCAGACAAGGGCGTTCATGTGGTCTTTGCTGGTGCCGGTGATGACGAAATCTCCGCAGGTGCATCTGCTGAAGGGCTCTATATCATCTTCGGTGAAGCTGGCTCGGATAAGGTCACCATTCCCGGCGGTACGGTGGTCTATATCGGCGACGACAGCTATGGTCTGCGCGAGAAGTTTGAAACGGAATTTGCCAATGGCGGCGTAACCGTAGACAAGATACTGGATCTGGTCGGCCTTGCCTCCGACTATACGGTCAAGAGCGGCGCTGATGCCAATTATACTGTGGGATCTGCGCACTATAATCTTGCCGATCTCATCACCAATTATACCGCAGGAACCCAGAATCTGGCGTCTGATGATGCAGATATGGTCACCATCGGGAATACCAGTGGCATCATCATGACCGGGGGGGGCGATGATGTGATCGAAGGGACCCTGACCGGTGAGGGCGATCTGACGATCCTGACCGGGGCAGGCAATGACAGGATCACCGCTTCCGGGCGCTCCCTCTATATCGAGGGCGGAGCTGGCGCGGACATCATTCAGGTCGATAGTCCGGATGAGAACGGCCACACCGAAGTCTGGGGCTGGGGCGCCCAAGGCGGTGAAAGCGGGTTGCCGGAAGGCAATGCCGACCTTGCCAACCTCCTTCTCAAGGACGGAGCCGATATCCTGATTGGCGGCAACGGCTCGGATGCCCTCTACGGCCAGCTGGGCAATGACATTCTCGAAGGCAATCTTGGGGACGATGTCCTTTCCGGCGGCGCGGATAATGATCTGATTACCGGCGGCACGTTCGAGCTCGTGATGGGAGGGGAGGTGATTGATCCGATCAATCTCGATATTTCCTCGACCCTTTCGTCAGGCCTGACCATTTCGGCTCTTGATAGCGCCGATGGCGATGACGTGATTTCTGGGGGTGTTGGCGATGATATACTCATTGGTGGAGGCGGGGCCGATACCATCAACGGCGGCAGTGGCAATGACATATTGATTGGCGACTTTGCCACGATCAAGCTGTCTTCAAGCTTCGTTGCCCTCAGTGCGGTTTCTGATTTCGTCAACAGCTCCAACATGGGGGCCGATGATCTAACGGGCGGAATGGGCAATGACATTCTGATCGCTGGCGGGGCGCGCGAAGGCGAGGCAGAGACCCTTGCGGATCTCTACGGCAACAATATTCTTGTTGGTGATTTTGCCCAGATTTCCGGTGGCAAAATTCTCGAAAGTCCGACCAATATCGCATCAATTGCCTCCAATCTGGGCGGGGCGGATATCATGACCAGCGGGCGCGGCAATGACATGATCATTGGCGGCGAAGGCGATGATACGATCTCCTCCGGACTTGGCGGCGATATAGTTCTTGGTGACAATGGCACCATAGATATTGCTTCCTCGCAAATCAGTGCCGTGCAAACGGCCAATGATGGCAATGATACCATCACCGTTGGGGTTGATGACGCGTCGGCTTATGGCACCACCGCATCAAAGGATCTGATTGACATCGTTCTGGGAGGAACAGGTTCTGACAAGATCACCAGCGAGAGCGCAGATCTGATCACTCTGGGGGACACGGGGATGATCGAAATAAGCCCGGTAGCCTTGAATGCTTTGCGGTCCTATCAGCCGCCTGTCTCAGATGCGGATGAAGCCACCTGGGCTGCTGATGCCGATTCCCTTGCCCTGATGGCAACCCTGGCCCGTGCTCTGCATAGCACAGCCACGAGTGCGGACGGAGATGACACGATTATTGCCAAGCAAGGCAATGTGACAGGCATCCTTGGTGGTGGGCATGATACAGCGACCATTGGTGATGGTGATGTTATTCTGCTTGGGGATGACGGAACGATCACTGTTACCCCGAATGGGGATTTCGACGGATCGCTTGTCGAGATGGCAAGCGCTTCCAGTCTTGCTGCCGCCAACAACGACACCATAACTTTGGGGAATGGCAATAACAGAGTTATCGCCGGAACGGACAAGGATGTCGTGAAAATGGGCGACGGAAATAATCTGTTGCTCACCGATGCTGGCACAATCGTGGAAGACACACGAACCGAAACGCGGTCTTTCACCCTGACCAGCCCGAGTACCGTAAGCACTGAGGCGCAAGACAGCGATGCTGATGACAAGGTCACCTTGGGCAATGGCAGCAATGCAGTGATTTTGGGCGGTGGCTCGGATGTCCTGCTGGCTGGCAACGGCATGAATCAGGTCATAGGGGACAGTGGCGTTATCGAGTGGCATGACACTGAAGATGTTTCCATGCAATCCACGTCTTCCGACATCGGCGGCGATGACAGAATCACCACTGGCACGGGCAGCGACTTCATCATCAGTGGGGCAGGTGGTGACGTCATTCAGTCCAGTGATGGAGACAATCGCATCCTTGGTGATAGCGGTCAGATAATCTGGACGGGAGAGAAGAACTGGAAACTCGAAGCCGTGGATTCCGCTGTCGGTGGTGATGACGAAATCACCACCGGCACGGGCAATGACTTCATTATCGGCGGGGCAGGTGGCGACACCATCAAGTCCGATGATGGCGACAATCGCATCCTTGGTGATAGCGGTCAGATGATCTGGACGGGAGAGAAGGACTGGAAACTCGAAGCCGTGGATTCCGCTGTCGGTGGTGATGATGTCATCACCTCCGGCACGGGCAGCGACTTCATCATCGGTGGGGCAGGTAGTGACGTCATTTGGTCCAGCGATGGAGACAATCGCATCCTTGGCGACAGCGGTCAGATGGTCTGGTCGGGAGAGAAGAACTGGAAACTCGAAACCGTGGATTCCGATATCGGTGGTGATGACGAAATCACCACCGGCACGGGCAATGACTTCATTATCGGCGGGGCAGGTGGCGACACCATCAAGTCCGATGATGGCGACAATCGCATCCTTGGTGATAGCGGTCAGATGATCTGGACGGGAGAGAAGGACTGGAAACTCGAAGCCGTGGATTCCGCTGTCGGTGGTGATGATGTCATCACCTCCGGCACGGGCAGCGACTTCATCATCGGTGGGGCAGGTAGTGACGTCATTTGGTCCAGCGATGGAGACAATCGCATCCTTGGCGACAGCGGTCAGATGGTCTGGTCGGGAGAGAAGAACTGGAAACTCGAAACCGTGGATTCCGATATCGGTGGTGATGACGAAATCACCACCGGCACGGGCAATGACTTCATCATTGGCGGGGCAGGTGGCGACACCATCAAGTCCGATGATGGCGACAATCGCATCCTTGGTGATAGCGGTCAGATGATCTGGACGGGAGAGAAGGACTGGAAACTCGAAGCCGTGGATTCCGCTGTCGGTGGTGATGATGTCATCACCTCCGGCACGGGCAGCGACTTCATCATCGGTGGGGCAGGTAGTGACGTCATTTGGTCCAGCGATGGAGACAATCGCATCCTTGGCGACAGCGGTCAGATGGTCTGGTCGGGAGAGAAGAACTGGAAACTCGAAACCGTGGATTCCGATATCGGTGGTGATGACGAAATCACCACCGGCACGGGCAATGACTTCATCATTGGCGGGGCAGGTGGCGACACCATCAAGTCCGATGATGGCGACAATCGCATCCTTGGTGATAGCGGTCAGATGATCTGGACGGGAGAGAAGGACTGGAAACTCGAAGCCGTGGATTCCGCTGTCGGTGGTGATGATGTCATCACCTCCGGCACGGGTAGCGACTTCATCATCGGTGGGGCAGGTAGTGACGTCATTTGGTCCAGCGATGGAGACAATCGCATCCTTGGCGACAGCGGTCAGATGGTCTGGTCAGGAGAGAAGAACTGGAAACTCGAAACCGTGGATTCCGATATCGGTGGTGATGACGAAATTTCCACCGGTACGGGCAATGACTTGATCATCGGCGGGGCAGGTGGCGACGTCATCCTGTCCAGCGATGGAGACAATCGCATCCTCGGCGATAGCGGCAAACTTTACTGGTTGGATCAAAGCTGGACGCTTGAAACCGTAGATTCAGGGATCGGCGGAGCCGATCACATTGCGACGGGTGCTGGTGATGATGTCATTCTCGCCGGAGCGGATGCAGATACAGTCGACGCTGGTGATGGGAATAACTGGATTCTGGGAGACAGTGGCGAGATCATCTGGAACGGCGACGCGTTTGGACATCTCTTAACAACAGATAGTGCCATTGGTGGTGCAGATAACATTACCAGCGGCTCTGGCAAGGACATCATCCTTGGTGGTGCAAAGGGCGATGTCATTAACGCAGGCGATGGGGATAACAGGATTATCGGCGACAATGGCTCTGTTGTCTGGTCCCATGATGAAGATGGGCGGATGACAACTGCCGATAATTCCATTGGTGGTGATGATACGATCACGTCGGGTCTGGGGGATGACATCATCCTGGCAGGTGTTGGAGCTGACGTCGTCTTTGCAGGTTCGGGGGACAACACGGTTCTGGGCGACAATGGCAATGTCGTTCTTTATCCCGGGCTGTCGACCAATATTCTCAAATCCATGACCGTGACAGATCCCGACATCGGTGGAGATGACACCATCACCACCCTTGATGGAGAAGACACCATCATTGGTGGCACAGGATCGGATACCATCCATAGCGGTGCCGGGGCCGACATTATTCTGGGCGATAGTGGATATTACATTTCTTCTTCCGTTACCGGAACAGGCACACTCAAGGCTCAAATTCTCGACTATGGCGGAAATGACGTCATCTATGGCGAAGATGGTAACGATCTTGTCATCGGCGGTCAGGGAGACGACATGATCTCTGCCGGCAATGGAGAGGATGTTGTCGCAGGTGACGACGCGACGTTCACCTTTGTCAATCGCTCCGACTTGCAGACGGTCGTCCTGACAAATCAGTATCTGGGCGGTGATGATACGCTTACAGCGGCCAACACATCGGGTGATAATATCATGTTCGGGCAAGCTGGTAGCGACGTGATGACCGGTGGCAACGATGATGATGTAATGATCGGCGATCTGGTGACACTCTCCCTTTATGACCATGCCACAACCTATCCCGGTCAGTCAGCCGCGGATCGTATCGGATATATGATCAGTATCCATATTGACATCGCCGGAGATGACTTGATGTTTGGCGGCGCCGGTGCCGACACGATGATTGGTGGCTTTGGGGCGGACCTGATGAAAGGTGGTTCCGGGGATGACATCATTATTGGTGATACCATCATCTATAACCGTGTATTCAGTCTGGATGATTTCTCGCGCATCCATGGCCACCTGACACTTGAAACCAACTATGCCTACGTTACCGGCGGTTACGATACGCTCTTCGGTGAGGAGGGCGCGGATATCATGATTGGTGGCCTTGGGGGAGACATGTTCCATGGTGATACCGCTTCTGACGTTCTCTTCTCGGATGGCTACACCGGCATCTTCAAGACCTCATGGTCTGAACGTGGCTTTGAAGGCGACACCCCGCAGTGGCGGCTTTATACGTCCAACTTTGCTGGTCCCCAGGCAATCGATGTCGTCTCGAATGCGCAACAGAATGATGTGATTGGGTCGCCGTTAACGATCGTTGAAATGGAGGGCGATAAATATAATCTGGCTGGTGAGCACTCCAGATTTTCCTTCACAGAGGACGTCGATGATGGGTTTGATCAGGCAGATAAATTCTCCGAAGCACTGCTCGCCGTGCTCAGCACCGCAAGTTTCATGCAAAACTTGGCTCAACTGATCACCAGCGGTGTTCAGGGCGACGTTCTTAGAACATCGATTGAGCAGACAATCAAGGCCGAACTGGGCGAGGTCTGGAATCTCGATCAGCTGGAGATCGAGCAAGTCATTTCAGCAACGATTGAATTTCTGCTTGATAAGACTGTAGACGCCCCTGCCTCTGCTAAGCCGAATTCAGAGATGCCATCACCAGAGGAACCTGCACCAAACACTCAGGAGCCACTGACTTCCGGGGCAAATGATCAACCGGAAGAACAAGCGGCTGCTGCATAATCCATAGTAACAACAACCCTATACAATAGAGGTCAACATGTCTGAGACTACAGAAACCCCGACACAGGCAATCAACGGGGCATCCATCAACTGGGACGACAGTGAGATGACGAGCCATTATGCCAATATCGGCACTGCAACCGCGACGCGTGAAGAGTTCTTCCTGCTCTTCGGTACCCATCAGCATTGGCGTGGGTCCGTCAAGGACAATAGCGAGGTGAAGGTCAAACTGGCTCAGCGGATGGTCATGAGCCCTTATGCAGCCAAGCGTCTGGCAACCATTCTTGCTCAGTCCATCAAGGCCTATGAAGCCCAGTTTGGTACGATCGAAATCTAATCGGAAGCCTTCATGATTACACATCTTACCGCGCTTGCGCTCTCAGAACCGGGCGCGGTTGGGTTTCGGCTCATCCACGGCCAGTTTCCCGATGCAATCGATATTGCCACGCTTGCCAGTGGGGTTGGCGATAAACCAAGCCTGAAGAAAATTGGTGAAGATCTTCTTGTGATCATTCCGCAAGACGGTAGCAACGGGAAGTCTGGTTGGTGTGCCTGGTTGTTTGACGTTGTTCCGCCGGTGGCGGACCTGCCGTCCTTGATTGACTTATTGACAAATCTGGGCAATGGCCTGTTTGCAAATGGTTCGGGCGAGACAGCCTCCAATCCGCAAGCGGGTGGTCTGTCAACTCTGTCGGGAAAAGCTGAAGCGGCCTTCTTGCAGGTGCTTAAGGATGTCTGCGGGGTAGGGACCTTGTCCCGTCAACGGTTCATGCAGCGTTTTGCGGAAAGCGTCAGTCAGAATGATCTGTCCAATGCTGTTGCGCTGGTCTATTGCAGTGAGCGCAAAAGCGGCTTGGTCGTCCTGTCAGACCAAACCCTTATTGGCTATTCCGATGAGTTGGCGCATCTGGTCGACAGCTATCGGGCTGATAAGCCTGTCGAAGAACTGGTCTTTGCCGATGACAAGGCAAGTGACAGACTTGACGCTGCTGTTCTGGCTGAATCTCTCTCGGCTAACAATCTTCTCTTCCATGTTCCCGCTCTTGGTCAAACCGGTGTCGCGATTATTTTCATTGGCGCCTCCAAGCCGGAGAAAGGCCTGCTGACCCCGTTTGCCAATCTCGCCCAAATGGGGCTACATCAGAAATTGACTGGCCAGCAGAAGCAACAGTTCAAGCGGGTCTGGCAAGGTGTTGGAGCGGCCGCTCTGGTCGCGCTTGTTGCCTATTTGATGATGCCGACCGATTTGATGGTTACAGCTTCTGCGCTGAGCCTGCCGCAAACGGCCCGAACCGTGAATTTGCCATTTGACAGCTATTTGCAGGACATGAAAGTTGATGTTGGCGACAAGGTCGAGCGCGGAGATTTGCTGTCCAGCATGTCTTCTCCGAGCCTTGAAGCCCGGCAGTCTGAAGTTGCTCTACAGATTTCCGTGCAGGAAATGTCTGGTAAAGCGGCGCTCGCCAAGAACGACTATGGCAGCTATCAGCTGGCCATGAAAAAAATTGAAACGCAGCAGGCCGAGCTTGAACAGATCGAACGAAAGCTTGAGCAGCTGACTGTACGCGCTCCGGTTTCCGGAACGGTTATCCGGACCATGGGACGCGAATCCCTCGGTCGGTTTGTAACGACCGGTGACCCTCTGGCGATCATTCAGCCCGATGACCGATTTTCTATCTCGCTGACCCTTTCCGACGTGGATGCTCCCCTGATTCAGCCGGGGCAGAAGGGGTCGGTGTTTTTCCGCGGACTGAGTGATCAGAGCTATCATTTCACCATGCAGACTCCTGTCTATGTTGAGAAGAACCCGCAGAGCCAAACCGAACGACTGGTTGCCAAGGCAACGATTGACCAACCCGGGAAGGGGCGGTTGATCAGTGGCTTGACCGGCTTCGCTCGGGTCAAGGCCGGTCGAAGCTTGAGAATTGTTGTTCTCACGCGCTATGTAACCGAATTCATAAGGATCAAGGCGTGGACCTACCTAGGCTTACACTTCTAAAGCAGATCGATTTGCGTCTGTCTCAGGAAGGTCCGAAAACCCTCTTTCTGGCCCGGGATCGCGCGAATGGCAAGATTTTTACCATCTCCCGGACATTGGTGCGCCACCTGCGTGAGGCGCGGTCGCTGTTGTCTGGCCAGACTCTGCCGCAAGAAGCATCCTTTCATAAGATGGACAATGACGCTGCACGGGATCTCTTCCGGTTTTTGCATATCGTCGGCAATATGCGCGATCGGGAAACCTTGCACAGAACCCGGTTCAACCCGGTCTTCATGTCTATTCCTCTGATTGACTTCGGGCGCCATCAGAAACGCCTTCAGCCATTGGCTCAGGCTCTGGTGAGACCAGCCTATTTTGCTTTGATGGCTCTTCTGCTGATCTGGTGCATTACGCTCGGTATCCGCAATGACTGGTCCATAATGGACGTCTTTTCTTCCATTTTCTCATTGGAAGCCATTATTACCTTTGGCTTGATCGCCCCCTTTCTCAAGGTCATTCACGAATTGGGGCATTTACTAACCGCTACCCGCTTCGGGGTGCGGGTCCGCAAAGCGGGCATCTATCTCATCTCTTTTTATCCGCTGCCCTATGTGGACTGTAGCGACGCAGATTTCAGTGCTCGGCGGCGGCATAGGATCTTGATCAGTTTGGCTGGCATTGTGGTGGATGTAACCATCGGGATGATCGCTTTTATTGGCTGGCACTTTACCCGCGGCAGCTATATGCAAACCATATTCGGTAATATCTTTGTATTTTCAACGCTGAATTCCATCTTTTTCAACGCCAATCCTCTTTCCAAGTTGGATGGATATTTCGCATTTTCCGATGCCATTGGGCAGCGCAATCTCTATACCAATTCATCCATGCGGCTATCCGATGCCCTTCGCTTTATATTGTCGCTTGGCCAGCAAGGAGCGTTGCCCAAAAACAGCAAACAGATTTTGGCTGTTGCCTATTCTATGGGAACGATATGGTATCGCATCTATATCGTCTATCAGATCGCGTTTGGCATGGCTCCCAAATATCTCGGCGTAGGTATCATATGTGTCCTCTGGGGCCTATTCGTCATGTTCTCGACCCCAATTAAAACATTCGTTGAACGGTCTTTGGATCATACCGCCGCAGCAAACACACAAGCGAAAAAGGGAGCGGGGAGAATGAAGCCACGTTTTGTCGGTTTGGGAATTCTTCTTGCCTTGATCGCTTTCATCGGTTTTGTGCCGTTCCCGTTTTCTACCGTTATTCCAGTACGTCTTGATGTGGAGCAGGCCTATTCGATAACGACCGGGCACAAGGGATTTGTGCAGAAAATTCATGCATCAGGTGCGGTTCAGAAGGGCGATATACTGATCGAAATGGATGATCCACAAATCAATGATGAACTGGTTCTCGTCAAGCACCAGCTGGCCGAGGCTGCGCTGGCTTTGCAAAGTGCGCGCGGAGCGGGAGCAGCACAGGCGCAGGCGATGCAGAAGCAATATGCCTCCTTGCAGGATCGCAGGCGAATTCTACAAAAGGCGCAAGCAGAACAGATCATCAGGGCTGATGAGGATGGCTATTTCATCTCGACAACCCACAGCAATGACAATGCTTTGAAGGCGGCAGGGCAGACCATGGGCGAATTGCTCCCCTCTCACGGCGTGGCGGCCTTCTCCGGACAATTCCCTGAACGCTATGTCGCCAAGTTTCAGACGGATTTTGTTGGCGCAGATTTCCGGCTAAACCGGGCCTATTATCCGCTACCACCCGAGACCTTCAGGCTTCAAGCGATCATGATCTATCAGCAAGAGGCTGGAACCCGCTCCTACAGGGTGTGCTTCACATTTGATCGCCCGCCCGCCCAATTGGCCGGCAAACCGGGACAGGTCAAATTCACGTTTAGAGCAGAACCCTTGTGGCGGCATCTCAAGTTCTGGTACGAGAATCTGCTTGCCAACTTCCGGCAATCTCAGCTGACTGATAGAGAGAAATATCTCTCCGAATAGACCTATATATCACATTGCTTTCGAGAGCGAAGTAGACCTTGAGAAGCGGATTGGAGTTTAGCTGTATCGAAACCTTTCCGAAAAGGAAGCAAGATGATCAGCGGATGCAGATGCTTTCTCAGGCTGTTGGCAGCATAGACGTATTCGGCTGACTATAATCTTCTGGATAGATGCCCAATTCATGCTCTGCGCCTAAGAACTGGATCGCTTTGCATTAGAGTTTTTCGTGCTATTCTTTCGGCTGGGTGATTTCGATCAGGCGAGCCTGTAGCTTTCTTCTGTTCGATACCTCAAGCTATCATTACAAGTCTCGTCGTACCGGTCAGGCCGCTCTTGAAAAGTGGGGCAAGGAGATTTGCGAAGCACGTGTAAGATATGGACATCGTCGTGTTCATGTGTTGCTGCGTCGTGAAGGCTGGTTGGTCAACATGAAGAAAACGTGTCGTATCTACAAAGAGTTGGGACTGCAGCTCAGCAACAAGACACCGAAGCTGCGGGGCAAGGCCAAATTGCGGGAAGATCGGCAGGAGGCTGTTGGTCCTCATCAAGATGATATTTGCGCATGCTCTTTGTTCATGCAGCAAAGATCATCTTGATGAGGACCAATCGATGGCCAGACTTCAGCCTTGGGAATGGCTAACACGAGCATCAGAACGCATGCATCGCAACAAGTTGGTGGTGGCTTTGGTCAGCAAGCTGGCATGGACGGTATGAAGTATACTCAGACACAAGTCGGCATTCGATATGCCAAGGAATGCGGTCGAGATTGGCATCTAGAACAATCTCTATCACAAAGGAATTTGTTATAAACTGACTGCATGGAACGGAAAGATACGCCCCCAAGAATCTGACGGACCAATCGGTCTACTTGGACCCTTCCGGCAATGAGAATACGGTGTGAGCGTAACCCCAAAATGGCTACGACCCGCGTGTCGATCAATGGGGTGGATATATAGGAGCGATTTCCGGCGACATGCAATAACTTTGGCGAGCAGCGGCCGGTACATACATAAATGCGGTCCCGTTTGAAGGGGCAGCCACCTTCACAACAAGCAGGATTGTCCCGCTGCGGTAATCTTGTCAATTGACAGGTCAAGGCAATTGCATGAGAAATTGGATGTCGGTTTCCAATAGGGATGAAAAGGGAATCCGGTAAGTGGCAAGGTTTGTGCCTTGTTGTGAATCCGGAGCTGCCCCCGCAACTGTAAACAGAGAATGCTTTTCTCATTTACCACTGGTTTTGAGACCGGGAAGGTGGAAAAGCATATTGACCTGTGAGCCAGGAGACCTGCCGGCAAGTCACTCATTCAGATCTGGGCGGGGTGCTCCGGAGGAAGGTCTTTTTTGTATTCCTTTTTTCAAACTGGTGTTGGTTTTGGCTCAACCGCGGGCATGGTGCGCATAGGGCGTGCCTGTGCTGTGTGGTGGGCTTTAGCTCTGGACAGTCTCAGGATCTGCATGAATTTTCTCCCCCATTCCTTGAAAATGGACATGTTATGAAAATTCGATATCTATTTGCCACAGCGCTGGCGCTTGCTTCTTTCAATCTTCCAGTCTCTGCCCGTGTTGTGAAAGACACCTTGGGTGTAGCGCATGACATTCCAGACACGGTTGATCACGTCATCTGTTCCGGTGCGGGCTGTTTGCGACTTCTCACTTATCTGGGTGTTGAAGACCGTGTCGTGGCTGTTGATGGCATGGAAAAGCGCAAATCTCCTTTTGACTCTCGACCCTACGCACTGGTCAATCCGGACTATAAAAGCTTGCCGCTTTTCGGTCAGCATCTGGGGCGAGACAATCCCGAACTGATCATGGCCCTTGATCCAGCCCCGCAGGTCATCTTCAAAACCGTTGGGTCTTCTGGGCTGAAGCCGGAAACACTCCAGCAGAAAACGCAGATTCCTGTGATCGCCGTTCAATATGGGGATCTTGATGGCCAGAGTGACCAGTTCTATCAGGCTTTGGAAATTATAGGAGATGCGCTGGATCGCAAAGAGCGGGCGGCCGAACTGATCACCTTCTTCAAGGATACAAAATCCGATCTTGAGGCGCGCGCCGCAGCGTCTGAGAAGAAGGCTCCGAGTATCTATGTTGGGGGCATTTCCTACCGAGGCTCGCGCGGACTAGCATCCACCGACCCGGTCTATGCGCCTTTTTCCGCCTTGGGACTTCAAAATCTTGCCGCATCCAAGGCGAAAGCAAGCGGCGGGCACGCCACCACCATCGCGAAGGAAAAGCTGATCGAATGGGATCCGGATGTCATCCTGCTGGATCTGGCAACGCTGCAGCTTGGCCCTGACGCTGGGGGGCAAGCTGAATTAATGGGCGATCCGGCCTTTCAAATTCTCTCTGCCAGAGAGACGGGGCAGGTTTGGGGTATGCTGCCTTATGCGCTTTATACCAAGAATTTTGGCTCAATTCTCGCCGATGCCTATTTCATCGGCAAGCTGGTCTATCCGGACAGCTTTGCCGATATTGATCCCGCCAAGAAAGCCGATGAGATATATCGCTTCCTGTTAGGCAAACCGGTCTTTGATGAAATGAACACCATTTTCAACGGTCTGGTTTTCCAGCAGGTACCCGTGCAATGATGTTGAAGACGTGTGATGCCAATCTGGGCAGCTATGCGCTTTACATCCGCCGCAAGGCGGTGGTTATTGCGCTTTTGTTGTTGGCTCTCGTTCCTGCGCTGATCGCTGCCCTCTCTCTGGGGGCGGCATCCGTGCCGGTCCAAGACGTGGTTTTGTCACTGATCGGAGCTGAAGCTCCGCGCCGGAGTGATATTATTGTCTGGAGCATTCGATTGCCGCAGGCTGTGGCTGCGATGCTCGCTGGTGCTGGATTGGCGGTTTCGGGCACTTCCATGCAGTCGGTCCTGCGCAATCCTCTTGGCTCTCCTTTCACTCTGGGCATTTCTCATGCTGCTGCCTTCGGAGCCGCTCTGAGTGTCATGGCTGTGGGAGCGATGGATGTGCCTTCGGCAGAGGGAGGCGCGATTGCTGTCTATAATCCGGTGGCCGTTACGCTGTCCGCCTTCGGCTTCAGCCTGCTCGCAGCGGCTCTTATCGTGTTGATCGCTCGGGTAAGGGGGGCTTCCCCCGAGGTCATGGTGCTAACGGGGGTGGCGCTCGGGTCCCTCTTTACAGCAGGAACCATGTTCTTGCAGTTCTTTGCAGATGATGTGCAATTGGCGGCCATGGTTTTCTGGACCTTTGGCGACACAGCACGCGCCACCTGGCGCGACATCGGCCTGATAGCAGCCGTAACGGTGCCGATCTCGATATATTTTGTCGCGCAATGCTGGAACTACAACGCCATTGATGCCGGAGATGAAACCGCGCAAGGGCTTGGCGTGAGAGTTGAACGCTTGCGTCTCATCAGCATGTTTGCCGCCTCGCTGCTGACAGCTGTGTCAATTTCGTTTCTCGGCATCATCGGTTTTGTCGGCCTTGTGGTGCCTCACATGGTGCGCAGGGTCATCGGAGCGGACCATCGCTTTCTTTTGCCTGCCAGTCTGATTGGCGGCGCGGTTTTGTTGTTGGTTGCCGATACAGCGGCGCGGCTGATATTGGCGCCAAATGTTCTGCCGGTGTCTGTTTTGACATCTTTTCTTGGCGTGCCAGTGTTCCTGTGGCTCATTCTACGCGGAGGACGACACTGATGCTTGAGGTTCAGGACATCCATTTTGCCTACCGCAACAGAGCCATTCTGAATGACATCGCGTTTGACCTCAAACCCGGGCGTATTCTTGTCATTCTCGGCCCGAACGGTGTCGGCAAGACAACCTTGCTCAAATGCCTTAACGCGCTCCAGAAGCCAAAAGGCGGAAGTGTTCTGCTCGATAGCCAGAATCTGCTTTCCCTGACGCCGCCACAATTGGCCGCAAAGGTTGGTTACGTAGCGCAGAAATCGCAAACTGCCCGGGTGACCGTGTTTGATGCGGTGCTTATGGGGCGCAAGCCGCATATGGGGTGGCGCGTGAAGGATCATGATCTGGCTCTTGTCGGAGAGACCATTGCCCGTCTCGGCCTTGAGCCGCTGAGTTTGCGCTATCTCGATGAGCTTTCAGGAGGAGAGTTGCAAAAGGTCTCTATCGCCAGAGCTTTTGTACAGCAACCGCGCTTGCTGCTGCTTGATGAGCCGACCAGCGCTCTTGATATGCGCAACCAATTCGAACTCTTGTCGCTTTTATGTTCTGTTGTAAGAGAGCGTCAGACGGCCACGGTGGTGACCATGCACGACCTCAACACGGCCCTTCGCTTCGCCGATGAATTCCTGTTGTTGAAAGATAGTCGGGTTTTGGCACGTGGCAATGTCGAAGAGATTTCAGCAGATCTCGTCGAAGCAACCTATGACATCCCGGTCAGCATTCACACCATTGATGGCGCCCCCATCGTTGTTCCAAAACCGACCGGCGTCACCTCAGCCATTGGGCAAACCGTTTCCGCCGAATGATGCCATATTGCGGAATAATGATTTCAAGAAAGGAAAAGTCCCATGTCAGACCAGCTCCCCCCATTCACTCTGCAACCGATTGGCAAAATCTGGACCGGCTTTAAAAGCCGCGAGGAATGCCCACGCAACAGCCGCTTTAACGAGAAAGAAAGTGTGATCGACGTTGATCCTGCCTATCTAGATGCGTTTCTGGGTTTGGAAGAAGGGCGCCATATCGCCGTACTTTATTGGTTTGACAGGGCAGACAGAACGCAACTACAGACGACGCCACCTAAAGCGGAAAAGAAATATGGCGTATTTGCCACGCGCTCTCCCCATCGTCCCAATCCGATCGCTCTGAGCGCGGTCAAGATCCTTTCGATTGACGGCACGAAGCTAACAGTGAGCGGGCTGGACTGCATCGATGGCACTCCGCTACTTGATATCAAGATCTATGTCCCCATGATTGATGCGCCTGAAGAGGCTACGGCAACACTGCCATGGGCGAACAAACACTGAAGAGAAAAGCCACAAAGCTGAATTGTTGGTCCTGTTTCTCGCATAGGGGTACAGGTCAATAATCAAATGCGCCAAAATCGAATGCGCCAAAATCGAATGGCATGTGTGGATAGTGCGCTGAATCGCGTGATTGAATGCAACATCTTCATTCTTCGCAACGTCATGAACTTGAAACCCATGTTTGGCTAAATCAACAGCAATTGGCTCAACATGCGTCGGGTGGCTTCCCTTCAAGCAGTCGGTAACACCTACAGTATGGCGAATTCCGGCGCCGGAGGCTGGAGCTGTCCAGAGAAGTTGCTTGTGCGGGTGGCGTTGGTGCTATCTTTCGGCGGATGAACGGCAGCTTGGGCCCGTCTACTCGTGTTCGGATCGTATTCGGAGTGTCTTCTGGACAGCAGATTAAGGCGTATAAGCATGGTTGTGTCCGAATGGACCAACAATTCCACTCTTATGGTTGACTAAAATCTTATGAATGCCTACCTCTTCTGGATGAGGACGACCTCACCAATCTGGTTTTCATTCGGGACGGCCCGTCATAGGGGGATCATCCATGGCGTGGATTTATATTTTCGTTGCCGGAGTATTGGAGACTGTTTGGGCTTTCACCATGAAGAAATCCGACGGATTTTCGCTCTTCATTCCAACAGCCATCACGATTGTAACAATGATCGCCAGTTTCGGCCTTTTGTCTTTGGCGATGAAAACACTTCCGCTCGGCACAGCCTATATGGTTTGGACGGGGATCGGAGCTGTTGGTGCGTTTGTCGTCGGTATCATAGTGCTGGGGGAGCCCGTAACGCCTGCACGGGTTATTGCTGCGCTGCTTATCATCAGCGGCATCATCACGATGAAGCTGGCTAGCGATAGCTAAAGCCCTGTCGGAAGAAACTCTCCTCGGATGCAAGGCCTGCTTGGTCCAAAGTTGATTTTCTGCATGTTCTGCCTTCAGCAACATCACGTCGCGCACCCATCCCGCGCTTGTTGCCGCAGCGCCTGCTCCGTCAGCGAGGGAGCATCTGCGCGACCAACAGGGCAAGTGCCCCGAGCATGGCACATGCCAGAAGGAGATACTCCAGGTTTTGCCCCCAACCCGCCAGCATGAGTCCCACTCCGAGGAGCATGTAGTATAGCATGCTCAGGAGAGCCCCGGCTGTCCCCAGCCTGTCTGCATAGCGGAGCAAGGCGTTTGCAAGGATATTCGGGATGGCAATGGCATAGGCCAAGGCAACGACAGCCATGCCGATCAGGAAGGCAGGGCCGGAGGATAATAGAAACACGAGTATAGAACCTATTGCCAGCAGAAGAACACCAAGACCAGCAAGGGTATTTGGGCTTTTGCCGTATCGCAGAAGACGAGCATTTGTCCAAGCCCCGATAAGCGAGGCTGCGGCCAGCACGAGCCCGCTGTCTCCGAAATCCAGCCAGTTATTTTGCAGCTGTTCGAACCGGAACGGGCCAAGCTGGTAATATCCGAAAATGGCAAGGTTGAAGACCGCGATCAGCACCGCCGTGCACCAGATGTCGCTATCCCGAAGCATGGCGTGCAAGGTGGGCAGAAAGCGTGTCGCCGGTTCTTCGGATGGTCGCGTTTCGGGCCAGAAGGCAAAGCCAAACCCAAGAAGGGCTACGGCAAGCAGGCCAAGCGTGGCGAATACAGCCCGATGCCCGGCGTGGAAAGCGATCTGTTGGCCGAGGAACATGCCAATGGCCGGACTGACCGCAAGCGCCAGCCCGAGCAAAGAGAAAATGCGGGCAAGGTCCGGACCACGGAAGCTGTCGCGCAATGCCGTCTGGACTACGATCGAGCCTACCGCAGCGCCAAAAGCCGAAAGCACTCGGGCAAACAGAAGATGCGTAAAATCTTCCGTGATCATCGCCCAGCCCGATCCAAATGCATAGAATGCCAGACCGGCCAGCAGGGACGGGCGACGGCCGACGAGGTCGCATAACCGCCCCCAGCATATGACGCCAACGGCAAAGGCAACAAACCACAGCGAAAGCGTCTGCGCGGCCTCTTCCGGCGTGGCCTGGTAGGCTGTGGCGATATTCGGCAGAGCCGGGCTGTAGATGGTTTCCACGATCTGCGGAAAACTCAGAAGAAGTATGACAAGCGCAAGGGGTGGGCGGCAGACCATGTCGGACCTCGAATGTTACTAGAGCTTCCGCCTGTCTACCGGATTGCGCCTGAGCCGATTACAAATATAATGACAAATTATATCGTAAATCGGACAAGATGGATCATCTATGGCTTGGCTTGCCCCCTCAGACCCTTTTGATGTCGACCAGATGGCACAACCGGTCGTCGGCATCGCATCGCGGCTGGTGCAGCACGATTCCGGTTGGCACCAGCATGGGCGCGGGCAGCTTTTGTTTGCCTTTGCCGGTTCGATCCGGATCATGCTGGCTGGTGCGACGTCCGTTCTGCCTCCGATCCGGGTGGCCTGGATTCCACCGGGAACGTCGCATCGGGTCACCATCCGCAGTGAGGTCGAGTACCGATCCATCTATCTCGACGAAGCATACCTCTCCGCGCATCTTTCCGGTTTGGCCATTGTAACCATGTCCTCCCTGCTGCGTGAGGTGTTCGAGCGGATCAGCTTGCTGCCCTTTGACACGGATTGGTCGCAGGGGGCTGCACGCAATTTGCTGGCGGTCTGTCTGGATGAACTCGCGACGGCACGGCAGGAACCCATGCTTCTGCCTGTTCCATCCGACCCGCGTTTGGCGCGGCTGGATATCGAGGAACTGCCTCCGGAACTGGAGACCCTTTCGCACCAAATCGGCGTCACCACGCGGACGATCTCTCGCATCTTTCGCCGGGAAACGGGCATGAATTATCAGGCCTGGCGTCAAAGCTGGCGATTGCTGCGCGCTGTAGATCTGCTTGCCTCAGGCCTCAGCGTAACAGCTGTGGCCTCGGACCTCGGGTTTGCCAGCGACAGCGCCTTCATCGCCTTCTTCCGGCAAATGACTGGCGAAACTCCGAAGCGTTACATCCATAAGGCGGGGTGATTTTGGGTCTCTTCGCCTAGAGGCAATTGAAACCAAAGGCCCCTTCCGAAAACGGCTGGGGACCTTTGGGCTCAGGTCGGGAGCTTTTCACCTAAATTCACCCTGACTTGACATTTAAATTGAGATGCCTTGCAGGATCACGCAGCCTCTTCTCGGCGTTTTTCTTCAAGCAAGATCTCTTTGGCCAACGTGTCCAGAAGGGCAACGACCTCTTTGCTCGTCTGATCCATTATATGAAGTTCCTTGAGCATTTCCGCTTCATCTTTTTGGGCATGCGCCTCTAGAGCACGTCTACCTGCGGCATGGATTTCTTTATGGGGCCCCATCAGCTGCTTAAAGGTTGGTGAGTTCTTGATTACACTGTCTGTAATCTGATCATACCATTTGCCCAGGTTGCAATGGTTGTGATCTGGAACTTCGGAGCTGTTCCATGTTCCATCGCCAATACAAGTATCCAAAATCTTGCGCTTAAACAGGACATGATCCACTTTCGCCGCGTAGCAAAGGGAAGCATGTGAACCCTCGTCAAATAATTCTGTTGCCTGCTGCGCATAAAAGTCCGTTGTTTCAGACAAATTGGAGACAACCATCGCCACCATGTCGTTATTGTTTGATGCGATGTCTGCTATTCTTCCGATGCTCTCTGCAACCTCTTGGCTGGCATCCTTCTGACTGTCGATAATATTGGAAATTTCCATCATATCGCCAGACACAGACCCAATCTGCTGTGAAACCTTTTCCATCAAACTTGATGTGTCCTCAATGGCTTCTCCACCTTCCATGACAGCAGACGTGGATGTTTCCATGGTTTTCTGGATATTGAGCATGCCTTCTCTCAGCATGGAAACTTTCTGAATAATATCTTCCGTTGAACGAGAGGTCTGATTGGCAAGATTCTTCACCTCTGCGGCAACGACTGCAAATCCTTTGCCTGCTTCTCCGGCTCTTGCGGCCTCAATCGTGGCATTCAGGGCCAGAAGATTGGTCTGGGCCGCGATATTTTCAATCACGGTGACAATCTGATCAATCTGCTCGGAAGCCGCCGCCAACTCATCAACATTATTGGAGGTAGACTCCACTGAGGTTGAGATGTGCGACATGGTTTCTGACATTTTGAGGATGGTTTGGCGACCATTGACAACATTTTCGTTGGTCTGGTTGGCTTCCTTTGCCACGCCGTTGCTGTTTCTCGACAATTCACCAACGGAGGCCACCATCTCAGTTGCCGCCGCAGATATGGTCTGGCTGTTCGATGTCACATCTTGTGTGTTTTTGCGCAAAAGTGATACTTGCAACAAAATATCATTTGTTTCGACGACAGATCGAGACATTCTCTCAAGGGCTTCAATTCTTCCATCTTGCACTTCTTGCATCGCTCGGTTTTCGATCGATTGCTCTTGACCACAAGCAGAGCCGCTCATTTCTGCAAATGCGCGAAACATACATGTCGATAAGACTGCATTCAGTTCTTTAGGGCGGAACCGATACCGTTTGATGATTTTGGGCAGCATACTGAGCATGGCGCGGCCAACGCCTGCTATATACCAGGCAGCAGGAATGCCTTTATGTTGATGGTCAATCCCGGAGCTCATAGCCGTCTTGACCGACTCTTCGCCAAAATCGTGCTGAAACAGATACTCCCAATCGGCTTGTTGCTTTAACGCAATTTTCCTTATCTCATCTTCTCCTGACAAAGAGCCGGAAATGCTGCTGTTTTGCATAGCAGAGAAAAGCTCGGAGATTACTTCCGGAAACTCAGATGAAATGTCGCTGGATGAAATTGTGTTTTGTTCGCCGCAGAGCAGTCCAGATTTAAGAAACTCGACTGGCTCCAAACACCGTGTGTGGGGGACCATGTTATCACCATTTGGATAATTTAAACTGGTATTTAATTTACTTGTATATGTGAATTGTTAATATTCTGTTCTAGTTGGATTGGCAGAGGTGAATAGATGGTGTGGCATTTCAACACCGTCGGCCGCACTCATCAGATCTTAGCAGTATCGCTGCAAACCGCCGCGTTCCGGGCCTGAACGCAGCATTATCGTATCTGCCATTCATTCGTTGCGTAGCATTGGGAGAGGGGGAGATAGCTATTGGACGAAGGAAACATTGGCGAATGTTTCTAGAGGCTATCATTTTGTTGATCATCGATCAGATTTAGGGTGTCAGACAGATCATTCTGAACCACACTCTCAAAAGCAATGGATGTCTCTATTCGGCTGATCTCTTTGCGAGACGAAAACTGCTCTACCACCAGCCGGTGCAAGTGCGCTGTGTTTTCTGTGACAACTTCCACAACAGCATCGAAACGTCCGCTGATCATCCATCCCGCTCGAACTTCTGGGATTTTTAAGACCTCCCTTAGAAAACGATCAAGATCGTTCTTCTTGTGCTCTGACAATTGAATGAACAAGAGCGCTTTGAGTGAAAGGCCCATTTTTTCCAGTCGAATATCCGTATAGGTGCCGGCAATCAAACCGCTTTCTTGCAGTCGCTTTAGCCGCTCGTGGACGCTCGATGCAGCCAAGCCCACTTCGAAAGCGAGCTCTTTATTCGTCATCCGTGCATTATTCGACAGAATAGCCAAAATTCGTCGATCTATTCGGTCAATGGACATAATCGCAACGTGTCTCCGAAATTGCTTCGATGGAAGTTTCATATTTGGAATGTTATACGAGATAGAGAGAAATGAACAAAGATAATTCGACATTTATCTTGAATTGCCGAATTAATTTCGAGATCCAATTGGTTGGAAAGAGGCTTTGACTATGTTTGACACTAAGATCGCCATCATTATTCGAGAGGACTTGGCTATTTGGCAAAAGCTCAATGTAACAGCCTTTCTGATGAGCGGAATTGCCGGAGCCAATCCCAGCATCATAGGATCTCCTTACGTCGATGGTGACAACAACGAGCATCTGCCCTTGTCCATTCAGCCGGTTATTGTTTTGTCAGCGACAGCCAATGTACTCACCAACATCCGCAGACGAGCCCGCGACCGAAATATCGAAACCGCGGCTTACATCGAAGAGATGTTTGAAACTGGCCATGACGATGCCAATCGTGAGGTTTTTTCCCACCATAGCCTAGAAGAATCCAACACTGTCGGGATAGCATTACGAGCTGACAAAAAGACCGTCGACAAAATCACCAAGGGTGCGAAGATGCATAGTTGATGTGGACCTACGAACCTCGTTTCCCTTTATCTGAGCCCAACAGGAAGTGTAATTGCATTTTCAATGGCGAATTTGGGTTCCGAAGCGGTCGTTCCTGATTTGGGGGAATGACGGGAAAGAACGCCTTCCTCTCTTCACCTGTCGTCATTTATCGTTATATTCCAGTGCTCATATTTGTTCCATAGGGCGTACCAATCGTTATCAAAAGGCCCTCGTAACTCACTGAGTTGCGGGGGCTTTTGTTTATCTATCGGATAGGTCGGCATCATTTTAGCCTAGCCATGGCATTGTTGGGCGGCATATGGGGCTGGTTGTCTCGTAGATCATCCACATAGAAGAGGCCACAGGCCTCCTTGACCTCAAGAAACCGGTGCGACCTTATTGCCGAAAATCGGGATGGTCGACAGCTCTTCTTTCAGAGCGGTTCGTCTGTCGCAGTTTATATGTGATATATATCAAGCGTTGCGGAGCCACTTTTCGCTTATTTTCGCCCGACAAAAGCCTTTTGACGAAGGTCTTGTGACTGACGGAAAGGGGGCAGGGCAAATGATCGCTGTATGATGTCCTGAACGCAGATCTTCATAGGCAAAGTCCGTTTTTTATCCATGTAACCATAAGTGGTAGCTCAAGATTAACTGTATGATTTTTATCTCTTATTTCAGTCACATTTTGTTGAATATCGAAAGGTTGGAAACTGCCTTGAACAAATGGCTTCTGATGAATATTTCAGGATTGTCGCAGGAAAAAAAAGGTGTCGCATCGATAAAAAAAGAAAAGGAATAAATCGATGAAAAAGCCAGCTACTGCTCTTTCCGTTCTCGCCATCGCGGCCATTGCTTCTGCCTCTTCCGCATTCGCTGCCGCTCAGGTTGATAGCCGCGATCTGACTGTGAATCAGGCAAGACAGCTTGTACAGGAACAGGGAAGCGTTCTGATTTCTACTGGTCCAGATCTGTTTGACCGCTATGTTGCCAATGGCTCCTATTGCGGTGTCGGAAACAATGCAGAACCTGCATTCGTGCCGACTGCCAACTCTGATGCAAGCCTTGTTGGCTATACATGTAAAGCCAATCAAAGCAACAGCTAAGCCAGTGTGACTGGCTTCTTTCCACTTTAGACCCTTATAAAGCCAGTCCTTTTCCGTCGCGGCGCTGCATCCATGAAAGCAGTCGCAGCGGCGGCTTTCAATTTCTGGGGCAAGGGGTTTGGTCCTTGAACTCTGTTCTTCATGCCCCTGATTTGCATGCTCCTTCGTCCGGCTCTTCAATTTCCGTTTAATTATCTGGATTTTCGTGCATTTTCGTTTGAAACCAAAGATCCAGAGGTCTAGTGTGCGCTTAAGGTAAGGCAGTTTGGCCTCTATGGTGCCAAAGCCTTTTTCTATCAAGCGCCCTTCGTCTAGTGGTCTAGGACGCCGCCCTCTCACGGCGGCAACACGGGTTCGAACCCCGTAGGGCGTGCCAATCTTTCTATTGAAAATCTAGTAGATCCGGTTGTTCCGGCAAAGGTGTCGCTCTTTTGGGCGCATTTCTTGCCTTTTAGGCCCTTAGGTATCTAATTTTTCTTGCAATTTTTGGATGAGCATCGCAAATTTTGGCCAGTTTCGTTGTTTTCCGTAAGTGTTTTCTGTGGGGGAAAAATGACCAGCAGACCCGGATTTGATGAATGGGTGCTTGATTGCGCCGATGCTGTTGCCAAACGGAGTCGCGATCCGTCTACCAAGGTGGGCTGTGTCATCGTGCGACCGGACAAGAGCTTTGCGGCTGTTGGCTATAACGGCTTTCCCCGCTCGATGGAAGACAAGCCGGAATGGTATGAGACGCGCGAGGAAAAATATGATCGTGTGATCCACGCGGAAATGAATGCGCTTGCGGCCATGAAAGAACCGGCCAAGGGCTGCATAGTTTATGTGACCCATCCACCTTGCAAGGAATGCACGAAATTTCTGGCCGCGCATCAGGTGGGGAAAGTGGTCTGGCGTCACAATGAGGGCATTCAGGGGCGGTTTGATACCACCCGCAGCGAAGAAATCTTCAAGGATTGCGGCATCGAATATAAGGTCGTCGGCTGAGGCGCCAAGATTGGCCCTGCTGGCTGATGAGCGCTTGCGCTGATGCATTCCTGTTTTCCCACCACTTGCCACTCTTTCGCTTGAGGCCTAAAAAGAGCTGGCCTCATTGGCTTATCTTTTGTATTCCCAAGGCATTCTCCAAGGTGCTCCCATGTCCGATAGTACGCCCGCTACACAAGCCCTGAAAAAGGGCAAGGTGAATTTTTCCCTGTTGCATTATGAATATGATCACGATGCGGATAGGGTCGGGCTACAGGCGGCCGCAGCCATCGGAGCCGATCCGGCGGAAGTCTTCAAGTCGCTGATGGTGGAACTTGATGGCAAGCCTGTTTGCGCGGTGGTGCCTTCCGATTGCGAAGTCAATATGAAGAAGCTGGCCAAGGCGCTCGGCGGCAAGCGCGCCGCCATGATGCAGCCTTCTGATGCCGAGCGGATGACAGGCTACAAGGTTGGCGGCATAAGTCCACTTGGGCAGCGCAAGCGTGTGCCCACGGCGCTTGATCTTAGCGCTATGGACAAGGTTCTCATTCATATCAATGGCGGACAAAGGGGATTGCAGATCAAGGTAGCCCCCAAGGCTCTGGTGGATTTTACACGCTGGGTGGTCGCCGATCTGGTGCGTTGATGCATGGCCTTAGGGGTCTTCAGGATACTCTGAAGGCCATGCCGATGGATGCAGGCGCTGTTGCTTCAAATCCGAATTGCTCATAGAGCTTGTCTGCTGGAAGGTCTGCGATGAGCGACACGTAAGCCTTTGATTTCAGTTCGCTACGCACATAGTCCATCAAACTGGCCATGATTGCCTTGCCCAGCCCTTTTCCCTGATGAGCCGGATCAATGGCGATATCGCAAATGACAAAGACGCAGCCACCATCACCTACAAGACGGCCGATGCCGACCACCTGATCACCGTAATAGATCGTCGCGGCGGCGATTGTGCCTTTGAGGCCTTCTCTGGCTGCTTCTTCGGAATAGACGGTCAGACCGGTGATTTTTCTCAGGCGCAGGAAATCTTCCAGCGGCGGTGTCTGCTTTTCAATGCGATAATCTGACTGATCCATATGTGGCTCTTTTCAAGTGCTTTCGGTTTCTGCTCATTGACCGGATTGATGCTGGATGCCTTTGGCCGACTTTTATGGCAAGCAAGCGGCAGCAGCAAGGCATGGCGGGGCAAACCATCCTCTTTGCCCATATTGTTGCCACAGATCCGGTGTCTTTTGGTGATTGTGTCCGCCGTGGTCGGCCACTCCGGTTCTGTCGCAAAGGTGCAAAGAGAATGGTTAGTCAATGTGATTTGGGAATGAAACGCCTGTTTTCATGCCGTGTGTTGTTCGCGTCGCTGTTTCTGCTGTCGGCCGGCCAGCCATTGTTGGCACAGACGGCCAATGACGAGGCCGTTCCTCAAATCGAAAAAGTGCCGATGGATGAAGACTGGCACGATGAGGTCAGCACTAGGGCTCTGCTCAGCGAATTGACCCGATTGGCAAACCAGTTGGAACAGCAGCGCAAGGAAAATGCCAGCCTAGCAGCAAAAGTCAGCCGCCTGACCCAGCGTCTTGATGGCATACAGGCACAATTGGTCGATGCCGGATATGCGCCCTCGGCGTTGAAAAAGCTGCCGGAGGAACTGGATAGTGGGGCTGGTATCGTTTCCTTGTCAGAAGATCCTGTTCCGGGGGTGTCAAAGAAGGCAGCTTCCCGAAAAGCTTTAACTCTGACAGGAGAGGCCAACAGCTCCGATGGTTCCTCTATGGCCAAGCGGCAGGCACCCAATAAGGGGGCGGTGGAGCGTGCGCCGCTCACGCCGCTGGAAGCCCCAGACGGGGGTGTCAATGCAAGGCGCAGCCCTGAAGATGGCGGTTATTTCTCGCGTCTTGTGAAAAAAGGCGGCAAGATGATCGACAAGATCACCGATTGGTGAGGCGTGTGCGGCCGGTTGACGCCTTTTGCTTTTGCGTCAACCGAGCATAAGCGCCATTCCTAATGGCCGCCGACCAGCCCCATCAGGCGGTAGGTGAGGTTGGCCGCAGTGAAATCCCAAGCCCATTGTCCCTCGATCGGCGCCAGTTCCACCACGTCAAAACCAACGCATTTGCGCCCCTTGAGAGCATGAGCGATGAGTTGTAGGCTTTGATAATAGCTAAGGCCTCCGGGAACCGGCGTTCCCGTTGCTGGCATGATGGAGGGGTCCAACCCGTCCACATCGAAGGTGATGTAGACATGCTCGGGAAAGTCTTCGGGCAGGTCAACTGCGGTTATGCCTTCCGTGACAAGCTTTTCCGCATCGACAAACTGGATATGCGCCTCATTCATGCGCGAGTCCTGTTCTTCGCTGCACAAGGCGCGGATACCAAATTGCATGAGAGGCAGGCGGCGTTCCACGGCACATAGATGCATGACCGAGGCGTGGGAATGCTTGTGGCCTTGATAGGCGTTGCGCAAGTCGGCGTGGGCGTCAATCTGGATAATGCCTACCGGAGCGTCCAGCGCGTCCACAACGCCCATGATGGCGCCATAGGAGAGGCTGTGTTCGCCGCCAAGAGTGACGGGAATGCGACCCGCCTCCACACTGGCTGCCGTACGCGCACGCAGATCCTTCATCACCAGCTCGATCGGCTGCTCGCAATTGATCACGTCAGAGGTGATGATGCCTTTTTTGATTGGAAAGCCCTTGCCGTCAAAGCGCTCCAGCTCCTGACTTGCTTCCAGCAGGGCCAGAGGGCCGGCCGCAGTGCCTGCACCATAGGAAACGGTCTTTTCCAGCGGGCAGGGGATGACTTCAAACAGGGCTGTTTGCGGGTTGCTCTCTGCATCGGTGAGTTCCGAAGCCAAAAAGGCAGGATAGGTCAAATCAAACATGATAGATGTCCTGTTTTGTGCGACTTACGACTTTATGGGACTTACGACAGGCGGTCGCGGAATTCAGCATAGGGGAACTCGCGAATGACGTCGAGCTGGTCCGTTTCCGAATCCCAAATGGCGATGGATGGCAGGCGTACGCCGTTGAAGGTGTTTGTCTTGACCATCGAATAATGTGCCTGATCGAGAAAGGCGATGGGCTGGCCGATCTCCAGTTCAGAGCCAAAGGCATAGTCGCCGATGACATCTCCCGCCAGACAGGATGGGCCGCCTAGCCGGTAAGAGACGCCGCCCTTTTGTTCACCCAATAGAGCGGGGCGATAAGGGGCTTCGATCACGTCAGGCATGTGGCATGTGGCCGAGATGTCCGTGATGGCGATGTTGATGTTGCCGTTGCGGGTCACATCGAGCACTTCGCCCACCAGAATGCCGGCATCCAGCGCTACGGCTTCGCCGGGCTCAAGATAGATCTCGACATCATATTTCGCCTTGATGACTTTGAGGAAGGCAACCAGTTCATCGCGCTGATAGTCATCGCGGGTGATATGGTGGCCACCACCGAAATTGAGCCATTTGAGCTTGTGCAGCCAAGGGGCAAGGTGCTCTTCTACCGCTTCGAAGGTGCGTTTGAGAGGGGTGAAATCCTGTTCACACAGAGTATGCATGTGTATGCCCGAGAAGGGTGCAAGGTCCTCATCGCTTAGTTGGCTGATGGGGGTGCCAAGGCGCGAGCCAATGGCGCAAGGATCATATTTGGCGATATGCCCCTCGGAATGTTCAGGATTGATTCTGAGGCCGAAATCAGGTGCATAGCCCCACTTGCGGGCAGCATTGATTTGCGGCAAGAAACGATGGAACTGGGCCGGGCTGTTAAAGATCAGATGATCGGATAACTCAAGGATTTCTGGTATTTCGTCGGCCTTGAAACCGGCCGAATAGGTGGCCAGCTCGCCGGAGAATTTTTCCTTTGCCAGTTTGGCTTCCCATAGACCCGAGGCACAGGTGCCATCAAGATAATTGCCGATGAGATCGCCCAACGCCCAGCAGGAGAAGGCTTTGAGCGCCAGCAGAATCTTGACGTCAGCTGCTTCCCCCACTTGCGACAGGATGCGCAGGTTGCGCCGAATGGCTGCCTTGTCGATGACAAAGCAGGGCGAGGGAACGCGGGCGAGATCGAAGGTTGCAAAGGCTCCGGCATCGCCTGCCTGCGTTTCCATTACTGGCGCATCGGTCATGTCGGTTTCTCCGTAAAGGGGCTGGAAGGCTAAAGAAGATAGAGCTAAGTGAGCCCGGCAGGGCCGGGCTCATGATTTTTCACCGGTCTAGAAATCCAGCGGTTTGTCCAACTCGTGGGCTTCCCATGGCAGGCCATGCTTATTGAGCATATCCATGAAGGGATCCGGGTCGAGCTGTTCCATGTTGAAGACGCCCTTGCCAGACCATTTGCCGGTGAGCATCAGTGCAGCGCCGATCATGGCGGGCACGCCGGTGGTGTAGGACACGGCCTGAGAGCCCACTTCTGCGAAGCATTCTTCATGATCGCAGATATTGTAGACATAGACGGTTTTCTCTTTGCCGTCTTTCTCTCCGGTCATGATGTTGCCAATGCAGGTCTTGCCCTTGGTGGTCTTGCCCAGATCGCCCGGGTTTGGCAGCACGGCCTTCAAAAACTGCAGCGGAATGATTTCTTTGCCCTCATACATGACAGGGTCAATCCGCGTCATGCCGACATTCTGCAGCACTTCAAGATGCTTGATATAGGCATCGCCGAAGGTCATCCAGAAGCGGGCGCGCTTGATTTCCGGCAGATGCTTCACAAGGCTTTCCAGCTCCTCGTGATACATCTGATACATGTTTTTCTCGCCCACAGCGGGGAAGTCAAAAGGCTGCTTGTTGGCCATGGCTGGGGTGGTCACCCAGGTGCCATTTTCCCAATGATGCACAGGAGCGGTCACTTCGCGGATGTTGATTTCCGGGTTGAAATTGGTCGCGAAATGCTGGCCATGGTCGCCGCCGTTGCAATCGAGAATGTCGAGCGTGTCGATACGGTCGAGCAGATGCTTCTTGGCATAGGCCGTGTAGATGTTGGTTACACCGGGGTCGAAGCCGGAGCCGAGCAAAGCCATCAGACCAGCTTCCTCGAAGCGCTGCTGATAGGCCCACTGCCAGCTATATTCGAATTTGGCAACGTCGCGCGGCTCATAGTTGGCCGTGTCGAGATAATTGACACCGGACTTCAGGCACGCATCCATGATGTTGAGGTCCTGATAAGGCAGGGCCACGTTGACCACCAGAGACACACCAAGCTTGTCTATGAGCGCGGAGAGGGCTTCCACATCGTCGGCATCCACTTCGGCGGTCTTGATGGTAACGCCGGTGCGCTCCTTCACCGACGCGGCGATCTCGTCGCATTTGAAAATGCGGCGTGAGGCCAGTGTGATGTCTCCGAAGATATCGGAAAGCTGCGCCATTTTATGAATGACGACGGAGCCGACGCCACCTGCGCCGATAACCAGAACTTTATTCATTTCAATGTCCTTCTTTTCAGAGGGAAACCTGCCAGCCCGACAGGCGTGTCCCGCCCCATAATGACCCCACAAAGATGCTGAAACCATGGCACCTTTGTCGAGATAGGAGTCGGTGTTGATGTTGTAAAGGGTCGCTCTTGATGGCGGCTTTATGAATGTTCGAAATAGGTGTAGCCGTTCATGCTTTCCTTGAAGGCGGCCATCATGGTCTTGCGTTCCTTCACGGTCAGTTTTTTGTTGGAAACGGCTTCCTCTACCATTTGCTTGAAGCTGTTGGAGAGCGCAATGGGGTTATATTCCACATAGCTCAGCACTTCGGCAATGGTGTCTCCTTCCACTTCGTGGATCAGGTTGAAGTCGCCGTTCGGCTTGATCTCGATGGTGGCCACGTTGGTGTCGCCAAACAGATTGTGCAAATCGCCCAACGTTTCCTGATAGGCGCCGACAAAAAAGACGGCCATGCAATAATGCTCGTCATCTTCCAGCGCATGGACCGGCAGAGACGATGAAATGCCATCGGCAAGTACGAACTGATCTACCTTGCCATCGCTGTCGCAGGTGATATCGGAAAGGATCGCGCGTCGGGTCGGGGTCTCATTGAGACGCTGGATCGGGATGATCGGGTGCAGCTGATCAATGGCCCAGACATCGGGCAGAGACTGGAATAGCGAGAAGTTGGCGTGATAGATATCGGCTGCCGATTCAAGAGCGGTCAGCACGTCATCGGAGACCCATTCATCGGCTTCTGTTGCCTTGCGCATCTTGGCGATCAGGTTGAGATAGAGCTTCTCTGCCTTGGCCAGATCGCGCAAGCCCACTTCGCCGCGCCCGAAATTGCGGCGCACTTCATCACGATAGAAGGTGACGTCGTTGAGACATTCCTGCAAACGGCTTGGCGTCAGGTAGGTCTCGACATCGCGCATATCGCGAATGGAGCGGTCGTCCTCTTCGGTGACTTCGACGCTATTGTCTTCTTCGTAGTGGGTCACATTGATGATGTTGAACAGCAACATGGAGCTGTAGGCGACCGTTGCCCTTCCGCTTTCGGTGACGATTGTGGGGTGCTTCTGGTCGGCATCATCCATCGTATTCTTCACGGCCTCGACGATGGAATAGCAATATTCGTCGGTGGAATAGTTGATGGAGTTCTCGGTGGATTTATGCTCGCCGGTATAGTCGATCCCCAGGCCGCCGCCCAGATCGATATAGTTGAGCGGAGCCCCTTCCTTGCGCAATTCGACAAAGAAGCGGCAGGCTTCAGCAGCCGAGCGGCGCACGTCAATGATATCGGGAACCTGGCTGCCCAGATGGAAATGCTGTAGCTGCAGGCAATCCAGATAGCCTTCATCGCGCAGACGATCGATCACATGCAGAACGTCCGGTGAAGACAGGCCAAATGCGGAGCGATCCCCCGAGGAGGAGGCCCAGTTTCCGGTGATGCGATTGTTCAGTTTGATGCGAATGCCAAGCTGGGGGCGGATGTTGAGCTTTTTGGATTCACTCAGCACCAGATCCAGCTCGGATTTGCTTTCCAGCACGATGATCGTGTTGAAGCCCAGCTTTCTGGAAAGCAGCGCCAGATTGATGAATTCGCTATCCTTGATGCCATTGCAGACGAGCAGCGCTTCCTTTGAAAGGCGCTGTCCCAAGGCGATAATCAATTCCGGTTTGGAACCGACTTCAAGGCCAAAGCTATGCGGCGCGCCATATTCAACGATCTTCTCGATCACATGGGCCTGCTGATTGACCTTGATGGGGAAGACGCCGCGATAGTTCGCTTTATAGTCCAGTTCTTTCATCGCGTTGGCGAAGCTGACATTGATGCGGTCAATCTGGTTTTTCAGGCTGTTGGCCACGCGCAACAAAATGGGAGAGGCGATGCCACGCTCTTCCAGCGAATGCAAGATAGAAGTCAGGTCCGTTGTGACCGGCCCTTCTGCGTGATCTGTGATGAGACCAATGTTGCCATTGTCCAGAACTTCGAACCGATCATTGCCCCAGCGCTCAATGCCATAGATTGCGCAGGGAGCCTCCTGTTCCGTAGTGCTCAATCGCCCGTCCTCTTGATGAAAAAACAGCCCGTTACCGGGCTTCTGTTTCTATTGCGTCAACATGTGCTTGCGTTGGCCTGCATATGGCTGAAAGCCATGACCAGTGCAAGCGATAATTCGCGTATAACACATATCATATTCGCTGTCCGTGTACAGGGGGCCTGTTTATCGGCAAGCCGATCTGCTGGTCTGCATTTATTTCTGACCGGTGGGAAAAACACCGAAATCGATGGCCGCGCCTTTAGGCTTTATCGGAGACTTGGCTTTTTGGGATCTAGCGCCCGATCCAGAAGACAAGTGTCGACGGTCTTTCCTGATTGCCGGTCGATTGTCGGTAATCGTGTCTTATTCTTTTCAAATTGTTCGTAGATGATACAGTTTTTGAAAGAAATGCTATTGTCAGCCCTTTCTTGTTTGGTTTAAACAGGGGGCAGCTGATTGCGTCCGTCATCGCGGCGCGCAAGGATCTGCACTGTCTGACAAATCTCGCTTGACTGACGAGTGTCACCCTTTCCTCTGAAGGACTTTATAATGCCTGACTATCGTTCCAAGACTTCGACCCATGGCCGCAATATGGCTGGTGCCCGCGCACTTTGGCGTGCGACCGGCGTTGAGAATGGAGATTTTGGCAAGCCGATCATTGCGGTGGTCAACTCCTTTACACAATTTGTGCCGGGGCATGTGCATCTGAAAGATCTGGGGCAGATGGTGGCGCGTGAAATCGAGGCTGCAGGTGGCATCGCCAAGGAAATGAACACGATTGCCGTGGACGATGGCATCGCCATGGGGCATGACGGGATGCTCTATTCGCTGCCCTCTCGCGAAATCATTGCCGACAGCGTGGAATATATGGTCAACGCCCACTGCGTTGATGCCATGGTCTGCATTTCCAACTGCGACAAGATCACCCCGGGCATGATGATGGCGGCCATGCGCCTTAATATTCCGTCTGTTTTTGTCTCGGGCGGTCCGATGGAAGCAGGCAAGGCGGAAGGGGTTGATCATAAGCTTGACCTGATCGATGCCATGATCATGGGGGCTGACCCTCAGGTATCCGATGAACAGGTACAGAAGGTGGAAGAATTCGCCTGCCCGACATGTGGTTCCTGCTCTGGCATGTTCACTGCCAACTCAATGAACTGTCTGGCTGAATCGCTGGGCTTTGCCTTGCCGGGCAACGGCACCATCGTGGCTACGCATGCTGATCGCAAGGAATTGTTCCTTGCTGCTGGCCGCAAGGCGGTGGAGTTGTGCAAACGCTATTACAAGGAAGAAGATGACAGCGTTTTGCCGCGCAATATCGCCAATTTCAAGGCGTTTGAAAATGCCATGACCCTTGATATCGCCATGGGTGGTTCCACCAATACGGTGTTGCACCTCTTGGCGATTGCGCAGGAGGGTGAAGTGGACTTCACCATGGCGGACATTGATCGTCTGTCCCGCATTGTTCCAAACGTCTGCAAGCTCGCGCCAATGACGCAGAAATATCATGTCGAGGATTGCAACCGCGCCGGTGGCATCTTCGGTATTCTGGCCGAGCTGGATCGCGCCGGACTGATCCATCGTGATTGTGGCACAGTGCATTGCAAGACGCTGGGTGAGGCCATCGACACTTATGACATCATGGGCGCGCCGAGCCAAGAGGTTGAAGATCTCTACAAGGCAGCGCCCGGTGGCGTGCGCACCGTAGAGGCTTTCTCTCAGGCCAGCCGCTACAAGCAACTGGATAAGGATCGCGCAGAAGGCTGCATTCGTGACAAGGAGCATGCCTATAGTCAGGACGGTGGTCTTGCTGTGCTGTTCGGCAACATCGCGCTGGATGGTTGCATCGTCAAAACCGCAGGCGTGGATGAGAGCATCCTCACATTCTCCGGTCCGGCCCGCATTTTCGAAAGTCAGGAAGCGGCTGTGAAAGGCATCATCGGTGGTAAGATCAAGTCTGGTGATGTGGTCATCATTCGCTATGAAGGGCCGCGTGGTGGACCGGGCATGCAGGAAATGCTCTATCCGACCTCCTATCTCAAATCCATGGGGCTGGGCAAGGAATGTGCCCTGATCACCGATGGTCGCTTTTCTGGCGGCACTTCGGGACTTTCCATCGGCCATGCTTCCCCGGAAGCAGCTGCCGGGGGCGCCATTGGCCTGATCGAAGAAGGGGATACCATCGAGATCGACATTCCAAACCGGTCTATGAATGTGGCTGTTTCTGATGCGGTGCTGGCCGAGCGTCGCGCGGTGATGGATGCCAAGGGCGCTGATGGCTGGAAGCCAGCGCAAAAGCGCGAGCGTATTGTATCCCGTTCTCTTCAGGCTTATGCCCTGATGGCAACCTCTGCCGACAAGGGCGCCGTGCGCGATCTTACCGGCCTCAAACGCGAAGGGTAATCCGCATTTCTCATCGATAACAATCGGCTTTGAAATATCAAAACCATCAAGGGCTTGCTGCATCGGCGGTGAGCCCTTTTTATAGATTTGTTATCCACGCAAAGAACCGTAAGAATTGCTACATCAAAGCCTATTCTTGTTTTGACCTTTTCAGGCTAAGCTATGGCCTACCAGATGTGCCTTCCGTGGTGGGGGGAGCGAAGATACTTGCTGGAGATTGACCATGAGAAAGACATTCATTGCTGCACTGATGCTCGGCTTTTCAGTGACAAGCGTTTCCGCGCCGGCCATGGCCGGTGGGGGCGATGCTGTTGCCGGTGCCATTATCGGTGGCACATTGGGATTGATGCTGGGCGGGGCAGCTGCCAATTCAAAGCCCGCTCGTCGCGCAGCCCCGAGACGCTACCGGTCGCACGAAGAGGTGCGCTATTATGCCAGCATCCAGAGCCGTTTGAATTATCTAGGCTATAGTGCCGGTGCTGTTGATGGTGTGATGGGGCGGCGGTCTCGTGCTGCGGTATCGGATTTCCAGTATGAGGCGGGCTTTCCGATCACGGGGCGGCTAACGGATGAGCAAGTCAACGTGCTGTTCTCGCCTGAATTCGAACAGGCCCATTTCAATCCAACGGCGCCAGACGCGCCGCTGTCGGTTGATCCCATCGAAGACGATGCGGGCTTCTCCACTGTTCCCCAGTCTTCCACTGCGTCTCAGTCTTCGGTTGTTCCTCAGGTTATTGAAAGTGAGCCGACAGACGATATGGCCGGCAAGACAGGCGTTGCAAATGCTGCTGCCAGCAAGGCTCCTTTGAAACCCCTGACTGGGGCCAATACAAAGCTCACATTCAGTAAGGGGAAACCGGCCTTCTTCAGCATCGCGCTGGGGCAAAGCTATGACTATGCCAAGCAGAAGCTGTCTGAAAACGGTTTTAACGATTGTACTGGCGAAGGCGAGATCGTGACTTGCAGTTCCGAGCTGAATGAAGTGCAGCGACGATTCAAACTCGGCCGCAGCATGAGCCAGGATGGTCAGCCGATCTATATGATGGCATCTGATACCGAGCTGAAGGTGGATGTCGAGAAACGGGTGATCGAGCAGAAGCTGGGAAAAACCTATCCTGAACTCATGGCAGCGCCCAACAGAGTGATCAGCGACAATGCAAATTGTGCCCTGAAGATGGCGCGTATCGGTGATGTCGAGGACTTCATTGATCGGTTGGAATATGCGCGGTTGACGCCGGATCAGGAACCATCTGACGCCCTGAAAGTGACCGTCGATACGTGCGATGTCTTCTACAAGGCGGATGTTGCGAAAATAACCGGCGGCTATGATGTCCGTGTGGTCATGTTCGATGGCACCTATCTGCAGAAAGATTTCGATATGCTGGCGGAAAAAAAATTGGACAAGGTCGACAAGGCCCTGAGCTTCTGATGCCTTGTTTGCTGGCGGTTGGCGCGAGCAATGGGTAATGGGCCCAAAAGCCAGTCTGATAGCCAAAAGAAAACCCGGTGCTGATTGAGCCCGGGTTTTTCTTTTCTGCATTGACCGTGGGGTCGGATCAGGCTTCGGCCTGTACCAGCTCACGCGTCTTCATGAAGGTAATGTCCGGATGGCGTTCCTTGGTGAAGTCGATTTCCCACTGGCTTTTTGCCAGAAAGACAGGGCTGCCTTCGCGGTCATGTACGATATTGTTGACGTTGGCCGAGAGGAAGCTTTTCATCTTGGCGTCGTCATCGCATTTGACCCACACGGCCATATTGTAGGTGATGGGCTCGAAATCGATCTCGACGCCATATTCGGCTTTGGCGCGGGACTTGAGCACGTCAAGCTGCAGAATACCCACCAGACCGATAATCCAGTTTGAGCCGATGTTGGGTTTGAACACCTGCGTGAGACCTTCTTCGGCCAGATCCTCAAGGGCGCGGCGCAGCTGTTTGACTTTGGTGCCGTCTGGCAGGCGCACGCGACGCAACACTTCCGGCGCAAAGGCAGGCAGACCCGTAAACTGCATTTGTTCGCCTTCGGTGAAGGTATCGCCGACACGAATGGTACCATGGTTGGGGATGCCGATCACATCGCCTGGCCCTGCTTCCTGCGCGATCTCGCGATCCTGCGCAAAAAACATGATTGGGCTGTGCACCATGACATCCTTGCCTGTACGGACCTGACGCAGCTTCATGCCGCGCTTGAAGTCGCCCGAGCAGATGCGCATGAAGGCCACGCGGTCGCGATGGTGGGAATCCATGTTGGCCTGTACCTTGAAGACGAAGCCGGAAACCTTTTTCTCATCTGGCGATACCGTGCGCACCGTCGTCGGTGACGGGCGTGGCATGGGGGCGATGTCGGCGATCAGATCAAGCAGGGCGGTTGGTCCGAAATCCTTGAGAGCTGACCCGAAGATGACCGGAGACAGATGGCCTTCGCGGTAGCTCTCCAGATCGAAATCGGAATAGCCAACAGAGGCCAGCTCGATCATTTCGCGGCTTTCTTCCAGCAGTTGACCATCGATCAGATCATCGAGCTTGGCATCGTCGATGCCCGAGGTTTCGACGATTGTGTCGAATGCTTCGCCCTTGGTCTTTGCTGTGTAATAGTCGCCATTGGTCACGTTATAGCAACCATGGAAGGTCGAGCCGGACCCGATGGGCAGAACCAAGGGGGAGACGTCCAATGCGAGAGTCTCCTGAATTTCATCCATCAGTTCGAAAGGATCTTTCGCCTCGCGGTCGCATTTGTTGACCAGCGTGATGATGGGAATATCGCGCAGGCGGCAGACCTCGAACAGTTTCAGCGTTTGGGCTTCGATACCCTTTGAGGCGTCGATGACCATGATGGCGCTATCCACGGCGGTTAGCGTACGGTAGGTGTCTTCGGAGAAATCTTCATGGCCCGGGGTGTCGAGCAGGTTGAAGATCAGGTCCTTGTGTTCGAAGGTCATCACCGAGGAGGTGACCGAGATGCCGCGTTCCTGCTCGATTTTCATCCAGTCGGATTTGGCGCGACGCTTTTCGCCACGTGCCTTGACCTGACCGGCCATGCGGATGGCCCCGCCAAAATAGAGAAGCTTTTCCGTGAGTGTGGTTTTACCGGCATCCGGGTGCGAGATGATCGCAAAGGTGCGACGGGTTTCATGAGATAATGGCATTGATGTCTTGTCTTTCTTGCCAGTGCTCTGGCGGTGCTTTTATGAGGTGCTCAGCGCGTGCTCATCAAGGCAGGCGCGATCTACCATAAAAAGGGGATCCGATTTGGGCGGGACCATAGGGGAAACAAGGGGAAATTTCCATAGAAAAAGCAGTCAACCTTTATAGCCGTGATCCATGCCTCGCATTTTGCGTTTGGCGGAGAAAAGCTGCTTCTCCAAGCCAGAGCGCCTGAATGCCGATCCAGTTGCTCGCAGCGGATAGTTACAAGCTGGAAGACTGATGCAAGGTTGATGGTATCGGGTCTGAGCCGGGCTAGCTCTCGCCCAGTTCTTCCTGCAGAATTTCCAGCTCCAACCATTTTTCTTCGGCCTTGGCCAACAATTCTTCCTGCGCTTCCAGCGCCTTGGCGGCCTTGTTGAAGGTTTCAGGGTCTTTGCTGAACAGGTCGGGGTCCTCAAGACGCAAGCGCAGGCGGTCTATCTTGCCCTGAATGTCATCCATTTTGGCCGGAAGGGTTTCAAGCAGATGTTTGTCCTTGAAGGTTAGGCCCTTTTGCTGTTTGGGAGCCGCAGCGCTCTCGGTGGTATTATTTTGCGGCTTGGCCTGCTTTTCCTTCTTTGCGGTCTTGCGGGCGGTGACGCCTGAGCCGCGCTGGGCGATCATATCGGTGTAGCCACCGGCATATTCGGTCCAGCGTCCATCGCCTTCGGCATATAGGGTGGTGGTGCACAGCCGGTCGAGAAAATCACGATCATGGCTGACGAGCAGCACCGTGCCGGAATAGTCGTCGATGACCTCCTGCAAGAGATCAAGGGTTTCAAGGTCGAGGTCGTTGGTCGGTTCGTCCAGAACGAGAAAATTCGAAGGCTTGGCGAGTGCACGCGCCAGCATCAGGCGGCCGCGTTCCCCGCCGGAAAGCACCGAGATGGGGCTGCGGGCCTGTTCGGGTCTGAAGAGAAAGTCCTTCATATAGCCCACCACATGGCGGGAGCTGTCACCCACCTGCACCATGTCTCCATCATGGGTGGTCAGGGCTTCCTTCAGCGTCCAGTCTGGATTGAGACTTTCGCGCTTCTGGTCAAGGGTCACCATCTGCAAATTGGTGCCCAGCTTGACCGTGCCGCTATCTGGCTCAAGGCCTTCTGTGAGCAGGTTGATGAGGGTCGATTTGCCCGCGCCATTGGGGCCGACGATACCGATGCGGTCGCCGCGCAGGATCTCGATGGAGAAGTCCTTGATGATGGTGCGCCCGTCAAAGCTCTTGGCAATATTTCTTGCCTTGATGACCGATTTGCCGGAGCTCTCTCCTTCGGTCGCAGCCATTTTTACATCGCCTTGCGGACGGTTCTGCGCCATCTGCTGTTTCTTTTCGCGCAGGGTGCCCAACTCGCCAAGACGCCGCACGTTGCGTTTGCGTCGGGCCGTGACGCCATAGCGAATCCAGTCTTCTTCGGCCAGGATCTTCTGCTTGAGCTTTTGCTCCTCGATCTGCTCGAGTTCGAAAATCTCATCGCGCCAGGCTTCAAAATTGGCAAAGCCACGATTGGATCTGCGCGCCGTGCCGCGATCAATCCAGACCACGTTGCGCGTCAGATTTTCAAGAAAGCGACGGTCATGGCTGATGATGACCTTGGCCGAGCGGATCTGCTTGAGCTCGCTCTCCAGCCATTCAATGGCGGGCAGATCGAGATGGTTTGTTGGCTCGTCCAGCAACAGGATATCCGGCTCAGGGGCCAGAACCCGCGCAATGGCGGCTCTGCGGGCTTCGCCGCCGGAAATATCCTTCGGATTTTCCCTGCCGGTAAGCCCGAGCTCTTCGAGCAGATATTGCGCCCGATAGTGGGCATCGCCGGGGGCTAGCCCTTCTTCGACATAATCCAGCACAGATTCAAAGGCTGTAAGGTCCGGTTCCTGAGGCAAGTAGCGCAGGGTGGTTCCCGGTTGGAAGAAGCGTTCTCCACCATCTGGCTCGACAAGGGCGGCAGCAATCTTCAGCAGGGTCGATTTGCCTGATCCGTTTCGGCCAACCAGCGCGATGGAATCCCCTTCATGCACGGCCAGTTCGGCGCCGGCCAGTAGAGCCTGTCCGCCGATGGCCAGATGAATATCCTGAAGGTGAAGGAGCGGTGGTGCCATGAAAAATCTGTCCGAAAATGGGTTGGGAAGCGTGCGGAATAGCCCTGCAATTGCTCGCTCTTGGCTTTAAACAAAGCCGTAGCCGTTGGCAAGGGGGGGCGGTGAATTGTGAGGCTCTTCGATCCGGTTGATATGGGGCTAGCTGGAGCTCTTTTCCAGTTCGCGCACCTGATCGGCAAGAGAGAAGACCTGAGACCATGGATCTTTTTGGGGATCCTTTTGCTCGGCCTGATGATCGGAAGCTTTGCCCGTGGTCTTGTCTTCGTTTGATGATGTAGCTGCACTCTGCTTGCCGATTGCTGATTTTTCGACGGTTTCGCTGATCTGGGATGCCCTGATCACTGTAGCCTTGATGGCTTCAGCCTTTGTTGTGGCTTTATCTGCATCATCATCAGTATCGTCAGTCTGAGGGGCTGTATATTCGGTCAGGCGTGTGGCGATCTGCTTGATTTCATCGCGCAGGATCTGCTCTCGCTTGGTAAGAGGGCCGTTTGGCATTTCCTCCCCATTGTGCTCCTCAAGCTCTTTTTCCAGGGCAGCAAGGCGGGTTGCGAGATCCTCGTTGCTGGCGAGGGCTTTGGTCAGTTCATCCTGAAGCGTCTGCTTTTCTTTCTCGAGGCCGTGAATGACGTTTGACAGATTTTCTCCGTCTTGCAGTTTTTGCTGGGTTTCAAGTTGCATGGCTAGATTGGCGATCTTGGCTTCGGCTTCCAGTCGGCGGGTTTCCGCCTCTGCCAGAAGGGTGTTGCTGTCGGCGCCGCTTTCTACAGATTGTTGATTGGCGCGATTGACCTGAATGGTCAGCGTGTCGATGGTGCTGTCTCTGTCGGCAAGGTCTGCCTGCAGTCCGTCGACCTTTTCCTGAAGGGCGGTCAGGCGCTCCTTGGTGCGGTCCAGTTCGCTGGTGCGATGGCCAAGCAGGGATTCTGCCTTGCTGCGCTCATTGGTCTGCTGGGTCAATTGGCCTGTGAGGCTTGAAATCTCGTCCCTGAGATTTTCTATGCGGGCCATTTGGGCTGCCAACTCGACCTTTTGTTCGTCGACATTGGTTTCCAGATAGTAGATTTCCTTGTTGAGGTCGACTTTGTCCGTTTCCAGACTTGCGATTGTCTGGCGCGCCTCTTTTAGAAGCGTTGCCGTATCTTGAAGCTTTCCGGAAATCTGTTTGGCTTCCTCTTTCTGCTCCAAGACCGTGGACTTGAGGGCCTCTATTTCTTCTTCGTGACGCCCGATCGTGGTGTCCCTTTGTGAAAGTGTGGCATTCAGACGGTCGATCTTGATGGTCTGATTGGCCAGCTGATCCTGTCGGCGGTTGGATATGACTTCCAGACGGCGCATGTCTACGGCCATTTCAGCGCGGATATGGTCTTTTTCGGCCTGCAGCTCATTGTAGCTCATGGGGACTTCAGCCAGGAGCTTTTTCTTGGTGAGACGGACCGCACGGCGCCAGATCATCGGCACGATCAATAGCATGAGCAGCAGAGTGACAAATACCCCGAGCAATATGTACATGAAAATTGCGATCACGGCGTCTTTCTTCCTTGCTGGATTGCCTTTGCTATGCTCACGTTGATGCGCCCATCAGATGCTTTTGTGCGATGCCTTAGAATGCAAACCGGTGAAGCGGAATGCATCATCAGGCCTGCCATTCAAACATATTCTCATATAGGCAGACAATCTGCCTTTCATGAAAAGAAAGGCTGTTATCGTCTAGATAGCAGCCAATCTTGTATGGCGAAATAAGAAATCACATGAAAATCGCGCTTTCTGACCGGAAGGGCAGGTCAGAAAGCGCGATGTCTGTGCCGGAGCAATCAGAACGGGTTCCAGGTGGCTTTGCGGGTGAATTTCAAATAGCCGATATTCACGCCGAGCCTTGCGCCCACGCCTGAGCGAATGGGAACAATATAATATTGCTGGTCGAGGCTGAGCACGGTGACCCCGAAGCCGCCTATCAGATAGGCCGAGCCATTGACCCCAACCCAGCGACGGTAAAGATAGTCAACGCTAGGTAGGTGATAGACCAGCATCATTGTGCGGTTGCCATCGCCGCCGAAATCCCAGCCGATCGATGGGCCCTGCCAGAAGACTTTGTGTGTGCCCATATTCTTGGTGTAGAGATCGCCTTCGCCATAGCGCGCTCCGGCAACAAATGCGCCGCTGCCTTCTTGTCCGAGAATATAGCCGTTCGGCAAGCCGTATTTCGAAACAGCCTTCTCAACCGCAGACGCCAATCCTCCGGTGATCTTGCCAAAGAACTGGTGGCCGGTGTCAACGATTTCGCTCGTTGTATAATGTTCGTTTGTCTGTGCGCGTGCCGTTGTTGCGAAGACCGTCAGGGCCGCGATGGTGAACGCAAGCAAAAGCAATTCCATGCCTTTGTGCTTCAGTTCGTTTGACCTAGCCAGGTTTGCCATCATGAATATCCTTGTAATGGTGTGGCAGTTTTCCACCGATTATTCTTCAATCTGCTCGCCATTTTTTACAGGAGTGGCTTCACTTGCAAGTGAAAATGAAAAGCTTTTGTTTACATTGATCGGTGGATGACACTTTTATTTAACAGAAAGACTCACAATCTGATTTTAACCCAAAATAAGAGCAAAAAAGTGATTGCTATTGCGTCTCGTTCACTGATGCCCCTTTTTTGTGAAAAAAAGGAGGATCCCTTGCTTTCGAAACAAGCTATGCGACGCGTGTACTCAATGACAGGCCGACAAGGATTCTTGCGTATGCGTCTTCTTTTTCTTCTGCTTGCTCTTGTTTGCGTCGGATTGGGGATGAGTTCAACGGCAGAGGCGTCAGCGCAATCACGCCGGATTGTCACTGATGCCCGTTCGGGTTACGCGATCTATGGATATGATCCGGTTGCCTATTTTACCGATCATTCAGCCATTCCCGGACGGAGGGAGAATGAATATGTCTGGAATGGCGTATCATGGATCTTCTCTTCCAGAGCGAACAAGGCCGTGTTCATGCAAAATCCGGATGTTTACGCCCCTCAATATGGTGGTCACGGTGCTCTTGCCATGGCGCGCGGCTACGCATCGGACAGCAACCCTAACGTTTGGGCGATTTATAGGAACCGGCTGTTTCTTTTCTACTCCTATACTGCGCGGGCGGCTTGGGCCGAGGCTGTTGATTTGCATGTAAAGCGTGCGGATGGCGAATGGCCCAGGATCAAGGGCACCTTGTCTCGGTGAATTGTGCAAAAACGGGACTAATCCTTTCAAACCATGCCGCAAGCTGCGTGAAAATGCTGACGCGTTTGTGAAACAGGACGATTGTGTTGCTTCTGGCCTTGGCAGCAGGGGGGCTAAAAGGTAATGCTTCGAATTGTGCGAAAGGTTGATTCGTATTCTAATAAATCTGCTAACCTTTGGGGTCCGTTGAGTATCAGGAACCAGACCTGATGTTGAACCGAGCCCAAAGTGATGCCGCTGCTTTTAGAGGGTGCAATGTCTGGTATTGATACACTGTCTTCGATGGATTTGGCCGCGCTGCTTTGCAGCCGTGTTTGTCACGATATTATTAGTCCTGTCGGGGCCGTTATCAACGGTCTGGAAGTTCTCGAAGAAGATAATGGCGAAGAAATGCAAACCTTCGCCATGGAGCTTATTACCAAAAGTGCCAGCACGGCATCGGCCAAACTTCAGTTCGCGCGCCTCGCATTCGGCGCAGCAGGTTCGGCCGGAGCGGAAATCGATACCGGTGACGCTGAAAGTGTTGCTCGGGGCTATATGAATTCCGAAAAAGCTGAAATTGAATGGGAAGGCACGCGCGTGCTGATGCCCAAGAATCTGGTCAAGCTGCTGCTCAACCTGATCATGATCAGCATTTCTACCATTCCTCGCGGGGGCACGATCAAGGTGTCTCATGAAGGCGATGCCAAATATCCTACCTTCAAACTGGTTTCCGAAGGCAAGAATGCGCGTATCCCTGCAAGCCTCGATCGCCTGCTGCGTGGACGTCCTGCTGATGAGCAGGGATTCACGGCCAATTCCATCCAGCCTTATTACACCGGTCTGCTCGCCCGTGAAGCGAAGATGGACCTTGCGTTTGATTGGGTCGATGACACGATCACCATTCAGGCCAAGCCGGTTCACATCCCCAGTGCCGATGAAATGATCGGTCAGGCGATCCCGAGTGATGAGTCAAACAAGGCGCAATAAGATCCGTAGAGTTACTTATCGTAAATAGTCGATATTCTGGACAGAACTGTATCCAGACTATTGAATTTATTCTACATTAATCAAGTATAGTCATTCATACCAAAGTCGCGAAACTTTTATAAACAGATGCACCGTGAATTGCGTCAAGTTTGAATGTTTGTGTGCTTTGCTTCAGCTTAAATTAACGCTTTGGCCCGAGACTGAAGCGGAATAACTGTCTATTCGGACCGGTTTCCGCCAAGAATCAGGGTTTTAGGCCATGGATGATCTTTTACGTGAATTTATCGAGGAAACGAACGAGAGCCTTGACGTCGTAGACGTTGAGCTTGTGAAATTTGAGCAAGAGCCAAATAACGCTCAGATCCTCGATAACATCTTTCGTCTCGTACATACTATCAAAGGAACTTGCGGTTTCTTGGGGCTTCCAAGGCTCGAGGCCCTCGCGCATGCCGCCGAGACCTTGATGGGCAAGTTCCGAGATGGGGCTCCTGTGACGGGAGAAGCCGTTTCTATCATTCTTGTCTCGCTTGATCGGATTAAAGAGATTGTCGGAGAGCTGGAGGCGAATGAGGCGGAACCTGAAGGCTCTGATGATGATCTCATCGACCAGTTGGACCGTTTGTCGGGCATAGGGAAATATGCCGGGCAGGGGACTTCTGTGGTCGATCAGGCAAATGGCGGTGCAGCTGAAGCGCCCGCAGCCGAAGCTGCTGAAGAAACCCCGGTAGCTGAAGCAAAATCCGAAGGTGAACCGGCGCACGAAGTCTACCAAGTGCTTGAGCGCGAGCTTAAGGCTGGCGAAGTTTCTCTTGATGAACTGGAACGCGCTTTCCGCGAAGCTGATGGCCCTGACGATTTTGACGTCGCTCAGAGTGCCAAGGAAGCCGCAGAGGCTGCCATTGCCGATGCCGCGGCTCAGAAACGTATGGGCAAGGTGCCAACAAGCAAGGCACCTGTCGAGAAAGCGCCTGTAGCCAAAAAGAAAAAAGAAGAGCCAAAGGCTGAGAAAGAGCAGAAATCAGGCGGCGGGGCACATCAGTCCATCCGTGTGAATGTCGAAACGCTCGAACATCTCATGACCATGGTCTCCGAGCTGGTGCTGACCCGCAACCAGCTGCTGGAAATTGTGCGCCGTCATGAAGATTCAGAATTCAAGGTGCCTTTGCAGCGTCTTTCCAACGTAACCGTTGAACTGCAGGAAGGGGTCATGAAGACCCGCATGCAGCCAATCGGAAACGCCTGGCAGAAACTGCCTCGCATCGTTCGCGATCTGGCTAACGATCTGCACAAGGAAATCGATCTGGTCATGATCGGTCAGGATACGGAACTTGATCGTCAGGTTCTGGAACTGATCAAGGATCCTTTGACACACATGGTGCGCAACTCTGCCGACCATGGTCTGGAGAATGGCGAAGAACGTGTTGCCATGGGCAAGCCGGCGAAGGGCACCGTTACCCTTTCTGCTTACCATGAAGGCGGTCACATTATCATCGACATTTCCGATGACGGTCGCGGTATTAACACCGAGAAGGTCAAGGAAAAGATCCTCAAGAGCGAGCTTGCGACCGAAGCTGAACTGGACAAAATGTCCGAGCAGCAGATCAACAAGTTCATCTTTGCGGCTGGCTTCTCAACGGCTGAAAAAGTGACCAACGTGTCTGGTCGCGGTGTTGGCATGGACGTTGTCCGCAACAACATCGAATTGATCGGTGGATCTGTTGATCTCAAATCCATTCCGGGCAAGGGATCGACTTTCTCCATCAAGATCCCGCTCACGCTGGCCATTGTTTCCACCCTGTTGGTTGAAGCTTCAGGCGATCGTTTTGCGATCCCGCAGCTCTCGGTGGTCGAACTGGTGCGTGTCCAGAACAATTCCGAGCACAAGATAGAGCGGATCAAGGATACGCCGGTACTGCGCTTGCGCAACAAGCTGCTGCCGCTCATCCATTTGAGCAACCTGCTGGGCATCGACAAGAAGGGCGAGACCAACGATATCGAGCTGGATGATAATGGTTTCATTGTCGTCATGCAGGTTGGTGCCCAGACCTTCGGCGTTGTCGTCGATGCGGTCTTCCACACTGAGGAAATCGTGGTCAAGCCTATGGCGACCATGCTGCGTCATCTGACCATGTTCTCGGGCAACACCATTCTGGGTGATGGCTCCGTGATCATGATCCTTGATCCCAATGGTGTGGCTCAGGCCTTCGGTAGCCATGTTGGCACCGATGTGGAAGCCAATACCGAAGCCGCAGAAAAAGAAGCGCTGCCAGAGGAACAGAATACCGTGTCCCTGCTTATCTTCCGCGCCGGCTCTCCGGAACCGAAAGCGGTGCCGCTGTCACTGGTCACACGTCTGGAAGAATTCGAGATCGAGCAGATCGAATTCTCCAACGGACGCGACATGGTGCAGTATCGCGGTAGCTTGATGCCTCTTGTTCAGGTCAATGATTTCGTGCAACGCCGCACAGAGGGCAGCCAGCCGATGCTGGTCTTCTCCGATGCTGGGCGCTCCATGGGGCTCGTTGTTGATGAGATCGTCGATATTGTCGATGAGCAGCTCAATATTGAGGTTTCTTCGGAAGTTCCGGGCATTCTTGGTACTGCCGTGATCAAGGGCAAGGCAACGGAAATCATCGATGTCGGCCACTTCCTGCCACAGGCCTTCGAGGATTGGTTCCATCGCAAGGAAATGAGTGACGAAGACCTTCTGACCAAGAAACTGCTGTTTGTTGACGACTCCAGCTTCTTCCGTAACATGCTTGGCCCAGTGCTGAAAGCAGCCGGATATGAAGTGACGATCTGTTCGTCGGGTGTCGAGGCCTTGTCTGTTCTTGAGAGAGATCCAAGCTACGAGATTGTCGTATCCGACATTGAGATGCCCGAAATGAACGGCTTTGAGCTTTGCGAGGCAATCCGCCGCCAGCCAGCGACCCGCGATATTCCGATTATCGCTCTGTCGTCGCTGTGCACCCCGGCTGCCATCGAGCGCGGTCGTCAGGCTGGCTTCAACGACTATGTTGCCAAGTTTGACCGTCCGGGCCTCATCGCCTCTCTGAAGGAACAACGCATTGAATTGGGAGTTGCAGCATGAGCAACCATCATCTGACACAAGAGCTGGAAGACGATAGCGTCAATGAAACAATCCAGTATGTGACGATCTTCATTTCAGGCCAGCTCTTTGGTTTGCCAATCAATCGTGTTCATGACGTGTTCGTTCCTGAATCCGTCACCCGCGTTCCGCTGTCTCAGGTGGAAATTGCCGGTGTGCTGAATCTTCGCGGACGCATCGTGACAGCAATTGATATGCGCAAGCGTCTTGGTCTGCCCCCTCATGAACATGTGGGAAGCATGATGGCTATCGGAATCGAGTTCAAGGAGGAATCCTACGGCCTGATTATCGATAGTGTTGGGGAGGTTTTGGATTTGAGCGAGACGAGCCGTGAGGCCGTACCAAGCAACCTTGATTCCCGCTGGGCTGACATTGCGGCCGGCGTGCATCGCTTGGAAAAGGAACTCATGGTTATTCTCGATGTTGATCGGGTTCTGGGCGATATGGTTACAACGGGCGTTGCTGCCTAGTTGAGCCGCCCTGCGGTACCTTTGGAGACGAAGAATATGAAAACGTGTCTGGTAGTTGATGACTCCAGTGTAATCAGAAAAGTTGCTCGTCGCATTCTTGAGGATCTCGATTTCGAGATCTTCGAGGCGGAAGATGGCAAGGAAGCTCTGGAGAGCTGTGCGGCGCAAATGCCGGATGCCGTGTTGCTTGACTGGAATATGCCTGTCATGGACGGTCTGGATTTTCTCATGGAGCTTCGCAAACTGGAAGATGGAGCAAATCCGAAGGTTATTTTCTGTACAACTGAAAACGATGTCGCGCACATAGCAAAGGCAATCCGCGCAGGCGCAAACGAGTATATCATGAAGCCGTTTGATCGCGATATCGTGGAAGCCAAGCTTCAAGAAGTTGGTCTGATTTAAGTCGGTTTCCCTCTTGTGTGAGTTTAAAATATGGGTCTGATGTCCGCTGAGGCTACTGTTGCGAAATCCACTTCACGGCAAGTGAAAGTGATGGTAGTTGACGACTCTGTTGTTATTCGTGGTTTGATTGGTCGCTGGGTGACTGAAGACCCGGCTCTTGAACTGGTCGGGTCACATCGCAATGGCCGGCTGGCCGTTGAGGATATCGCCAAGTCCAAGCCGGATATCGTCGTTCTCGACATTGAAATGCCAGACATGGACGGGCTGACAGCACTGCCGCTGCTTTTGAAAAACTATTCAAAAGCCCGGATATTGATGGCCTCGACCCTTACCCGTCGCAACGCCGAAATCAGTTTGCGTGCCTTGTCGCTCGGTGCAACAGATTATGTGCCCAAGCCGGAATCCAACAGTCAAATCACCACATCGCGTGAATTTCGCATAGAGCTGCTGGCCAAGATCAAGGCCATTGGTGGTGCGGTTGAGGATGGTCCGGCACAGTTTCGTGCATCGCGTGCTGCCGCGCGTCCGGGAACGGCTCCTACGGCCCGCGCACAGCAAAGCCGACAGGCAATGGCTGCTGATGCGGCAGCTGGACGCAAACCTGTCTCTGCCGCCGCTCCAGTGCCCGCAGGGGCTGTTGCTGGCCCTAACGGGATCATGTTGCGCAAGATGGGGTCCGCACGCCCTCGTGCTCTGCTGATTGGCAGCTCCACAGGAGGGCCTCAGGCACTTGAAAAGCTTCTACAGGAAATCGGGCCGCAGATGCGTTCGGCCCCGATCCTGATCACTCAGCATATGCCAGCAACCTTCACGGCCATTCTGGCTGACCATCTGGCCCGGGCATCCGGGATGCCGTCAGCCGAGGCAAAAGATGGCGAGGTTGTTCAGAACGGGCATATCTATGTTGCCCCTGGTGGCAAACATATGGAATTGACCAAACAGGCCGGTCAGGCTGTTATCAAGCTGACCGATGGCCCTCCGGTGAATTTCTGCAAGCCAGCAGTGGATCCATTTTTCGAAAGTGCTGCCCAGGTATACGGCGCAGCTGCTCTTGGTGTCATTCTGACCGGAATGGGTCATGATGGTGCTGCAGGGGCTCGCCATATTGTCGATGCTGGTGGCAGTATATTAGCTCAAGATGAAGCAAGCAGTGTTGTTTGGGGCATGCCAGGAGCCGCCGCTCAGGCCGGTGTCTGTGCTGCCGTCATACCGCTCAATCAGATTGGCTCCAAAGTAATGCGTGTATTTAGGGGGGAGCGGACATGACGCCACAAGAATATGCTTTCTTGCAGGGCTTCTTGAAAGAAAAATCGGGCTTGGTACTCTCGAATGATAAGCAATATCTGATCGAGAGCCGCTTGATGCCGATTGCGCGTAAGGCTGGCTTGCAGTCCATCAGCGAGCTGATCGGCAAGCTGAGGGGATTTGGCGACCGGACTTTGCAGACGGCCGTGGTCGAAGCGATGACCACCAATGAATCTTTCTTCTTTCGCGATAAGACACCTTTCGAGCATTTCGTTGATACGATTGTGCCCCATTTGGTCGAGACCCGGAAACGGGGGCGTGTGCGCATCTGGTGTGCTGCGGCCTCTACGGGGCAGGAACCTTATTCTCTGGCCATGAGCCTTAAGGAAAATGCCTCGAAATTGGGTGGCTTGAGCTTTGAGATCATCGCGACTGATATTTCTCAAGAGGTGTTGGAAAAGGCGAAGGCCGGTTTCTACAGCCAGTTTGAAGTTCAGCGCGGATTGCCTGTCCAGCTATTGCTGAAATACTTCACCCAGCATGGGGAAATGTGGCAAATCGCTCCCGAAATCCGCTCCATGGTAAATTACAAGCCGTTCAATCTTCTGGAGAGCTTCTCCTCTATGGGGCAGTTTGATGTGATCTTTTGCCGCAATGTGCTGATCTACTTCGATCAGGCAACCAAGACCGACATCATGCAGAGGCTGGCAAAGCAGATGCCTGATGATGGATATTTGCTGCTTGGCGCTGCGGAAACCGTCGTTGGCTTGACAAACGCCTTTCAGGCGGTGCCTGGCAAGCGTGGCCTTTACTGCAACGCGCGCGGTGCTGCCGGAAAAACAGCCGGATCGGCGCAGCCCAAGATTGCTGTCGGGCAAAGTGCCTTCGGATCTCGTGCCTTGGGAGCGAGCCCAACCGCTGCAAAGCCGACTGCGTTCTCCTCTTCGCGTTTGTCCAGCATTCCTGGTGGCCGCAAGTAAGCTGGTAGGCTTGCGCTTTCTTTGCAACCGGTTATCGGATTGCGCTTAAGAATCAAAAACCGCTCTGATTTTTATCAGGGCGGTTTTTTGTGTTTCGGTGGTGCCGATGTGTGCTTTGGCAAGAAGGGGAGGGTATCTCAGCCAAAGGAAAAGCCGCCCGAGGAGGCGGCTTTTTCTAAAGAGGATATGGATTTGCAACACCGATCATGAGCCTGGCATTTGGCGGCCTGACTTGATCAGTCTTCAGTGTCTTTTCAGGCGCTCTCTCGCATACCCTCTTCGTCTGGTTCGCGCAGCACATAGCCACGGCCCCATACGGTTTCGATATAATTTCGACCACCGGTTGCCGTTGCGAGCTTTTTGCGCAGTTTACAGATGAACACGTCGATAATTTTCAACTCTGGTTCATCCATGCCACCATAAAGATGGTTCAGGAACATCTCTTTGGTGAGGGTTGTTCCCTTGCGCAGGCTCAAAAGCTCAAGCATCTGGTATTCTTTGCCTGTCAGATGGACGCGCTGACCTTCCACTTCGACGGTCTTGGTGTCGAGGTTTACGGTCAACTCGCCAGTCGTGATAACAGACTGTGCGTGGCCCTTCGAGCGTCTTACGATCGCGTGAATGCGGGCTACCAGCTCATCCTTGTGGAATGGCTTGGTCATGTAGTCATCTGCACCGAAGCCTAGCCCACGAACCTTGTCCTCAATGCCGGCCAGACCGGAAAGGATAAGGATCGGAGTTTTCACCTTGGACACACGCAGAGTACGAAGCACTTCGTACCCGCTCATATCCGGCAGGTTCAAGTCCAGTAGAATTATGTCGTAGTCATACAGCTTACCAAGGTCAATGCCTTCTTCACCGAGATCGGTTGTGTAGACATTGAAGCTTTCAGACTTGAGCATCAACTCGATGCTCTGTGCTGTGGCGCCGTCATCCTCAATTAGCAAAACGCGCATGCCAATCCTCTTTGTTTGCCTATTCTGGGCTCGGAGCAATCTGCAGGGTCGCAGCCGACAAGAACCAAATTTTTAACCCAGATTCCGAGGCTAGTACATAATGGTTAACAAATACTGATTCCACTGCGCAAGCCTGTCGTTGGAACTTCACAAAGAAAAGTGATATCCCATTGAATCCTAGGAAAATTGTTCCCAGTACCAGACGTAAAGTTTCACATTAAGGAAAATTATTAAGTGATACTGTTAATCTGGCTCAGTCGGTTTTGACCTACTAGGAAGATTTTCCCTAGCAAACCCACTAGGAATAATAATTAACCAATCGGGTAAACGAATCATTACCATGGAAAAGAATTATTAAAGGCTTGGCAATGGTACAGGAACTGATCAGTAAACTGGAGGACATAAACCCGCGGCATGCATTTGGCCGGGTTGCGTCGATTCAGGGCCATCTGGTGGAAGTGGTGGGGCCTCTCTTCGAGATGAGCGTGGGCTCCATGCTGCATATACATGTGGACGGACGGGAGCCGATCAAATGCGAGGTGGTTGGCTTTTCCTCTGATCGAGCTCTTTGTCTCCCCTATTCGGAGTTGGACGGGATTCGACTCGGAAGTCGGGCCGAGCTGCATGGACCCGCAGTTGTTCGCCCCACGAAAGACTGGCTGGGGCGCATGATCAATGCGTTTGGCGAGCCGATCGATGGCAAGGGGCCTTTGGGGCGCGGGCATGATGCCGTATCCTTGCGTGGGAAGCCTCCAGCGGCGCACAAGCGCATGCGCGTGGGTGGGCCTATGGATCTTGGGGTGCGGGCGCTTAATACCTTTGTGACGCTTTGTGAGGGCCAGCGTATGGGTATCTTTGCGGGCTCGGGTGTTGGCAAGTCGGTTCTGCTCTCCATGTTGGCGCGCAACGCCAGTTCCCAGGTCAATATCATCGGGCTCATCGGTGAACGTGGACGTGAGGTGCAGGAATTCGTCGAGGATGATCTGGGCGAAGAGGGGCTCAAGCGCTCGATCGTGGTGGTGGCTACATCCGACGAAATGGCCCTTATGCGCCGCCAGGCAGCCTATCTGACGCTGGCCCTTTCCGAATTTTACCGAAAGCAGGGCAAGCAGGTTCTCTGCATGATGGATTCGGTAACACGCTTTGCACAGGCGCAGCGCGAAATCGGTCTGGCAGCCGGAGAACCGCCGACTTCCAAGGGATATACCCCCACAGTTTTCGCAGAATTGCCCAAATTGTTGGAAAGAGCGGGGCCTGGAGAAAAAAATGAGGGGGCCGTTACAGGTCTTTTTACTGTTTTGGTGGAAGGTGATAATCACAATGAGCCTGTAGCGGATGCTGTCCGTGGTATTCTGGATGGACATATCGTTATGGAAAGGGCCATTGCTGAGAGGGGAAGGTACCCGGCGATTAACATTTTGAAATCTGTTTCGCGTACACTCCCCAAGGCTGCCGATCCGGCCTTCTGGCCTGATGTGCTAAAGGCTCGGCAATTTATGGCGACCTATTCGGATATGGAAGAGTTGATCCGGTTGGGAGCCTATAAACAGGGAAGCGATCCAAATGTGGATTTGGCTATCGCTCTTCATGAACCGCTGGAAACCTTCCTTACACAAAATAAGGGGGAGGCCACCAGCATCGAAGAGGGATACCAGGCGTTACAGTCCATTTTGGGAACGCAGACCGCAACGGGTAATTCGGGGCTTTAAGGAGTATTGAGTAATGAAGTCGCGTGAAAGTCTTATTCGCCTGAAACGGTTTCAAGTCGATGAAAAACGTCGTCAGGTCGGGCAGATTGAATTGATGGTCACTGAGTTTGAAGGCATGATCCGTGACCTCGATGCGCAGATTGCCGTCGAGGAGGAGAAGGCCGGCATCAGTGATATTGCCCATTTCGCCTATCCAACCTTTGCGAAAGCTGCCATTCAGCGCAAGGAAAATCTGCAGGTTTCGATCGATGATCTGAACGAACAGCTGGAACGGGCGCAGGATCAGCTGCGTGAAGCTGTTGCCGAGATGAAAAAGGTCGAAATGCTTGAAGAGCGCGATCATCATCGCGAACAGGCCGCACGAGATCAGGCCGAGCAGGACGAACTTGATGATTTCGCGATGATTGGTCATCGCCGAGGCCACTAGCTCGGTCCGTCGAATCAAGGTTCCAGAGCCTTGGACTCCTCCTTTTATGGTAGGGGCCGTGCGCTCTTGCATACTCCTTTACCGGATTTGTCTCCATTCATTGGCAAATCCGGGCCCTATTTGTGATTTTGTCACATATGGACCTTCTGAGTGGTGGCCTCCTGTCCGGTTATCGGGTAAAGCTGACGCTGCATCCATCTCACAAGCATCAGTTTCCCAATGGCAAAAATCGCTCTTTACTTCGTTAGCCAGGATGGCCAGACGAAGAAAATCGCCCACACGCTTTCCAATCATCTTACAAATCTGTCCCATCAGGTCACGGTGTTTGACCTGAAGAGCAATGCTGTTTCGGCTTCGGATATCGAGGCGGCGGATCTGGTGATCGTGCTTGCTGCGATCCGTTACGGCTTGCATCTCAAGCCTGCGGAGCTGTTTCTCAAGGCAAATGGGGATAAGCTGTGCAAGAAACCGCTGGTGATGCTATCGGTCAATCTCACCGCCCGCAAGCCGCACAAGCGGTCTATCGAACATAGCGTCTATCTGCAAAAATGGCTCAAGCGCCATCCGCTCAATCCGAAAATTGTTCGGGCTATCGCCGGAAAGCTCGATTATCCCAGATACCGCTTTTTTGACCGCTTCATGATTCAACTGATCATGCGGATCACCAAGGGGCCGACCGATCCGAGCCTGACGATCGAGTATACGGACTGGGATCAGGTAAAAGAGCTGGCCGAAGAGATCTCCCTGCTTGTATAAGGGGATTTCAGCGCAAGGACACTGGGCGCGTGCTGAGTATACTGTGCCCTGTTTCTTCTAGTCGGGAGCCCATTTGTGAGATCTTTCCTTCTGCCGATCCTGTTGGCGATAGCTGCCTTTTCCTTCGGTCTAGGCCTTACATTGCCGTTGGTTTCCCTCGACAAGCTGCTTTTCTTCACTGAAACTCCGTCGCTGACGACCATTATTACAGGCCTCTGGGAGCAGGAAGAGCGGGTTCTGGCTCTGGTGATCCTGGCTTTCTCGGTGCTTTTGCCCGCGGTCAAGATCCTGCTGTTGCATATTGCCGTCTACAGGGGCAGGAAATCGCGCTCTCTTGCGGTGCTCTCCGTGGTGAGTAAATGGTCCATGATGGACGTGCTTCTTGTGGCGCTGGTCATCTTTTCGGCCAAGACAAGTGGCCTTGCAACGGCTTCTGCCATGCCCGGAATCTGGTTCTACGGAGCCGCAACACTGGCCTCGGTCGTGGCCTCTGTCATGGTCCGAAAATAGCCGTCAAAAGGCCCCAATGGTTACTATTTGGCGCTGTTTGTTAAGTGGCCAATTCGCAAAAAGCCGCAGTGTAGATTTCGCCTTTTGGTCCGCTGTGTCAAATTGATCCAACAGTCTTAAGGCGGACCCGCGTATGAACCTCATTCTGGCTCAGAACTGTGGTGTGTGCCCGGAACCGTTCGATGATGGAGCGGACATAGGGACGGATCGCCGGAGACGTTAACAGCACGGGGATTTCTCCCATTTGCGCGGCATCTTCATAACCATCGCGCACCAGCCCGACGAACTCTTGCAATTTGCTCGGTGCCATGGCCAGCTGCTTCTCGTCGCCCTCGCCAATAAGGGCGCTTCCGAATTCCCGCTCCCATTTGGGTGAAAGGGTCAGGATGGGCAGATAGCCTCCGGGGGCCTGATTGCTGGCGCAGATCTGCAAGGACAGTCGCCGGCGCACATGTTCCGTCATGGTCTGGATGGAGCGGGTGAAGCCCGAGGCATCGGCTATGCCTTCCAGAATCGCGGACAGATCGCGAATGGAAATCCGCTCGGCCAGAAGGGACTGAAGCACGCGCTGGATACCGGAAATGGTGATCTGGCCCGGAACGATATCGTCGATGAGCTTTTTCTGCTCTGCAGGCAGTTCGTCCAGCAATCCCTGAACGACTGCGTAGGAGAGCAACTCGCCCATGTTGGCCTTGATGATTTCGGTCAGATGCGTGGAAATGACCGTGGCCGGATCGACAACCGTCAGGCCCAGGATTGCAGCCTCTTCGCGCAAGGAGCCATCAATCCAGACGGCAGGCAGGCCGAATGTCGGTTCTTGCGTTTTGATGCCCGGCAGGGAAATGTCTGCGCCGGTCGGATCCATGGTCATGAACTGGTTCGGATAGACCACGCCGCGCCCGACTTCGACTTCCTTGACCTTGAGCACATAATCGTTGGCTTGCAGCTGGACATTATCCATGATGCGCACTGCAGGCATGATGAAGCCCATTTCGGAAGCCAACTGTCGACGCAACGCCTTGATCTGGTCGGTGAGTGCTTGTGAGGCATTGCCATTGGCCATGCTGATCAGGCCATAGCCCAGCTCGAGGCGCAATTCGTCCATCTTGAGCACTTCGCTGATCGGCTCTTCCTTCGGCGGTCCGGCTTCTTTCAGCTCCTGCTGTTTCTTCTCGATGACTTCCTTGAGTGCCTCTTGTTTGTGTTTCTGGCTGGCCTTGTAGGACAGATAGCCAGCACCAACACCGAGGGTCATGAAGGGGATAAGCGGCATGCCGGGCAGGAAGGCCATAACGATCATGACAGCCGATGACATGCCCAGAGCTTTCGGGTAGCCCGAAAGCTGATTGACGAGGGCCCGGTCGGCAGAGCCGCTCACACCGGCCTTGGAAACCAGAATACCTGCTGCGGTCGAAACGATCAGCGCCGGGATCTGGGAAACCAGACCATCGCCGATGGTCAGCAGCGTGTAGGACTGGGCTGCATCCGAAAAAGCCATATCCATCTGCGCAACGCCGATGATGATGCCGCCGAGCACATTGATGAATGTAATGATGAGACCGGCGATGGCATCACCGCGCACAAACTTGCTGGCACCATCCATGGCACCGAAGAAGGTGCTTTCGTCAGACAGATCCTTACGGCGCTTCTTGGCCTCTTCCTCATTGATGAGGCCTGCGGAAAGGTCCGCATCAATGGCCATCTGCTTGCCGGGCATGGCGTCCAGAGTGAAGCGGGCGGCAACCTCTGCGATACGGCCAGAACCCTTGGTGATAACCACGAAGTTCACTGTGACAAGAATGGCAAAGACAATGACGCCGATAACAAAGTTGCCGCGGGTGACAAAGCTGCCAAACGCCTGAATGACGTTGCCCGCAGCGCCGGGGCCTTCGTGGCCATAGGCCAGAATGAGACGCGTTGATGCCAGGTTCAGTGCCAGACGCAGCATCGTGGAAACCAGCAGGATCGTCGGGAAAGACGAAAATTCCAGTGGCGCCCTGATGAACAGCGAGGTCATCAGAATGAGCACCGAAAAGATGATCGAGATTGCCAGAAACATATCCATGAAGGCAGATGGCAACGGCAGGATCATGACCACAAGGATGGTCATAACGCCGATGGCGAGCCCCAGATCACCATTCCTGAGGAAGGTGATAACATTGCTCAGCTGGCCGAGCGGCGACACTCCCCGAAAAGCATCCGCTGCCGGGGCTTCTGTGGCGCTCGCTGGTTCCGTCGTCACTGTTGCGTCTGCATCACTCATTTTGAGGGTCCATCACAAGAAGGATAGTCTGTGCATTTATCTCTTGATTCTTGGCAATTCCAAACGGGAGTTTGACACTTATCCCGCTTGTCTGGCTTCACCCGGCTGAGGGATATCGGCCCCGTCGTCGGAATATTGCTTGAGCTTGTTGCGCAACGTGCGGATGGAGATGCCCAGAATGTTGGCGGCATGGGTGCGGTTGCCAAGGCAATGGTCCAGTGTGTCCAGGATCAGATCCTGTTCGACTTCCGCGACGGTGCGGCCAACGAGGGTGCGGGTTACGCCTTCTGCTGCGATAACGGCTTGTGCCGCAGGTCCGCTGGCCATCCCGATGATGGTGTCATCCATACGGCTGCCATCGGGCATGCGCAGGGCTTCTGCACCGATTTCCACGCCTGTTGCCAGAAGCACGGCGCGATGGATGGTGTTTTCCAGCTCACGCACGTTGCCCGGCCAGTTGTTGGCGTGCAGATGGCGATGACATTCTGCGCTCATCTTGCGCTGGGGCAGTCCGTTGGCCTGAGCGTATTTGTCGGCAAAATGGGCTGCCAGCAAATCAATGTCCTGCGGACGCTCGCGGAGCGGCGGGATCTGCAGATTGATGACATTGAGGCGGAACAGAAGGTCTTCGCGGAAGGTGCCTGCGCGGACTTCGTCGGCCAAATTGCGGTTTGAGGTGGCCAGAATGCGGATGTCGACCGGCACAGGCTTGGTGCCGCCCACCCGATCAATAACCCGTTCCTGAATGGCGCGCAGCAATTTTGCCTGCAGGCGGATATCCATTTCGGAAATCTCGTCCAGCAGCAGGGTGCCGCCGTTTGCTTCTTCGAATTTGCCGATGCGGCGGGCAACTGCGCCGGTGAAGGCGCCCTTTTCATGACCGAACAGTTCGGATTCCAGCAGATTGTCCGGAATGGCAGCGCAGTTGACCGAGACGAAGGGTTTCGTCGCCCGGCGGGAATGCTGGTGCAGGTGCCGCGCAAGGACTTCCTTGCCGGTGCCGCTTTCGCCGGTGATGAGAACGGATGCATCACTGGGGGCAATCTGGTTGGCCAGCTGCACAACATTGTTCATGGCCGGATCACGGTGAACCAGATCGCCCTGATCCTTGGAAACCGCTTCCAGAACCGCTGCAATGATTTCCGGATCTGGTGGAAGAGGAATATATTCCTTTGCGCCCGCACGAATGGCATTGACCGCTGCGCGGGCATCATTTTCCACGCCGCAGGCGATCACCGGAATGGTGATATGCTCTTCTTCAAGAGACTTGATCAGGGTGGCAATGTCGAGTCTGACGTCGATCATCATCAAATCCGCGCCACGCCCAGCACGCAGGTGGCTTATAGCCATTTGCGCGGTCTCGGCGTGGGAAACCTGAGCTCCACGGTCCAGAGCAATTTTAGTTGCTTGGGAAAGCTGACCATTCAGGGTACCGGTAATAAGCAGGCGCATCTTTTTCTTCCAACCTATTTTTCAGATTTGATGATTTCAGTCATGGTCACGCCGAGCTTCTCCTCGACGAGTACGACTTCACCACGGGCAACAAGGCGTGAATTGACATAAATGTCTACGGCTTCACCGACCTTCCGGTCGAGTTCAAGCACATTGCCAACATCGAGTTCGAGCAATTCGCTCACTGGCATCTTGGCGCGTCCCAGAATGGCAGATACCTGCACGGGTACGTCAAAAACAGCTTCCAGATCGGCTGCATTCTTCTGATTTACATCCTCTGAAGAACCAGCATCGGCGATTGACTTGGCATTTTGTTCTTGCAAAGTGAGGCCTTCGTCTTGTTCATTTTCACTCATTCAATTTCTCCCTTTGCGGTGGGGGCGGATGCGTCTGTTTCAGGGGCGCTGAAATCCTGATCAAGGGGAGCGTCTTCGCTCTCGACCGGCGGTTCCTGCATGGAAACTGCTGGCTCGGTCAGCGCTTCAGCCTTCTCTTCCAATGCGTCAGTCAAATCTTCTGCGTTGTCGCTTTCGGATATTGTGTCTGCTGCCGCATTCTCTTGATCGTCACCATCCTGCGGTGCATCGGCTTCCTCTGTCGATGCTTCACCGGTGTCTTCTGTGTTTTCTATTTCTTCTGCTGCCGTTTCGTCTTCCGGCGCCTCTTCTTCTTCGTCATCCTGATCTGGATCATCGGGCACATGAGCGAAATGGTCTTCAAGCAATTGCTCCACCTGACGCACTGCGGCGCGAAGATTCCTGCCGATGCCGCCATCGACCCATTCCACTTCGCAATCTCCGGGCATGACGACTGAATCCGGCAGGATGGTCAGTTGTCCGGTGAAGCCAAGCTCTGCCATCTGGTGATCAACGGCCATCTTGACGTCATCGGCAACGGCCTCATTCAGGCGGATCGAAATATGCGGTGTTTTACGCAAGGGCGCGAGGATCTGGTTCAAGAGCCCCATGATCTCGACCTTGGGTTCCTGCGCGACGAGCTTTTCGGCAAAGCGGGAAGCAAAGGCAAAAGCCAGATTGCTTGCGTCGCGTTCCAGGCGTTGCATCAACAGGCCGACTTCGGTGTAAACCATCGAGATTTCCTCGACGATCTGCTTTTCCAGAGCCAGATTCTGTTCGCTTGCCAGTTGCTCGCGGTCATCACGGGCTTTTGCTTCCCCTTGGGCAAAGGCCTGAGCCCTGGCTTCGGCAACAAGGCGCTCATGCTCGGCCACCGTAATCATCGGTTCGGGCGGAGTTTCCTCGATCTGTTCTTCAATATCCGGTTCCGGCGGGGCCGAAAAATCCAGATCGAAGAGATAGCGGGCTGCCTGTGCCATTCCTTGGTTCCAATTTGCCGTTTCTGTCTGTCGGCGGTTTGATTCTCTGTCTGCAAGCCGGGGCACTAATCTGTGCTGGTCCGGCTTGCCTTGATTTGGGAGGGGAGAGCGGGCTTAGTAGATAAGCTCGTCCTCGCCATTGCCTTTGGCGATCATGATTTCGCCGCGCGCAGCAAGATCTTTGGCCATATTGACCATTGCACCCTGTGCCTCGTCGACATCGCGCAGGCGAACCGGCCCCATGCCTTCCATGTCTTCCTGCAGCATCGCTCCGGCGCGCTGGGACATATTGTCCATGAACAGGGTCCTGATGGTTTCGTTGGCACCCTTGAGGGCGAGGGCAAGAATATCCTTTTCGATATTCTGCAGCAGCGACTGAACGCCGGTGGAATCCAGCTTGCTGAGATCTTCGAAGGTGAACATCAGCTGCTTGATCTTCTCGGCGGACTCGCGGTTTTCCTCTTCCAGAGCGGCCAGCAGGCGGGCTTCTGTCTGGCGGTCGAAATTGTTGAAGATATCGGCCATCACCTCGTGCGCATCGCGGCGCTGGGTGGTCGACAAGTTCGACATGAATTCCACGCGCAGGGTCTGCTCGACTTTTTCCAGCACTTCCTTCTGCACCGCTTCCATGGACAGCATGCGGTTGATGACCTCCAGACCGAAATCTTCCGGCATGATGGAGAGCACTTTTGCGGCATGGTCTGACTTGATCTTGGAGAGCACCACAGCAACGGTTTGTGGGTATTCGTTCTTGAGATAGTTGGCGAGCACATTCTCCTGAACGTTGGAAAGCTTTTCCCACATGTTGCGACCGGCAGGGCCGCGGATTTCTTCCATGATAGCACTCACGCGTTCTTCCGGAAGGAAAGAGGCCAGCAGACGTTCGGTTGAGTCAAAGTTGCCCGTAACCGCCCCTTTGGAAGACAGGCGGGAAACGAATTCGATGATGAGATTGTCCAACATGTTGGGGGTGATGCCACCCAGCTTCGACATGGAAATGGAAACCTGCTTGATTTCAATATCATCAAGGCGACGCCAGATTGGGCCGCCATGCTCGTCCCCAAGCGCAAGCAGAATGATGGATGCCTTTTCGGCGCCGTTCAATTCGCGTTCCTCGTGCTCTGATGACACGGACGCGTTTGCGTTTGCCATATTTGTTAGGGCTGTTGCCGGCATTGCTTACCTCACGCTGCGTCTTGCAGCCAAAGACGGATGATCTTGGCAGCTTCTTCTGGGTTTTCTTTAACGAGGTCACCAACTTTGACCAGTGTGTCGGACTGCAGTGCGCCCTGGAGCTGAGCCATCTCGATGGCTTGCATGGTCGGATGCTTCGGATCATCCTCGCGCTGTGGAGCCGGGATCAAGTCCCCTGTTTCGCTTCGGACCATCGCAACCCCATCCGGGCCGATGATGACATCCAGATCGTCTTTCTGGTCATCCGGTTTTTCGAACATGCGTTTCATCAGCGGGCGGACGACCATGAGCAGTACGAGCAGAGTCATAATGAACATGACGCCGAGTTCCGTAAAGCGCATGTAATCATCTTTGGTAAACGCAAAGAGTTCATCGCCTGCTTCGTCGAAGATGGTTTGCGGTCCTTCGGCAAATTGCAGATTGATCACCTCGACCCGGTCGCCGCGTGTCTGGTCATAGCCAACAGCAGAGCGAACGAGCGTTGCGATCTGCTCCAGCTGCTCGGGGCTTCTGGGTGAATAGACCAGTTCACCATTCGCATTTTTTTCATAGGTGCCATCAACCAGCACTGCGACCGACAGGCGCTCAATTCGACCGCCCTGCACAATTTCGGTGGTGGTCTTGCGAGAGATCTCGTAGTTGATCAGCTCTTCGGTCGTCTGTGAATTCTCTTGCGATCCGGCAGGGTTCTGGTCGGCATTCGCATCTGGCAATTCATTGCCGACCGTCACACCACCAACTTCACGATCCTGGCTGTTGGCATTCTCTGTGCGGGTCTGCGTGGAGCGAACGACCTGTCCGTCCGGGTCATACATATCAGAGGTTTCGGTCACCTTGTTGAAGTTCATCTCTGCAGAGACTTCAATGCGCGACCGGCCCTGACCAACCACGGAAGAAACGATGTCGTCCACCTGATCGCGCAGACGGCTTTCCATCTGCACCTGACGCTCTTCTATACGCGCGGTAAGGTATCCATCATCATTGCCGCGACCGGAAGCCAGAAGACGCCCGCGCTCGTCAACAATGGTGACATTCTCCGGATTGAGGCCTTCCACGGCGGAACCGACCAGATGCTGGATGGCCTGGATTTGTACCGTGCTCAGATTGCCCTGCAGTTTGACGGCGATGGATGCGGTGGGCTCTTTCTGGTCGCGCTTGAAAAGCTGGTCTTTGGGAAGAACCAGATGAACGCGCGCCTGACGGACATTGCGGATGGTGCGGATGGAGCGGGAAAGCTCTCCCTCAAGGGCCCGCAAATGGTTGACATTCTGTACGAAGCTCGTGGTGCCAAGGGTTTCGCTTTTGTCAAAGATTTCGTAGCCGACATTGCCGCCGGTTGGCAAGCCGCTCTCGGCCAATTGCATGCGCAGCTTCAGGATGTCTTCCTTTGGTGCAAGGATGACCGCGCCTTCATCGCGAATTTCATGCGTGATATTTTGTGCCTCGAGCAGTTTGGTGATCTGGATGGAGTCTTCAAAGGACAGGTCTGTATAGAGAGGGGAGAGTGTAGGTTCGCTTACCCGCATCATGATGAATGCGAAAAATCCGATCAAGACAGCAGTCACCACTCCCATCGCGGCCAGACGGGCAGGGCCAAGCGTTTTGAAAAATTCGAGTAGACCGTTCACACCAGTTGCCTTGTCGTTTCAGGGATGCACCAAATCACTAGGCAATATTTTCCTAGGAGATGGTTAACAACATGTTAAGGGTTTGGTTAACGATTGGTTAACAGCTCAATATGCAAGGGTTAATTAACGGAAATTTCCCTAGAAAATGTCTGTATATGTCAGAATTTCCTGTGGGATGTTGAAAGAATTCGGTTCCGGGCGCATATCGCCTCGTGCTTGTAAGTGATTGTGCTGATTGGAATTTCAATGCCAATGCATCCTGCCGCGGCAAGGAGAGGCTAAGAATAAAGAAAAAGGCCGAGGACAAAGCCCTCGACCTTTTCTTAAGCACTACAGAGAGGCAGCCCTCTCTGCAAATGTCTAGCGATATTGTTGAACCCGCGTCGCTCTCAAACCTGCCAGTCCATGCTGATCGATGGAACTCTGCCAACTGAGGAATTCCTCAACTGTCAGGGTATATTTCTGGCAAGCCTCTTCGAGGCTAAGCAGGCCACCACGAACGGCAGCAACAACTTCCGCTTTGCGCCTGATAACCCAACGCCTGGTATTGGCAGGAGGAAGATCAGCCACAGTCAAAGGACTCCCATCGGGTCCGATGACATATTTTACTCTAGCACGTATTTGATCGGTCATTGTACTCTCACACTCAACCTGACCTCATCGAAGTTGAGAATAGAACAATGCCTTTAAAAAAGAGCTAAGCCACTGGATAGATTTTAGTAATAGTTTTTATCAATATGAAGCAGTCTTTGCAAAACGACACGGATTGCGGGCTTTTGGACGGTGTTTTACTGAATTCGAGTTTGTTGCAATATGGTTAACGCGCCGGACCTTGGGCCCGGCGTCGTGCACATTGCAATCGTGATGGGAAGAGGGGAACCGCGCCGGATTGGCGGGTTTTAAGCGTCGGGATCGATGCCGACGGACTTGATTTGCGAGGTCTGGATGGCTTGGCCATTGACCATCAGCATGGGCACACTTGAAGACAGATCGACATCAGAGACGACGCCCACAGTATCTGTATCAATTTTCACTTCGGTGCCTCCGTCCTCATTGGCGGTATCGAAATGTATGATGTAGGTGCCTTTGGGCAAGCGGTTTCCGGAATTGTCAGTGCCCTTCCAGGTAAAGGTCTGCTCGCCCTTGGTAATGTTCACGTCATTCTTTGTATAAACGGTGTTGCCATCCAAGGTGCGGATGGAGATATCGGCCGAGCCTGCTTCATCCGAGCTAAAGCTGTAGGATGTGCTGCCGAAATCACTGAGATAGCTTTGCGACCCATCGACCTTGACAGTCGTGCCAACGAAATTGAGCACCCCAAGGGCATTGGACGATGTCATCATGTTGGCGAGATTTTCCAGCTGCGCGTTGGACTTGATTTGCTGTTCCACTCCGGAGAACTGCACCAGTTGCTGGGTAAACTGGCTTGAGTCCATAGGGTCCATGGGGTCTTGATGCTGTATTTGCGTGGTCAGAACAGTCAGGAAGGTCTCATAGTTCTGGATGAGACTTGAACTGTCTGCCGATGCATTTGTAACGGCTTGCGATGTGATCGATCCAATCGAGGTCATCGTCTAAACTCCAAAACCGGGGTTAGATTACCAAATTGAGGCCACTTGTTGTCGTATAATTCTGTGCAGCGCGTTGCTGGGCTTGTGCAAGCGAAGCGCCTGCCGTGTCCATGACGGGGTCAGACGAGGACCCTCTGTCGGCAAAATGGTTAGGCTCATGGCCCGACTGATCCTGCCCGGCCATCTGGCCGCCCTGATTGCTCTGGTTGCCCTGATCCATCAGGGAATATTCTAGACCGCCCTTGTCCTGAAGGTTCAGGCCGCTTTGTTGCAGGCTGCGTTCGAGGAAGCGCTGATCGCGGGACAGCATATCCAGCGTTTCCGGGCGCTCCACAATCAGATGTGCGTGGGTCTTGCCATCATGGCCAATTGTCATGCGCACATCAATTTTGCCCAGATCTGCCGGATCGAGGCGGATTTCGAACCTCGTTTCGCCCTTTTTGACGAATTTCGATATCTCCACTGCGAGTGCGCTGGCGTTGGCAAGGCTCATTTGTTGCGGTGTGTGGCCGGCCGTCGTCATGCCATGCATTCCGGTGAGGCGCACCGAAGCGCTCGCAGCGGCGATGGATGAGCCGGCCATGTCGGACGAACTGGCGGTGTTGCTGGTCAATGGAGCGTTATCATCCGCCATTGCCATCATTTTTGAAAAGGCATCACCCTTTGGTGCGTTGCGCGCGGCATGCTTGGAATCTTCGGATTTCGCAGCGCTGGCATCAGCCTCGGATGCATTTCCGTTCCGGGAATCTGTCTGGTTCTGCGCGTCGGTGGCATTGGCAACGCTATCGGACTGGTTGTTGGCAGCAGTTGCGGCGGCATTGCTATTGGCTGGCTGTAGGGCGCCGTCAGCACGCACCTGTCCCTTGTTGACCTGCAGGCTGCCTTCAGAGGTGGCTGCCATCTGGGTCTGCTGGGTGTTGGCTGGATCCGCCGTTGTTTGCTGTGCGCTCTTCTGTGTATCCTTTGCTCCATCGTCCGCTTTGGCGGCGGCAGCAAGGGCTGCAGCTTCTGCGGACTTGGTGGATGCCTTGGTCTGATCTGTTGATTGGGCGTTGGCGACCGCTTTCGCATCTTTGCCATCAGCATTGACGGCGTCGGCGGCCTCGGTGTCTGTGGTCACTTGAGCCGTCTGGGATCCTTGTGCGGTTTTCTCCGCATTGATCTTTCCATCCGCCGACTTAAGTGCAGAGGTTATCTCAGACACTGCCTGCTCAGCATCTGCCCTCGGGGCTGATGTTGATGGATTGGCGCCTTGGGGGGCGTCCATGACTGTCTGCTTGGGGCCGGACGCACCATCGGTATCAGGCGCACCAGAGGCTGCTGCGGCTTGCGCTGACTGATTGGCGGCATTTTGGGCCGCGCTTGCGGTCTCAAGATTATTGCTGCCTGTGCTGTTGGCAGACTGGGTTACCGTCTGCCGGGATGCTGTGGCGGCATCATTGCCTGCATCAGGGCGTGGGGGAACAGGCGCTTCAGCGGATTGAGACTGAGCGGCAGCCTGAGATGCCTTTGCCTGCTCTGTGGTCGTGGCCTGACTGTTGGCCTGCCCAACCTGAGCATTGCTGCCCGGTGTTTGAGTTTGTGCCTGTGCCTGTGCCTGTGCCCTGTCGTTCGCTCCAGCCCCTTGTGTTTGAGCCGATGCGGCCTGACCATTACCAGTCACAGAGCCTTCAGAGCCAGATGCAGCTTGCGTCGCAGACACGCCATTGCCATCAGTGGACTGCGCTTTGCCCTCAAGTGCCGCGCCAGGCATATTTGCCTGTGGCGCTCCGGTTTCGGTAGAAGCTGGCTTGCTATTTGCTGATGCTGTCCCGTCTGCTGCAGGCGCTGCCTGCTGGTCAGATGCGCCTGCAGCAGACTGTTGGCTAGATGCTCCAAGTGCTGCAGTTGCTGTCTGCTGACCAGATGCGCCAGCCGCTCCGCCTGTTGCTGTGTCGCCGACTGCGCCTTGTGCTCCATTTGATGGGGTCGTTTGACCTGCCGCCTGACCCGCAGTCTGCTGCGCCGAAGCCGCTGCTCCTGTCAATGAACCAGATTGTGTACCGGATTTGCCAGCCAGTGCCGCCAATGCATCCGTGCTGTTGCCATTGGCTGCGCCATCCGGCGTAGCGGCGGCAATCATCGCGCCAGAAGCTGCCAGCATGATGTTCTGCGGTGTCGATAGGGCAACGTCCGCATGATCGCTGCCATCGGCTGATGCTTGATTTTCTTTGTCAGAGCTGTCGTCAGCTTGTTCTGATTTCTTTGCGGCGCTGGCCGCGGCGTTGTTGGCATTCTGCTGTCTGCTGGCAGACGCACTGTCTTCAGCCGCCCCGCCTTTGGAGGCGGCCTGATCGGCTTTGCTTTGCGCATTAGACTGTGCCGAAGCCTTGGATGCTGAGTTCAGGTCTGCTTCGCTTGCTTGTCTGGAACTGGTTTCGCCTCGGGCTCTCTCATCTCTTAAATGCATCTGAAAAGAAGAAAGGCCGTCCGTGGGACTGGTTGAGGTGCCATTGGCTTTACTTCCCGAGCGGCTTTGCGTTCCGAACGCACTTTGGGCGTTGGAAGGGGGAATCATGTTCACAATTGAAGAATACTGGGAAGCCATTACCAACCTCACTACACACTGACGAGAGTATGTATTCAAGAAATGTGCCAAATTGTTTCTGATGTGAAATGTGACGAAAATGGCGCGTTTGTGCGGTTTTTTAGATTTTAGAGATACTGCCGTGCAGCTTGTTCGGGTCTAAACTTGCCGAGTCATGGCAAAAAATGCCGGGTGGCATCTGCAGTCTTTTCCAGTTTATACTTTTCAACAGACCAAAAGACGCTATATAAGGGCTAAAACTTGTGTCGGCAGCTCAACAAGCAGGACCAGAGCTTGCTGCCGAATGGAAAAGAGAAAGATCGATTGATGCTAAACAGTCTCGATTTGCCTGGTCGCCCCGAAGACACCCGTGTTGTTGTTGCCATGTCTGGCGGCGTTGACTCGTCCGTCACTGCAGCGCTCTTGAAACATCAGGGCTATGATGTCATCGGCGTGACCATGCAGCTATATGATCATGGCAAGGCCATGCATCGCGTTGGCGCCTGCTGCGCTGGCACCGATATTCAGGATGCGCGTCGCGTGGCGGAGCATCTTGGTATACCCCATTATGTGCTCGATTATGAGAGCCGCTTCAAGGAGGCGGTGATTGATCGCTTTGCAGAAAGCTATCTGGCAGGCGAAACGCCGGTGCCCTGTGTTACCTGCAACCAGACGGTCAAGTTCGAGGATCTGCTGGAAGCGGCCAAGGAGTTCGGGGCCGATTGCATGGCAACCGGCCACTATATTTCGTCCAAGATGGTAGGCAACCGCCGGGTTCTGTTCCGTCCCTCCGATGAGGATCGTGACCAGACCTATTTCCTGTTTGCCACCACGCAAGAGCAGATCGATTTTCTGCGCTTTCCACTGGGCGGCATGTCCAAGCCGGAAGCCCGTCAGCTCGCCCATGAGTTGGGCCTTGTGGTTGCTGACAAGAAGGACAGTCAGGATATCTGCTTCGTGCCAACGGGCAAATATACCGACATCATCGAGCGCTTGCATCCGGGCGCTGCCGAACCGGGCAAGATCGTGCATATCGATGGCACTGTGCTGGGCGATCACAAGGGGATCATCCATTACACCGTCGGTCAGCGGCGCGGTCTCGGGGTTTCCTATGGTGGTGGACCGCTCTATGTGGTCAAGCTCGATCCGGACCGGAAATATGTGCTTGTCGGGCCGCGTGAGGCGCTGGTCACCCGTCGGCTGAAGTTGCGTGATGTCAATTGGCTCGGACCACAGACATTTGCCGAATTCCCTGAGGGCGGGCTTGAAATCTATGCCAAGGTTCGTTCCACCCGTCCGCCCAAGGAAGCGCTGCTTTATGCCTTGCCAGATGGCGCGTTCGAAGTGGAGCTGCTTGACGGTGAAGAAGGGGTTGCGCCGGGACAGGCCTGCGTCTTCTACGAAGGTCTTGCCAAGGAAGCCCAGCTTTGGGGCGGCGGATGGATTGATCGCACCGTGACCGAGCTGGCCATTCCCGAAACGATTGGCGTGTCCGCAGCAGAATAGTGTTGCACATATTTGAAGTCATAAAAGGCCGGTACGCTTCCGTACCGGCCTTTTGTTTGTTGTTTTTCTGGTCTCGGCGCGCGCTTGCTTCAGGCCAGGGTGGCCAGATGGGCGCGCTGGAAGGAGACGATCTCGTCAATGCGATTGCTGTGCACTTTTTTCACCCAGTCGGCATCGCTAATCAGAGCCCGACCAACCGCAATGAGATCGAACTCGTCGCGTTCCATGCGGTGAACCAGCTTCTCAAATCCTGTCGTGGTGGCGTCTTCTCCGCCGAAGGACGAGATGAAGTCTGTGCTGAGGCCAACGGAACCGACACTGATGGTGGGCTTGCCGGTGAGCTTTTTCGCCCAGCCAGCAAAGTTGAGACCGTCTTCCCCGTCCACATCAGGGAATTCGGGTTCCCAGAAACGGCGCTGTGAGCAATGGAACATATCGACACCGGCGTCAGCCAGAGCGGTCAGCCAAACTTCCATTTCCGCCGGAGTCTTGGCCAGCTTGGCGGCGTAATCCTGCTGCTTCCACTGGCTGATGCGCAGCAACAGCGGGAAATCAGGGCCGACTTCGGCACGACAGGCCTTGACGACTTCCAGTGCAAAGCGTGAGCGATCCATCAGGCTGTCTCCGCCCCACATGTCGGTTCGCTTGTTTGTGCCGTCCCAGAAGAACTGGTCAATCAGGTAGCCGTGGGCGCCGTGCAGCTCTGCCACGTCGAAGCCGAGGTCCTTGGCGCTCTTCACCGAGGCTGCGTAAGCAGCGATGGTGTCTGCGATATCTGCCTCGCTCATGGCATTGCCGCGCGGATCATCCGGTCCAATCAGCCCGGAGGGACTTTCAACGGGCACGCCGGGGTCCCAGTCGCCGCTTCGGGTTGAGCCCGTGTGCCAGACTTGAGGGCCCATGGCACCACCGGCATCATGGACGGCGTTGATCACCTGCTGCCAGCCGGCAAGCGCTTCCTTGCCGCAGAAAAATGGAATATTGGGCAGGTTGCGAGAGGCCGGGCGGTCGATCACGGTGCCTTCGGAAAGAATGAGGCCCACTTCGCCTTCGGCGCGGCGGCGATAATAGTCCGCATTCTTGTCATTGGGGACGCCTTCGGGAGCGAAGTTGCGCGTCATGGGAGCCATGACAAGGCGGTTCTTGAGGGTTAGAGAGCCTAGGGAAAAGGGACGAAACAGGGTGCTTGTATCAATATCTGTCATTGTTTCATAACTGTCTGTGCGTTTGAAAATCGTTGCGGACGAAAATGGCAACGGGAAATTAGGGTCGTCTAATAAGTATTCACGATATGGATGGTTTCAATAGCTGACAGATGTGGGGGCCTTCCTTTGTGGCAGCGGCAGTCTGCTGGGCTGGACCACAGGGAGGGGAAGGGCAATAGAAGCATCTGCAATGCGTCCTTTTTGCAACAGGAAAAAAGATCAATCTGAGGTGGCAAGGTGAGCGACTTGTCTTGCTTTCGGTCTGGCGCTATGTAAGCGCAGAACCAACCAAACAGGGGTGCTTTTTGTCGCGTTATTCCGTAACAGAGAATGTAACCAGCGCCGCATTAGCTTTCATCAGGCAGATGCGGAACGGTCGTCCTGTGCGTTGATTAGCCGCTTGTAAAGCCTGCCGCTGTCATGCCCGGTCGATCTGGCTGGCAGCGAAATCTCCTTTTCCCAAATATCTGGTCGAGATTTTGTTCTGCCCAATCATCTATTCCAAGATGCTTGGCAAGACCTCATGTTTTACGACAAAAATACCCACGGGCGGCCCCATTCCCGCTCTGAACAGAATAACTATAGCAAGAAAAAGCAACACAAGACCAAACGATGGCAGGCCACAGACAGGGAATTTCGATGTGTGCACTGCAAGCAGATGGTGTTTCTGACCTCTGACATGGGCACGGTTCATCGCAACCATTGTCCCCATTGTTTGCATTCCCTGCATGTGGACACGAAGCCGGGCAACCGGGCTTCCTTATGTCGGGCGCGGATGGAGCCGGTCGGTTTGACCCGCAAACATAACGGCTTTGACAAATATGGCCGGGAGCGGGGAGGTGACATCATGATTGTGCACCTTTGCTCAGGCTGTGGCGCGGTGAATATCAACCGCATAGCTGCAGATGATTGTTGTGATCTGATCCTGGCGCTGTTTGAGCAGTCCCATTTTATGGAGCCAAGTCAGCGGGCGGTGATAGAAAGAGCCGGTATCCAGCTGTTGGATGCCCATGATGCTGAGCAGCTTCATATTGCCTTGTTTGGCAAGAGATGGACGCCATAACCTCAAGTGGGCAGCGCGGGACCTTCTTTCGGGCTGCCCAACTGTGAAGAGGGCCAAAAAGTAAGAGAATTGCAGATAGCAAAAAGGCCGGTTGCCCGGCCTTTTTGTTGCATATCTTGAGAATGCTCAGCCTTTGAGGGGCTTTTCCAGCGAGCCGAGCAAGTCATCAAGGAAGCTCAGGCAGAGATCAAGCTGTTCGATGTCGACGAACTCATTGGGCTTGTGGGCCTGCTTGATGGAGCCGGGACCAACAATGATCGACGGGATCTTGCCGATGGTTTCAAACACGCCGCCTTCCGAGCCGTAAGAGACCTTGCCACCCCATTCGGGCATCAGGTGGGCATAGCGCTTGAAGGCGTTACTGCCGCGTGCATCACCCATGGCGGGATAAGCAAAGATCCTCTCCCATGTCACACCGGTATCGGCTGCTTTGGCTGTCATTTTCGCAGCGATGTCGGCTTCAATGCCATCCAGAAGTGCCTTCATGTCGCCTTCGGCATCCATGCCGCTGATTGAGCGCAGCTCGAATGTGAAGCTGCAGTCGCTCGGGGTCACGTTGGTCGCGACACCGCCCTTGATCGTGGTGGTCAGCATAGTGGCGTGCGGCACCGTGAAATCTTTGTCAAACGGCCCCTCGGCCTGATAGCGCTCTGCGCGTTCTGCAATGGCGCTGATCATACGGGAGGCATATTCAACAGCATTCACATGCTCGGGGGCAAATGAGGAATGCCCGGAGGTGCCCTTGACATGGGCGCGCATGGCGATCTTGCCCTTCTGGCCAGTTATCAGCTTCATCTCCGAGGGTTCGCCAATGATGGCCAGCTCCGGGGGAACATCCAGATCGGCCAACCAGCGCGCGATGGCTGGTGCACCCAGACAGCCCACTTCTTCATCATAGGAAAAGCAGATATAGATCGGGCGTTTGAGGTCTGCCTTGGCAAAGGAAGCTGCCGCCGCCAAAAGGCAGGCGCCAAAGCCCTTCATGTCACAAGAGCCCCGCCCATAGATGCGGTCTTCTCTTTCATCAGCTGTAAAGGCAGGGGTAATCCAACTGTCTTCATTGGCTGGAACCACGTCGGTATGGCCGGACAGAACCACGCCGGGCACGTTGGCTGGGCCAAAACGGGCAATCAGATTGGCTTTGGTGCCTTCGTCATTGGGCAGAATGGTAACATCTGCACCCAATGTCTTTAGAGTTTCGGCGGCGTAGTCGATAAGCGCTCTGTTTGAACGACTGGATACGGAATCATATCCAATCAAAGCCCCCAGATGCGCCTTGGCCTGTTCAAGGGCAGGATGCTGGAGCGAAGGGGCTTCGATGGTGAGGCTCATTGGTCTCAAGCCTTTCTATTTCTGGATTTACGGAATTCACGCCGGACGGTGAGCCCGACAACGAGAACAATCAGTGCGGCGAAAATCATCGTGATCGGAGAGGAAACCAGAACAGATGGATCTCCGCGGGAAATTGCCAGTGCACGGCGCAAATTCTCTTCGATCATCGGTCCGATAATGAAGGCGATGAGGAAGGGAGCTGCCGGAATGTTGAGCAGGAACATGATGAAGCCGGTCACACCCATGATCAGCAGAATGGCCACATCGAACATGCTTGACGCAATCGAGTAGATGCCGAACAGGCAGAGTAGCAGCACCACAGGTGCCAAGAGAGACTGCGGAATGCGGGCAACATGGGAGAAGCCGCGCATGATGACCTTACCGGCAAAGAACAACAGCACCGAAGAGAAGAGCATGCCTATGAACAGCATGTAGACTTCGTGGATGTTGGTCTGGAACAGTAAAGGTCCGGGAGTGAGGCCCTGAATCATGAAGGCACCAAGCATGACGCCGGTGATGACATCGCCGGGCACGCCCAACGCAAGCAACGGGATCATGGTTGCGCCGCAGGCACCATTATTTGCGGATTCTGATGCGGCAATGCCTTCAAGCTCGCCATGGCCGAAATTGTCGCCATTCTTGGAGGTGCGCTGTGCTTCGCCATAGGAGAAGAAAGCAGCAGCTGACGGGCCAATGCCGGGGATTGCGCCAAGAACAGCCCCAATGACAGAGCCACGCAGAATGGATTTGAGCGACGCAAGGAACTCGCTCCGACTTACTTTCTGATCACCCAGTTTGGCTGCTTCATTCTTGTGTGCCGCACGGAAAACAATAAGCTTGAGCAGCTCAGGCAAGGCAAACAGGCCGATCAGAACCGGCGCAACCGAAAGGCCAGCCTGCATGTCGTTGGTGAAGGCAAAACGGAAAGAGCCATAAAGATCTTCACCCGCTGTGGCCAACAGTAAGCCGAAAGTGGCCGAGATGAGGCCGAGCAGCAGGGAATTGCCCGAAACGCCCGCAACGGTGGTGAGGGCAAAGAGCATCAGCATGAAATATTCCGGCGGTCCGACGCGCAAGGCCAGAATGGCAAGCGGTGCAGCCAGAAAGATCAGCGACAGGTTGGAAATGAAATCGCCGATGACTGAGGAATAGAGCGCCATGTTGAGCGCCTTGCCTGCCTTGCCCTGTCGGGCGAGCGGATAGCCATCAAGGGCTGTACAGGCAGCTGATGCGGTGCCGGGGGTCTTGATGAGGATGGCCGATACAGAGCCACCATAGGTCGAGCCTTTATAAAGAGCGACCAGCAGCAGGATGGAGGGAACCGGTTCCATATAGAAGGTGAAGGGCAGGGCAAGGGTAACGGCCATTGTCCCGGTCATGCCGGGAATAGCCCCGATGATCACGCCGCCCCAGATGCCTGCGGCCATGATCAGGAGATTCTGCCAGGTCGCTACGGCCTGCAGGGCATAGAGAATGTCGTGTGCCATGAGTGTCTCCGATCAGAAGCCAAATTGTTTGGTCAGAATGCCAACAGGGAATTGCGTGCCGAGTGCCGAGTGGAATACCACCTGCAGCAGGATCGGTCCTAGCAGTGCCAGACCAATGGCCCAGTAGCGGTAGTTTTTCTCGCCGGTGAGCAGGATCATGGCGCCGGTCAGGGCCATGGAGGCAATCAGGAAGCCGACATAGGGCATCAGCAGCACATAGGCGATAAAGGCCACCATTGCGCCGATGAAACGAGTGATCTGAACGCTTTTGGGGGCGTTGTCGCTTTCCAGCGGTTCAGGCTCGGCCGTACGCCCCAGAAGGGCCAGAACAAAGAGAAGAATGCCAAGTCCGCAGCCGATGATCGACACCGTTCGGGGCCACATATCCGGTGGGGGCGCAAAGCCTGGAATGAAGGCCGGGCGTGGCACATAGACCGGGATGAGAGCGAAAATGACAAAGGCGAAAAAGGCTGCAATCAGTAGCCCGCAGAACCATGGGCTGCGAAGAAAGGAAGTGTGCATGGCGGGAGGTTCCCAACAAAGGGCGTGGCCCCTTCGGTAAGGGCCACGCTTGCTGTCAGATGATGTTTGGTTTTTGCTATTCTTATTCAGAAGATCGTGCGTGACTTATTCCGGCAGGTAGCCAAATTTCTTGGCAAGGCCATGGAACAGGTCATACTGCTCTTTTGCATATTTGGTCATGTCGATTTTGCCAACGGTGGAGATGGAGCCACGACGGCCAGCCAGCTTCAACCAGGTTTCATCGGTAGCCACTTTGCCAAGAACGTCATGCCATTTGGCAACGACGTTTTCCGGCAGACCTTTGGGACCATAAAGAGCGCTCCAGCCGGTAACCTGACCTGCCTGCTTGTAGCCCAACTCTGCTGCGGTCGGAGTGTCTGGCAGTTTTGCCATACGTTCCGGCGCAAAGACCATCAGGGCTTTCATGTCGCCGCTTTCGATGTGCGGGATGAGCGAGCCGGCAGAAACAGCAAGGAAGTCAACATGGCCGCCGAGCAAAGCGGTTGCCAGTGCGCCGCCACCTTTGTAAGGCACCAGAGTTGCCGCTGTGAGCGGGTCCATGCCGGCGTCAGACAACAGAGCCTGCGAGGTGAAGCCGTCGATCGCGGTTGCGCCAGATGCAGCATAGGTCATAGCACCATTGCTGTCTTTAACCGCTTTAAGGAGCTCTTCAACACTGTTGTAAGGGGAATCACCCTTCACTGCGAGAATCATTGGCGTTGCTTCAAGAGCACCAAGGAAGGTGTAGGCATCCCACTGGACGGAAGCCTGCGGGTTGACCGCCGGGGTCAGGGCCATGCCAACGCGAGCCAGCAGCAGGGTATAGCCATCTGGCTCTGCTTCTGAAACCGAACGGGCACCGTTCATGCCACCAGCACCGGGCTTGTTGACCACGGTGATTGGCTGGCCGAGATAGCCTTTGGCAGATTCGGCAAGAGCGCGACCGGCAAGGTCGGATGCACCACCCGGGCCATAAGGAATGGTGAGGGTAACAGCCTGGGTCGGGTAGCTGTCTTCAGCCATAGCGGCGCCGGTGAAAAGTGCGGTAGCCATTGCGAGGGCGGAAACAATTTTTTTCATGTTTTAATGAACCTCTTGGACTGCGGTCCGAAATAAGGACCTATGGAAGGTGTTTGGGTAATCCACAAAAGTTTTGTTTCACAGTATTCCCTTTTTTGCAAGAAAATATAACAGTATGCATATTTGTAATACTGAGGCTGAGCAAAATGATGAAAATCCGCGAGTTGCAGGCGTTCGATGCATATATTCGTTTGGGCGGCATGCGTAGTGCGGCAGACGAGCTGGGGTTGAGCCAGCCGATGATCAGTCGGTTGTTGATGGCGCTTGAAGCACGAGTGGGATTTGCCCTTTTTTTGCGCAAGCGGAACAAGCTGATTCCCACGCCAGAGGCCTTTCAGTTTCATCAGACTGTGGTGCGGGGGCTGGAGAGCATCAGCGCTCTCTCTGAAGAGGCCAGCGCTATCGCGAACAATCAGCGCGGGCATTTGGTTATCGCCGCGCAGCCCATTTTCTGTGACACCTTTCTCATTGATGCCATTGCCGAGTTTCAGAAGACACATCCTCATGTGAGCGTCAGGCTGCGCGATACAGGCATGAGTGAGATCATGCGCATGGTGGCCGAGCGAAGCTGTGATTTCGCTCTCGGCATCACGCTGGATGCCGATCCTTACGGGGCTGACGTGACCTCTCTGGCCATCTGTGAAGCGCGCTGTCTCATGCCAAAAGGGCATAAGCTGCAGCAGCTAAAGGAAGTGTCGTTGCAGAATCTGAAAAGGGAAACCTTCGTCGATCTGGCACCCGGTAGCCCATTGCGCACACGAATCGACTATATGATGCAGTCCATTGAGGTGGAGCGGTCGATTGTTGCCGAAACCCGTACCCTGCACGGGGTTGTGCGGTTGGTTGAGATGGGAGTGGGATTGGCTATTGTCGATCCCGTTGCCTGCCTGCTGCTCGATCCTGAAAAGGTTGTTGACTGTCCGCTGCTGCCGTCCATTCGCTGGGATATTGCGCAGTTCGTTCCCAAGGACCGACCCTTGAGCGGAATCGGGCTGGCCTTTGCAGAGGTGGTGGCAACCGAAATCGGGCGTTTGAAAACGGCTGGGGTGATCCTCTAGCCTTCAGCGTGACGCATCAATAGGCCTGAAGCCTTCTGCTCAGTCCGGATTGCCCGGCTCGGTTTGTACGCCCAGATCCTTCAGTGTGACAATGCGGTTGCCGCGCAGGTCGTTGGCACAGACCAGATAGCCGCGCTCTTCCATATAGGTCAGCAGGAAGCGGGCGCGTGAGGGCGAGCGGGTGCCATAAGCGGTGGCAAGTTCCAGATTGGTGGGGCAGGGTTTCTTGCCAAGGGCTGCCTTTGCGAGCAGCAGATAGACCCCGCGCATATCTTCGGGCAACTGGTCGGCAATAACACCTGCCTGTTTCCACTGATTCTCGTCGAGGGTTTCTTCCTTGGCATCAACGCCTGCGCGGGCTACGGCCAAAAGCTGGCGGAATTCCTGCAAGTCTGGCGTTCTTTTGAGTGTTTTTTCGATGCGGCAGCGAACCTGAAAATCCTGATAGAGAACAGAAACCGGCTGATAGGCGGCGTCCGGATCATCCAAAAGGTCGGTCAGGATCTGATGCAAAATGGCTTCGCGCTCTTCGGCGCTGAGGCCGGGGTCGAGATCCAGCTGCGGTTCGGATTCACCGCCAAATTCCCGATCCAGCTTCAGATTGGCCAATTGCTGCATAACTTCTGCTGTTGTCGGGGGTGGGGGCGCCATGGCCGGTCTGGGGTCTTCATCCGAGCCGGGCTTGAACAGAAGATCGTCGATAGTGTCGTGGGGCACGTCTGGCAAGGGCATCAGCTTGGGGCTTGATGACCGGGCAGAGGTTTCCACCGCACCGATGGTCACTGTTTCCGAGCGACGGTAAAGAGCCGGTCCGAGGGCGACAAACTGGCCCCGATCTAGATTTCGGAAGGTCTCGGCCTGTCTGCGCTCGAGGCCAAGCAGATCGGCGGCACGCGCCATGTCGATATCAAGGAAGGTTCGGCCCATCAGAAAGTTGGAGGCTTCGGCGGCGACATTCTTTGCCAGCTTGGCAAGGCGCTGTGTGGCGATGATGCCAGCAAGGCCACGCTTGCGGCCACGGCACATGAGGTTGGTCATGGCACCAAGAGACGAGCGACGGGCTTCTTCACTGACTTCACCACCGGCTGCAGGGGCGAAAAGCTGGGCTTCGTCAACAATCACGATGGCCGGATACCAATATTGCCGGTCGATATCGAACAAGCCATTGAGGAAGGCCGAGGCGGCGCGCATCTGGCGATCTGCATCAAGGCCTTCCAGATTGAGTACGGCGGAGATGCGATGCTGGCGCACGCGGGCGGCGATCATGGTCAGGCCGGCTTCGGTGCCAACGGCATCCACCACTGCATGGCCGTATTTCTCGGCCAGCGTGACGAAATCCCCTTCCGGGTCAATGATGATCTGCTGAACCCATTTTGCGCTCTGTTCGAGAATGCGGCGCAACAGATGGGATTTGCCCGAACCGGAGTTGCCCTGCACCAGAAGGCGGGTTGCCAGCAGTTCTTCCAGATCCATTTGGGCCGGCTGGCCCAGTTTCATGGTCCCCAGATCAATGCTGACGGTCATCGTGATACAATTATCCTGTGAGGAAAAAGAAAGAACGGCGGCGAACCTTTCAGATTCGGCGCTCCAGATCAATAGAGTTTCGCGCCATTGGGCCAAACAGAGTTAATAGCGAGCCTGTTGGCGGCGGATAGCCTCGGCTTTTTTCTCAGCGGCCACCGCATCGCGCAGGGTATGAATGCCAGAGGCTTCCAGAAGATCAATCAGGCGAAGCAAAAGCTCAGCCGTTGCCAGCGAGTCGCCCAGTGCCGTATGGCGCATTTTTGCGGGGATCTCGATGCCAAATTGTTCGGCCAGCGCATCCAGCGTCAGGCTGCTGGTCTGACCCTGAAGATGGGCGGCAAGCAATACGGTGTCCAGCACCGGATTGGTGAAGCGGATGCCGACTTCATCCTGTTTCAGGGACAGGAATTTCATGTCGAAGGCCGCATTGTGCGCCACCAGCACCGCGTCGCTGACAAAGGCATGAAAGCGAGGCAGCACGGTTTGTACTGACGGCGCATCGGCGACCATCTCGTTGGTGATATGATGGATCTTCGTAGAGGCGGGCGGGATGCTCCGGCCCGGATGGACATAGTGATCGAAAATCTCGCCATGCATGATGCGTCCATTGACGATACGTACGCCCGCAATGGAAATGATCTCATCGCCGCCGGATGGGTCGAGCCCGGTGGTCTCGGTGTCAAAGACCACGAAATCCAGCTCCCGCAAGGGGCGGTCTTCCAGCGCGCCGAGATACTTTCGCTCCATCAGCTCGAAATCGTAAAATTCCAATCGCTCGGGCAGGAGCAGCATCTGCTCGCCCTGCTGTTGGGGCGTATGAGGATCGCGGGGAAGGTCGAGTGGCAGGCGTAGATGCGCTGTGCCGTCTGGGGCGATGGCGCTCCAGAAATCGGATTTATGGCGCTGCAATACATCTCGGCTGGTGATGTCTCCCAGATCGGGATCAAGCGGATCATCGAGCCATTCATTGATCGCGGCAACACTGAGCGGCGCGCCATGCCAATGAAGGTCGATATAGATCTTGTGATCCCGCTCACTGGCCCGCAGGAAAAAAGCCTGCTGTCCGGTGGCTGTGGCTACTTTGCGCAAGGCATATTCGATCAGCTCGACTATGGAGATGGAATCACAGTGGAGCCAGACCGGATCGCCGATGAATTCGCAGGTGACGTGCAGATTTTCCGAGCTGTTGCGGCGCAGGACCGAGTTGAAGAGGGATGAGGAATAGACATCGCTCATGGGCCAGGCGCTGGTCAGCATATCATGGGAGCGCTTGTCATATTGCTCAAGGCGGGTTGAGAGACTGCTGGCCTCGTCTGCGATCATTCTTTCAAGGGTGTGTCGGGCTTCCGGAGCGAGGGCATAGTCTCCGGCCAGCATTTCGGCTGAAGCCAGAAGGTTGGCTGCCGGATGGCGCAAATCGCTGAGGGCGGCTTGCAAAAGCTTGTCTCGCTCCACATTGTCTGCAAGCTGGCGGGTCATGTCGTCAAAGGTGACGATGAAGCCGGACGGGCTCTGCCCTGCGTCATCGAGCAGCAGTGTGACGCGGCCTTGCAAGGTGTGTTTGCCATCGGCGGTGGCGCAGACGACAAGCTGGCTGAGCCCTTCCTTGTGATGTTTGTGGCGGCCTTCCTGCATGCGATAACTCAGGCGGTCCAGCGCGTGGCGGAAGGGAGCAGCCGAGACGATGGAGAATAAGGAACGCCCAAGGCCCAGATCGCCCGACACATGCAGGATTTTCAGGGCGCGTTTGTTATAGAGCGTGATTTTGTGATCGAGTGAGCAGATCAACACGCCCTGTTCGAGATTGCTGATAACGCTTTCAAGGCGGGCGGTCTGTTTTTGTGTTTCCTGCGTGGCGTCGGCGATCTGTTTTTCTGTTTCGTCGCGGGCTTCGGTTAGCGCGGCTGCGATTTCGCGGATTGCAGGATTGAGAAGGCCTAGATATTTGCCGGTTTCCTGATCCATCCCGCGAGAGGCTCCAGCATGGACGAGGGACCGGACATCCTTGGAGATATGCTCGATAGGCTGGGCGACATTAATGTCGAATTTCTGCCAGACCCAACCGGTGACAAAGAGGATGGCGAAGCTGGCAATGCCCCCAAATAGAACTAGATGCGGGGTGGCCTCGGGGCCTATGCGCTGAAGTGCGAAATAGAGGCACGCGGCAATAATGACAAAAGCACTTGCGGCAATGAGCGCGAAAAACAAAAAGATGCGAAGCCTCAGGCTCAGCCGTTCCGGTTTGTTTGTCGTTGGTGCCATGATTGTTTGTATCTTGCCTATTCGAGATGATCTTTGATGGTTTTCGCTGCCGTGGCGAGGGAAAAAGGCTTGGTGAGGGCGCCGTTCGCTCCGCACGCACGCCCCTTTTCAAGTGCGATTGGGCGGCTGGATGTGTTCATCATGATGATTGTGATATCCGCGCTGTTTGCTTGTTCGCGGATGGTCTGGCAGACGTCATAGCCATCTCGATCAGGCAGGGAGCTGTCGAGCAATATGAGGTTCGGATGGTCTGCAAGGGCGCAGTCCAGAGCATCCTGACCGTTGCTGGCGGTTGTTACCCTATAGCCTTCAGCCTTCATGAGCTGCGCAAGCGCAAAGACCATGGTAGGTTCGTCATCCACCACCAATATCGATTTCGTCATGGTACTCCTCCGCGTTGCTTCCTTTCCAATGTCTCTGCCCTAGCTCTCGCAGGCGGCGGTGAACAGAGGATCATGCTCCTCCAGTGCGTACCATTTGGCCTGATCATTGAGATCGTGCATGGTCGGTGGCAAGACGCCGGTCCAATCGGCGCGGCGCTTGCCCGGACAATCGATCAACTGCCAGATAGAGGTGGTCGGGCCATCCTTTTCCGCTTGAAACAGCTCGGCCAGCTTGATGCCGGGCAGATTGTTGTTGCTCTTCATGGTGGCCTTGTTCAAGGCGAGGAAGCGGTCTGTGCGCGGGATGATATAGGAGAGCGGCTGCAGTAGGCTTTTGCCTTCAGCGGTTCTCAATACCACGACATCATCGCCAAAATCTGCTGTCGCGCGGGAATACCAGCCATAATCGAGTATGATCTGAAAAAGGATCATGGCGATACCGGCAGAAATGGGGATGGCCCCCTTGGGGCGCGGGCGGCGCAGGATGAATTTGTAGACGACGATGGCTGCCCCTGCTGCACCGATACCGGCAATGAAGGTTCCTAGCAAAATGAACAACATACAGAAAAGGCTCCTTGCGGGTTGAACTGGTGGGCTTTTGCGTCGCCGATTTCGAGGGCGGTGCTCTTGCCTGACCATGCCTTTCTTGTGACATGGAATGCGGGCCTTTGATAAGGCAGCATTTCGTAGTCCTCCCAATGGTTTAGGCGTAAGGGCAGGACTAGATGTTGGCACCCTGCGCATGACCAAGGGCGGATTGCTGGGTCTTGATCATGATGAAGGCATCCTTGAGATGGTTGCGCTCCAATTCGCTAAGGCTGGCCGGTGCGAGAAAATTGTCCGGCTTCTTACCTTCGCGGATTTGGCGGGCCTGATGCGCCAACCGCATGGTGGCGATCAGATCGTAGGCATCAATCAGATCCTGCGCGCCAGAATGGCTAATGGTGCCCTGATCTCTTGCCTGAATGAGACGTTCGCGTGTGTTGGCAGCGGTAATCGCACCTTGCAGGGCATAAGCGCGGGCGAGATCCACAATAGGCACAACTCCATCGAGCTTGAGGTCGACGGTGTCCTTGTGTTCGCCCTTCTTGATCAGGGCAAAGCCGCGAAAGAAGCTGAGCGGCGGGGTGTGGCTCAAAGAATTGGAGATCATGTGCGCCCTGAAAATGCTGTTCCTTTTCGCCTTCTCCAGCGTTTCCTGATAAAGGCCCGCAAAGAGGCTCTCATCGCCAACAATAGGGCGCAAATCAAACATGACACTGGCCAGCATCTGGGCCATGGGGTCGGGGCGGTCGATCCATTTGTCAAAATAGCTGCGCCAGACGGAGACGGGTTGCCGCCAGCGCGGATTGGTGGCCATCATCTCGCCGGGGCAATAGTAAAAGCCTGCCGCATCAAGACCATCGGAGACAAATTGGGCGAATTGCGTGAAATAGGCGCCGTGGTCGCTCTCGATAAAGCTTTCATCCAGAATGAGGCAATTGTCCTGATCCGAGACGCCGGTCTGCTCCTGTCTCCCTTGAGAGCCACAGGCCAGCCAGAGATAGGGCACCGGGGCGGGGCCGAATTTTTTCTCAGCCAATTGCACCAGACGGCGGGTCAGGCTGTCGGTAACATTGGTGACGATGCGACCGATATTGTGGGCGTCCACGCCAGAGCCGACGAGCTGGGCCAGCATTTGCGGCACCTTGGCGACGATGGCCGCAAGGCTTTCGAAATCATCCTGACGTTGCAGGTCACGAATGAGAAATGGAGCGGAAACCGCCTGACGCTGTACCAGATTGGTGTTGGTCAGGATGCCGATCAGCTTGCCTTCTGTCACAACCGGCAGATGGGTGTGGGTGCGTTCCATCATGGAAAGGAGGGCATCAAAACCCAGAGCATCAGGCCCCAGCGTAAAGGGGTCGGGCGTCATGATGGCGCGCACGGGGGTGTCCAGGCTATGGCCTGCGGCGACAACCCGGTGGGCCATATCGCCTGTGGTCAGAATGCCGATCAGCCGCTCCTCTTCGGTGATCAAGAGGCAGGAAATATTCCTAGCCTGCATGAGCTTTGCTGCCTCAGTGACCGGCATATCCGGGCCGATGGTAATCGGGTCAGGGGTCATCAGCTCGCCGATGGTGATCGAGATGAGATCAGTGGTCGAATCGCTCTGCCCCGCAGCGGTTGTCCGCTTGATGAGAGAACTGTCAAAATAGGCGTGAAAGGACGGCAGATCTGTTGTCAGGGCCAGAAAATCTGCCTTCGGAATGAGGAAAAGGGTGCAATCCTGATTGGCTACGGCGCGATTGGGCGCATGGCCATCGCTCAGCATAGCCCGCTCGCCAAAGCTGTTGCCTACCGTCAGATGCAGAAGCAATGTGTCTTCGGGAGTGATGAGATCCACCTCGCCGGACTGGATGAGATAGAGCCCATCCACTTTCTGGCCGACGGATAGTATGACTTCTCCCTTGGCAACCTCGATTCGCAGGGTGTTTTGGGCGAGCGCAGCAAGTCGGCTCATTTCGATGAGGTCAAACGGATGCCTGTGGCTGGCGAATTCTGCAAAATCCGATGTGCTCATGGTTCCTGTCTCCGGCTTGCTTACGGACAAAGATCCCACTGCGGTGTGCAGCGGGATCTCCTTGAGTGCTTTGTCTCAGCTCGCAAGGATCCGGAAAAGACCCTTGCTGCCATAGACTTTAGTGATCGATTGCAGCGCCAGCGCCTTTCGGGATACGGATGCTCTCGACCAGTTCCTGAATTTCCTTGGGTGGTTCGGCGGACATGGAAGAGACCAGATAGGCAACGGCAAAGTTGATGATCGCTCCAATGGTGCCGAACGCTTCAGGCGCAATGCCCATGATGTGGTTCTCGGTGGTGTTCGCCAGCATGTTGGTGCCCGGAATGAAGAACCAGCCCTTATACATGAAGATATAGAGCAGGGTCGACAGGATACCGGCCAGCATGCCGAAGATCGCGCCCTTGGAGTTTATGCGTTTGGAGAAGATCCCCATCATCAGGGCCGGGAAGATCGAGGAGGCTGCCAGACCGAAGGCCAGAGCCACAACCTGAGCGGCGAAGCCCGGAGGATTGAGGCCGAGATAGGCGGCAATCACGATGGCAACGGCCATAGCGACACGGGCATAGAGCAGTTCCTGCTTCTCGGTGATGTTCGGCGTGAAGGTGCCTTTCATCAAATCATGGGAGACAGCCGACGAAATGGCCATCAACAAACCGGCCGCAGTGGAGAGCGCGGCGGCAAGACCACCTGCTGCGACCAGCGCAATCACCCAGTTTGGCAATTTGGCGATTTCCGGATTGGCCAGAACCATGATGTCACGGTCCACGAACAACTCGTTCCCCTGCCAGCCGAATTCTTCGGCTTTTGCCTGGAAGTCTGCGGATTTATCATTGTAATACTGGATGCGGCCGTCACCGTTTTTGTCTTCAAATTTGAGAAGGCCAGTGGTTTCCCAGTTCTTGAACCAGTCGGGACGGTTCTCATATTGCAGGTTGCCGTCTTCCGCTCCAATGGTGCCGGTCTGGATGGTGTCCATCAGATTCATGCGGGCCATGGCACCAACGCCCGGTGCGGTGGTGTAGAGGATCGCGATGAAGACCAGCGACCAGCCAGCGGTCCAGCGTGCGTCGGAGACCTTAGGCACGGTGAAGAAGCGGATGATGACATGGGGCAAACCCGCGGTGCCGATCATCAGCGACATGGTGAACAGGAACATGTTGAGCGGATTGGAGGTATAGGCGGTATATTCCGCAAAGCCCAGATCCGTCACGATATTATCGAGCTTCACCAGCAGCGGCGTGCCGTCAACATGGTTGCCGAACAAGCCGATCTGGGGCAGGAAGCTGCCCGTCAGTTCCATGGAAATGAAGATGGCAGGAATGGTGTAGGCAAGGATCAGAACGCAATATTGGGCGATCTGGGTGTAGGTGATGCCTTTCATGCCGCCTTGCACCGCATAGAGGAAGACGATTGCCGTGCCGATCAGCAGACCGGTGGATGCGTCCACTTCCAGGAAGCGTGAGAAGGCCACGCCAACGCCTTTCATCTGGCCTATAACATAGGTGATCGAGCAGATGATGAGGCATGCAACCGCCACGATGCGGGCTGTGGAGGAATAAAAACGGTCACCGATGAATTCAGGCACCGTGAACTTGCCGAATTTACGCAGGTAAGGCGCAAGGAGCATGGCCAGCAGCACATAACCACCCGTCCAGCCCATCAGATAGACGGAGGCGTTGTAGCCGCTGAAAGAGATGATCCCGGCCATGGAGATGAAGGAGGCTGCCGACATCCAGTCCGCCGCCGTTGCCATGCCGTTGGCAACCGGGTGAATGCCGCGACCGGCGGCATAGAATTCACCGGTAGACCCGGCGCGCGCCCAGAAGGCAATCCCGATGTAAAGCGCAAAGGACGCGCCCACAACGATGTAGGTAAGAGTTTGAAGATCCATAGTCTAGCCTCTCGCGTTCCTTATTCTTCAACGCCGAATTTCTTGTCGATCGCATTCATGCGAATTGCATAGAAGAAGATGAGTCCTAAAAAGACCCAGATTGAGCCCTGCTGGGCGAACCAGAATCCCAGATCGGATCCGCCGACTGCGATGCCTGACAGGACTGGACGAAGAAGCAGACCAAACCCGAAGGATGCGACGAACCAGATGACAAGGCAGATCGCGATCAGATTCAGGTTGGCTTTCCAATAGGCATGTCCGGAGTCATTATTCTCGGTCATATTTCCCCCCATGGTGCTGAACCGCTCGGCGGCTCATATTCCATTCTGAAAGGTCTGTTTTGGACGGCTATGTCTGTTTCGGTATAGTTCCTTAGCTGCACCGCGACATTTTTATTCCGACTTATGACAAGACCCTGTGAGTTGTAAGACACAGATAACCTGAATATAGGCATCTATCCTTGCAGTGATCTAAAATGAGAGAGGGGTCTAATTCAATTGATGTTTCGTATAATTCCTTTATCCTTTAGTCTCTTGATGTGTAAAAGGGATTTATACTGAAGTATGCCGCCTAAGAGTTGTGTCTGTATTGGATTTTTACTTTAGTTTTATTTGTAGGAAAGTCTAATGCGGGCCGCTTGGCTCCTGCGCACAAATTGCTTTGGTCCGGGTTTGTTGCGATGCAGTATCACTTGCGTCTTAGGTGTTGTTCCGGACTGTTGCGGGAAGGAAATCCTGTCTTTTCAGATGCTGTGGGTGGTCTCTTGGGCCGCATGGGAGATTGACCTTGCCGCCTCTCTCATGCATATGAGAGCCATGTCACATCCTCCCAGCCTGACCCCGCCTCTGGTCAACTATCACCCGCCGAAAGAGCCCTATCTCGAGGTGCTCTATGAAGACGCGCATTTTGTCATCATCAATAAGCCATCTGGCTTATTGAGTGTGCCGGGCAAGGCTGAAGAGCATTGGGACTGTCTGGACCATCGCGCATGGCAGCATTTTGGTGATACGCGAATCGTTCACCGGCTGGATATGGATACGTCCGGCATCATGGTGCTGGCGCGCACCGATGATTGCCATCGCAATCTGGGGCGGCAATTTGAAAAGCGCAAGGTTGCGAAGAGTTACGTAGCGCGGGTCTGGGGCACAATGGCTGAGGAGCAAGGGACGGTGGATCTGCCGTTGATCTGTGACTGGCCCAACCGGCCCAAGCAGATGGTGTGTTTTGAACGCGGCAAGAAGGCTGTTACCGACTGGCAGGTGATTGATCGTGATGCTGTCAGCACGCTGGTGCGCTTGTTTCCCCATACGGGGCGTTCCCATCAGCTACGCGTGCATATGCTCAGCCTGGGGCATGTGATCATGGGGGATCGCTTCTATGCAGAAGGCGAGGCGCTGGAGGCCGCTGACAGGCTGATGCTGCATGCCGAAACGCTGCGCTTCATTCATCCCGACAAGGGCGAATGGATGGATTTCGTCAGTCCCTGTCCGTTCCGCTAGATCAGCTGCTTTGCCGTTTCAGCTGTTCCAGCGTTTCATGCAGGCTTGAGAGAAAGCGGGAGCGATCTGCCTTGGAAAAGGGGGGAGGGCCGCCGCCTATGTCACTGGTCTCGCGCAAATCTGCCATCAGGTTGCGCATGGCGACCGCTGAGCCGATGGAATTTTCCGTAAAGGGCTTGCCGGTGTTGCCAATGACGCTGGCGCCCTTGGCGATGCAGCGCTGGGCGAGCAGGATATCTGCGGTGACGACCACCGCGCGCGGATGAGCAATTTCGGCGATATGATCGTCGGCCACATCCGGCCCATCCTCCACCTTGACGAAAGAGATGGGCACCGCCCATTCGTCTTTGCGCGGCAGGCGCATGAACTGGTTGGCCACCAGCGTAACCGGGACGCCATGGCGTTCGGCGACCTTGTAGACTTCTTCCTTGACGGGGCAAGCATCGGCGTCGACCAGAATTTCGACAGGGCGCACGCCTTCTTGTCTCGATTGTTCTTCACTCATTTGTCTTTGTCCACCAGACAGATCTGAATATCGGCGACGTTGGTGCCCGTTGCGCCAATCATCAGGTGATCGCCTGCAAGCTCAAGGGCCTTGTAGCTGTCATTGTTGGCCAAAAGGGCCTGCGGTCTTTCGCCGGTCTGTCGGATACGGTGGAGCGTTTCAGCATCTACCAACCCTCCGGCACTGTCCGTTGGGCCGTCGCGGCCATCCGTGCCGCCAGACAGGAAGACCCAGTCTCCTTCAATCGGGTTGCCCTCATTGGCGGCCGCAAAGCGCAGGGCCAGTTCCTGATTGCGTCCGCCTTTGCCATCGCCTTTCAGCATGACTGTGGTTTCGCCACCCCAGATATAAACGCTCTTCTGGTCTTCAGGCGCCTTCCTTGCGGCTTCGAGCAGTTGGGGAGCGATCTCTTCCACGTCGCCCTCAAGCAGATCATCCAGAATGAGCCCTCGCCAGCCAAGGGGCAGGGACTCCAATATGGCATCAAGGCTGAGCCGGTTGGAGCCGATGAGCAGATTGGTCGTATGGGAGAAATCGATCTCTGCCTCTTCCCCTTCAACTTCCAGCGCTTCTTTGACTGATGGTGGCAATTGATCCACCAGCCCTTTGGATTCAAACAGGGCCATCGCGTCTTTCTTGCTGCCAAGCGGTGGATTGGTGGGGGCCGAAGCGATGACGCTCAAATCATCGCCGACCACATCGGAAAGAATGTAGCTTTGAACAGGCGCGGGAGCTGCCAATCGGCTGAGGCCGCCGCCTTTGAGCCGGGACAGGCTCTGGCGGACCAGATTTATCTCTTGGATCGCATAGCCATGAGCGAGCAGCAGCTTGTTGACCGTGATCTTGTCTTCAAGGCTGAGGCCGGGGAGCGGTGCGGGCACCAGAGCCGAGCCCCCGCCGCTGATCAATACGATGACACGATCTTCAGGGGTGGTCGTTGCGAGCAGATCTATGACTGCCTTGCCAGCCTTCAATCCATTTTCGTCAGGTACCGGATGGCCCGCTGCAAAGCAGGTTGCGCCCTCGATGGGGGCATCATTTTCATAGTTGGTGATGACAAGGCATTCGAAAGCGGTGTCCTCGGGCAGGGCCTTGAGGCAGGTTCGCGCCATGGCACCTGCCGCTTTGCCAAGGGCAATAACCAGATAGCGCCCTTCTTGCAGAGGGGCTAGTGGGGTTTGTGCGAATGTCTTTTCCAGAGCGAGACGTGGATCTGCTGCCGCAACGCCTGCCTCAAACAGGGCGGTTGCCAGATCGCGCAATTGTTCGATGTCATTTCCGGTGTCTGTCACCATCGCCTCCCGCGTTTGTTTGGTATGACTATAGGGGGGCTGTAGGCAAAGGACCAGTCATGTCTCTGTCTTGTAGTGGAGCGAGTGGTTGCTTGTGAAAAAGCATGCCCGGTCTATCTGGTGGCTGTCTTGCTTTGTCTTGTATCTTGTTGTGGGGAGGTGGAAGAAGCGTTTGCCCAAAAAAAGATGCCCTGTCCCAGACGAGTCGGGGACAAGGCATGATTGCCACTTGGGCGGGGGGTCAAATCTCATGCAAAATCGGGGAGGAGGCAGCATGAGACTAGAGGGGGCCCCCGTCGCAAATGACCTCGCCTCTTTGCAGAGGCTTCGTTGGCTCACTTACAAGGATCAAGTTACGACTTTCGTCTTATTCGTAAAAGAGGTTTTATCGCCTATCAGCTTTGATGGAGCCGCATGGCTAGGCGTTAAACTGCGGAATTTGTTAGATATTTTTACGTATTTTGGTTGTTTCTGTGGTCGTAGAAGGTCATGGCGTCCCATTCGCGCGGGTTTGGATGGATGCGCGGCTCGGAGTTTCCAAGATTCTGGAAAATCTTCAGGGCGAGGGAAAAAGGGTTGAAGCTTTTTTCGAACATGGGTTTCACTTTCTCGTCATCATGCGTGGGCGTATATTTATGTGTCTTGAAGCTTATTTCTGCGGTTTTCCGCGGATTTTGAAGAGCCAAGTTTGCGACCCGTTTATGCGTTATATGCATGTCTTCAAATTTAATGATGCAAACATGTGAGGTTTAGGGGCGCTGACAAGGAGCATAAACCGTGGTATGTTCCCTCTATGTTCTTTCTTGGAGTGTGTCATGTATGAGCGGTTTGATGAAGCCTTTCCTCTGAGGGGCGGGCGGGCACATGAGGTGACCGGGCAAGGCGCTGCAGTCTTTGCCGCAATTGCCTGTGGCGTTGGTGTGCGGCTGGATAAGCGGCCAGCTATGTGGCTGGTTGAAGAATGGCGGGCTGAGGGGCTTAATCCAGATGGCCTGGCGTTGTTTTGTGATCCGCGTCATGTGCTTTTGGTGCGGGTGCCGGATCAAAAGGCAATGCTGGCGTCTGCCGAAGAGGCCCTGCGGTCTGGCGCTGTTTCGACGGTGGTGGCCGAGGTGCCGCGAGAACTGACCTTCACGGCGGGGCGACGCCTGCAGTTGGCTGCAGAGGAAGGCAAGGCGACTGGCATTTTGAGTATCAACGAGGGAATGGGCAATAATGCAGCTGAAAGCCGGTGGCATTGTACACCGCTTTTCTCCCCGAAATTCCGGCAAAATCAGGTTGCTATGCAGTCCCATCAGACTCCTGACTCGACTCTTCAGCGCTGGCAGCTTATAAAGAACAAATCAGGAACATTAGGGTGTTGGGATCTTGTTTGGGATGCAGAGACGCGTCGTGTCATTGTGGTTTCCGAGGCTGGCGAGCGATCGCATTCTGCGGCGCGCGGTGGTGGCGACGCCTTTTGCCCTCATGTTGCAGCAGAGTAATGCCGAGCGGCTCTATTGCCTTAATGAGAGCGCCGAGCAGGAAGGGCTGCAGCGTGGTATGGGGCTTGCCGATGCGCGCGCCCTGTGTCCGTCCTTGCAGACCATGCCAGCGGATCGTGAGGCGGATTCGCATTTCCTGCAATTGCTGGCACGCTGGGCTGGACGCTTCTGCCCCTGGGTGGGGCTGGATGGTGATGATGGCCTGTTGCTGGATGTGACGGGCTCTACCCATCTGTTCGGTGGTGAGCTGGCGCTCCTGGAGAGCATCGAGGAGCGCTTGGCGCGGGGTGGCCTTTTCGTGCAGCAGGGGCTCGCGGATACGCGGGGCGCTGCTTGGGCGTTGGCCCATTATGGCGGCTGGGCACCCAATGAAGCCGGAGGGCATGCTGTTGGCGCGCGCGCCTCTGGCATAAGCGGGACGGGGCATGAAAACAGTCCTTCCGGTCTTGCTGCGCGGCTGGCTCTGCCGGGCAAGGCTCTGGATGCTATCGGGCCATTTCCTGTTGCCGCATTGCGGCTGGAAGAAAAGATCTGCACGGGGTTGATGCGCCTTGGCGTGCGCACCATTGAGGCACTTTATGCCCTGCCACGGGCGACGGTCACCCGACGCTTCGGGCTGGAGCCGTTAAAGCGGCTTGATCAGGCGCTGGGGCACAGGGAAGAAGCGATCTCTCCCCTGTCCGAAGCGCCACATTATGGGGTCCGGATGAGCCTGCCCGAGCCGATCGGGCTTTCTGATGATGTCATGGCGGTGACCGCCAAGTTGCTGGACCGGCTTTGCGACAAGCTGGACCGGCAAGGTGCGGGAGCGCGGGTGTTGCAACTGACCATGCGGCGCATGGATATGGAAGCCAGTCAGGTGGAGTTGCGGTTGGCCCGACCGATGCGGGAAGGCGCACGGATTCTGCCTCTGTTCGAGCGCAGCATAGGCGAGGTGGATGCCGGTTTCGGGATCGATATGGTGCGTCTTGAAGCAACCGTTGTGGAGCCCATGGCGGATGACCAGATGGCAAGTGTGGTGCTGAGCAATGGAGGCAGCGAGGCCAATCCCGAAGCTGCGTCGCGGGCAGAGGATCATGGGCTGGATGATCTGATCTCCCGGCTTGGCAGCCGCATAGGGCTTGAAAATATCCAGCGCTTTGTTCCTGCCGATAGCCACATTCCGGAGCGCAGTTTCTCCTTGCAGCCTGCCGCATGGACCAAGGCTGTAGCGATGTGGCCGGGGCTTGGCGGCAAGAGGAGGCATGATCAGAAAGCGCGTGAAGAGAGAGCATTGTGCGAAGGGACCGGCGGCCCCCGTTCACCGCGCCCTTTGCGTCTGTTTCCGCCAGAGCCCATTGTCTTGCCGCTTTCTCTGGAGCCCGATCCTGTGCGCCGTGAGCCGCCTGCGCATTTTCGCTGGCGGCGGATGCAGCTGTCGGTGGCCTATGCGCGCGGGCCGGAGCGGATCGCGCCTGAATGGTGGTGGGAGGATCCTGCATGGCGATCCGGCATTCGGGACTATTGGTGGGTGGAGACACGGCAGGGCTGGCGGCTTTGGCTGTTCCATACGCCACAAAACCGTCTGACTCATCTTTCCAGCTGGTTCGTGCAGGGTGAATTTGCATGATAAGCGGACCTTCTCGTGCGCAAGGCGCAGCGACGCCGCCAGCAAAGGGGCCGACGTCGAATGCCGGTGCTGTGTCGCCTGAGCAATTGGCCTTGATGCGTCCTGCCGCTTATGCGGAATTGTGCGTGGCTTCCAATTTTACCTTTCTCACAGGCGCGTCCCATCCGGAAGAGCTGGTCATCCGGGCCGCAGAGCTTGGGTTGGATGCAATTGCGATCACGGACCGGAATTCTCTGGCTGGTGTGGTGCGGGCCTATTCCGCGCTCAAGGAACTAAAGCGGCAGATCGAGGAACAGGAAGACACACAGCTGGAAGCGATCAAGCTGCGCTCCAGCCAGCCGACCGACCCTTCCAGCCGCCAGCCGCGCGAGGCAGAAAGTACGGCAGACTTATCGACCGCCGCGGTGGCAAAGTTGCCTCGCCTCATTGTCGGGGCGCGTCTGGTACTCACCGACAGTTCACTTGATTGGGTGGCGCTGCCTACGGATCGGGCCGCTTATCAGGGGCTGACGCGGCTTCTGACCCTTGGCAAAAGGCGGGCCACCAAAGGGGAGTGCCTCCTTCATTTTTCAGATCTGCTGCAGGCTGGATCGGGGATGATGCTGATTGCCCTGCCGCAGGCGGGGCTGGACCATCCCGATGTCGAGGCGCAGATCAGGCAGGCGGTGGCCCAGTTTCCCGGGAGTGTTTTTCTGGGGGCTGCTCCTGCCTATAATGGCTCGGACCAGGCATGGTTTGATGCCTGTGCTGCCCTTGCCTATCGGTTGGCTGCGCCCATGGTGGCTTTGGGGGATGTGTTGATGCACCACGGACGGCGGCGACAGCTGGCTGATGTTTTGACCTGCTTGCGCGAGCATATCACCATCGACGATATCGGCTCCCGCGCCCTGCCCAATGCGGAACGGCGCCTCAAGGGAGCGGCGGATATGGTGCGGCTTTATCGGCGGCATCCGGCTGCCATCCGGCGGGCTTCAGAGATCGCCATGCGCTGTACTTTTACCCTTAGTGAGTTGAGCTACCAATATCCCGACGAGGTGTCAGGCCAAGAGAGCCCGCAGGCGCGGCTTGAGCGGCTGACCAATGAGGGGCTTGCCCGGCGCTATCCGCAAGGGGTGCCGGAGAAATCCCGCTCTCTGGCCGACAAGGAACTGGCGCTTGTCGGCAAGCTGGGATTTGCGGCCTATTTCCTTACGGTCCATGACATCGTGGCCTTTGCGCGCAGCAAGGATATTCTTTGTCAGGGGCGCGGTTCAGCTGCCAATTCGATCCTCTGTTTTGCCCTTGGCATCACCGATGTGGCTCCCGAAACCATCACCATGGTGTTTGAGCGCTTTGTCTCGGAGCATCGCGGCGAGCCGCCCGATATTGATGTGGATTTCGAGCATGAACGGCGCGAAGAGGTGATCCAGCATATCTACAAGCGTTATGGCCGCCATCGTGCCGGTCTCTGCGCGACGGTGATTCATTTTCGCACGCGCTCGGCCATTCGCGAGGTGGGCAAGGTGATGGGGCTTTCCCAGGATGTGACAGCTGCACTTTCCGGCCAGATCTGGGGCTGGTCGAGCGATGGGGTGGACATGAAGCGCATGCGCGAGTTGGGGCTGGACCCGAGCGACCGGCGGCTGATGCAGACCATCGCCCTGATTGCCGAGATCATCGGCTTCCCGCGCCATCTCTCCCAACATGTGGGGGGATTTATCATCACGCGTGGGCGGTTGGACGAGCTGTGTCCCATCGAGAATGCGGCTATGGAAGACCGCACCATCATCGAGTGGGACAAGGATGATATCGATGCGCTGGGCATTCTCAAGGTGGATATCCTGAGCCTTGGCATGCTGACCTGCATTCGCAAGAGTTTTGACCTGCTCAAGGAGCATGAAGGTCTCAGTCATACCATCGGTTCGGTGCCGCAGGAGGACGGGGCGACCTACGATATGCTGTGCGTGGCCGATGCGATTGGGGTGTTTCAGGTGGAGAGCCGGGCACAGATGAATTTCCTGCCCCGTATGCGTCCGCGCACCTTCTATGATCTGGTGGTTGAGGTGGCCATCGTGCGGCCCGGTCCCATTCAGGGGGGCATGGTGCATCCCTATATCAACCGGCGGCAGGGGCGCGAGAAGGTCTGGTTTCCTTCCCGGGACTTGGAGGCGGTGCTGGGCAAGACGCTCGGGGTGCCACTGTTTCAGGAACAGGCGATGCAGATTGCCGTGGTGGCTGCCGGTTTCAGCCCCGAGGAGGCCGACCGGTTGCGGCGGTCGCTGGCGACGTTCCGGCGGATGGGTACCATTCACAGCTTCAAGGAACGCTTTGTCGGCGGTATGTTGGAAAGGGGCTATGAGAAGGACTTTGCCGAGCGCTGCTTTGCCCAGATCGAGGGCTTCGGCGAATATGGCTTTCCCGAAAGCCATGCTGCGGCCTTTGCCATGCTGGCTTATGTGTCGGCATGGCTCAAATGTCATCATCCGGCGGTTTTTGCCTGCGCTCTGCTCAATTCCCAGCCGATGGGCTTTTATGCTCCCGCGCAGATCGTGCGGGATGCACGCGAGCATGGCATCGAGATCCGGCCCATTTGCGTCAATAACAGCGCCTGGGACAATCGGTTGGAGCGGCGCCTTGACGGGGCGCTGGCCATCCGGCTCGGGTTTCGCCAGATCAAGGGGTTTTCCGCCGAGGATGCCGACTGGATCGTGGCAGCGCGGGGCAATGGCTATCCTGATCCGCAAAGCGTGTGGCAGCGGGCGGGCCTCAAAGGCGGGGCGATGGAGCGGTTGGCCGAGGCAGATGCCTTTGTCAGCATGGAGATGGGGCGGCGCGAGGCGCTCTGGCAGGTCAAGGCGCTGTCCGGCCTCAAACCGCTGCCGCTATTCAACGATCCGATTGATGGCGAGTGCATCAACGAGCCCTCGGTGACCTTGGCGCAGATGCATCTGGGCGAGGAGGTGGTGGAGGATTATGTCTCCATGCGCCTTTCCTTGCGAGCCCACCCGATGGAATTGCTGCGTCCCTCCATGCCGGATTTGACTACCCATGGCGATCTGATGGTTTCTTCGCTCAAAAGGGTCTGCGTGTGCGGGCTGGTGATCACCCGACAGCGCCCCGGTACAGCATCGGGGGTCATTTTCGTGACGCTGGAAGATGAAACCGGCGTTGCCAATATTGTTGTCTGGCCCAAAATCTATAAAGCCTTCCGGCGAGCGGTCATTACGGGGCGATTGCTGCGCGTGCATGGCTATTTGCAGAAGGAAGGTATCGTGGTGCATCTGATTGCCGAGCGGGTGGAAGATCTTTCGTATCGGCTTTCGGAATTGGGTCATCCGTTGGATGATGCTGTCGGCATCACCAATCCGCAGGCAGATGAAGCCCCTCGGGGCCGTCCGGCCAAGGGGCCGGAGCGGGTTCCCTCTCGGGCACGGCACCCGCGCGAGCAGGCCAAGAAACTGTTTCCCAGCCGCGATTTTCACTAGTGCCTTTTGCGTACAAATGGTCGCCGGATTGGCGTTTCTGGCAGAAGAAAAACAGGTTTTCCCCAAGGGTGAATAGTTTGCGTCACAGGCTTGTGCATGTGCGAAAGAAAGCCTGTGGGGATTTCGTGGGCAATTGCTAATTTTTTGAGCAAGCTAGCAAATTTGGATTGCGCAGGCGCAGTGTCTGAACCTTTTCGTGAAATCGATTTCGGTCCTTTTCTTTCAATGAGATGCCTGATTTCGATACTTAGCCAAAAGGTGAATATACTGGTGGTTGCCGAAACCGGTTTCGGAAAGCAGACTCGGCGCGGGAGGATGCCGTGCACAAGTCAAAAGAACATAATGGCAAGGGGCGTCAGAGCAAAAAATCTCGCGTAACCATCAAGGAAGTGGCCTATGCCTTGGGCATTTCCAAGAGCACTGTTTCCAGAGCGCTGAATGGCTATTCAGATATCGCGGAACACACGCGGCTGAAGGTCCAGCGCACGGCGCAGGAGCTTGGTTACAAGCCGATGATTCATGCGCAGGCTATTCGCACTGGTCTGGTGCGTTCGCTCGGCATGGTGCTCAATGCGGATAGCCATGACGGGCACCGGCCATTTCTTGCCAGTTTCATTGACGGCATTTCCCGGCGGGCCAGCCAAGACAACTGGACCCTGACTGTGGCGACAGCAAGCCATGCGCTGGGTGTGCTGACGACAATAAAACGTCTGAGCGATGAACATACGGTGGACGGTTTCATATTGCCACGCACACGTATTGACGATCCGCGAGTGCGTTATCTGGTCAAGGCACATGTTCCCTTCATCATGTTCGGCCGCACCGGCGATGAAACGGATTGCGGCTGGTATGACATTGATGCGGCCAAGGCCATGCAGGAGGCGGTTCTGCGGCTGGTGGGTATGGGGCATGTGCGCATTGCCTTCATCAACGGGCTGGAGCGCTACATGTATGCCAAGGTGCGCTATGAGGGCTATTGCGACGGGCTGAAGAAGGCTGGGATTCCTTATGAGGATTGTCTGGTGCGCCATGATGCGGTGACCCGCAAGGATGGTGCACTTGAAGGGGCTGCCTTGCTGGATCTACCCGAGCGACCAACAGCCATTATCTGCGCGGTGGATCTCGCCGCGCTTGGAGTTTATCGGGCTGCGCAAGATCGGCAGCTCATGATCGGCAGTGATCTGTCGATCATTTCCTACGACGGTATCGCTGAGGGGGAATATGCATCCCCGCCACTCACCAGCTATTTCGTCGACAACAGGGAAGCGGGGGAACGCCTTGCTGACCTTCTCATCAGGCGTATCCAGGGGGACGCGCCTGAAACGCTTCGCCAACTGGGGGAGGCGCACTTGATTGTGCGAGCATCCGATGGCCCGCCGGTCATTCGATCCGCTTGATCTTATTTTCAGTGTTGCAATTTGGGAGGTTTGAAATGAAATTATCTTTAAGTAGCAGACGTTTGACCAGTCTGATGGTCGGAACAGCACTTGCCCTTGGATGTTCCATGGTGACGGCATCTGCTGACGGGATCCGCTTCTGGACGACCGAAGAACAGACGCCGCGTCTGGCGCGTCAGCAGGCCATGGCCAAGGATTTCGAGGCTGAAACAGGTATCTCTGTGGAAGTGATCCCGGTAACGGAAAAAGATCTCGGGACGCGGGCAACGGCCGCCTATGCTGCCGGTGACCTGCCGGATGTCATCTATCATCCGCTGCAATATGCGCTGCCTTGGGTGGATGCGGGCATTCTGGATGCCGATGCAGCAACCGAGGTGATCGACAATCTTGGCAAAGACACCTATGCACCCGGTGCGCTCTCCATGGCGGCAACTGAAAATGGCTATGCCTCCGTGCCGGTAGATGGCTGGACGCAGATGATTGTCTATCGCAAGGATCTGTTCGATGCCAAGGGACTGAAAGCACCCAACACCTATGCGGATGTGGAAGCGGCCATCAAGGCGCTGCACAATCCGCCGGAAATGTATGGTTTCGTGGCTGCGACCAAGGTGGACGAAAACTTCATGAGCCAGGTGCTTGAGCATGTGTTCCTGGCCAACGGCGTCTCGCCGGTAGACAAAGACGGCTTCAAGCCGCTTGATGTGAAGAAAACCACTGAAGTGCTCGACTTCTACAAGGAAATCGTGAAGGCCTCTCCTCCGGGCGAGCTCTATTGGAAACAGTCCCGCGAGCTTTATTTTGCTGGCAAGGCTGCAATGATCATCTGGTCGCCGTTCATTCTTGATGAACTGGCAGGCCTGAGGGATTCTGCTCCGCCGACCATCAATGATGATCCGACCAGCCCTGAACTGGCTTCCAAAACCGGTATTGTCACCAACTTCGCCGGACCATCCAACCCGGGTGGCGCAGCATGGGGCGATGTCCGCTATTTCGGCATCACCTCGGATGCAGATATTGAAGCGGCTGAAAAATTCGTCGAATATTCCATGAATGAAGGCTACATGCAGACCCTTGCCATTGCTCCGGAAGGCAAGTTCCCGGTCCGCCGTGGGGATGCCGAGAACGCAACCAAATTCATCGATGCATGGTCCAAGCTGCCCGTCGGCGTGGATCGCAAGAAACCGCTCGCCGATCTTTATCCGCCTGAGATGATCAATGAGATTGTTGCCGGTCTGGATGTTGCCCAGCGCTGGGGTGTCAAGGAAGGACAGTTGGCTCTGGCTTCCAAGATGATCAACGCTCAGGTCTTTAACCAGATTGTCCGCAAATACACCGACGGTGTCATGGACGCGGAAGAAGCTGTTGCCTCGTTGAATGAGGAACTGGCGAAGATCCAATAAGGTATTGATTTGAAACTGTTTGCACCGGGCGGCTTATGGCAGCCCGGTGCGACAAGCGGAGCCTCTTCTCATGTCGACAACTGACTATCCAAACAGGTCTGCGGGGGCAGGGCACAAGCCTGCTGTGCTCGCACCACCACGATCCGGGCCTCTGGCCAAGAGAGAAGCACGCCTTGCTTGGGGGCTGCTGACACCAACGCTTTTGAGCGTCGCAATTGTCATCATTCTCCCTTTGCTGGCGATCTTCTGGATCAGTGCCAAACCGATTGGTTTGAGTGACCTCAGGCCTACAACGCCAAATGTCTATGAGCGTATGCGCGGCAAGGCGACCACTGTGGGCGATAAGGTGACGATTGAATATCGTCTGACAAACTCATCGCGTGAGAAGCCGATTGCCAATGTCACCATGTCGGATGCTTGGCCTGCAGGCCTTGCGCCCGTCTCGCTGGATGAGCGCTGCACGCTCGCTGCGGGGCGTCTTGCTTGCGATCTGGGCGACTGGGAGCCGGGGCATCGGGAAAGACTGCGCATCGAGGCTGTGGCCCAGGAGGTGTTTGTTACTGGCGGGGTCAATATACGCGATACAGAACCGGTCATGCAGGGAGAGGCGAGTTCTGATCTGTTCAACCTGACTTTCACCTGGGACAACTTCCGGGCCGTGTTTGATAGCGGCGAGTTTCTCGAAGTGCTCTGGGTGACCCTGTTCTACACCGTGGTTGGGACCATTGGAGCCCTTGTGGTTGGCATGCTGGCCGCCCTGATGCTCAACAAGAGCTTTACCGGACAAGGTGTCTTGCGCGGACTGTTTCTCTTCCCCTATGTGGCGCCGGTGATCGCTGTTGCCTTTACATGGGTGACACTGCTTGATCCCTTCTCGGGCTCGTTCAATGCACTTCTGGTGCAAATGGGGCTGATCGACACGCCGATCAATTTTTTCGGGCAGCGCCCACTGGCTCTATTCACCGTGACTGCATTTGAAATCTGGCGTTATTTCCCGCTGTCCTTCCTGTTCATTCTGGCGCGGATGCAGTCGATTGATCATGACATCTACGAGGCGGCTGATATGGATGGCGCATCGCCGTTCCAGAAATTCTACTATCTTTCGCTGCCGCAATTGATGGGCATTCTGTCCGTTCTGTTCCTGTTGCGCTTCATCTGGACGTTCAACAAGTTCGACGACATCTTCCTGATGACAGGCGGAAACGCGGGCACGCGGACGCTGACAGTGAATGTGTATGAGCAGGCTTTTGCTGTTTCCAATATCGGGGCAGGGGCTGCTGTGGCCGTGGTCATCTTCGGATGTCTTCTGGCCTTCTCATTCTTCTTCTTCCGGTTCATCTCAAGGGAGGAAGGGCTATGAAAAAGGGATATCTGCTTGCTGCCGTTGTCGGCATGCTATGGAGCCTTACTATCATCGTATGCCTGACCATCGTTATGGCCTTTTCTACCGGACTGTCTGTACATCCGGTCTGGTTGGCGTCCATTTTGCAAGGGGCTGCTGTGGGGCTGGTGGCGCTTTATGTGCCCAACCGGTTGCTGGGCATAATACTCAGCTTTGCTCTGGTGCTCGGCATCAGCCTCATGCAGCCCTTCGGCATCAGTCTGGCCGAAAAGAGCTTTGCGCAGGGTATCGGTGTTCTGGTTCTGGGCCTGGGGCTTTATATCCCGCTTGGTGTCATGGTGAAGGGCATGCCTGCGGGGCAGTTGACGCGTCACCAGTTTGAAGAGGGAATCGTGCGGTTTCTCACCGGCTTTGGGTATGTCTTCTTTACTGCCATCGTTGTGGTTCCCTTCTATGTCATGTTGATGACCTCGGTGAAGGGCCAGCAGTCCTTGCTGCTCAATCCGCTGGACTTCTCCATCGAATGGGACAAGGGCTGGGGGCTGTTCCGCTCCTATAAAGAGCTCTTTCTTGAGCATAATTTCGGCCGCTATCTGAGCATTTCCTTCTTCGTGTCCGTTGCGACGGTGTTTGTGACGCTGCTCTTCAGTGTGCCCGGGGCCTATGCCGTGGCGCGGCTGCGCTTCAAGGGGCAGGCGATGATGTCCCGTTCGATCCTGCTCATCTATATGGTGCCGATGATCGTGCTGGCGCTGCCGATCTATGTGGGTTTTTCCATGTTCGGATTGCGCAACTCGCTATTTGGCTTGTTGCTGATCTATCCGGTTACGACCATTCCGGTCGCCCTTTATATGCTGCAAGGCTATTTCCGCGGGCTTCCTGCTGAGATCGAGGAAGCCGGGCTGATGGACGGGCTTTCGCGGCTCGGGGTGATCTGGAAGATCACATTGCCGTTATCTCTGCCCGCTTTGGCATCAGTTTCGCTTTATGTCTTCATGATTGCGTGGAACGAGTTCCTGCTTGCTTTCATGCTGCTTGATGACCCGAGCAAATTCACGCTAACGCGCGGCGTTACAATGCTCAATTCTTCCGAGGTGCCCCGACAGCATCTTATGGCAGGGGCGGTGATTGCAACATTGCCGATTCTCGTGCTGTTCCTTGGGCTTGAGCGCTTCATGACCAAAGGCCTGACCGCAGGCTCTGTTAAAGGATAATAGGATTAATGGCTATCTCAGACGATAAACTGGACCGGCTAGCGCGCCGGATCCTGCGACAAAACGATCGCGGGGGATACACGGTGCCTACGGCGGGGTTGTATCCTTATCAATGGAACTGGGATTCCTGCTTTGCAGCATGGGGCTTCTCCTCTTTTGATGTCAAACGGGCCTGGTTCGAGATCCACACGCTCTTCACCGGGCAATGGGATACGGGCATGGTGCCGCACATCATCTTTCACAAGAGAGCTGATGGCTACTTCCCCGGACCGGATGTCTGGGGCGTGGATCGCGTGCCGCATACGTCAGGTATTACGCAGCCCCCTGTTGCTGCAACGCTCATTCGCTCAATCTATGAGCAGGATAAGCGTTACGGGCGGGTGCATATGGAGTTGATTTATGGCCGCCTTGTCAGTTGGCATCGCTGGTTCATGAAAAACCGGGTCGAGCGGGGCATGGTGGCCATCACCCACCCTTGGGAAAGTGGACGGGATAATGCTGTCGATTGGGATAGCGCCATGGCAGCGGTTTCCACCGAAGGGGTCGGGGACTATACGCGACGGGACACCAGTCATGTCGATCCTTCCATGCGCCCCAAAAAGGAAGATTATGATCGCTATCTCAAGATGGTCTATTACGGGCGCGATAGCGGCTGGGATGAAGAGAAGATCCGCGAGGGGTCTCCTTTCCGCGTGGCCGATGTGGGGATGACCTTCATCTTCCTGCGGGCCTGTCGTGATCTGTTGCAGATCGCTATGGATCTTGATCATTTGACGCCGGAAATCGAAAGCTGGATTGCGGAGCTGGAAGAAGGGGTGCGCAATCATTGGAACCCTGCGGGCTACTATGACAGCATCGACCTCAGGAGCGGCGAGTTTACCGGTTCGCTCAGCTCGGCTTCATTCCTTTGCTGGTATGCTGGCATCGATAATGAAACGATGAAGGCGCATCTTGAGGATATTCTGCAGAAAGTGACCTTCGGCGTGCCATCCTATGATCCGCGCAATGAGAAATTCGAGCATCTGCGCTATTGGCGTGGCCCTGCCTGGGGCGTCATGAATGCGCTGATCGGGATCGGGCTCAATGAACGCGGGCTGACGCAGCTGGCGGACCGGTTGCGCAAGGATACGCGCAATCTGATTACCGAACATGGTTTTTATGAATATTTCAGTCCTGTCGACGGGACACCGGCGGGCGGTGACAAATTCACCTGGACGGCTTCGATCTGGCTGACCTGGGCGGGCCCGCATGCAAAGGGGAGGTTCTAGCATGGCATCGATTGAACTCAAGGCGGTAGAGAAATGGTTTGGTGAGTTGCAAGTCATCAAGGGCGTTGATCTGTCGATTGAGGAGGGGGAGTTCATCATTTTTGTCGGGCCGTCCGGCTGTGGCAAATCCACCTTGCTCAGAACCATCGCGGGACTGGAGGAATGTTCTCGTGGCGAGATTCTGATCGAGGGGCGCAATGTCACCGCAGATCCCCCCGCCTCCCGCGGATTGGCCATGGTGTTCCAATCCTATGCGCTCTATCCGCATATGAATGTGCGCGACAATATGGGCTTCGGCCTCAAAACCGCGGGAACGCCCAAGGCCGAGATCGAGGAAAAGGTCAATGAAGCGGCGCGTGCGCTGAAGCTGGAAAGCTATCTGGACCGCAAGCCCAAAGAGCTTTCCGGTGGCCAGCGCCAGCGGGTTGCCATTGGGCGGTCCATCGTGCGCAATCCCACGGCCTTCATGTTTGACGAACCTCTGTCAAACCTTGATGCCGCCTTGCGGGTGGAAATGCGCTACGAATTGGCCAAACTGCATCGCGAGCTGAAGTCGACGATGATCTATGTGACCCACGATCAGGTGGAGGCCATGACGCTGGCCGACCGCATCGTGGTGTTGCGGGACGGCATTATCGAGCAGGTCGGCTCTCCGCGCGATCTGTATGAACGCCCCGGGAACCTGTTTGTGGCTCAGTTCATTGGCTCCCCGAAGATGAATATTCTTCCCTGCAAAACCCAAGGGGAGGATTATATGCTGGAAGGGGCGCGTGGTGGCTTGCAGACTCGTCCCGGTGTGGCCAGCCATTTGGGGGTGCGGCCTGAAGCCATCACGATAGGCAAGAAGGGCGAGGGTCAATGCGATGGTCTGGTTGATATCGTCGAGTATCTGGGCTCAGACACCCATCTTCTTGTCGATTGTGGCGGGCTTGGTGCTGTTGGTGTGCGCCTTGATGGAGACGCCATCCTTGAGCCCGGCGATGAAGTCGGTCTGATTTTCAACCCTGACAAGCTGCATTTCTTTGATGAGGCAGGGCTGGCTTTGCCGCACGCGTGATGCCGTCTGTCATATGGCAGAATTGCACTGTGCTGACTGGTCGCAGGACGAAATCGTGAGATGTGAGCACTTTCTCTTGTTGAAGCAAGAAGAAAGTGCTCATATTTTTTTGTCTATCTTTTGAGGTCTTCTGACGTCTTTTGACGGTCCAATATTGGAAAGCCCCATTCTTGTCTGGAAAGAAAAAATGCAGGAATAAAGCTGATGACACTCTCTCAGGTTGTTGTTTTTATTCTCCTTATTGCGGTTTTTATTTGCTTTTTCAAAGAATGGTATCCGCCAGAGGTAACGGCTCTGGGGGCCTCTGCTGCGCTTTTGATGTTTGGAATCATCAGCACAAAGGATTTTCTGGGCGTCTTCAGCTCCAGTGCGCCGATCACCATTGCCATGATGTTCATCATTTCTGGCGCTCTTGAAAGAACGGGGGTGCTTTCCCTATTGGGGAGTTGGCTAAAGAAGCAGGCGCGTGGCTCCATGCTGCGTGCCATGCTGATGATGATGGTCTGCACGATCATTGTCTCGGCTTTCATGAATAACACGCCCGTTGTCATTCTGCTGACCCCGGTGATGATTTCGGTGGCGCGCAGCGTTGGTGTTTCTTCCTCGAAATTCCTTATTCCGCTTTCTTTCTCGGCGATCTTCGGAGGAACCCTGACGCTGGTGGGAACCTCGACCAACATCCTTGTCAGCTCAGTTGCGCTTGATGCCGGGCAACCTGCCATTTCCATGTTCGAGATGACCCCTTTGGGCATTGTGTATGCGCTTGTGGGTATGACTTACATGCTTCTTGTGGGCCGTTATCTGTTGCCGGATCGCATCTCGCTGGCGGGGATCTTGGGGCAGTCCAGCAAGCGGCGCTTTATGGCGCGCATGCTCATTCCGTCCAGATCGCGCTATGTCGGCAGAAAACTGGCCAGCCTTCCCTTCAACAATGAGCAAACAACGATTGTTGACGTGATCCGCGGTGAAATTTCCATGCGCAGCAAGCTGTCTGATTTGAGCCTGCAAGCGGGTGATCGCATCGTATTGAAGACCGATACCGGTGAAATACTGGGCTTGCGCCATGACGGGCAGGTGAGCTTTCAGGATGTATCAAGCCATGAGCTGGAGCCTGTAACCGCCAGCCAGACGATCCAGGTGGAAGCCAGCATTGGCCCGGAATCCCCTTTGCGGGGCAAGCTGCTGAGTGATCTGCCTTTACGCCGGGCCTATGGTGTCTATGTCATGGCTGTGCATCGGGCGAACGAAAATCTGGCTGACCGAGGTAAAGATGCGCGATTGCAGTTTGCCGATACGCTTCTGCTTGAAGGGGCACCGGAAGGGATCCAGTCTCTGATCGAGGAAGGGGCTATCATCAATCTTACCACGCCAACGGTGAAGGCCATTCGCAGGAGCAAGGCCCCTATAGCGCTTCTGACCATCTTGGCGGTGATGGTGTTGGCAGCCTTCAAGGTCATGCCGATTGCGGGATTGTCGGTGATTGGTGCAGTGGTTGTCATGATGACCCGCTGCCTTGAGCCTGAGGAAGCTTTCAACGCGATCGACTGGCGGATCCTGTTTCTCATTTTCGGTATGCTCGGATTAAGCATTGGTCTTGAACAAACGGGTGCTGCGCGACTGATCGTGGAAACGGCCGTACGGCTGGTGGGAGATGCCGGGCCGGTGGTCATTCTAGCGATTGTCTATATCTTGACCTCCACGCTAACCGAGATGGTGAGCAACAATGCGGTGGCGGTGTTGATCGGTCCAATCGTGATCGGGCTTGCCGAGCAGATGGGGCTTGATCCTCGCCCCTTCATCATGGCGGTCATGTTTGCTGCTTCGGCCAGTTTTGCAACGCCCATAGGCTATCAGACCAACACATTTGTCTATAGCGCAGGTGGCTACAAGTTTCGGGATTTCCTGCTTGTCGGGCTGCCGCTCAATCTGTTGTTCGCCGGCGTTGCAGTGTTGCTCATTCCGGTGTTCTTTCCATTCTGATGCGGATGCGTTGAAGAGATAAAGGGCACAAGAGGTTCAAAAAAACGGGGCGGCATGGCCGCTCCGTTTTCAGTTTTCGGGAGGAGGACTGGATTTGTATCAAACGAACCGGTTGACCAGATTTTCCAGTTTTTCTTGTTTACCCGAGCGAGGTTCAGGATTGATGTCGTCTTTGAGAACGCGCTCGGAAATGCTTTCCAGCGTCCCGTTTGCCAGCATGTCCTTGTTGACGTCTTTGTCCCAGTCGGCATAGCGCTCTTTGAGTGCGCTTTCCAGGCCGCCATCTTCCAACATGGCAGCCGCTGCCTTGAGACCGCGCGCACAGATGTCCATGCCGCCGATGTGACCTGCCACCAGATCTTCCGGATCAAGGGACTGACGACGCAGCTTGGCATCGAAGTTGGTGCCGCCGGTTGTGAAACCACCTGATTTGAGGATGTGGTAATAAGCCAGAGCCACTTCAGGGGTGTTGTTCGGGAACTGGTCGGTATCCCAGCCGGACTGGTAGTCGTTGCGGTTCATGTCGATGGAGCCGAGCATGTTGTCCGCTGCAGCAACGGCGATTTCATGCTCGAAGCTATGACCGGCAAGAATGGCGTGGCCCTGTTCGAGGTTCAGTTTGACTTCGCCTTCCAGACCATATTTGCGCAGGAAGCCGATGCAGGTTGCCGCATCGAAATCATACTGATGCTTGCTTGGTTCCTGAGGTTTCGGCTCAACGAGGATGGTGCCTTTGAAGCCGATCTTGTGCTTGTAGTCCACGACCATGTTGAGGAAACGGCCCATATGGTCCAGTTCCTGCCCAATGTCGGTGTTCAACAGGGTTTCGTAGCCTTCACGACCGCCCCAAAGCACATAGTTCTGGCCGCCCAGACGATGTGTGGCATCCATGCAGCTTTTGACCGTTGCGGCTGCATAGGCGAAGACATCCGGATCGGGGTTGGTGGATGCGCCGGACATGAAGCGACGCTGGCTAAACATGTTGGCTGTGCCCCAGAGTAGCTTGGTCTCGGAGCTTTCCATTTTCTCTTCAAAATAATCAACGATTTCGTTGAGATTTGAGAGGCTTTCGGCGAAATTCTTGCCTTCAGGGCGGACGTCAGCGTCATGGAAGCAGAAGAATGGCGCGCTCAGCAGGTCGAACAGTTCAAACGCCACGTCGGCCTTCAGTTTGGCCTTGGACATTTCATCGCCAAACCAAGGGCGATCAAAGGTGCGTCCACCAAACGGGTCGCCGCCTTCCCATGCAAAGCTGTGCCAGTAAGCAACGGCAAAACGCAGATGCTCTTTGAGGCTTTTGCCCATCACGATCTCATCGGGATTGTAATGGTGGAAGGCAAGCGGATTGTCGCTTTCCGGGCCTTCATATTTGATCTTGGATAGGGAACCGAAAAAGTCTGTCATGGTCAGAGATCCTTCAGGGATGAATAGGCGGCTGCGTAACGGGCATAGACATTTTCAAACCTGTCTTGCAGGGCCTTGTTTGGATAGAAGCTTTTTTCAATGGTGGGCATCGTGCACAGAACCGAAGGATCGCCCTTCTGGTCAGCGACAAGGCCCATTCGGGCGGCACCGAAGGCTCCGCCAAAATCTCCGGCAGTCGGCCGGTCAATCTGCTTGTCCAGAATGGTGGCGAGTAGAGACAGCCAATAGTCCGATGATGATCCGCCGCCCACCGCGATGAGACGGCTCAGGCTTGTGCCTGCTGCTTCAAGCGCCTTGATGCCGTCTTTGAAAGCGTAGGAGATGCCTTCAAGGACTGTGCGGGTGAGGACAAGTTTGTCATCCGGGTGGGAGAGGCCGATAAAGCCGCCCCGAATATTGGCGTCATTGTGCGGCGTGCGTTCACCGCCAAGATAGGGGAAGAACAAAGCTGAACCGGGGGCGATCACCTCATCACCAAGAGCCTTGGTCAGGTCCGCGGCGCCCGAGCCGACCAGCTTGGCGTACCAGTTGAGCGCGTCGGTCGCAGCCAGAATAACGGCCATATGGCACCAGTGATTGGCGGTGGAATGACAGAAGGTGTGCACAGCGCTTTCTGGCAGGGGGCGATAGCTGTCAATGGCGGCATAGATAACGCCACTGGTGCCCAACGAGATAAAGGCATCGCCTTCGCCGACAATGCCGGTTGCGATCGCGGATGCGGCGTTGTCGCCAGCTCCGCCAGCAACAATGGTATCAGCGGAGAAGCCCCAGCGTTCAACCAGTTCCTTGCGCAATGTGCCGGTGCTCTCGGTGCTTTCTGCGAGGGCAGGCATGTGTGATTTGTCAAGGCCGGTGGCAGCCAGCAGATCAGAGGACCATTCTCGCTTTCCGACATCCAGCCAGGATGTGCCTGCGCTGTCGGAATAGTCCGAGACATAGTCGCCGGTCAGCCAGAGGCGCAGATAATCCTTGGGAAGCAGCACCTTCTTGATCTTTTCGAAGAGGTCGGGCTTGTTGGCCTGCATCCATGCCAGTTTCGGCGCGGTGAACCCGGGAAAGACGATGTTGCCGGTTAGCTCGCGAAAACCAGGCGTCGCGTCAAGCCTTGCGGCTTCTTGGTGGCTGCGGGTGTCATTCCAGAGAATGCATGGCGCGATCGGTGTGTCCTTTGCATCCAGCATGGTAGCCCCATGCATCTGGCCGGACAGCCCGATGGCGCGAACCTGCTTGATGGCTTCCGGGTGAGATGCGACCAGATCATCAAAGGCTGCAGCTGTGGCCAGAATCCAGCTTTGCGGCTCCTGTTCGCTCCAGCCCGAAGAAGGGCGTGACACCGAAAGAGATTGGTTTGTCGAAGCGATGATCTGCTGATTTTCAGACATGACCACCACCTTGACCCCGGACGTGCCCAGGTCAATTCCCAAATACATTTTTTCCTCCCGCCTTGAGACACGTATTTATGATCATACGACTGGATCTGAAGGGTTGTTCGTTGGGAGGGATATTATTTTAGTATGTAAAATAAATCAAGATGAGCGCGTTCAAATCCACCGGTAATGATAACATTACCGGTAACGTGGTGCAGTCTGAGCAGAGGGCGCTGATTGTCAGGCGTTTGCTTCAGAGCTTCCCAGCTGATCCAGAGAAATGCGGACAACCTCTTCCAAAGCAAAGGCAGCTGCGCCTTTTGCCCACATCATGTCGCCCCATTTGTGGATGCGGATTTCCGGTTCGTGATGCCCTTTGAGGATGGTCGAGGAGCGGACCATATCGAACACCTGTTGTGCATAGAGATAGTCAAACTGCATCTGTTCACCCGACAGGATCACCATGGCGGGGTCGAATATATTGACCAGATTGGCCAGACCCATGGAGAACATGCGGCTGGCGCGATCAAAAATGGATTTGGCCATCCGGTCGCCTTCCTTGGCTGCGGCGAAAAGTTGGATGAGGCGGTCTTCTTCGCTGGTTCCTTCCTCCCAATGCTTGAAGAGATTGGCTTCGCGCAGGAGAGCATAATCAGCGACATAGGCTTCCAGGCATCCGCGCTGCCCGCAGCGGCAAAGGGCCCCTTCCGACTGCACCTTGGTGTGGCCGAATTCTGCGCCAAATCCTTGCGTTCCACGGAAGATTTTCCCGTCCAGAACGATGCCCAGACCAACACCCTGTTCGATGGTCACAACCAGAAAATCAGGAACATCCCGACCAAATCCGAACCAGAGTTCAGCGATGGCAACTGAGTTGGCGTCGTTTTCAACGAACACCGGCATCGGCATGATGTCTTCCATCAATTGCTTGAGGCTGAATTCCTGCTCTTGAAACAGAGGGCACCAGTCAACAAAGCCTTCCGTGGCCTGAATGGTGCCGGGCAAACCGATCCCCACAGCCGAAAGATCTTCAGGTTTGATGCCAGCCGCAGCAGAAACGGTCTCCACAACTTCGGGAATGAGCTTGCAAAGGGCGGCGCGATCAATGGGAGGGCGGGGCATGGGCAATTGTGCCTTGCCCAGCTGCTTGCCTTCCAGATCAAGCACCACCGCGCTGATGCTGCGGCCCGTCAGCTTCATGCCCGCCACAATGTGGGATTCCCCACGCAGCTTGAGGTCCACTCTGGGGCGGCCCCGCTTGGATTGGCCCGGTTCGACTTCTCTTTGCACTTCTTCAATCAGGCCCGCTGCGATCAGCTCCGCCGTGATAGAGGTCACAGTGGCCGGGCTCATGCCTGTGGTGTTGGCGATATCAATGCGCGCGACTTGAAAGTTGTTGCGTATATGAGAAAAAACCAGATTCCGCCCCTGACTCCTTTGTTCCGTGATCTGCGACGCTTTTTTGACTGGATTTCTCATTGCGGCTTTCTTTGCTGGTTTTGCATTGGCGGTTGCTTTTGGGGCTTTGCCTCTTTTGGCTTTGTTAAAAGCAGTGCCCGAATTGATCTTTGCTATCCATCATGCGTCATTTAAAACTGGCGTTCAAATTCAATGGATGGCGTTTTAGCCGGTTGCTTTCTATCGGTGTTTCCTTGCCTTGGGGCAAAATAATACTCTGGCAAGTCCTGAGGTGATATCCGTTCTATGCATAATTATGCGGGATATCCAGAAATACGGTGGAAAACCGGACTTTTGGCCAGACTTGCTGTATTTTGCGGTTATGGCGGGCGGCGCATTTGCAGCAACACATCGGGTGTGTGGTGCGCGAGGGGCTTCGGTGTGCTCGGTATGCTTGCGCATTGTGCAATAACCGTTTTGCAAAATGGCTTTTTCTTCATATTGTGATGTGGATTTGTGCAAGCTCTGCACTTGAACACCCTCGATCCGGTTTGCGTCGTCCAAAGTTTGGGCTACGCTTTTCCTTCTGATTGTCATTTTGCCTGTTTGGCAGAACAGGCCCCGATGACAATTCGTTCGCCTGGCAAAAATAAAAAAGAAAGCTCGCCTGTATGCGTCGCCATCTGATGATATCGAAACGGTTTGCGCCTCTGTTCTGGACGCAATTCCTATCTGCGTTCAATGATAATTTCCTTCGTTATTCTCTTGTTTTTCTTATCCTTGTGCAATTGCAGGGGGACGAAGCCGCGTCGCTGATTACGCTGGCAAGCGCCATTTTCATGCTTCCTTTTCTGATCTTGTCCGCCCTTGGGGGCGAACTGGCGGATAAATATGACAAAGGGTGGCTCGCCGAGCGTTTGAAGCTTTTCGAGATCGGGGCAGCTTTTGTTGCCGTTGCCGGAATCATCTTGGCTTCGGTGCCCGTGTCCATGGTAGCGCTGTTTCTTTTCGGGGTCATTTCAGCCCTGTTCGGACCCATCAAATACGGCATTTTGCCTGACTTGATGGGGCGGAGGGATCTCCCCGGGGCCAACGCATGGGTGGAAGGGGCAACTTTCATTGCCATATTGGGGGGCACCATTGCAGCCGGTTTCGTGGCCGATGATGGGCTCGACCCGCGGGTTTTTGCGCCGGTGATGCTGATTCTGGCCTTGGCCTGCTGGCTGATCAGTCGGCACATTCCCAAGACAGGCTTCAGCAATCCCGATCTGCGGGTGTCTGCCAATATTCTTGCCTCCACGGTGCGCTTGGTGAGGGAATTGCACGAAGACAAGCGGCTCTGGACGACGGCGCTTTTTATCTCCTGGTTCTGGATGATGGGCGCGGTGTTGACCGCTCTTGTTCCCAGCTTCGTGGATCAGATCATGGGGGGCAGCCCGCTGGTGGTGACCATCTATTCTGTGGTCTTTGCTGTGTCTGTTGCTATCGGCTCGGCCATTGCCGCATGGCTCTGCGCTGGGCGTGTGGTGTTGTTGCCTGCGCCGTTCGGGGCTGCGTTGCTGGCTTTTTTCTGCATGCAATTGGCCTGGAATCTCTCCCAGATCAGTGAGCCGATTGTTGCCGATAATGTGTTTGATTTCTTTAGCCACACGGTGGCCATTCGGGTGGCAATCGATCTGGGGGGGCTCGCCGTTTCGGGGGCCTTGCTTGTTGTGCCAAGCTTTACCGCCTTGCAGAGCTGGGCGCGGCGCGATCACAGGGCGCGGGTTGTGGCCGGTGCCAATATTCTCAATGCCGCTTTCATTTTCTTCTCGGGCATTGCTGTCGCTGCTTTTCAGGCCGTTGGGCTGAGCGCATCCCATGTCTTTACCACTCTGGCAGTTGCCAACATTGTCGTTGCCTGGCTGATGGTGCGCTATATGCCCACCAACGCCCTGTGGGATCTGGTCAATATCCTGTTTCGCACCTTTTCGCGCCTTGAGGTGGAAGGGCGCGAAAATCTGGAGAAGGCGGGCAAATCGCCTATTCTTGCCTTCAACCATGTGAGCTTTCTGGACGGGCCGCTGGCCATGGCCATCACCGAGGAAGAGCCGATTTTTGCTATCGATGCCAAAACGGCCAAGACCTGGTGGATGCATCCCTTTATGCGCTTCTTCAAATATCTCGTGCTGGAGCCTTCCCAGCCCATTGCGACAGAAGCCGTCGTCGATGCCCTGCAGAGCGGCAATTCTCTTGTCATCTTTCCTGAGGGGCGCGTTTCGGCGACCGGTGGCTTGATGAAGGTCTATGATGTGGCCGCGATGGCTGCGGAAATGACCGGCTCCAAGGTTGTGCCCATTCGCATCGAGGGGTTGGAGCGAAGCTATTCGACTGCGATCGAACCGGGCAATGTGCGCCGCCAGTTCTTCCCCAAGGTCAAGGTGACGATCCTTGAGCCGGTCAAGCTGCAGGTGCCGCCAAGCTTCAAGGGGCGCAGGCGACGTATGGCAGCGGGTGCCTCCTTGCAGCGGGTGATGTCCGAGCTTGTCTTGCGCACCACCAATGTGGATATGACGGTGCTTGAAAATGTCATCAAGGTGGCGCATGGCGTAGGGATGCGGCGGGTCACGCTTGAAGATCCCTTCGCTGGCAAGATGACCTATGGACGTTTGCTGACGGCTGCCCGTGTGCTCGGAACCCATTTTCAGCGGGACTTCGCCGGTGAAGAAAGGGTTGGCGTGTTGCTGCCCAATGCCAATGGTACAGCGGCAGTGATCCTTGGCCTCATGTCTGCGGGCAAGGTCCCCGCGATGCTCAATTTCTCGACGGGCGTCGCCAACATGATCTCATCCTGTAAGACGGCTCAGCTCAAATCTGTTCTGACATCGCGTACATTTGTTGAGCAGGGCAAAATGGAGGACATGATCGCCAAACTGGGCGAGCATGTGGAGATCATCTGGGTGGATGACCTCAAGGGCAAGACCGGCACACAAGAAAAACTGTCCGGCTTGCTTCATCGTTCCAAGCCTCTGGTCGTGCGCAAGGCCGATGACCCCGCCTTCATTCTCTTCACCTCGGGCTCGGAAGGCTTTCCCAAGGGCGTTGTTCTTACCCATAGGAATCTGTTGGCCAATATTGCTCAGGCAGCCGCTGCCATCGACTTCAATATGGGCGATGTGGCCTTCAATGTGCTGCCGATGTTCCACTGCTTCGGGTTGACTGTTGGCACGATCCTGCCGCTGATCCATGCCATTCCGGTCTATCTTTATCCCTCACCACTGCATTATCGTGTCATCCCTGAGCTGGTGTATGGCACCAACGCGACGCTCTTCTTTGGCACGGATACCTTCCTGAATGGGTATGCCCGCACGGCGCATCCATTTGATTTCCGCAGCGTGCGTTATTGCATTTCAGGTGCAGAGGCGGTCAAGGCACCGACGCGGGAGTTGTTCATGCAGCGCTTTGGAGTGCGGATACTGGAAGGGTATGGCGTGACGGAAACCGCACCGGTGATTGCCGTCAACACGCCGATCTTCAACAAGGTTGGTACCGTGGGCAAGGCGCTGCCGGGCATCCAGACTAAGCTCAGCCCAGTGCCGGGCCTGAAAGAGGGGGGACGGCTGCTGATCAAGGGCGACAATGTCATGGTTGGCTATTTGAGTGCCGATAAGCCCGGCGAGGTGATCCCGCCACCTGATGGTTGGCATGACACCGGTGATATCGTCACCATTGATGAAGAGGGCTATATCAAGATTATCGGGCGCGCCAAACGCTTTGCAGATATCGCCGGTGAGAAGGTGTCCCTCGCGTCGGTTGAGGTGTTGGCCTTTGACCTGTGGCCAGATTTTCTCTCGGCCGCGGCGCGCTTGCCCGATGCCAAGAAGGGGGAAAAGATCATTCTGGTGACCAACAAACCCGACGCGGATCTGTTCGAATTTTCCCGCCATGCCAAGGCCATGGGGGCCGCTGATATTCTGGTGCCTGCCGAACTGATCATTGATGAGGTGCCGGTTCTGGCGACCGGCAAGGTCGATCTGGCTTCTGTGCAGAAACGGGTGGAAGAAATCAAAGGGGTGAAATGTCACTAGGGCAGAGATGCCTTGCGCCTTCATTCTTGACGTGAAGCGCTTAAAGTGGTGGGGATGCAGAATGCAATTTTGCCGATCTTTGCTCTGAAGCAAATTTCCTGTCGCGAAGTCTGATAGGCTTTCGCTAGATTTTCAAAAGGCGCTCCGTCTGGTGGTTGTCAGCAGCAAGGGCGCCTGTCTTACTGTTTAGAGGAACTCACTTATGTCTGTTGAGCAATTTGGTGTCATGCCGGATGGTACGCCGGTGCAGCGTGCGACCATTCGCGGCGGTGGTCTGACCGCCAAGGTCTTGTCTTATGGAACGGTCATTCAGGATTTGCGCCTTGATGGGCATGACAAGCCGTTGGTTTGCGGTTTCGAGACATTGGATGATTATCTCACCTATGGCTCCCATTTTGGTGCAACGGCAGGCCGTGTTGGCAATCGCATTCGCGATGGGCATCTGGAACTGGAAGGCAAGATCTATCAGTTGGACACCAACTTTCTGGGCAAACACACCCTGCATGGCGGCTCAAAGGGCATGGGCGTCCAGGTCTGGTCTTTCGACAAGGTGGAAGAGAATGCGGTGCATATGTCCATCACCCTGCCTGACGGCGAAATGGGCTTTCCGGGCAATCTGACCATCAAGATTGTCTATTCCCTTCTGGAAGGCGGTGTTTTGGACATGGCTATGTCTGCAAGGACGGACGCCACTACGCTTTGCAATCTGGCCCACCACTCCTATTTCAACCTTGATGGTGATCCAACCGTCATGGATCATATGCTGCAGGTGGATGCCGAGCAGTATCTGGATGTCAATGACGAGTTGATCCCGACGGGCAAGCTTTTGTCTGTGGAAGGCACGAGCCTTGATTTCCGCACCACCAAGCGGGTGGGCGAGGCAACAAGCGTCGCAGCGATCGACAACAATTATTGCCTTGCTGATGCTGGCGGTGCTCTGCGTCGGGTTGCAACTCTTTCCAGCCCGAAATCGGGCATCAGTATGGATGTAACAACCACAGAGCCGGGCGTGCAGGCCTATGATGGTGTGAATATGAAAGAGGGTATGCCGGGGCTTGAAGGCATCACGATGGGCCAGCATGGCGGTTTCTGTCTTGAACCGCAGATCTGGCCGGATGCCATTCACAATCCTGACTTCCCGTCTGCCATTCTGAAGCCGGGCGAGACCTATTCGCAGCATACCCAATATATCTTCAAAAAGGGCTGAGTGCTGCTTTCCCTTGCTGTGGCCTAGTGCTTGGCGGGGGAAGATTGGGAAGGGCGAGAATAGAGAAAACCGTGCGGGCGAGGTCCTGCACGGTTTTCTTTTATGGTCTGGTTCGATCCAGCGAGGTCAGGCTGCGGCGACTTTTTTTAGGAAATCATCGATGATGTTGCGCATGTCCGTGGCGACGGCGGCAACGGTGGCCGAAGCGGCCTGAACTTCATCGGCAGAACTTTTGGTTTCCTCGGTAGAAGAAGCGACCTCGGAAATATTCTGGACGATTTCCTTGGTTCCTTCGGCTGCCTGCTGGATATTGAGGGAAATTTCGTTGGTTGATGCATTCTGCTCTTGCACCGCAGCGCTGATGGCTGTGGTATATTGGCTTATTTCTCCCATCTTGGCCGCGATGGAGCGGATTGCCTCTACCGAATCGCCCGTAGATTCCTGGATGGTCTGAACCCGGCTGGTGATGTCTTCGGTGGCTTTGCCTGTTTGGGAAGCCAGATCCTTGACTTCGGCTGCGACGACAGCAAAGCCGCGGCCTGCTTCTCCGGCGCGGGCAGCTTCGATGGTTGCGTTGAGCGCCAGCATGTTGGTCTGCTCGGAGATAGCTTTGATGAGCGAGACGACTTCGCCGATTTTCTCGGCGGCAGATGCCAGGCCAGCCACTTTCCTGTCTGTTTCCTTGGCTTCATCGGAAGCTGTCATCACAAGATCGTTGGTGCGGATGACCTGCTGACCGATTTCCTCAATCGATGAGGTCATCTCGGTGCTCGCCGCCGCCATCATCTGCACATTCTCGGAAGAATGGCTTGAAGCCTTATTGACGGAATGGGCGCGATCCGAGGTGGCCGAGGAAATATGATTGAGCGAGGCGGCTGACTGCTGCATGCTTTCAGCGCTATTGGAAACGGTATGCAGCGAATCCTGAATACGGGTGCGGAATTCCTGCAGGAGGGCATCGATCTGCTGCTGCCGCTCTTTTTGCGCGCGCATGTGGTCTTGCGCTTCCCGCTCCAGTTTTTGCCGCTCGATGGCATTTTCCTTGAAGGTTCCGATGGCCTTGCTCATGGTGCCGATTTCGTCGGTGCGATGGGCGTCGGATGCCTCCACGCTCAGATCGTTCTGGGCAAGACGGAGCATTGAAGAGGTCAGGCGGCGCAAGGGAATGGTTAGCAGTTTGCGCAAGGCAAGGACTAACAGCAGGATCGTGAGGAAGAAGAAGAAGATCTTGGACCCCATGCTCATCATGGACGCTTCCTTGCGGGTCTCTTCGATGGCCTGTGTGGATTCATTCAGCTCGGCGGTGTAGCGCACGGTTTGCTGGGCGACCTTGTCCTTCTCGCTCTGGCTCGCCTTGACGAGTGCGGTCTTTTCTTCTGCCGCCTGCGCGTCCAATTGCTTGATAAGGGAATTTGACTTTTCAAACAGGGCGATGAGTTCGCTGCTATCTACCGCGACTTCCAGAACACCCCGGTTTGGCACACTGGCATCATGGCAGCTTTGGCAGTCTTCGCTGTTTTTGAGAATGAAGTAGGAATAGGTGACCGGCCTCTCGTTTCCATCTTCATCTTCCAGACGGGCATCAAAGCTTTCCTTGTTGGAGAGGGTTTCCAGCGCCTTGTCGAAGGTGGCCCGTCGCTCTGCTGGTATCGTCACAGCGGGGTCTGGCTGCCGCGATTCAAAAACATCCGCATCCACATAACTATTGACCGCTTCGATGGTCACATTGTCTCTGAAGGCAAGAGTGCCATCGGTGCGCCAGAGATTGATCGCCGCGATCTGTTTGTCTTCCAACATCGCTTCGATCCGCTCTTCTGCAAGAGCGGCTTCTCCGGCCATCATGGCGTTGCTGACAAGCGAGGCGACCGATAGCGAGATCCCTTGTCGCGTGCCTTCCAGATAGGCCTGTTTTTGCTGGCTTTCGGCTGAAAGCTCGCTCTTGGCCAGCGTATGGCTTAGTGTCTGCGCATGCTCTTTGGATGCCAGAAGTCCACCAAGCAACTGTTTTATCTGGGTGTCTTTCTGGTCGACAATTGCATGCATCTGCCCCGTCAGTTGCTCTGTGCGGTCATAAACGCGGCTGCTGATGGATTGCGTTAGGATAGTATCTGCGACGAAAGTCAAAGCAACCAGAGTAAAAACAGCAGCGACAATTTTTGCGCTCAATGATTTCAGGTGGTTAAACATTTAACTTGCCCCTCAGATATTATTATGTTCTTGGCTATGTATTATGAGAGCCGCAGTTCCTTATAGTTTCTCCCTAATTTAGTGCGTCAAAATATAATATTACATTAACTGAATAGAATAGATCAGAGGAGGTTATGCTCTGTGATGAATAATATTCGTAATACTAAAGTTGTTTCCATATAAATATTTCGAGTGAAGTGAAAATTTTGCAACCGCAAATGAATTTCTGCCAATGTTGGTTGAATTTCTTTCGGGAACGGAATTTTTTGATTTCTGAAAGATATCGGTTTGAACTTGTCGGAAAGACTGGCGTTTGGGATGGATTTTCCATCGCTTCCTTTTTCTTTTGATTTATTTCAAGTTCAACGCCTTTTGTTACATAAGTGTCATCAAGCACTCCTAGGTTGCGGCCATTACCTTGATCGGGAGTTTTCATAATGAGAAAATCTATTCTTGTGGCGGCATCCCTGCTGCTCACATCCTCTGTCGCTTTTGCGGCGGATTTCAAACAGGCTGACAATCAGTGGTTCAAAGATGCTCAAGCATCCATCAAAGCCCGCATGGCTGTTCAACCAATCACTAAAAAAGCCAAGAATATCATTCTGTTGATTGCGGATGGCAATGGCGTTGGCTCCAACTATGCAACCCGCCTTTATGCCGGACAGCAGGCTGGCAAGCTGGGCAGTGAACATGTTCTGCCCCAGGACGCTTTGCCGCATGTTGCTCTGGTGAAAACCTACAACACCAACGCCCAGACTCCTGATTCCGCTGGTACCGGCACCGCGTTTCATACCGGTGTGAAAACCAAGGCCGGTGTGCTCGGCGTTGATGAGACGCTGGCTCGCGGCGATTGCTCAGAGGTTGAAGGGGCAACGGTTACCAACGCTGTCGAGACCTTCTCTGCCATGGGCAAGCAGATCGGTGTTATCTCCACCGCTCGCCTGACCCACGCCACGCCAGCTTCTGCTTATGCTCATTCAGCAGATCGTAACTGGGAAGCGGATTCCTACCTGCCGGAAGGGTGCGGCCAGAAGGACATCGCGGTCCAGCTTATTGACGTGATGAAATCCGGTGCCGTCGATATCGCCATGGGTGGTGGCCGTCGTAACTTCATCACCAAGGATACCAAAGGTGAAGAAGGCAAAAGCGGCAAGCGCACCGACGGCAAGAACCTGATCGAAGACGCCAAGGCGGCTGGCATCCAGTATATCTGGGATGACAAGACTTTCGCATCTGCCGATTGGAGCAAGCCGGTTCTTGGCCTGTTTGAATCCTCGCATATGAAATATGAAGCAGACCGCACCGGCGAACCGTCTCTGGCCGAAATGACCGAAGCCAGCATCAAGGCTCTATCCGGGTCTGAAAATGGTTACTTCCTGACTATCGAAGCCGGTCGTGTTGATCATGCCAACCATGCCGGTAACGCCGCACGTACAGTGACCGATGGTGTGGCTTTCGCTGATGCGATTGCCAAGGCTGTCGAACTGACGGACCCGCAGGAAACCCTGATTGTTGTGACCGCCGACCATGAACATGCGATTGCTTTCAACGGCTATTGCGGCCGTGGCTCCGACATTCTGGGCCTCTGCTACGATATCGATCCTGCTGGCACCAAGCATTCCGACAAACCACTGATGGGCAAAGACGGCAAGCCTTACACGGTTGTCGGGTTCCTGAATGGTCCAGGGTCCATTCTCGGTGAAGATGGCTCCGGGTCTCGTCCGGAAGTGACGCAGGAACAGGCAATGGACATCGATTATGTTCAACAGTCCCTGATCCCGCTGTCTTCTGAATCCCACTCTGGTGAAGACGTGGCTGTTTATGGCCGTGGTCCTTGGTCTCACCTGTTCGATTCGACCATTGAGCAGAATGAGATCTTCCACGTCATGCTGCAGGCAGCAACGGCTAAGTAGGGTCGGGTTTGCGCCTGAAGGAAAAGAAGAGGGGCATCGGCCCCTCTTTGCTTGCTTTGCTGGCGCCTTCTCGGAGAGGGAGGTGCGAAACCTCCCGCATGGACAGGGGCAAAAGTCGTTTGAAGGAGAGGGATATCATGTTGGATCGTCGTGCATGTCTTAAAGGCTCGATCGCCGTTGCCGGAGCCGGTTTGCTGGGATTGTCGCTGACGTCGTCTGTGCTCGCCGCCCCAAAGGCCATCAAAATGCGTGCGCTATACAACAAGGATCTGTCATTTTCCGATTATGCCAAAGAGCATGAAGGCAAAGTCATTTCCGTGAATGGCTTTATGGCGCCGCCCCTCAAGGCGGAATCGAAATTTTTTGTCCTGACGAAAATGCCCATGGCGGTTTGCCCCTTCTGTGAACCGGAGGCGGACTGGCCTGATGATATTCTGGCGATCTATGCGCGCCGGATAGTGGATGTCATCCCTTTCAACAAGCGCATCGTCGTAGACGGACGGCTCCAACTGGGCGGATATACCGATCCGGAGACTGGTTTCTACAGCATGGTGCGCCTAGAGAACGCGCAATATCGGCGGGTATAGAGGCATGGATTCACTGGAATTGTCTGTTGAGGGCCTGCTGGTCTCGGGCGAGAGAGGGCGCACTTTGCTGACCATTGAGCGGTTGGTCGTTCATCCCGGAGAGACCATCGGGATCAGAGGGCCATCCGGAGCCGGTAAGTCGACCATGCTCTATGCGCTGGCCGGATTGGCTGATGTGAAGCAAGGGCAGGTGCGCTGGGGCGAGGATGAGCTCTCCGCCATGGGCGAAGAAGCCCGCGCCCGATTTCGGCGCTCTAGCGTTGGTATGATATTTCAAGATTTCCTGCTTTTTGAAGAACTTGACGCCATTTCCAATGCAGCCATTGCCACAGGCTACCTGCATGGCTTACAGCATGCCGCGCTCATGGAACGAGCGCAGAGCATGCTTGAGAAACTCAATATCAAGGAAACGGCGCACCGCACGATTGCCAGCTTTTCAGGCGGGGAACGCCAGCGCGTGGCGATTGCCAGAGCCTTGGCGCATGATCCGGCCGTCATTCTGGCCGATGAACCAACCGCGAGCCTTGATCGCAAGGTTGCGGATCAGCTTATCGATGATCTGGTGGCCGTTGTTCGTCAGGAGAAGAAAACGCTGATTGCTGTCAGTCATGATCATCATTTGCATGATCGCATGGACCGGATTATCGACATCGAAGATGGGCGCATGGTCGGGGAAATGCATAATGGCTGATCTCTATTATGACTATATCGCGCCATGGTGGGGCTTGCTTTCGCCGAACATGCAGGACGGCGCGTTGCTCATTCTCTATCTTCTGCCTTGCCTGATTGTCGGCTTTCTGGTGGTGCGTGGCTTGCGCCCCTATGCGCTGGTCAGGGCCATGCTCTGGCAGTTCCGCTGGTCCAATCTTGTGTTTGTGCTGTTGATCGCTGTTTCCGTTGCATTGGGCGTCGGGCTTATCGCGCAGGAGCGGGGGGTGAGAAAAGGCACGGCGCGCGCAGCCGAGAAGTTCGATCTCGTGATTGCCGCTCCGGGCAGTGAAGTAACCAACGTGTTGGCTACGGTCTATTTGCATCCTGCCGATATGCCGCTGCTTGATGGGGCACTCTATAACCGGATCGCCACTCACGAGCAGGTTGATTTTGCCGCTCCCATTGCCTTTGGCGATAGCTTCAAGGGCTCCCCTGTCGTAGGCACGACGGTTACCTTCATTGATCACTTGAGTGGGGCGCTTGATGAGGGAAAGCTATTTGGTTCCTATTTCGAGGCTGTGATTGGTGCCGATGTGCCGCTGTCTCTGGGCGAGCACTTCACTCCGGCTCATGGCCATGGTGATGGGGCTGATGCCAAGGCGCATGAAGGATCGGACTTCATCGCGGCGGGGCGCATGAAAAAGACCGGCAGCCCTTGGGATCAGGCAATACTGGTGCCGGTCGAGGCGGTCTGGATGGTGCATGGCCTTGGCAATGGCCACGGGCTGGATGAGCCGGAAAAGCTCGGACCTCCGTTTGATCCGTCCACTTTCCCCGGAACACCGTCCATTCTGGTGCATGCCAAACAGCTTTGGGCGAATTATGCCCTCAAGAATGCATTCACCGATAAGGAAAGTATGGCCTATTTTCCGGGCGCGGTTCTATCCCAGTTGCATAGTGTTTTGGGAGATGTGCGTGAGGTGATGTCTGTGATGGCGATTGTGACACAGATCCTTGTGACAGCGGGTGTTCTGACGGGGCTGGTCATTCTGACTAAGCTTTTCTCGCGTCGGTTGGCATTGCTGAGAGCCATCGGTGCACCGCGACGGTTTCTGTTTTCGATCGTCTGGAGCTTTGCAGCAGTGCTTATTCTGGCAGGCTCGGCGCTGGGCATCCTTCTTGGCTTTGCAACAACGCGTGTCATTTCCGGTATCGTCAGCGCAAGAACCAATATTCTTGTCGAAGTGAGCCTGAGCTGGCCGGAGTTTCATCTGGTGGCAGCTTTCGTCAGCCTGACGGTATGCCTTGCGATGATTCCGGCCTTTTTGGCGCTGCGCCGACCCGTGGTGGCTGACTTGCGCGGATAGGAAACCATCTATGTCTGATGGTGCGGTGGCAGTTTCGTCGGCTTCTGAGAAGCCGCGGCTATTCGAGACAGAATGCTCGTCTGGGCATTCGACTTTTCCGATGAAGGTAACGATATATCGTTGCTTAATAATGTTTTTATGGAGAGACCCATGATTAAGCCTATCATTCTGGCCATGTTATTTGCCCTTTCAATACCTGTTCTGCTGGCAGCAGGCCCCTCAATGAAGGCTGTTGCGCAGGAAGCCGGACATGACCAAGCTCATGAAGAACACCATCATGAGGAAGATGCGCATGCTGAGCATGTGAGCGAGCTTAACGGGATGCGCTCGGTTCATGCCTGGACGCGGGCCAGCCACAAGGGAGATGATGCGCTGGTCTTTGTGTCGCTTGAAAATGAATCCAACAAGACGATCCTGTTCAAGGGAGGCGAGTTCGATCATGCGAAGTCTGTCGAGCTGGTTGGCTTTACTATGCAGGATGGCAAGGATCTCTATGTACCCATCGCGCAAATGCCAATCGAAGCCGGACAGACGATGGTGCTTGCGCCCAAGTCTCTCGCGCTTCGCCTTAACCGGATTGATGAGGACCTGCATGAAGGGGAGATGGTTGAAATGCATCTGTTGTTTGATGTCGGGGAAATGCATGTGAGCGTGAATGTTGAGACGGAGAATGCCATGCATCACAGCCATGCGGGCCATATTCACAAATAAGGCATCGACGACGGTAGGCGCTGAGGCTATTTTGCCCTCAACGAACAAAACCAACCGATTGAGGATGCTTTAATGGCTGTAGTTGATCTGAATTCCGATATGGGGGAAAGCTTCGGGGCTTATGAAATTGGGGATGATGCATCGATGCTGTCCATCGTCAGCTCTGCCAATGTGGCATGTGGGTTTCATGGGGGCGATGCCTTGGTGATGCATGAAACCCTGCGGCTGGCAAAGGAAAATGGCGTCGGTGTGGGGGCTCATCCCGGTTTCAATGATCTTTGGGGCTTTGGTCGCCGCCCGATACAGGGGGATAGGCCCGAGGATATCGAAAAGCAGATGATCTATCAGATTGGGGCCATTCAGGGCATGGCCGCCGCGCTTGATATGCGTGTTGGCCATTTCAAGGCGCATGGGGCACTGAATAATATGGCGGCGGTTGACTATGATCTCGCTCTGGCCACGGCGCGGGCGGTAAAGGCGGTCGATCCGCAGATGATCTATGTTGCGTTGCCGGGTAGCGCCATGGAAAGAGCGGCTGAAAAGCTTGGGCTCTGCGTGGCTCGCGAGATCTTTGCCGACCGGGCCTATGAAGATGACGGTATGCTGGTCTCCCGCAAGAAACCTGGGGCCATGATCGAGGATGCCGATGAAGCTGCCAGACGTATGGTGGATTTTGTGACGTCCGGCGAGATCGAAAGCGTGAGTGGCAAGCGCATTCCTGTCGCCATTGATACGATCTGCGTGCATGGGGATAGCCCCAAGGCGGTTGCCATGGCCAGCAAGATACAGGCCGCTTTGATAGAGGCTGGTGTTACCATCAAGTCTATGGCCGAGACCATGAAAGCGGGCTGATCATTCTCTGGGGATCAAGTCAAATGGGCAGGGCTCATGGTCCTGTCTTTTTTGTTTGTGTGTTACGCGCCTATCCCGCTTTCGGGGAAAGGTGCGAGCAATGCGTGACGTTTGCGCTTTTGTGGATTGAGTCGCTGACCACTGCTTTGTTGAATGGGCGTTCGACTATGTGCTGAAGAGTGGTGTCGACATCAGTGGATAGTTTGTTGAATAAGTATGACTTATCGTCACAGGCTGCGCGGTTCCGGCTCGATTGGAGAGTGCTTTTGGACCTGACGATCACACAACTGATATGCCAGTATATGGGAAACTGCGTTCTACAAAAGATGTAGGGAGAGTGCGTCATTCTTCGTCGATGGCGAAGTAATCCGGATGCTCTTCGCGTATTCTTGGTATGATGAGCAAAATCTCTCCCAGATGTTTGTTGATCTCAGCTGAGGCCGCGGCCGGGTCATTGGATTCGATGGCGCTCAATATGCGTTTGTGCGCGGCAAAGGCGGTGTCGATGGCGAAGGTCAGCGACAGGAAACGCACACGGTCCATATGGGCCTTGTTGTCCTTGATGAGCTGCCAGGCGAAGTCCACACCACACCGGTCGCAGATCTCTTTGTGGAACTGGTCATCAAGCGCATGAAACAACTCAGCATCACGTGCGACGACGGTTTTCCTTTGTTGTTCAATGAGATCGCGCAAAGCTTCAAGATCATCTGGTGTGAGTTTTTCGCACGCAGTGACCACGGTCTTGGTTTCCAGAGCGCAGCGGATGAAGCGAGCCTGCTCAACCGATTTCTTGGAAATCAGCGACACTGTGGTTGCGACTTGCGGGCGCATGGACAGAAAGCCGAGTTTGGATAGGCGATAAAAGGCATCGCGCACCGGTTGGCGAGAAACGCCAAGGGCCTTGGCGACATCCGATTCCGATATTTTGGCTCCGGGCTGGAGTTCGAGCGTGAGAATCTGCCTATGCAGTTCGTCGAAAACAGAATCGGCGACTGATAAGCGGTTCAAGGGGGACAGGACTGTATCGATATTCTTTTTGGTCATTTGTTGCTCCGTGTCCGGATATTACTGGCATATCAGTTTACAAGCAAGAAGAGCTGGTATATTAGTTGACAAGAGATTAGAGATTTCCTCTGAAGCCGACAATAGGGAGGCTCGCCATGTTGGATCCGGATAGACTCTTTCCCATAGAAGATAAAGCCCGCTCGATTGCTCGCTCTCTTTATGAGGGTGTGCGATCCATGCCGATCATAAGTCCGCATGGGCATACGGATCCGAGCTGGTTTGCCAAAAACGAACGCTTTCCAAACCCGGCTCAACTGTTCATCACCCCTGATCATTATGTGTTCAGAATGCTTTGTTCTCAGGGCGTAAGGCTTGAGGATGTCGGGGTGCCGCGCATTGATGGCGGCTGGACCGAGACTGATGGCCGCAAGATCTGGCGGATTTTTGCCAAACATGCCTATCTTTTCCGTGCGACACCGTCGCGCATGTGGCTCGGCCATGCCTTCGAGGATGTGTTCGGCTGGACCGAATGGCTAAATGAAGACAATGCCGATCGTGCTTATGATCATATTGCCGAATGCCTTGAAAAACCGGAATTCCTGCCGCGCGCCTTGTATGAGCGCTTCAATATCGAAGCGTTGGCAACCACGGAATCGCCGCTGGATGACCTGAAATGGCATCGCGCGATCAGGGAAAGTGGCTGGAAGGGCCGCGTTGTGACCGCGTATCGTCCGGATCCTGTGGTGGATCCGCATTATAAGGGCTTTATAGAGAATATCGAAAAATTCGGCGCAATTGCCGGTGTCGATGCGACGAAATGGGAGGGCTATCTTGAAGCCCATCGCATTCGCCGCGCTTATTTCAAAGACTTCGGGGCGACCTCATCTGATCATGGTCATTTGACCGCCCGAACGGAAAATCTGCCGCAGGAAGAAGCTGCAGCCCTTTTCCAGAAGGCTTTGAGAGGAGAGTGTTCAGCTGAGGAGGCTGATGCTTTCCGCGGTCACATGTTGACCGAAATGGCTCGTATGAGCCTGGAAGACGGATTGGTGTTGCAGATACATCCAGGCAGCAACCGCAACCACTCCAATCCTGTTTTCGAAACCTTCGGGCTGGATAAGGGGGTCGATATCCCCACCCGGACCGATTATGTGCATGCGCTCAAGCCGCTGCTTGATGCTGTCGGCATGGAGAGGGAGCTCAAGATCATTCTCTTCACGCTCGATGAAACGAGCTATGCACGCGAGTTGGCGCCCCTTGCGGGTGTCTATCCGGCTCTTCGCCTCGGACCTGCATGGTGGTTCCATGACAGTCCCGAAGGGATGCGTCGGTTTAGGGAGATGACAACAGAAACCGCCGGTTTCTACAACACCGTCGGTTTCAATGATGACACAAGAGCATTCTGCTCGATCCCGGCACGGCACGATGTGGCGCGCCGGGTGGATTGTGCATTCCTCGCCACGCTGGTCGCAACTGGGCGGCTCGGTGAAGACGAGGCTACTGAGGTCGCTGCTGACCTTACCTATCGGCTTGTGAAACAAGCCTATCGGCTCTGAAAAGAGCTACTTCATGGAGGAACAAACTAATGCTTAAGACTTTGACCACTGCGCTGGTTGCCAGCGTTGCAATGATCGCAACAGCATCTGCCTGTGAGATTACCCTCAAGTCTTCCGATACCCATCCTGATGGTTATCCGACTGTTGAGGCTGTAAAATACATGGGCGAATTGCTCAAAGAGCGTTCTGACGGCCGCATCTGTGTTGAAGTTTTCCATTCTGCTCAGCTGGGGGAGGAAAAAGATTCAATTGAGCAGACCAAATTTGGTGTGATTGACCTGAACCGCGTATCGACCGGTCCTTTCAACAACATCGTGGAAGAAACCAAAGTGGTTTCCTTGCCTTATATTTTCAAGAATGTTGAACACATGCATCGTGTTGTTGATGGCCCGATCGGTGAAGACATTCTCAAGGGCTTCGAACCTCAAGGCTTTATCGGTCTGACCTATTATGATGGCGGCGCACGCAGCTTCTACAACAGCGTCAAGCCGATCAAGAGCATTGATGATCTCAAAGGCATGAAAATCCGCGTCATGCAGTCCGATATCTTCGTGGACATGATGACCGCTCTTGGTGCCAACGCAACGCCGCTGCCTTATGGTGAAGTTTACTCTTCCATCCAGACCGGTGTGATTGACGGCGCTGAGAATAACTGGCCTTCCTATGAGTCTTCAGGTCACTATGAAGTGGCTCCGAACTACACGCTTGATCAACATCTGATCGTGCCGGAAGTGCTCGTCATGTCCAAGATTTCCTGGGACAAGCTGAGCCCTGAAGATCAGGCTCTGGTGAAGCAGGCTGCCAAGGATTCCACGCCCAAAATGCGTGAACTTTGGTCGGCCCGTGAGAAGGTTTCCGAGGAAAAAGTCCGTGCGGCTGGCGTGAAAGTCGTGACCGAAATCGACAAGCAGCCATTCATGGATGCCATGGATTCGGTTTACGAAAAGCATGTCACCTCTGACAAACTCAAAGACCTCGTAAAACGCATTCGCGCAACCGACTAATTCTTGATGACGGCTCATGGCGCTTGGCGCCGTGAGCTGCTTCGCGGAGAATAAAGTGCAAGATCAACTCAAAAAAATAGCCAGAATAATGGGCAGTTTGTCCACTGGAGCACTTTGGTTGGCGAGCCTGGGACTGGTCATGATGACCGTCTTTACTGCTGCTCAGGTATTCGTGCGCTACGTGCTGAATGACTCCATCATCTGGAGCGAGCCGGTGTCCATCGTGTTGATGGCATGGTTCATCTTTCTTGGTGCCGCGGTCGGTATTCGCGAGGGTAATCACCTCAGTTTCGACGTTCTGCTCATTTTCGTTCCCGATAAAGTCAAAACCATTTTCTTTACGCTCTCCGATTTGGTGGTGATCGGCTTTGGTGTCGGTATGGTCTGGTTTGGCGGGCAGCTGATGAATGCTGGCTGGCACATAAAGATCCCGACGCTGGGGCTGCCGCGTGCGATTGATTACATGCCGCTTGTTGTTGGCGGCTTTCTGGTGGTTCTTTTCTCGCTAGAGCGCCTTGCGCGCCGCGCTGCCGGTCTTCCGACTGCTCGTTTCGGCGAAACGGAAATTGAGGAGTAGTTGGATGGAAACCTGGATTCTTTTCGGCTCTTTCGTGGTGTTGCTGCTTATCGGTACCCCCGTTGCTTTTTGTCTCGGTGTCGCATCCTTTGCGACCATTATTTACCTCGGCATTCCCCCGGTCGTGGTTTTTCAGCGCTTGACTGCCGGTGTCTCCGTGCTCGCGCTGATGGCAATACCCTTCTTTATTTTTGCCGGTGAAATCATGGTGCGTGGGGATATCGCGCGAAGGCTGGTCGATCTGGCCGGTGGCATGGTGGGGCACATACGTGGCGGTCTTGGTCAGGTGAATATTCTGGCGTCCGTGATGTTTGGTGGTATCTCCGGCTCTGCTGCCGCGGACGCGACCGCGATTGGCGGTATCATGGTGCCGCAGATGAAGAAACGTGGTTATGACGTTTCTTACGGTGTGAATGTGACGGTGCTTGCTGCATTGATTGCCTTGATGCTGCCGCCGTCCCACAACCTGATCATCTATTCCATCTCGGCAGGCGGCAAACTCTCCATTGCGGACCTCTTTACCGCAGGCATTCTGCCCGGGCTGTTGTTGGCTCTTGGCTTGATGATCACGGCCTATTTCGTCGCCAAGAAAAAAGGCTATCCCACCGAGCCATTTGCTGGCTGGGGAGCTCTTGGGCGCATGTTTATCAATGCCTTCCCAGGTATTCTGCTGATTGTTATCATCTTTGGCGGCGTCCGGTCCGGTATCTTTACCGCCTCCGAGAGCTCCTGTATTGCAGCTGTTTATGCTGTGCTGGTCACCGTGTTTGCCTATCGCACAATGAGATTTCGGGAGTTCGTCGAAACCTGTAAATCCGCCGTGCGTACCACGGCTATGGTGCTGCTGGTTATTGGCTGTGCGGCATCGTTTGGTTGGTTGCTCGCCTATCTGCGCATTCCTGCCCAGTTGGTCGAAACTCTCAAACATATCTCTGACAATCCGCTTGTCATTCTGCTGCTGATCAACTTGCTGCTGCTGATGCTGGGAACTTTCATGGATATGTCTCCGTTGATCGTGATCACCACGCCGATCTTCCTGCCGGTTGCCACGGCCTTTGGTGTGGATCCGATCCATTTCGGTGTGATCCTGATCCTCAATCTGGGTATCGGCCTGTGCACACCTCCGGTTGGTACGGTGCTGTTTGTTGGCTGTGCGGTGGGCAAGATACCGGTTTGGGAGGTCATTCGCACCATCTGGCCATTTTATGGCGCTGCTTTTGCCGTGTTGATGCTGGTGACCTATGTCCCGTTCCTTTCTCTATGGCTGCCAAGCCTGTTCCACTAGGAGAGCAAAATGTATGTAAAGTCATTTCCCGTTGTTGGTGAAGACACCGCGACCCCAAGACAGGTTCTTGCGGATAGTCCGGATCTGATGATGGTGGCTTTCCAATTCAAAGAGGTGGGCGCCGAAGGTGCCCTCCACAACCATCCCCATGTCCAGTCCACCTTTGTGAAAGAGGGCCGATTCCGTTTCACGATCGGTGAGGACAGCTTTGAAGTCGGGCCGGGTGACAGCTTTGTCATTCCTTCAAACGCGACGCACGGATGTGTCTGCCTTGAGCCGGGGACGCTCATTGATTGTTTCACCCCGCGCCGGGACGACTTTCTCTGACCAAAATCGCCTCTCCAGCATATTTTCCATGACCAGGTTTGCCGGAGAGGCTTCCCTTTGAACGACCGGGCTTTGCGCTCTTGAGGTGCTTTGCCCAGACAATAAGGAAAGAATTCAATGCTTACAGTGAAAACCGTTCATGCCGTCAATGCAGACCATGCAAAGGGTATGGACACTCAGGCCCTGCGCGATAATTTCCTCTCTGAAGGCCTTTTCTCAGAGGGTGAAATTCGCCTTACCTATACCCACTATGATCGCATGATCATGGGGGGAGCAGTGCCCAATGGGGACACTCTGCTGTTGGACGAGGTCAAGGAATGTGGCACGCCAAGCATTCTGGATCGGCGCGAAATGGGCATTGTCAATATCGGCGATAGCGGCAGTGTTTCCTGCGCTGGCGTTGATTATACGCTCGACCATGGCGATGTGCTTTATCTGCCCAAGGGAGCAGGCGCAGTGACCTTCTCCGGTCAGGGCCGCTTCTATATCACCTCGGCTCCGGCGCATAAAGAGCTGGAAGCCAAGCTGATCAAGATCGAAGACGCCAAAAGTGTGCATATGGGCGCTCCGGAAACCTCCAATGAGCGCACGATCTATCAGTTCATCCATCCGCTGGTCATGGAATCCTGCCAGTTGATCCTTGGCTATACCAAGCTGCATCAGGGGTCTGTCTGGAACACCATGCCTGCCCATGTGCATGATCGTCGTATGGAGGCCTATTGCTATTTCGGCATGGAGGAAAGCACCCGCGTGATGCATTTCATGGGTGAACCGAATGAAACGCGCCACATGGTTCTGAAAAATGAAGATGTGGTTGTGTCTCCGCCCTGGTCCATTCATGCCGGTGCCGGGGTTGGCAGTTATACCTTTATTTGGGCGATGGCTGGCGACAATGTCGATTATACCGACATGGATTTCATTGCCATGGAAGACCTGCGCTAGGGCTCAGTCGTCTTTTTGCAAAGGAGTTGGCCGGTGCCCCGGCCAACTGAGGCAAATGAAGGGCAGCCATTTGGATGAAACCATATGATGGGCCTTTTCATTTGCGCAGTCTTTTCCCTGCGGATTGCTGTTTCGAGCGCTCTTCGAATCTTCCAAAAAATAGCCCAAAAGAGGCTATGATTTTATCTATGTCAGGACGTTGAAATGAGAGAAGGGTGGCGCTGGTATGGCTCGTTTGATCGCATCTCGTTGGCCGAGATTGCGCAGACTGGAGCCTTTGAGATCGTCTCTGCTCTCTATGACGTTCCCTATGGCGAAGTTTGGCCAAGGGAGAGCATCGCCAAGATGCGCAAGAGCATCGCGCTGGCCGGATTTCGCTGGTCGGTGGTGGAGAGCCTGCCTATCCATGAGCGGATCAAGAGAGGCGAGGGCGATCTTTCACAGCTGTTTGCCAATTATCGCCAGTCGATGGCCAATCTGGCAGCCGAAGGCGTGAAGGTCGTCTGCTATAATTTCATGCCGCTTCTGGACTGGACGCGGACCGACCTGAAAGCGCCGGTGGATGGGGGCGGAACCTGCTTGCGCTTTGATGCGGCGCGCATGTCCGCGCTCGAGGTTTACACGCTTGAACGCGCAGGCGCTGAAGCGGACTATTGCGAAGATGCGCTGGAGCGCGGGCGGGTCTGGTTTTCCTTGTCGGACGAGGCTAAGCGGGAGCGCTTGATGACCTCGGTCATGGCTGGTTTGCCGGGGGCGTATGATCGCTACACGATCAAGCAGCTTAAGGAAGCTTTGAAAGGCTATGCGGGCATAGACCGGGATGTCTTGCGGGCCAATTACAAGCGCTTTCTTGACGAAGTCATTCCTGCGGCCGAGGAGCTTGGTCTCCGCTTCGCGGTGCACCCTGATGATCCTCCGCGCAACATTCTTGGGTTGCCGCGCATTGTTTCAACCCAAGAGGATATTGCATGGGTTCTTTCAGCGTATGAAAGCCGGGCCAATGGCTTGACGCTCTGCTCGGGGTCTCTTGGCGCGCATCCGGATAATGACATTCCGGCGATTGCGAAGCGCTTTGCCGACAAGATCCATTTTGCCCATTTGCGCAATGTGAGAAAATTTGCCGACGGCTCCTTCGAGGAAGCCGCGCATCTGGGAGGCGATACCGATATGGCTCTGCTTGTCGGACATCTCCTTGATGAAGAAAGCCGGCGTCGGGAAGAAGGCAGAGCCGATGCCGATATCGTTTTCCGGCCTGATCACGGTCACGAGCTGCTCGATGATGATCATCGCGATACCCATCCGGGCTATCCCTTGATCGGGCGCATGCGTGGTTTGGCCGAACTCCGCGGATTAATGGCTGGTATCAGCCATGAGAGGGCCACTGCATGAGCAAAGCTGCACCCACTTGGGCTCAATCCGGCGGATGTGATCGCGGTCCTGCCTCAAGTCGGCGGACCAAGCTTGAAACACTTTGCCTTGGCGAAGAAAGCAACCGGGGAAATCTCTGGCAAGCGACATATTGGTCGCTGCCGAATCTGAAGCTTATGCGTTCCTGACCGACTGGTCTTTTTCTCTGGGTCGTCTGGTTCAGTGGATGGATGCATAACGAATACCAAATGGAGTTACTATGATGAAAGAACAATTTGATCTCTCAGGTAAAATAGCCATCGTCACCGGCTGCGACACTGGCCTCGGACAGGGCATGGCTGTAGGCCTTGCCAAAGCGGGCTGTGACATCGCTGGCGTCAACATCGTTGAGCCATCCGATACCAAGGACATGATTGAAGGTCTTGGACGGAAATTCCTCGATATCCGCGCCAACCTGATGAAAATGGATGATATTCCCGACATCGTTGCCAAGACAGTCGCCGAGTATGGCCGCATCGACATTCTGGTCAATAATGCGGGCATCATTCGTCGTGAAGATGCAATCGAATTCACCGAGAAGGACTGGGATGATGTAATGAATATCAACATCAAATCTGTGTTCTTCCTCTCTCAGGCTGTTGCAAAACAGTTTGTGGCGCAGGGGAAAGGCGGCAACATCGTCAATGTTGCTTCCATGTTGTCCTTCCAGGGCGGCATCCGCGTGCCTTCTTACACCGCCTCCAAATCGGGCGTTATGGGCATCACCCGTCTGCTGGCCAATGAATGGGCCAAACACGACATCAATGTGAATGCCATCGCGCCGGGCTACATGGCCACGAACAACACGCAGGCCCTGCGCGAAGATGCGGCACGCGGCAAGGAAATCCTTGATCGTATTCCGGCTGGCCGTTGGGGGCTGCCGTCCGATCTGGCCGGACCGGTCGTATTCCTGTCCTCTCCTGCTTCTTCCTATATCAATGGCTACACCATTGCTGTTGATGGCGGTTGGTTGGCGCGCTAGGACTTTTTCTGACGAAAAGTTGTCGGCTTTTCTGAAGAAAAGAGTCGCGATTGCGTAAACTTTAGTCTAGTTCTTCTATTGCAAGAACTGGACTTGGTCTTGCGGGGCCGCGTGTTCAGCGCGGCCTCGTTTGACTTGGGCATTTTGTGGGATGCTTGCATTGCGCAAAGTGTTATAATCACTGAAACAAGGCGTGCCCGCCTGCTTGAGCAAGACGGTGAGGGACACGTTCGAGGAGGCCCGGAGTTCCTCCGGCGCTTGTATATGACGAAAGCTGTCAGAATCGCCTGTATCGGCGAATGTATGATTGAATTGGCTCCCGCCGGTGATGGTCTGTTCAAACAGGGTTTTGCTGGTGACACCTTCAATACCGCCGCCTACCTTACCCGGCAATTCGCTCCCGAGATCGAGGTTTCCTATATCACCGGGCTCGGTGTCGATCCAATGAGCGAAGGCATCCGCAAGGCGCTGGAAGCTGAAGGCGTCAAGACGGATTCGGTCACCATAGTGGACGACAAGAATCCTGGTCTCTACATGATCGAAAATGATGACACGGGCGAGCGCTTCTTTACCTATTGGCGCAATGATGCTGCAGCAAAAAAGATGTTTGCCGGCTGGTCTGTTGACAAGATTGCAGCATTGCTTGAGCAGTTTGATGTCATCTATTTCTCTGGAATAACCTTGGCCATTCTTGATGATGCACAACGGTCTGCGCTGTTTGATGCGATCAGCAAGGTCAAGGATAAGGTCAAAGTGGGCTTCGATCCCAACTATCGCCCGAAGCTGTGGCCGGATTCAGCTGTCTGCTGCGCTGCTTTCGAGCGCGCTGCGTCGCTCAGCGATTTTGCGCTGGTAACAGCGGACGACCATGTCGCGCTTTGGGGCGAAGCTGAAGGTCTGGACATTGCCAAGCAATGGAAGGGCTACGGCGCTGGTGAAGTCGTGGTCAAGGAAGGCGCGTCCAGCTGCCTTCTGTTCACCGGTGAAGACGTCAAGAATGTGCCGCCTGCAGCGAAGCTGAAGCCGAAAGATACAACGGGCGCAGGGGATTCCTTTGCTGCTGGATATCTGGGCCAGCGTGCTCTGGGAGGATCGCAAGAAGAAGCCGCCAAAACGGCTCACGGTGTTGCGGGGCAGGTCATCATGCACCCGGGCGCCATCATCGATAAATCAGTTTGGACCCGCGTTAAGTAAAGGATCGATCATGCGTGATCTGGTTTCCAGCATCTGTAAAGGTGCCAAAGTTATCCCTGTTGTTGTCATCGAGAATGTCGAGGACGCTGTGCCTCTGGCGCGCTGCCTCGTTGACAATGGCCTGCCTGCCGTTGAAGTGACCCTGCGCACTCCGGCCGCTCTTGATGCCATCAAGGCGATTGTGAACGAAGTGAAGGATTGCGTCGTTGGCGTTGGTTCTATTCTCTCTGAAGAGCAGCTCAAGGCTTCCATCGATGCTGGCGCGCATTTTGGTGTGTCTCCTGGTACATCGGAAACCCTGCTGGGTGCTCTCAAGGCAACTGACTGGCCGTTTCTGCCAGGGTCTGGCACCGTCAGCGAAATGATGACGCTGCGTGAAGCGGGCTTCAAGGAGCTGAAAATGTTCCCGGCAAGCATCGTTGGTGGCGTTGGCATGCTCAAGGCTGTTTCCGGCCCGGTTGGCGACATCAGCTTCTGCCCGACCGGTGGTGTGAAGCCTGAGAATGCTGAAGAGTATCTTTCGCAGAAAAATTGCTTCGCTGTAGGCGGCACCTGGATTGCCCCTCTGGCGGATGTCAATGCCAAGAACTGGGACGCGATTGCTGAACGCGCCAAAGCTGCGAGCAAGCTCGGGTAGGCAGAAAAGCCTCCTATATTTCAGTCGTTTGTATTTTCTAGCCATCCGGATGCAATCATTCCGGGTGGCTTTTTTGTTTCATTTTGTAACATCGCAAGGTCTGCAACTTGCCATGATATTTAATTCATGTTACGAAAAAAATTGACCTATCAGGGCCAATTGTCAGGGCTATCTATTGTGCATGTCAGCCATGTGCGCCATTTTTGTGCATGTCTCAGGCCGGTATTTTCCTATTCAATCGGCATTTGGCCCGTCTTGCGGAGAGAAAACGAGAAGTTTCTGCTGCCCAAAATAGGATGTTCTATTAGAATTAAATCGTCTAACTAGGTCATTTATCTCGGTTTTGTTGTATTGAAACAGAATTATAGTGGCGCTTCCGTCATCTATTATGTGGGCCGAGTATGTTCTTATATTTGATTTATTTTCTCTGTTCATTGAATTTCCCCAAATGGGATCATTCTCCTTACATTGGAGCGGCTTAAACATGGCTTCTACCATCATACTATTGGATGCTTGACTTTGTGATGAGAGGAGACGCGAAACATTGTAAAATGTTGCTGCGGGCTGGCAATTGCATAAAAAAGCTAAATCGTCCATGTTTTTGACCAAATGCCTCCTTTCCAAATTTGGCTTTTCATTGAACTATAGGTCTCGGAGGATTGAAGGAATTTAGGTTACCGGAATGGTGCCTGAATTGGGAGGAGATCTGGCACGCTTGTGCCGGGTGCGGGGTTTTATGCCCGAAATTTGCTCGGGCAACTCTAGGCTGCTTTTCCTGGTGCTTTCTGTATACGCTTTGTTTCCCTCGATCCGATCGATTTGCGCCTCGCTCAATGCTTGGCGCGGATTTGCACGTTATGTGTTTTCAAGCAAGGGAGGACAACATGCTTGGACTTGGAAAACTCTTCAATACAGTGACGATGGGGGCCATGGCATTGGCTCTGGGCGCTTCGTTTGCGTCTTCTCCATCTGTGGCTGCAGATAAGGGGTTTGTTGGTATCGCTATGCCTACTCAGTCATCCGCACGCTGGATTACTGATGGCAACAGCATGAAAAAACAGTTTGAAGAAGCTGGCTATCAGACTGACCTGCAATATGCAGAGGATGACATTGCCAACCAGCTGCGTCAGATCGAAACCATGATCCTGAAGGGCGTCAACGTTCTCGTTATCGCCTCTATCGATGGTACGACCCTGTCTGGCGCTCTGGAACTGGCCGCTGACTCCGACATCAAAGTGATCGCTTATGATCGCCTGATCCGTGATTCCGGCAATGTTGACTATTACGCAACCTTCGATAACTTCCAGGTTGGCGTGCAGCAGGCTACCAGCCTGGTGAAAGGTCTGAAAGAACGCTTCCCGGATGCAAAACCATGGAACGTAGAGCTCTTTGGTGGGTCTCCGGACGACAACAATGCTTACTTCTTCTATGACGGCGCAATGTCTGTGCTGCAGCCATTGATCGACGATGGCAGCGTTGCTGTTCCTTCCGAACAGTTCGGCATGGATAAAGTTGGTACCCTGCGTTGGGACGGTGCTGTTGCACAGGCTCGCATGGATAACCTGCTTTCCGCTTTCTACACTGACAAAACCGTACACGGCGTATTGGCTCCGTATGATGGTCTGTCCATTGGTATCCTGTCCTCGCTCAAGGGCGTTGGCTACGGCTCTGGCGACATGAAAATGCCGATCGTAACCGGACAGGACGCAGAAGTTCAGTCAATCAAATCCATTTTGGCTGGCGAACAATATTCCACCATCTTTAAAGACACCCGTGAGCTTGCTCGCGTGACTGTTGGCATGGTGAATGCTCTGCTCGAAGGTGGCGAACCAGAAATCAATGACACCACAACTTACGACAACGGTGTCAAAGTGGTTCCTTCCTACCTTCTGAAACCGGTTCCGGTCGATGCTTCCAACTGGGAGAAAATCGTGATCGATAGCGGTTACTACACCATGGATCAGATCAAGTAAGGGTCCTCCCGGGGGAGGGAGGTGGAAAGTCTCACCCCCTCCATCCGTTCTTCAAGAACAATAAAGAGACTGTTTGCTTGAGGCTGACATGAACACCATCTTAGAAATGCGAGGAATCACCAAGACCTTTCCGGGTGTAAAGGCCTTGAGTGATGTGAATCTGACGGTCGGCGAAGGTGAAATTCATGCCTTGGTCGGTGAGAATGGCGCAGGCAAGTCAACCCTGATGAAGGTTCTCTCTGGCGTATATCCCTATGGCACCTATGAAGGGGATATCATCTATAACGGAGAGACCCAGAAATATGCCACGATCTCCGACAGCGAAGAAAAAGGCATTATCATCATTCACCAGGAACTGGCTCTGGTTCCCCTTCTGTCGATCGCCGAGAATATCTTCTTGGGCAACGAGCGGGCTACCAAAGGGGTCATCAACTGGCCAGTAGCGCACTCCGAAGCGGAAATGCTGCTCAAGATTGTCGGGCTGGACAAGCCGACTGGCACATTGGTTACGAACCTGGGGACGGGGCAGCAGCAACTGGTCGAGATCGCCAAGGCTCTTTCCAAGGAAGTGAAGTTGCTTATTCTCGACGAGCCAACGTCTTCCCTGAACGAGCGGGACAGTGAGGCTCTGCTTCAGCTGCTGCTTGAGTTCAAAAGCAAAGGCATTTCCTCGATTCTGATCTCCCACAAGCTCAACGAGGTTGTGAGGGTTGCGGACAAAATCACTGTGCTGCGCGACGGTCAGACCGTTAGCACGCTGGACTGTGACAAGTCCGAGGAAATGGAAAACAGAATTATCAAGGACATGGTCGGGCGTGAGCTGACCAACCGCTTCCCCCAGCGGACTCCGGACATCGGCGATATGCTGCTCGATGTGAAAGGCTGGAATGTCTATCATCAGGTGCATGCAGATCGTCACTTGATCCGCGATGTCAATTTCAATGTACATGCAGGCGAGATCGTCGGTATTTCCGGCTTGATGGGCGCTGGGCGAACCGAGCTTGCCATGAGCCTGTTTGGGCGAGCTTATGGCCAGAAAATTTCAGGACAAGTCGAGCTGCGTGGTAAGCCGATTGACGTCAGTACGATCAACAAGGCTGTTGCCAACGGTTTGGCTTATGTGACCGAGGACCGCAAGGAATATGGTCTGGTTCTTGAAAACAGTATCAAGGTCAATACAACACTCTCCAATCTGGAAGGTGTTTCCAAGGGCATTGTCATTGATGACAATGCGGAAACCCGTGTTGGTCTTGAATATAAGAAGAAGCTGAACACCAAATGCTCCAGTTTGATGCAACAGGTGGTCAACTTGTCTGGTGGGAACCAGCAGAAGGTCGTTTTGAGTAAATGGCTGTTTGCGAACCCGGATGTGCTCATTCTGGATGAGCCGACACGCGGGATCGACGTGAACGCCAAATATGAAATTTACGCGATCATCAACCAGCTCGCTCAAGAGGGCAAGGGTATCATTTTCATTTCTTCGGAATTGCCAGAACTGCTGGGCATGACAGACAGGATCTATGTCATGAATGAGGGCAGAATGGTTGGCGAAATGCCTACGAAGGAAGCTTCGCAAGAAAAAATCATGCGGATGATCATCAAGGACAAAGGCTGAAACAATGTCACAGGTGGAAAACCCGTCTCCGGCAAACTCTGACGCAGGTACAACTGTCAGCGTCGCCAGTTATCTGAAGTCAAACGTACGCGAATACGGCCTTTTGATTGCCCTGATCGCTGTTATGATCTTCTTCCAGGTTGTTACAAACGGTATTCTCATGAAGCCGCTCAACCTGACAAACCTTATTCTCCAGAACAGCTATATCGTCATCATGGCGATTGGTATGCTGCTTATCATTGTTGCGGGCCATATCGACCTCTCGGTCGGTTCGGTCATGGGATTTATCGGCGCTCTCGCTGCCGTGATGATCGTAAACTATGATATCAACTATGTGGTCACGATCATTGTCTGCCTGGTTGTTGGTACTGCAATTGGTGCGCTTCAGGGCTTCTGGGTTGCTTATTACAAGATCCCGGCCTTCATCGTGACGCTGGCCGGCATGCTCAGCTTCCGTGGTCTTACCCTGGCGCTGCTCAATGGTCAGTCCATTGGCCCGTTCCCGACCGGTTTCCAGAAACTGAGCTCGGGTTTCATTCCTGACCTGTTCGGTGTTGGTCGTCCTCATATGCTGACGATCGTTCTGGGCATCATTTTGAGTGTCTTCCTGATTTATGCAGCCTGGAAAGATCGCAAGGAACGCGCCAAGTTTGGGAACCTCGATGAGCCGTTCGCCTTCTTTGTGCTGAAGAATCTTCTCATCGTCTTTGCCATCAACTATCTCTCCTATGTTATGGCTGGCTATAGAGGCTATCCGAACGTTCTGATCGTTATCGCTGTGCTGGTTGCCGCTTATGGCTTCCTTACATCCTCTTCCACGGTTGGTCGCCGGATCTATGCTCTGGGTGGCAACGTGAAAGCCGCCAAGCTCTCTGGCGTGAATACGGAACGACTGACCTTCCTGACCTTTGCGAATATGGGCCTTCTGGCTGCCTTTGCTGGGATGGTCTTTGCGGCTCGTCTGAACACGGCTACTCCGAAAGCCGGTTATGGCTACGAGCTCGACGTGATCGCGGCTGTCTTCATCGGTGGTGCATCGACCACAGGTGGTGTCGGTACGGTTACCGGTGCGATAATCGGCGCCTTCCTGATGGGTGTGATGAACAACGGTATGTCCATTCTGTCCATCGGCATCGACTGGCAGCAGGTCATTAAGGGTGTTGTTCTGCTCGCCGCCGTTATCTTCGATGTCTACAACAAGAAGAAGGCTGGCTAAGCTTTCAAGTAAACCAATGGGTGGGCTGGTCTCTAGCCCACCTCCTTTCCTGAATGGTCGGACATTTGGGATGGCTGACCCGATTGTATATAGGACATGTCTGGTCTGGCCCTTTGTGCAAGCGTTTTAGCCATGTCCGGCTTGCAGTCGAAAAATGCTTGTTTCAGACAATCGCCTCATTGGTGCGGATAGCAAGATAATCCATAAGTATAACCTTATAGCCTCTAACCGTATGCCGGGGATCTGTCCATATTTTTAAGGTGGATTGATCAAGAGGTGTGGCCAGCATGATGTTCCGGTTGCTGTGACATTTCGAAAATAAGCCCAGGCTCATTTGAAGCCACTTTTTGCGAATAGGGCGGTTTGAGGAGGACATTCAAATGCTGAAAGAACTGAGGGAAGAGGTTTTTCGCGCCAATATCGAGCTGAATGACCGTGGAGTCGTGATCTACACATGGGGCAATGTCAGTGCGATTAATCGCGAAAAGGGGCTGGTTGTTATCAAGCCGTCGGGCGTGCCTTATGAAACGATGACCGCTGACGACATGGTGGTTGTTGATCTCGACAACACTGTTGTCTGGGGCAGCAAGAAGCCATCATCGGATACAAAAACCCATACCACTCTTTACAAGGCTTTCCCGCAAATTGGCGGTGTGGTGCATACCCATTCCCGCCATGCTGTCGCCTGGGCTCAGGCGCGCCGGGAGATTCCGTGCCTTGGAACAACGCAGGCCGACTATTGTGCCGGTCCGGTGCCATGCACCAAGCCGCTCAGCGAAGAGCAGGTCAATCGCGATTATGAAACAACGACTGGCGAGGCCATTGTTGAACGCTTTGCAGGGCTTGATCCTGCGGCCGTCCCGATGGTTCTGGTGGCCGGTCATGGACCTTTTGCCTGGGGCAAGAATGCCGACGACGCTGTACACAATGCTGTTGTGCTCGAAGAAGTCGCCCATATGGCAACAATCACTGCAACTATTTCCAACCCCATACCGCCATTGGAGCAGTATGTGCTCGATTATCACTATGAGCGCAAACATGGCAAAAACGCTTGGTATGGGCAGAAATAGCCACCGTCTTGCGGTTCCGAGGGGGGAATGCTTAAGCATCTCGGGACCGCTTTTTTGCGCAAAGGGGAGGGAATAAGGCTTTGCATCCTTCGCGCAAACATATCCAGACCATAGCGCAACTGACGCCGGTCGAAAATTGAAAGGGCATGGAAATGTTTGGTTTGAAACCTTTGAAATTCTGGTTTGTGTGCGGCTCGCAGCACCTTTATGGCCCGGAAACACTGGCCGAAGTGGCGGATGGTGCCCGTAAGGTTGTTGAAGGGTTGTCCAAAGACGGGCGCCTTGTGCTGCCGCTTGAATTTGCGACAGTTGCGACCACCGGGGAGGAAATTGCAGATGTTTGCCGCCGGGCTTCAGCTGACCCTGAATGTGGCGGTATCATCTTGTGGATGCATACCTTTTCGCCTTCGAAAATGTGGATTCGCGGCCTTAATGCTCTGACCAAGCCGATGTTGCATCTGCATACCCAGCTCAATGCTGCATTGCCTTGGGATTCCATCGATATGGACTATATGAACCTGCACCAGTCTGCCCATGGCGACCGGGAAGCGGGCTTCTTGCATACGCGCATGCGTATCGGGCGCAAGGTGGTTGTCGGCCACTGGAGCGACCCCGATGTTCAGGGTCGGATCGATAGCTGGATGCGTGCTGCACGCGCATGGGATGATTGGCAGGGGTCTGGTGTTTGCCGCTTTGGCGACAATATGCGCAATGTGGCCGTTACCGATGGTGACAAAGTGTCTGCCGAGATGGCTTTTGGCTTCAAGGTTGATTATTGGCCGGTTGGTGATCTGGTTGCCAAGATGGCTGATTTCTCCGATGCAGATGTAGAAGCGCTGGTTGCTGAATATGACAAGACCTATGAGCTGGTGCCGGAATTGCAGGCTGGCGGCGCCAAACGGGCGTCCCTGCTAGATGCGGCCCGTCAGGAATTGGCGATCTCTTACTTCCTGAAAGAGGGCGGATATAAGGGCTTTACTCATACCTTTGAAGATTTGCATGGCCTCAATCAGCTGCCTGGTCTGGCACCTCAGCGCATGATGGAGCAGGGCTTCGGTTTTGCCGGTGAAGGGGACTGGAAGACGCCTGCGCTTGTTCGCGCCATGAAAGTTATGGGCCATGGCAAGAGCGGCGCTTGCTCCTTCATGGAAGATTATACCTATGATGTTTCCAAGCCGGGCGAAGAGCTGGTCCTCGGGGCTCATATGCTCGAGGTCTGCCCGACCATCGCGGAAAGCAAGCCTCGCCTTGAGATTCATGAGCTGGGCATTGGCGGCAAACCAGATCCGGTGCGTATGGTCTTTGATTCCATCAAGGGCAATGCGATCAACGCCTGCCTCATTGATATGGGCAACCGCTTCCGCCTGATTGCCAACGAAGTTACCTCGGTTGAGCATCCGGATCTGCCGAAATTGCCTGTAGCGCGTGCTGTGTGGCAGTGCAAGCCAGACTTCAAAACTGCATGTGAGGCATGGATCTTGGCCGGTGGCGCCCATCATACCGCATACAGCTATGATGTGACCGCTGAAATGCTGGAAGACTTTGCGACGATTGCCGGTATCGAGCTGGCTTTGATTGATGATGATACCAAGATCTCCGATTTCAAACAGTCTCTACGGAATAATGAAATCTACTGGCATCTGGCCAAGGGCATTCGTGTTTAATCGCTAGTGCTCTGAGGATAGAATCAAGTCCGGCCAAGATGTTGGTCGGGCTTTTCTATGCTATTGATTTGTTAAAATTTTTCAAAATATTGGGTGCATTATTGTGCGGTCATCATCCGCTATGTTTGGGAAGGGCGACTTCGGCTGAGAAAACTGCGGTTGCCTTGTCCAGCGCGGCATCGACCTGTTCGCCTTCAGAACGGACAATCATCGACAGGCTGCGCTCTCTGAAGGTGCGCGGGCTCATGTTGGTGTGGCGACGAAAGACGCGCGAAAAGTAAAGAGGATCGTCATAGCCAACCATCTGCGAGAGCGCCTTGATAGGGACGTTGGAGACGCGCAGCACCTGCATGGCATATTGAATGCGTTGGCCGTCGCGCCATTGTACGATGCCTGTGCCAATATATTTGCGGAACAGGTGAGAGAGGCGCGAGGGGGATAAGCAGACGTGGCTGGCGATTTCGTTGACCGTCAGGGGCTTGTCCAGATTGTTCGAAATCAGGGTGCAGGCGGCAAGAACGCGCTCGTCAATCTCGATGTTGGATTTTTTCTCTGCTCTGTTCATTCTTGCGCAAAATAGCAGGATATGTTCCAGTCTGTTGAAGGCCAGATCAGCAGAAAGACTGTCGGAAAGCCCGGCCCATTTTTCCACCTCGACGAAGAGGCGGAACAATTCGCTGAAGCGGCTTTCTTCTCTGTGGCGCATGATATAGGCGCCGTTGACCTCTTCGTCCCATTGCAGCCAGGGTTTCCAGAAGGCGCGTGGCTGGAAATAGATCCAGCGGTGCCACCATTTGTCGGCTTCCGGGTCACGTCCATAGAGATGTTGTGCATCAGGAGGGAAGAGAACGATGTCTCCGGGCTTTACAATCGTTGTATTTTTGCCGTCGAAGAGCTTGCCCTGACCATCCACGGTCAGGTTGATGATCCATCCATGCATGCCATTGGGACGATCAATCGGGAAGTCGAGCGGGCCTCCCTTTTCAATGGGGGTGATCCCGGCAACCAGCCGGATTCCGAACTCGAACCCCGGGAAAAGAGCAGCCACTTCCTTGTCGTAGTTCTTGGGTGAACTGCGATAGGAAAGCTTGTTAAAGATTCTCTGTACCTGCGGATCTTGGGCAGGATCGAAATAAGAATGATCGTCCATGTCTCTAGCCTGATGCTGCATTGTGAAATATCAGGATCGTCCATATTGTAAACTAAGTCTATCGAAATTGAAAGCCGCGTTATGGATGAGTTTGAGGAGAATTGTCCATAGAAGCGGCTAGAGAGAATCTGTTGGCGTTTCAACGGTAGGGAGGAATATCGAATGAGTTCAACCAAAGACAGCTGTGTTCTTGGTCTCGACTTCGGATCGGATAGTGTGCGGGCCGTCGTTGTGCGGGTCGCAGATGGGGAGGAGCTTTCCTCGGCTGTTGCGAACTATCCCCGCTGGGCTGAGGGAAAATTCTGTGATGCGGCGCGTCAGCAGTTTCGCCAGCATCCTTCTGATTATCTCGAAGCGATGGGGGCTGCCGTACGCGAAGCGGTCGCCGGGCTTGAGTCTCATCCTGACATTATCGGTATTGGTGTGGACACCACAGGGTCGTCCCCAATGCCTGTTACGGCTGATGGCACCGCTCTGGCGCTCAAGGATGGTTTCTCTTCCGATCCGGATGCCATGTGCATTCTCTGGAAAGACCATACTTCAGTTGCCGAAGCGCAGGAGATCAATGATCTGTGCCATTCAGGCCAGTTCCCTGATTACACCAAATATGTGGGCGGCATCTATTCTTCGGAATGGTACTGGGCCAAGATTCTGAATATTGGCCGTCGCAATCCAACCGTTTTCCGTGCCGCTGCAAACTGGGTCGAGCTGTGCGACTGGATTCCTGCCGTTCTGGCAGGCGTAACCGATGCGTCCAAGATTGTTCGGTCGCGTTGCGCGGCTGGTCACAAGGCTTTGTGGCATCCCGAATTTGGTGGTTTGCCAAGCCGGGATTGGTTGCAGGCGCTTGATCCTGTGCTTGGCAATCTGACCACACCGCTGTTTGGAGAAACCAAAACCAGTGATCAGGTGGCTGGCAATCTGTCTTCTGACTGGGCCGGACGCTTTGGCCTCAATGCCGGTATCCCGATTGCTGTTGGTGCTTTTGACTGCCATATGGGCGCAGTTGGTGCTGGCATCGAACCTTATTCTCTGGTGCGTGCCATGGGGACTTCGACCTGCGACATTCTCGTTGCGCCTCCTGAAGAGGTTAGCGACACGCTGGTCAGCGGTATTTGCGGACAGGTGCCGGGCAGTGTTCTGCCTGATTTGATCGGTTTTGAAGCCGGTCAGTCGTCCTTCGGCGATGTATTTGCATGGTTCGAGCGCTTGCTGCAGTGGGGCCGCAATGGGCGCGGCAAGGCAGGCTCCTTGTTGCCGGAGCTTGAAAAGGAAGCGGCTGAACTGCCGCCGGGTGGCTATGGTGAGCGCGCGTTGGACTGGCTCAATGGACGCCGCACTCCTGATGCAGACCAGACGGTCAAATCGATCATTGCCGGATTGCATCTTGGATCGACGGCTCCGTCCATCTATCGGGCCCTCATCGAGGCCACGGCTTATGGCTCTCGTGCAATTGTGGAGCGGTTCGAAGAGCAGGGTGTCAAGGTCAATAGCATTGTTGCCATTGGCGGTATTGCCCGCAAGTCTGACTTTATCTCTCAGGTTTGTGCTGACGTGATGAACCGCAAGGTGGATGTTGCGCTTTCCGATCAGGCCTGTGCGCGTGGGGCTGCCATTTTCGCAGCGACTGCTGCTGGTGCCTATGAGGATATCTACAAGGCCAAGGATGCCATGCTGAGCCCGATCGAAAAAAGCTTCGAGCCGAATCCTGAAATGCATAAGCTCTATAATGCGATCTATGAAGACTATAAGCGCATTGGCGCCTTTGCCGGTGATCTGGCCAAGAGCTAAAGTGTATATCCACGCATAGTGGTATCAACCTGGCCCAGGCAGCTTGCTGTCCGGGCCTTTTCTATTCTGAGTGGGCTTTGGGAGGATGGGACCGGTCAGGCTTCCACAGATCAAACGAAGGGCTAGGCATTTCCGGCAAAATGTTGTTAAAGATAGCGCAATTTGCATTCGCGTGGACATGCCCGCAGGAGACGCCTTATGAGCCCCTTTGATAATCAGACAGATTTTATTATTCGTCGTCCCGATGATTGGCATTTGCATTTGCGCGATGGTGATATGCTCAAGGCGGTATTGCCGCATAGCAGCGCTCATTTCGGGCGGGCGATCATTATGCCCAATCTGGTGCCTCCCGTCGTGAAAGCAGCGGATGCTAAAGCCTATCGCGATCGTATTCTGGCTGCTCTGCCCCCTGCACACCGCTTCGAACCATTGATGACCTTGTATCTGACCGAGGGCACGGATCCTGCGGATGTGGAACTGGGCGTGAAATCCGGGCTCATCAAGGCGCTGAAGCTTTATCCGGCAGGCGCGACGACCAACTCCGATAGCGGCGTACGCAGCATCGAGGCGGTTTATCCAGTGCTTGAAAAGATGGCCGAGATTGATGTGCCACTGCTGGTGCATGGTGAAGTGACGGATGCTGATATCGATATTTTCGATCGCGAGGCCGTTTTCATTGATCGCGTCTTGACGCCGATCCGGGAGCGCTTCCCCTCTTTACGTATCGTGATGGAACATGTGACCACGGAAGATGGCGTGAATTTCGTCAAGAGCGCGGGCGCAAAAACCGCAGCCACCATCACGACGCATCATCTGATTATCAACCGCAATGCCATTCTGGTGGGCGGTATCAAGCCCCACTATTATTGCCTGCCGGTTGCCAAGCGCGAGAAGCATCGCCTTGCTCTGCGTGCTGCGGCAACATCTGGCGATGGTCGCTTTTTCATTGGGACGGACTCGGCGCCGCATTCCAAGTCTGCCAAGGAATGCGCTTGCGGCTGCGCGGGGGTATTCAATGCCAGCAACACGGTCAACTGTCTGGCCCATGTGTTTGAGGAGGAGGGCGCGCTTGATAAGCTGGAAGCCTTCATGTCTCTTAATGGCCCTGCTTTTTATGGTCTTCCGGCCAACGAGGAGCGCATTCGCCTGTATAAGGCTGAGGCGCCTTTGGTTCTGGAAGACAAGGTCACCATTGATGGTGATGAAGTCGTTGTTTTTGATCCCGGTTTCCCGTTGTTCTGGCGATATGAAACCGCTAACGCTTGAGCCGTTTATTCGGTTCGCACCTTCCAAAGGATGCCCTGATGATTACTTCTTCTTTTCCTGATCGCGCGCTAATGGCCGAATTGACTGCACAGATGCTGCTGGAGGTCAATGCAGTGCACTTCCGCCCAGAGGAGCCCTTTATGCTGGCGTCCGGTTTGGCCAGTGCCACCTATATTGATTGCCGCAAGCTGATCTCCTACCCGCGCATTCGCAACACGCTGATGGAATTCTGCGCGGCGACAATCATGCGTGATATCGGCTTTGAAAAGATTGATGCGGTTGTTGGTGGTGAAACGGCCGGTATTCCTTTTGCTGCCTGGATTGCAGACAAACTGGCTCTGCCAATGAATTATGTGCGCAAGAAACCGAAGGGATATGGTCGCGATGCCCAGATCGAAGGGGCGCCGATTGCAGGCAAGAGGGCGCTTCTGGTGGAAGATCTGACCACGGATGGCGGCAGCAAGATCAACTTCGTGGAAGCCATGCGCAAGGCCGAGGCCGAGGTGAATGATACGATCGTTCTCTTCTATTACGATATCTTCCCTGAAGCGCTTGAGAATATGAAAAAAATTGATCTCAATCTGCATTATCTGGCCACATGGCATGATGTTCTGGCAGTGGCCAAGAAGCAGAATTACTTCGACACCAAGACGCTTGATAGCGTCGAACGCTTCCTCAATGAGCCGCTCAAGTGGTCCGGTGAACATGGTGGTGTGACTAAGATTACGGCGGTGCCTGAAAAGGGCTAATGTGCGCAGAAGTGTTTGAATTTAACGGGCAGGGGCAGGCTTTGGTTTGCCCCTGTTTTTTTGTGTGCAGGAGGCGGGTTAGGGTGGATCAGCAGCTTTCTCGCCAGCGGATCTGGGTGCCCAGAGTGACCTTCTTGGAAAAGCTGCGGCCTGACAGGCGCTCAAGCAACAGATCCACCGCCACGTGCCCTATATCTTCTGCGGGAATGGCAACGGTTGTCAGGCTTGGCGAAATCAGACCGGCGGCGGGAATATCGTTAAAGCCGACAATGCGCACATCCTCCGGCACGCGCAGATCAAGGCTGCTGGCAGCCTGAAGGGCGCCGATGGCCATGGTGTCGTTGGCGGCGATGATGATCTCGGGGCGGTCGTCTGTATCGAGCAACTGCCGGGCCAATTCAAAGCCGCTCATCGGGGTGGGGCGTTCGAAGCGCACGTTGGCGGGGGCTTCCAAACCACGCGCCTTGAACCATTGCATGAAGGTGCGGCTGCGCAGGTCCGGATAGGGGCGGCGCGGGTTTTCCTCTCCCGATGAGGCACCGATGAAGCCGAACTTTCTGTATCCCTTTTCCCAGAGGGCGTTGAGGATATCGGCGGTTGCCTGTTCCAGATCCGGGTAGACGCAGTCGATGTCCTTGCGATCGGGTGGAAAATCGACGCAGACGAGGGGCACCCCCATGGTGACCAGCGTGTCGATTGTCTTTTGCCCGTGCGGCCCGACTACCAGAATGGCGTCGCTTTTCTTGGGGAAGTCCTTGGGCAGATCATCTAGCTGGTTGCAGCGATGGTCGATCCTGAGATCGGCTTGCGAGAGATGTTTCTCGATGCTGTGGCGAATGGTGATAAAATAGGGGTCGGCCAGCTCTTCAGTTGCGTCCAGGGTGTGAAGCAGCGATATCCTTGCGCTTTTCCCAGCTCCCGTCATCTGCTTCTTTCTGGCTCGCATACGCGGCGTTGCATAGTCGAGATCTTGCGCCGTTTCGATGATCTGGCGACGCTTTTCTTCAGAGACCGACAGGCTGGCGTCATAATTGAGGACGCGGGAAACCGTCGTTGGCGATACGCCCACGCGGTCTGCAATGTCCCTGATGGTTGCCATGCCCTGGCTCCTTATTGTCGTGTCTTTTCCAGCTTTGAACCATAATATCCCCTTGAAGGGAAGGGATGGCCGGTGAATGGCTGTGCTTGAAATTCGCTATAGCAAATCACTCAAATAATTATCTAGTAAATATTTACTTCTGTCAATTTCGGGGCTACAGTTCAGTTACTGCCGAAAATGTGATTTAACGCTTGATGTTGGAATCATTGAATGGCGATGCAGCCTATGGGCATGGTTGCTATAGGGAGTGGAGATATGAAACGAAATATTCTGGTGTGCGGTGGGGCTGGTTATATTGGCTCCCATATGGTTCAGCTCTTGCTGGAAGCCGGACATGATGTTGTTGTGTTTGATAATTTGTCCTCTGGCCATGTCGAGGCAGTCTCGGGCGTCACTCTGGAACGCGGCGATCTTCTGAACCCTCAGGATCTCGATGCTGTTTTCAAGAAGCATAAGGTGGATGCAGTCATTCACTTTGCAGCCCTGATTGCGGTGGGGGAATCGGTTGAAAAGCCCGATCTTTATTATCGAAACAATGTCACTGGCACACTTAATCTGCTTGACGCCATGCGCAAGGCGGGTGTCGAGCGCATTGTCTTCTCTTCCACTGCCGCCGTGTTTGGCAATCCGCAAAGGGATTTGATCGATGAAACCCATCCGCTGGGTCCGATCAACCCTTATGGTTGGTCCAAGCGGATGGTTGAGCAGGTTCTGTCTGATATGGCGACCGCTTATGGTTTGCGCTCTGTTGCCTTGCGCTATTTCAATGCAGCCGGGGCGCACCCCAATGGCCTCATTGGAGAAGCACACAATCCGGAAACGCATCTGGTGCCGTTGGTTTTGCTTACCGCCCTTGGCATTCGCGAAAAGCTCTCGGTCTTTGGCAGCGATTACGAAACACGCGATGGCACATGCATCCGCGACTATATCCATGTGCTTGATCTTGCTTCTGCGCATCTTTTGGCGCTCGATTATATGGATATCCACGAGGGCGCTCATCGCTTCAATCTTGGCAATGGCAACGGCTTTACCAATCTTGAGGTCATTGAGACAGCCAAGCGGCTGACCAATCGTCCCATTCCTTATGAGATGGCGCCGCTGCGGGCCGGAGATTCCGCTCGGTTGGTGGCCGACAGCACGCGCGCCAAAACGGAACTGGGCTGGAAGCCCAAATTTGACGCGCTCGAAACAATCATTGAAACGGCCTGGCGTTGGCACCATGAGCCTAAATATGGTCCCTTTGCCGGCAAATAATGAGGAGGCCTTCTATGGCTGAAGAAACTATGCCTACAGATGCTCCGCATCGTCGATATAACCCTCTCAAGGGAGAGTGGGTGCTTGTTTCCCCTCATCGCAACAAACGGCCTTGGCAGGGGCAGCAGGAAAAGGTCGTGATCGTGGAAAAGCCCCGTCATGACCCCAACTGTTATCTTTGCGCGGGCAATGAGCGCAATTCGGGTGCGGTCAATCCCGATTATAAAGGGCCGTTCGTCTTTCCAAACGATTTTCCGGCTTTGCTGGAAGACACTCCGGCAGGAGGAACCTCAGGGGATCCGCTATTTCGGGCCGGAACGGTGCGTGGTACGGCGCGGGTGATGTGTTTTTCCGAGCGGCACGACCTGACTTTGCCCGAGCTCCCGGTTGCCGATATTCGCATGGTGGTGGATATGTGGGCCGATCAGATCGTTGATCTGGGTGCGCGCTATGACTGGGTTGCCGTGTTTGAAAATAAAGGCTCAGTCATGGGCTGCTCGCAGCCGCATCCGCATGGTCAGATCTGGGCCTCGGATTTCCTGCCCAATGAGGTTGCCATTGAAGATGCCAACCAAGCGCGCTTTCTTGCCGAGAATGGCGAGGTCATGCTGGTGCGCTATGCTGCGGATGAAGCGCGTAAAGGCGAGCGGGTGGTTGTCGAGAATGACGATTGGATTGCCGTGGTGCCCTGGTGGGCGACATGGCCGTTTGAAACGCTGCTGATGCCAAAACGCCATATTCTCCGCCTGCCGGATCTGACAGACAAAGAGCGCAATGGCTTGGCGGATGCGCTCAAGGGCCTCTGCACCAGATATGACAATCTGTTTGAAACCGAATTTCCCTACACGATGGGCTGGCATGGAGCGCCGACCCGTCAGGGCAAATTCGATCACTGGCAACTGCATGCGCATTTTTATCCGCCTCTGTTGCGCTCGGCGACGGTGCGCAAATTTATGGTCGGCTATGAGATGCTCGCTGAAGCCCAGCGCGATTTGACAGCAGAGAGTGCGGCGGAGCGTCTGCGGTCCTTGTCCGATATTCATTATAAAACAGCAAAATAGGGGGGGGACGCATGGCTGAGGAAAAAGAGACTGCGTCAGTCAAGGCGGCTTATGAAAGACATTTCGGGCAGCCGCCCGACGTGGTTGCCTATTCACCCGGACGGGTCAATTTGCTGGGTGAGCATACCGATTATAACGGTGGCTTTGTGTTGCCCATGGCGCTGCGTGGTCTTGGTGTGTCCATCGCGCTTGGCAAGGGCGACAAGCCCGGTGTCATAGAGGCCTATTCCGATACATTCGCTCAGACCGAACTGCGGCATATCGAGGATGGGCGCGAAGGGCGCTGGTCTGACTATCTTCTGGGGTGCCTGAAGGCTGTGGCCCATGAGGATGTGGCCGTGTCCGGCTTGCGTGTGGCGCTTGAAACAACTCTTCCCATGGGGGCGGGGCTTTCCAGCTCCGCAGCACTGGAGGTGGTGACGATCAAGGCAGTGCTGGCTCTCTTTGGTCGCGAGATGAGTTCGGTGGATGTTGCCGTCAAGGCACGTGCGGTCGAGAATGAATTTGTCGGTATGCCCTGTGGCATTATGGACCAGTTTGCGTCTTCGGTAGGCGATCCGGGTGTGGCGATGTTCCTCAATACCCACACGCTGGATTATGAGCTGGTGGAGACATCACCAGATTTTGCCTTCGTTATCATCGCATCCGGCGTTAGCCATCAATTGGTTGATGGCGGGGAAGACGGCTATGCAACCCGCGTTGCAGAATGTCAGGCAGCTTGCAAGGCGTTGCAGGTCGAGATGCTCAGCGATCTTGGTATTGGTGATCTGGAGCGTATCAACGCGATTTTCGAGCCGCTGAACCGGAGGGCGCGTCACGTTATCAATGACAACCAGCATGTGCTGGATGGTGTGGTGGCGTTGCGCAATCATGATATGCAGCTTTTTGGCAAGCTGATGGTGGCAAGCCACATCTCTCAGAAAGAAGACTATCAGATTACGGTCGCAGAAACGGATGCGATTGTAGATGCCGCCCTTTCATTCGGTGCGCTTGGTGCCCGCCAGACCGGCGGGGGCTGGGGAGGCTCTGTGGTTGCGCTGGTGGAAAAAGGCAAAGTGGAAACCTTCAATCAGCGCATTCTGGATCGGTTTGAAAAGACCTCCATTCTCGCGGTGACCTAAAGGTGTCTGTCGACCTTCCTTTCCGAGGCAGGTGATTCTGGCAGGGCAACGGCGCACCCATTGCGCAACATTGGCACCCGGTGGTTTCGTCGGGTGTTTTTGTATCTGTCGGCTCAGGTCGACGGGTTCGGCGGTCTATTTTGTGTGCATGTGTAGGTTTCTGAGGAAATGCACATTGTGCACTTCTTTGCCGTCTTGCGCCTTTTGTTGTTCCGTGAAACTATACGGGTCATGGCCCAGATAGATGATCTCTTGCTTCTTATTCCGAACCGTTCTCTGGATTGTTTGATTGACGAAGATTTTGGCAAATTGCGGCCGATTTTTTCAGATCAGACAGAACCGGAGGATGCCATTCTGCTTGATATGTTCCCTCTGCCGCTGACGCGCTCGGGGCGGCTTTTGTTTGCATCCGAAGGGCGCCTGCGATTGCTCGACAGGGATGGCGCCCTGATAACGCAAAAGGGCTCGCCAGAAGGGGGCTTTGTACGCGATCTGCACAAGGGACCGGTGCGCAAAGCCTTAAAGGGGCTGCCTCGGTTGCGGGCCCTCATGCCCATCTGTCGCCTGCAATGCAGCTTCTCGCAGATGGCTTTGGTTGATGAGGAAGGGAAGATCCACATAAGGGTGCAACTCATCGAGACACGCATGGTTGGCGGTGCCGATGGTCTGATAGCCTTTTTGCGTCCGGTGCGCGGTTATGAAAAGGCTCAGGCGCGGGGGCGCGAAAAGTTTTTGGAGCTTGGTGGCGGCGAAACCGGGCTGGAAGCGTTCCTCTCGGGCCTTTGTATGGGATTCCCTGCAGGCGTACTCAAACCCGAGATCGCGATTGGCCAGAATGAGCCGGCTTTTGATGTGGCCACGGATATTATGGCCGCCTACCTGCCCGCGGCTCGCGTCAATGAGAAGGGGATCGTCAATGATATAGACACGGAATTCCTGCATGACTATCGCATTGCCTTACGCAAGATCCGCTCCGTGCTCAGTCTGTTCAAGGGTGTTTATTCCGAGGCGCAGACACGGGATCTGAAGCAGCGCTTTTCGGCGCTTATGGCAAAGACGGGCCAGCTCAGGGATCTTGATGTCTATCTGCTGAACAAGAAGGATTTCTTTGCGCTTATTCCCCAGGAGCTGCATGGTGGCGTCAAGGAGATGTTCGCGCTGTTTTTGCGAGATCGGAATGAGGCCGCCGTGGAACTTGCGGACCATCTGATCAGTGAGGCCTATCAGGCAGAGATGCAGGTGCTTTCCGATTTGCTTGCTGCTCCGGAACGGTTGGAAAAAGGGCCCAATAGCGATCTGGGCGCGCATGACTATGCCTGCCGTCTCATCTGGAAACGCTATCGCAAAATTTGCAAGATTGCCAAAAGCATAGATGCAGAGAGTGACGACGAAGATGTTCATGCGCTGCGCATCCACTGCAAGAAGCTGCGCTATCTGATGGAGTTTTTCGCTCCTTTGTTTCCGCGCAAGGATGTCAAGCGGTTGATCAAGTCGATGAAGCGCTTGCAGGACAATCTGGGAACGTTCAATGACTGCTCCGTGCAGATCGAGACGCTTTCCGGCTTTATGGAAAGTCACAAGTTTCGTAGTAAGGCCACGCAGATGAAAGTGGCCAAGAGTGTGGGAGCTCTGATTGCCATTCTGCATCAGCGGCAGGCAGAAGAAAGAGCGCGTGTGGTGGAGAATTTTTCTCGATTTGACAGCGAAGCGACCCGTCAGACCTTCAGGACGCTGTTCAAAATGCGGGAGGGGGAAGAATGAAGATCATTGCCTGCTATTCAAACAAGGGCGGAGTTGGCAAAACGGCAACATCGGTCAATTTGGCATATGCTTTGGCTGATGCTGGCAAGAAGGTGTTGCTCTGTGATCTGGACCCTCAGGGGGCTTCCAGCTTTTACTTTCGTGTCAAACCATCAAAAAAGCTGACGGATGAACGTTTCTTCAAGGATGTGGAGCGGTTTACCAAATCCATTCGGGGCAGCAACTATGACAATCTCGATATTCTGCCTGCCAATATGAGCTTTCGGAATTTCGATGTATTTCTTGCGCGCATGAGAAACAGCCGTTCGCGCTTGAAGAAAGCCTTGAAGGCGGTCAAGAAGGACTATGATGTCATTTTGCTTGATTGTCCGCCCAATATTTCCACGCTTTCGGAAAGCGTATTCAAGGCCTCTGATGTCATTCTGGTGCCGGTTATTCCCACCACCTTATCCCAACGTACCTTCGAGCAGCTGGTGGACTTCTTCAGGGTCAATAAGATTCCGCTCAAGAAGCTGTCGGCCTTTTTCTCCATGGTGCAGACGGTCAAGTCTCTGCATGCAGACCTGATGGATGAATTGTCCGGGCAGTATAAGAAGCAGTTTATTTCAGCGCATATCCCCTTTGCGTCGGATATCGAACGGATGGGCGTGCATCGTGCTCCGGTTCTGGCGAGCGCTCCGAAAAGCTCGGCTTCCAAGGCCTATAAGGCTCTTTATCGCGATGTGAAAAAGAAAGTGGATTTGTAATGAGCAGCCGCCTTATCGAAAAAGCCGCTGCGGATTTGGAAATCGAACGCAAGTTTCTGGTAGCCGAGCTGCCGGATCTGGCTGGCCTCAAGAGCGTGGACGTGGCGCAAGGCTATCTGACACATTCGGACGATTCTGTCGAAATCAGGCTGCGCAGGAAAGCCTCAGGTGAGACCGCGAATTTCTTCATGACCCTCAAGTCTGATGGAGCCCTTGAGCGCAAGGAGATCGAGGTTGCTGTGAGCGCGGAACAGTTTGAAAGCTTTTGGCCGGCAACGGCTGGGCGTCAGATTGAGAAAACACGCTATGTGGGGGCGCTCGACAATGGGCTTCACTATGAGTTGGATGTCTTTCATGGCGGGCTGAAGGGGCTTTTGCTGGTCGAGGTGGAATTTCCTTCCGTAGAGGCTGCCAACCGGTTCAAGGCTCCGGCATGGTTCGGTGAAGATGTGACCGGTAACAAGGGATACAAGAATAAGGCCTTGGCTGTGAAGGGGATGCCCCAGCCGTGATGCTCCGTTGGGGTGTTGAGCCTATCGGGCTTTGATTGTGAAGCAAGACGAGAGCCGTCGGATGCGTGTTCGCATTTGGCGGTTTTTTTATTGGCTCGATTTACGCAAAAGAACGTAAGTTTAAATTATTATCTATTCTTAGAATCTGACCAGTATTGAGTATGGATTTGCTCGGATCGCGGAGCGTCTTTTTAGGCTTGGGGCCGCTCTCATAGTAAAAAGCAGTGCATTGGCACCTGTTTCGAGCGATTTGTTATAGAGTTTGCCATTTTTACAGGTTGACCGAATTGCGGTTCGTTTGTACCGTAATGTGGATTTTGATTGCCGGCACATTGAGAATAATTGGTCGACTGTATGCAGTCAGAATGATGGCCAGTCCGATATCTTTTGGGAATAGGACTTTATGCGGCCTGAGGTGCTACAGCGGAGGAAATAGTAGTAGCCAATGAAGACAGCAACAAAACTGGAAGATGCTGCTGCGCTGATCCCCGAAGGAGCAGTTTTGCTCATTGGTGGGTTTATGGCGGTTGGAACGCCCGAGCGCATGATCGATGCATTGGTTGAGCGGGGCGTAGGCGGCTTTACCATCGTGGCAAATGATACAGCCCTGGTAGGAAAAGGCGTCGGGAAACTGGTTACGGCTGGTTTGGTCAAGAAAGTGATTGCCAGCCACATCGGCCTCAATCCGGAAACCCAGCAGAAGATGATTGCAGGGGAAATCGAGGTAGAGCTTGTTCCTCAGGGAACCCTGATAGAACGCATTCGTGCTGGCGGTGTCGGCCTTGGCGGTGTGCTGACCCAGACCGGTCTTGGTACGCCCGTGGAAGAGGGCAAACAGATCGTCGAGGTTCAAGGGCAGAAATATCTCCTGGAAGAACCGATCCGTGGCGACTTTGCGCTGATCAAGGCCAAGCAGGCCGACTATAAGGGCAACCTTGATTACGCCCTGACAGCACACAATTTCAATCCGGTCATGGCTATGGCTGCCGAAACGGTTATTGCCGAAGCTGAGACCATCGTGCCGATTGGCGGCATTCAGCCCGATGCAGTCAAAACACCGGGTATTCTGGTCGACCACATTCTGGAAGGGGAGCTTTGATATGAACGCCAAAGAGATCATTGCCCGCCGTGTGGCTATGGAAGTGAAAGACGGCATGCTGGTCAATCTGGGCATTGGACTGCCCAGCATGGTGACCAACTATCTACCCGATGATGTTGATGTGATGTTTCAGGCCGAGAATGGTGTCGTCGGCCTTGGCGGCAGTGCGATGCCGGGTTTTGAAAACAAAGATCTGACCGATGCTGGCGGCGGGCTGGTGATGGCCGTGCCGGGCGCTGCGTCTATCGATTCTGCTGTTTCCTTCGGCCTCATCCGGGGCGGTCATCTGGACATGACTGTGCTTGGTGGCTTGCAAGTTGATGAACGGGGCTATCTGGCCAACTGGATGGTGCCGGGCAAGATGGTGCCGGGTATGGGCGGCGCGATGGATTTGGTGGCTGGCGCCAAACAGGTCATTGTTTCCATGGTGCATACGGCCAAGGGAAGCCCGAAGATCGTTCCCGAATGCACGTTGCCTCTGACAGCTGAACGGCGCGTTTCGCTTATCGTCACCGAGATGGCTGTCATCGAGCCGACGGATGAAGGGCTGGTTTTGCGTGAGCTTGGTCCGGATGCGACGGTAGAGCAGGTTATCGAAGCGACAACGGCCAAACTGGTTATACCGGACTCTGTGCCTCACATGGCGCTTTAGGGCAGCGGTCGCTGTCAGGTTTTGAGGTTTTGTCGCTTCATTGTTTGACAAATACAGACGCGAAAAAATCCCGGATCTCGCAAGATCCGGGATTTTTTTGATTCAAACCATGCGGTTGTACGCGCGCACGCTTTCGCTTTTTACGGTACCACATTGTGATACATTCGCTATACATGAGATGCCATAAGTAAAAACAGTTATCTTGTAATGGTTTGTGAGCATATGTCTGTTGATTGATTAATTCCAGTGAACTTTCTTCCTATAATGCAGTATTAGTGTATCGATATACGGGACATTTGCTTGTGTTTTTGAATGCTCACTTGTACCGTAATATGGAACAGGAGGAGGAACTATCCTGACATAATCGAGGGACTTGGCGCTTCGGCTTTGCCGATGACGGGAGGAGTTTGTGCGTTTGATCCGGTTTCGTGAAGAAGAAACGGGATCCTTATAACGCTTTGAAGTGAAAAGCTTTCTTGCTTCTCCTTCCCAAGATGGATGGTTTCTTTTCAGCAGGTTTGGGTCGTTGCGAGCTGCACCGGATTGATCGCTGCGATCAGACTATTGGAGGCTTTCTTGCTGGTGCAGAGGGAAGCTTCGCAAGGTATCGGGCGAGCCTGAAAATGGCTGTTTGGCCCGTAGAATGAAACTAACGGAGGAAGGTAATGCATCTAAAACGCTTTGCAGATGCTCCTGCCTATGAAGCGCCCAACCATTTCGGTTGTTATGGTCTGCGGCTTCAGGGCTTTGAGGAAAACGGTCCCAAAAATCAATGGATTGGCTTTAGCCAGTTTTTCCCAGGTGGTGGCGCCGGGCCGGACTCTACGCCGTTTGAGAAAGTTTACATCATGATTGAAGGGGAAATGACCCTGATCATCGATGGAGAGGAAACAGTCCTCAAGCCACTCGACTCGTGCGTCATCCAACCCGGTGAGGTTCGTGTGCTCGAAAACCGTACCAACATGACCGCAAAGATGATGGTCGTCATTCCTTATCCTCCGGAGGCTTGAACAATGAATGTAATGGCTAATCCCCTTTCCATGTTTGATGTGAAAGACAATGTGGCATTGATTACCGGTGCGTCCGGTGCTTTTGGCATGGTGGCTGCTCGTATTCTGGCCGGTGCTGGCTGCAAGCTGGTTCTGGTTGCTGGCAATCAGACGGCTCTGGATGAAATTTCCAAGGAATGCACCGACATGGGTGCGGATGTCACATCCATCAATTCCCGTCCCACAACCGAAGCAGTCTGCAACGATCTGGTTGCAAAAGCGGTTGGAGCTTATGGCCGTTTGGACATTCTTGTTGTTGCTTCGGGCATGAACAAGGTTGCTCCGATCACTGAGATGGAGCCTTCCACCTTTGAAGCTGTGATGGATGCCAATGTGAACCAGAGCTGGCTGCTCTCCCGTGCGGCCGCCGCGCAGATGAAGAAACAGGGTGACGGTGGCAAAATCGTGCTCATGTCTTCGGCTCGTGGCCTTCTTGGTCATCCGGCTGGCTATTCTGCCTATTGCGCTTCCAAGTCTGCGGTTGACGGTATCGTCAAGGCACTTGGCTGCGAGTTGGGCAAAGACGGCATCACGGTCAATGCGATTGCGCCAACCGTTTTCCGCTCTCCGCTGACGGCCTGGATGTTCGAAGACAACGAGAATGCCAATGCCGTACGTGCAGGCTTCCTGTCGCGCGTGCCAATGGGGCGTCTGGGCGAGCCGGAAGATCTTGCCGGTCCTTTGCTGTTCCTGGCCTCGAAAGCCTGTGATTTCTACACCGGTCACATCTTGTATGCTGACGGTGGCTACACGGCGGGATAGGCGATGAGCAGTCATATTCGCACTATTGCGGTTATTGGTGCCGGTCTGATGGGGCATGGTATTGCCCTCACGATGGCACGCGCCGGCTATGATGTGACGATTACAGACCCGGTGGCTGAAGCACGTGCTTCAGTCATCGAGCGGATCAAGCAGAGCATGACAGCCATGGGTGTTGCCGATGGTGACATCGATGCAGCTGCTGCGCGTGTGTCTGTTGCAGAAACCATCGCTGAAGCCGTGGGCAATGCCGATGCCGTGTTTGAAGCGGCACCGGAAAAGCTTCCTCTCAAGCAATCGATCTTTGCAGAGGTGGAAGCCAGTGCTCCGGCGCATTGTATTCTGGCATCGAACACGTCGGTCATTCCCATCACCGATATCATGAAGAATCTCAAGCTGAAGGGCCGTGCATTGGGCACCCATTGGTGGAACCCGCCGCACATGATCCCTTTGGTCGAGGTGGTCAAAACCGAATGGACCGAGCACGACAATGCTCAGGCCATGATGGATATCCTGCAAAAAGCCAAAAAGACGCCGGTGCTTGTCGAAAAAGACGTGCCGGGCTTTATCGGCAACCGGTTGCAGCATGCGCTTTGGCGCGAGGCGATCAGTCTCGTGGAGAAGGGCATTTGCGACGCAGAGGGCGTGGATACGGTCATCAAGTCCTGCTTTGGGCGGCGTCTGTCTGTTCTGGGACCACTGGAAAATGCCGACTTGGTCGGCACGGATCTGACGCTTGATATTCACAATACGGTTCTGGCTGATCTGGAGGATCGCAAGGGACCGTCCCCCTATCTCGAAAAGCTGGTTGCCGATGGCAAGCTGGGCATGAAGTCGGGAGAGGGATTCCGCAAGTGGACGCCGGAGGAAGCAGACGCTGTTCGCAATAGGGTTGCGACCCATCTGCGCAAACTTGAGGGAATTTTGGAAGACTAAGGGGTCCAGACAAGACCTCGGGCAGGAGTTGCTGTCTCCTGCCAAACAAACTGAAGCGAGATGGCTTGCCACCTTGCTTCACGTCAAATGCCTATGCTGAGCGGGGGTGTTCTCGTGCGGTATGTCTACAGGCAAGACTTCAGGGAACAGGAGGATGTAAAGTGAACTGGGGAATCATCGTTGCCGTTTTGGCCTATGAGATCATATTGATCTTTGGCCTGGGCCTCTATTTTAATATGCAAATGAAGCGCAAGGAAGGTGAGGGAAGTTTCCTTCTTTCCAACCGCGATTTGCCGGTCGCCGTCGTTGCCGTGACGATGGCTTTGACCGTGCTCGGAACGCCACATATTTTCGGTATTTTCGAGATGAGTTGGTTTATCGGGGCTACCAGCATCTGGTTTGGCCTTGCTCATGCTGTGCTGTTGGTTGTGACCATCACGACGACGGCTCTTTGGGCACGCCGTACGAACGTGACTTCAATGCCTGAATTTGTCGCGCTCATTTTTGGCGAAGGTCCTCGTCTGATGGTTGCCGCAATCATGGCCGGACTGATCTGGGGGCTCCTTACCCTTGAAGGTCAGGGCATGGGCATTGTGTTTGCCACCATGACCAATCTTTCCATTCAGGAAGGGGCTGTTGTCGGCGGTATTCTCGGTATCCTCTATGTCGTCTTTGCTGGCATGAAAGAAATCGGCTGGGTCAACCTGGTCAACTGCATCATCATGTATGTTGGGCTGGTCGTCACGATGTTCTACATCACAGCTGGCATGCCTGAAGGTGGGTGGCAGACTGTTGCCGACTATTATGTCAATCAAGACCAGGCCGAAATGCTTTCGATCTTCGGCACGCCTGATCTGCTCATCACTTTCGGTCTGGCAACCGTTCTCTCAACGACATTCTGCCAGTCGATCAACCAGCAGCTTCTGCAGCCTGCCATGGCTGCCAAGAATGAAAAGACCATCCGTCGCACAATCTGGATTGCCGTGCCACTCAATGGTTTGTTCTGCGTGTTCATGGCAGCTATTGGCCTTGCAGCCAAAGCCAACCCGGAATTCTTCGAGCTTGGTCCGAAGATGGCCGCTCCTGCCATGTTGGTGAATATTCTGCCCGGATGGCTCGTTGCATGGCTTGTTGCTTCGCTGCTTGCAGCAATGCTTTCAACTTTTGCAATGTCGTCCATGGCGCCTGCAACCATCTTTGCCAACGACGTCTACAAAAACTTCTTCAACCCTGATGCTACCGAAGAGCAGATGCGGAAAGTGACCCGCATTCTGATCGTGATTTTGGGTGTTGCAGCCTTCCTTGTTGCTGGCTATCTGCCTGCAATCGTCTCGGCCATCAACTGGGTGTTTGCTTGGCTTACTCCTGTGTTCTGGCTGGTCATTATCGGTCTGTTCTGGAAACGCAACTCTGCAGCGGCGATGATTACCATGGCTGTTACATGGGTCATCAACTCTCTTTGGAGCTTCACTTCCCTTCCAGAGATGGTTGGCTTTGCGGGTATGCCAAACGTTTATCCGAGCCTGATCGTTGGTCTCATCTTCGGTATTGGCCTTCATGCAATCCTGCCTGGCAAGCCCGGTCTTTTCCGCGGAGGAAATGACATCAAGGACTTGGCTTCCGCAGAAGCCGCAACGGCATAACCGAGGGAGAGATCATCATGTTGTTCTGGAATTTGTTTATCCAAGCAGCCGTCATTGTCTACGTGATCATGTTTATCGGGGTCGGTCTGTCTTGGCTGGCACGCAGAAACAAGAAGGACGAAGACGCAGTAAACGAGGGAGAAGTCTGATGGGTGTTGAAGCTGGATGGATGTATATGGTCATGGGTGTAATGGGCGCATATGGCGTCGCCATGATCGTTGGTCTTATCTTCAAAGCGCAACGGAAAGCCGGAAAGCGCTAGCAGATTTACGCTGCCAGTTGCCGCAAAATGCAATGAAGCTGCGTAACGGAAGTTTTGGTCTTCCCCGGCTTTGCAGCCCCCCTCCTTACCTCTTAAGTGGCTGTAAAGTCTCTTTCCCCCGAAGCTTAGGCTTCGGGGGATCCCAAAATACAGGGCCGACACGACGACCAGGGTGCAAAGCCTGCCGCGCCGGCCCTGTCGATGAAATGAAAATCCGAACCGTTTCCGAACTGCATAAGACAAAAACCGGAAACTGAAAGTAAGGGAGCCCGATAATGGCACGTCAAAAGAAAACTGTGATTACCTGTGCGATCACCGGCGGCATTCACACGCCAACCATGTCCGATGCTTTGCCGTATACGCCAGATGATCTGGCTACCCAAGCGATTGCCGCCTCTGAAGCAGGTGCTGCGATCCTTCATTGCCATGCGCGTAAAGCGGAAAATGGCTATATCTCGATTGACCCGCAAGATTTTTCCACCTATCTGCCACGGATCAAGCAGGCCACGGATGCTGTGATCAACATCTCCACTGGCGGCAGCGTTCTCAATACGATTGACGAGCGCATTGCGCCAGCTCTGGCTCATTCCCCTGAAATGTGCTCCATGAATATGGGCTCCATGAACTTCTCTTTCCATCCGCTTGCAAAGCGCTATGACGAGTTCAAGTTTGACTGGGAAAAAGAATATATCAAGAATTCGGACGGCTATATCTTCCGCAATACCTTTGCGGATATCGAGAATGCCGCCACCCAGCTGGCGCCGCACAAGATCAAGTTCGAGCATGAATGCTACGATGTTGGCCATCTCTATAATCTGAAATTCTGCATGGATATCGGCCTGTTCAAGGCACCGATCTTCATTCAGTTCATCTTCGGTATTCTGGGCGGTATCGGCACGGATGTCGACAACCTGATCTTCATGAAGCGCACCGCTGATCGCCTGTTTGGCGATGATTATCGCTGGTCTGTGCTTGGTGCTGGCAACGCGCAGATGGCGCTTGGCACAACGGCAACCCAGATGGGCGGCAACGTGCGTGTCGGTCTGGAAGACAGCCTGTTCATCTCTCGCGGCAAGTTGGCTGAAAGCAATGCCCAGCAGGTCGCCAAGATCCGCCGGATCATTGAGGATCTGGGCTGCGAAGTGGCCACACCGGATGAAGCCCGCGAAATGCTCGATCTCAAAGGGGGCGACCAGGTCGGCTTCTAGGCCGGATGCCTGTTTTCTGCGTGGTGAGCGGAAAGGGGCGTCGGGGAGAGCGATTGATCAGTTGGTCGGTCTCCCCGCAACCAGATGCTTGCTACGCGACCATTGAAACCCCTCCTGCCTGGATATGGCAGGAGGGGTTTTTGTTTCTGAAGCCGCTCAGTGAAGCCGGCATGATGGCCGTACGCCTATGAAATCTTGCCAATGCGGGCGTGATGCAGGGATGCAATGGCGCAGGAAGCCAAGCGGGCCAGATCGCCATCGGAGCGGGAATTGAGCACGATGGGCACCTTCGCTCCGAGCACGAGCCCGGCCGGTTCGGCATGAGAGATATAGGCCAGCTGCTTTGCAAGCATATTACCCGCATCGAGATTGGGAACGACGAGGATATCGGCTTGCCCAGCAACCTCGGAGGTGATGCCCTTGGTGCGTGCAGCGGCCAGATCTATGGCATTGTCCATGGCCAGCGGACCATCAACAATGCCGCCGGTGATCTGGCCCCTTTCGGCCATCTTGGAGAGGAGCGCCGCATCCATCGAGGAGGGGATATCCGGATTGACCGTTTCAACGGCGGAGAGAACCCCAGCCTTGGGCAGCTCTATGCCGATGGAAATGGCGACTTCGATGGCGTTGCGGACGATGTCAGCCTTGGTTTTCAAGTCCGGTTGGATGTTGATGGCGGCGTCCGTGACCAGCAAGGGATGGGAAAGTCCGGGCACATCCATGACGAAGACATGAGTGAAGCGGCGACCGGCTCTGAGGCCCCGCTCTTTGCGCAAGGCGGCGCGCAACAAGTCATCCGTATGCAGATGCCCCTTCATCAGGGCTCCGGCGATCCCGTCGGCGATATAGTCAACCGCCTTGCTGGCGGCGCGGGCATGGTCGATCTCGTCGATGATTTCAATGCCGTCAAGGGATTGGCCCAGCTCTTTGGCTACGCTGAGGATACGTTCCTTGCTGCCAAACAGGATTGGCTTGATGATGCCTTTCTTGCGGGCAAGCAGAGCACCTCCAAGCGACTTTTCCTCTTCGGGGGCAACGACCGCTGTTACCACCGGATCAAGAGCCTGCGCCCTTTCGATAATGGCTTCGAAATGAGGATGGTGATCAAGAATTAGCTCCGGTGCGGGAAGGGCATTGAAGCGCATCTTTGTTTTCGGCGCATATAGATCGGCTTCGCCGGAGACCAGCAACTTGTTGTCTGCGGTCCGTGTTACCTTGTTTTCGAAGCGGATGACATTATCCGGCAGTTTGGCGATGACCTTCACTTCAACAAGAAGCTCATCACCGGCGTAGCAAAGTTCGTGGAAATCCAGCGTCTGCTTTTTGTATACCGAGCCGGGGCCGGGGATCTGGTTGCCCATCACCGCAGAGATCAGGGAGCCGACCCAGAGGCCGGGGGCGAAGGTTTCGGGGAGACCTTCCTGCTCTTGTGCATAGGCTGCGAGATGATAATGGTTCAGGTTGCCGGAGACATTGGCAAAAATGAGAAAATCCTGCTCCCGGGCGAGGCGGGTCAGGCTGGCTTTGTCGCCTATTTCAATTTCGTCGTAGGTCTTGTTCTCGGATATGAATCGATCGGACATCTGCGGCTCCGTTTGGGGCTGGACTGTTTCTTTTCTTCTGGTCTATGGCTGCAAGGCAAAAGCATCCTTTGAATAAAAAAGGCGGATTTGAACGTGAATTCAAATCCGCCTTTCTGCTAATTATACCCTAAAAGATAGGAGAGTGCAGGATTGCCGCCTTATGGGCGCTCCACGCAAAGGGCAACGCCCATGCCGCCGCCGATGCAAAGGGTCGCAAGGCCTTTCTTGGCGTTGCGGCGCTTCATTTCAAACAGCAGGGTGTTGAGGATACGGCAACCGGACGCGCCGATCGGGTGACCAATGGCAATCGCACCGCCATTGACGTTGACGATTTCCGGATTCCAGCCCATTTCCTTGTTCACGGCGCAAGCCTGGGCAGCAAAGGCTTCGTTGGCTTCCACCAGATCCAGATCTTCCGCTTTCCAGCCAGCTTTTTCCAGCGCAATACGAGAGGCATAGACGGGCCCCATGCCCATGATCTTTGGATCAAGGCCTGCGGTTGCGTAGGAAACGATACGGGCCAAAGGTTCAATGCCGCGCTTTTCGGCCTCTTGGGCTGTCATGCAAAGTGTGACGGCGGCGCCGTCATTGATGCCAGACGCGTTGCCTGCGGTGACCGTGCCGTCCTTGATGAAGGCAGGACGCAGCTTTTGCAGATTTTCAATGGTGGTGCCGGGGCGAATGAATTCGTCTTTGTCGACAATGATGTCGCCCTTGCGGTTCTTGACTGTGAAAGGAACGATCTCATCGTCAAAGCGACCGGCTTTCTGGGCTGCTTCTGCGTAATTCTGCGAGCGCAGCGCCAGGGCATCCTGCATTTCGCGGGTGATTTCCCACTGCTCGGCCACATTCTCGGCTGTTTGCCCCATGTGATAGCCGTTGAAGGCCTCCCAGAGGCCGTCCTTGATCATGGTGTCGATCATTTTCAGATCGCCCATTTTCTGACCTTGACGGATATAGGCAACATGAGGAGCCTGAGACATGCTTTCCTGACCACCAGCAACGACAATCTTGGCGTCACCGAGCATCACATGCTGTGCAGCAAGGGCGACGGTGCGCAAACCTGAACCACAAACCTGGTTGATGCCCCAGGCGGCACTTTCAAGCGGGAAGCCAGCATTGATATGGGCCTGACGGGCAGGGTTTTGCCCTTGGCCGGCATTGAGCACCTGACCCAGAATGGTTTCAGACACTTCTGATGGATCAACGCCAGCGCGTTCGACAACTGCCTTCAATACGGCAGCACCCAGCTCATGGGCTGGAACCTTGGCAAAAGATCCTAGAAAACTGCCCACAGCGGTACGCGCTGCGGACGCAATCACGACATTGGTCATGTTGGAAGCTCCTCCGACTTATTTCGACTGCGGCGTCACAGGAACTGTCGCAGCGTTTGATATTTGCATCAAATAACGGTACACTAGAACCGCTATGCGGTCAATGTGAATTGGCTCAATTCCACGGCCAAATCGCCTTTTCACATGCGTGTTTGCATGGTGAGCGGGGAGTGTAATGGGGCTTAAAATGTCTTTGTATTAGGAATTCTGATATTAGGCCTTTTGGTATTATTCCTTCGTTGGCATAGACTTAGGCACTAAAAAAGCCCTCGTAAGGGAGGGCTTTCAGGCAATCTTGAGGCTGGGAAGTTGAGGTGCGGCTTAACTGCTGCGGCGCGTCATACGCTTTTTGACGTGGGCTGCGGTCTTTTTCAATGCCTCTTCAATCTCTTCCTTCTTGTCCGCATAGCGGCTAGAGGGAACAGGAACCGAAATGGCGTGAAGATCGCCAAACCAGTCTCTAAAGGCAAAGCCGATTGCCGAGATGCCCGGCGTATGGTGGTCTTCGTCAAATGCCATGCCAACCGCGCGGATCTTTCGCAAATCCGCCAGAACTGCATCCATGTCGCCTTTAACGCCCCAGCGCTCCCATTCATTCAGAACCAGTTGCTGGGCCTTGTATTCTTCCATCAGGCTGAGGCAGGCCCGACCGTTGGCCGTGCTGGAAAGCGGAAAGGCTTCACCAACCGCCGATACAGTACGCAAACGATGGGTTCCTGGCACCTGATCAAGAAAGATCATCGCGTCACGCCGGAAGACTGACAGGTCGGATGTTTCGCCGGTGGACTGGGTTAGCTCGGTTAGCAGCAGACGACAATATTCTACGATATTGTAGCGTGTTGCCTCTGCCAGTGCGTTAAGCTCCGGCCCAAGGCGCAAGCCCCCTCCCTGAGAATCCGTTATGATGAAATTCTCTTGCTGCAAGGCGTTTACAATGCGCTGCACCGTGGAGCGGGGCAAGTCAACGCGCTGGGCAATCTGCCCAAGGCTCATGCCCGACTGACTTGTTTTAAGGGCGCGCAGGATGTCCGCCGCTCTCGCTATGACCTGAATTCCGCCACGTGAATTCTTTTCTTTTTCATTGGTGGACATGACGTTTCCGTTAGACTCGTTGCGTTTATATCAAGTGAATAACAAGATATGAGAAATAGCAACCCATAATGCGATACAATCTGTATCATTTAGTGGAATTTTGGAAGTATTCGGGCAAATCTTCGAGGTTTGTGCAAAAATATACCGATATTCGCGCCACTTTGAAGGCTTCGCGCTTCCCGAAACCCGACTGATTATGCCGCTGGTGGCTTCGGGAGGCGACTCTTTTTCTGCTCAAGACATTCTAAAGCTGGACGATGGTCTCAGTCTACACTTTCCTCGCCTTCTAGTTGATCAATTATCTTTAACAGCTCGATCGGGCGGGTGATCCTGTAGTCCGGTTTTTCCAAATCATCCTTGGGTGTCTTGTCATGGCGCGGTGCCCAGTCCAGCCAGACCGTCTTGATGCCCAGCGCATTGGCACCGCGAATATCGCGGGAAAGATTGTCTCCCAGCATGATGATTTGCCCGGCATCTTCGCGGCGTAAACCAAGCTGCATCAGTGCTTCGATAAAGATGCGTGGGCTTGGCTTGGTGATGCCGCAATTCTCAGAAATGGAAATTGCATCAAATTGATCCCAAAAGCCGTTTTTCTTCAGCACATTGTGAAAGCTCTGCTCGAGCCCGTCAGCCACCAGAGCGGTCAGATAGCCTCGTTCCTTGAGGCCTTCCAATAACTGGCGGCTTGTGTCGATGCTCTTGGCAGACAGAACCAGATTTTCCCTGTCTTCGCTGTAAATCCTTGTGCCTTCGTCGATCAGCGTGTCGCCGCTATCGAGCAAAACAGCCTTGATGCCCTTTTTGTTCTTGCGCAGCTCTTCGGTCTGATCGCGCAACAGGCGCGGGATCAGGATCTTCAATTCACCCCAGCTCATGAAGGGAACCTTGGAAAGATCAAAGCTCTTCTCGAAGCTGTAGCTCGGTTTAAAGCTCTTCTGGCGCAAATAGTCATGGGCCAGAAAATCGTCATAAGGCGAGAGGAAGCTCATATGGTCGACGAATTCGTCCGGAATTTCGAATCCGATGATCTCGTCAGGATTGTTGCAGACATCGTCAAGCCACTCCTGCTTTTCGATGATTTCAGCGGATGTTGGCGCCAAGGCATGTTTGCCGGGTTCGCAGAAGAGCCGGATTTGACGGTCCTGCCAGTTTGTCTGGCTCATGTTGATCATCTCACCATGGGCGCTCGCTGTGATATGGATGGGGGTGTTATTCTCATTGAGATAGATCCATACATGGTCCAGCTCATAAAGATGTTGGATGTCACCTGTCCACCAGATGGCATATTCCAGAATGCTGGCGGTTCTGTTGGGAGCCTGTGTGAACGGGTTCTTGTGGTGAAAACTTGGCGAGGTTTCCCCACGCTTGAGATGGGAGATACCAACGACTGCGGGTTCGAAGGGCTCAAACTTGTCACATAGCAATATGGGAGCCAACTGCCTTGCCATCAGAGCGGTGGTTGCGTCGATCCTCTCAGGAAGCTGAGCTGGTCTAAAGGATCTTTCATTCTTTGCGGTGCTGTCCTGACTATTCATACTGTCTCTCTATTATTGTTTGTTCTGGTTTTTAAACGCCTCTTGCCAAAAGGCGAAGGGCGCGGATTGCGGCACCCGGTTGTTTTTGCTTGCTTGGTGCGATCTGCGGCAATTTGCATCTGCGCCAGCTTGCCAATAGCGAGCGGTCTTCCTTGCTCCTTGGCACAAGAAAGACGGGGGGGCTCCCGTGATTTGGCGTGTCTGTCACAGCGTTTGTGGCGCACAGTGCTGGGTGGATCACATGCGTGGAATGATCAAAAACGCAAGGCAATGGCCGATGATTGCCACGCTTGTATTCCAGTTCCTATTAAACGCTTATGTGCGTGACTTGCAAAGCGCATAGATTTCTTTTTATCGGGATTGGTCTATTTTGTTTGTTCTTGTCCTGAAGTTCTGTTTTCCCATTTTTCCGAGCAGGCTGTGCCTTGATATAGGTGGGGTTGATCGCTGCTTGATGCAAGGACAGCTGTGGCGGGCTTTCAGGTTGAGAGGATCGTTCATTTGTCATTGGTGGTTGATCCGACTATCATGGCTGGCTTACTCGTTGCTTCCTGCTCAAAGAGGGGCCTCGTCCGTTGCTTTGACCTGAAGTGGATCCACACATGCTGGCATATGCGTCATGTGTAGAAAGCAAAATGGAGAAATGCATATGTGAGGCAGACTGGAGCCTTTGAGGGAGGGGCCTTTTTGCGGTGAATCGAGGTAGGGATAGGGGAGGTGAATGATGATCGATATGGCACTCGTGTATGGGGTTGAAGCGCTTGTTGCCTTTGCCAGTCAGGCGCTGGAGGCTGTGGGGCTTTCCGGGCCCATGAGCAAGACAGTGGCCTCGGTTCTGGTTGAGGGCGATCTGCTCGGGCATGATACACATGGTCTGGCGCTCTTGCCCGGCTATCTAGCATCCGTGCGCGAAGGGGAAATGGCGCTTGATGGCACGCCTAGCGTGCTGAACGAACGGCCCGCCGCAGCGCTTTGGGATGGGCGAAAGCTGCCCGGACCATGGCTGATCACCGAGGGCCTGCAAACTGCCATGGAGAAAGCGGAATATTACGGCACTTTTACCTTGTCCATCAGTAATAGCCACCACACCGCCGGTCTGGTTTCCTATCTCAAGCCGGTTACTGATCGCGGATTGGTGGGGCTTGTGATGGTGTCCGACCCCACCGAGCAATGCGTTGCGCCGTTCGGTGGGTGTCAGCCAGTGCTTTCTACCAACCCGTTCGCCATTGGCTATCCTTCCCGAGGGGGCGCCGTGATGCTTGATATGAGCACGGCGATGACAACAAACGGTATGGTCAAACGCCTTTACAATGAGAAAGGCCAGTTTGCACATGAGTGGCTGATCGATGCGGACGGAACACCAAGCCGAGATCCGGCAATCCGTTTTGCCAAGACTCCGGGTGCCATCATGCCACTTGGCGGGTTTAGCGCCGGATATAAGGGCACGGGGCTTGGCATGACTGTGGAAGCCCTGACGCACGGCCTGTCAGGCAATGGACGCCACCGCAACCCACAAGGCTGGCAAAATAATGTCTTCATACAGGTTCTGGATCCGGCGGCATTTGGCGGAGGAGAGAGTTTCGCCATGGAAGCAGGATTCTTGGCCGACGCCATTCGCCACAGCAAGGCGGCAAAGGCAGATGGCCCTTCGCCTCGGGTTGCTGGCGATCGAGCACAGGCCCTGAGGGCTGATCGTCTCGTTGAGGGGGTGCCTCTTTCTGAAGGCATTCTCGCTGGACTTGCCAAATGGGCCGAAGAGCTGGGCCTTCCAATGCCTCAGAATAGTTGACGGCAAGGCTCTAAGGGTTACAGCTGCCCCCTTTATTGATTGCGGTGGGCAAAAAAATACAGCAACCGCAGGGAAGCGAGTTGCTGCAAGAAAGTCGTTTACTGTATTGGACCGAAAAGGTGATCACCATGAGTTGGGTGATCGTCATCCATCAACGATCTGGATGTTGAGGATGGTAACGTCTCGGGGCAAGTCATGGAAAAGGCATGACAAATCTGTCCCGTCGGCGCTTCGCTATCAGGGGGAGGCCGCTGTAGCGGCCCATTTCCTGATCAAGAGACTGATGACCACAGTTGCGGCCATCAGAATGCCTTGTTCAATGCAAGATTTCCCTTACATCACGGATATGCCTTACATGGCACCATATTTATAGACGCGTGGTTCTGCTTCCAGAACGTCATCTTCGTCGATTTCAGCAACGCAGCGCACCATGGAGCCGTCGCCCATGTGCCAACGGATTGGCAGTGCGAAGAAGCGGAATTTCTTGTTCTTGACCTTGTCGAGGTCGCCGCCGAGGTTTTCAACGCCTACGATGCCGTTGCCCAGAAGATATTTATGGCAAGGTTCCCAAGTGCCGCAGTTGCCGGTTGCTTCCAGCTCTCCGAATTTCTCGTCGTATTTTTCTTTGCCATGTACCTTGATATAGGTTGCACGGTCGAATTCTGCATAGGCTTCTTCGCCGAATTCGTCGATGAATTCCTCAACAATGGTGCGACCGGAATAACCAGGCAGGTTCATGCAGGTGCCGTTGTTGCCCATGGAGGTGTGCAGCGGATGGTCAAGGGCCTGCTGGTCAAGAGCGACCACTTTGACCTTGTGCTTGACGAACCATTTGCCAGCGTCGATGCCGGTGCCAAGAGAATAGTGATAATAGTCTTTGGAATCGTCGAACTTGCGGTGCATGCCGGTGTTGAGGCAAACAACCATGCCTTCGAGCTCTTCTGGTTTCATGCCAGCGCGCTCAACTGCGGCTTCGAGGTCTTCCGGCATGATCAGCTTCCAACGATCAACGCGCACGTCAAGGCAAACAGCGTCTCCGCAATAGGCGTCAACCGGCAGTTCGTGCGTGTAAAGAGCGCGGCTACCGTCAAACATGCGTTCCATCACATGGCGCGGTGCATCGCAGTGCGTGCCTGTATGCATGGTGCATTTGATCGACTGGGTCAGAACGCCCGCTTTTGCCATGCTGTGCATTGGTGCGATTTCCGGTTTGGAAAAATATGGCCACAGGGGCATATCACCAAAAAACGGATGGCTCAGATCTACGAAGACTTTTTTTCCCATTTTAAACTCCATCATTGTCGCTCTTTACTTCAGAGCATTCTTGACGATACCGCGCTCCTCAGATCTGACTCTGATTGCTCTTGGAAGCACGGGCACAAGCTTTGGGGACGTGAGCAAAAGCCAAAGAGACACTGCAAAATGCCTCATCAACAGTCCGCACCATGTGCTGCTCTGCAGGCACAGGATTACGTTGGTGACAGGTGACCTTGATCATCCGAATAGAAACTGGGTCTGATTGGAAAATCGCGTCGCGAGCGACTTTGGTCACCTTGGGTTCCTCCACTTCGGTCGGCTGACAAAACCGAACCTATCCCACTTTGTGAGATAGTCGTATCGTATCGTGGTTTTATGTGCAACCGTAGAACCCCCTATATCGCTCACATGGCGATACACTTCTTGCAAATGTGAAAAGTTTTCCAACTTTTCCCAATCAGACCTATCGGCAGCTGCATGCAATGTCGGGGATCAATGGGAGGCGGGGTGCTGAATTGCGCGTGTTTGTTCAGGAACCAAGAAGCATGGCTTTTAGTGCTTTGATCTTATCGGGGTCGGTTTGTCTGTCAGAGAGTGGCGAGAAGCCGAGATTGGCGACTTTGTCAGTCGGCGCCAAGGGGCTTGAGCAGGAGGCGTGGATTTCTCTTGCGCCGATCTTGAGAAGCGGCTGGACTGTGTCCGCACCAATGCCCCCGCCAGGCATGATGGTTATGGTGTTGCCGCCTTGCCTGATCAATTGTTGCAAGACAGGAAGCGCATCGGTGGCTGATGTCGAACCGCCCGAGGTAAGAATGCGCTTGATGCCAAGGCTGGCAGCTTCTTTCAGCGCTTCGGTAAAATTGGGCACCATGTCAAACGCGCGATGCAAGGTGATGTCCATCGGGCCTGCTGCTTTGATCAGGGCGGTAAGCGCTTTGAGATCCAGCCGCCCGTCCTCCTTTGAGGCCCCGATGACGACACCGGCAAGGCCTGTCTTTCTTGCGGCTCGGATGTCCTTTTCCATTATGCTGATATCCTGCGCATTGAAACAGAAATCACCACTGCGCGGGCGGATAAGCGCATGAACAGGGAGCGGACAGACCTTGGCGGCGTGGGCCATGAAGCCGACAGATGGCGTCAGACCGCCGGTGGTAAGGGATGAACAAAGCTCAATGCGGTCAGCGCCTGCTTTGATCGCTGTTTGCAGGCCTTCGCTATTATCGACGCAGACTTCCAGCAGGGGTGCCGATGGGGATTCGCTATGTTGCTTGTTGAGAGCCATGGCAGATCGTGTCCGTTCATCCTTGCCGAAAAGAACTTATGGGCTTTGTCTCAAGCCCAGAATGGCAGCACCGATAAGGCCCGGTTCGACCTTGTTTTTTGCCGGGACGACCAACGGGGTTTCCGGGTCAACCAGCATTCGGCTTCTTACTGCCTTATCGATGGCCGCGAGCAGCTTGGGCTCGTTTGAGAGGCCGCCGCCCACGGGAACCACAGAGGCACTGATGGTGTTGATGATCAGAGCCAGCGGTGCGGAAAGTATATCGAGATAGATATCGATTGTTCGGCAGGCTTCGGGCTCTTGGTCATGCCACCTTTGCAGAATCTCTTCCGAAGAGGCTTTGATGCGATGAATATGAAAATGGATCTTCTCAAGACCGCGTGCCCCGCATGTGGCGTCAATGCAGCCTTCCAGTCCGCAGCCGCAAGCGAAACGGGGCAAGGTTGCTGGCGGCGAACCAGCCGTGGTGGCCGCGACAGGACCATGGCCCCATTCACCGGCATAGCCGCCATTCTTGTTGATCAATTGCCCATCAATGACGAGACCTCCGCCCACGCCCGTGCCCAGAATGACGCCAAAGACCACGCGATGGCCAACGCCTGCGCCAAGTTCGGCTTCCGTAATGGCAAAACAGTCGGCGTCGTTGGCGATGGTGACCGGCAGCCCAAGAGCTTTCTCCAGATCGGCAGCAATCGGACGACCATGTAGACAGGGAATGTTGGCAACAACGCCAAGGCCGGTTTTCGGATGCTGGAAACCGGCAATGGAAATGGAAACCCGTTGCGGTGGCCTTTTTGCCCTGTCAATGACGCTCTGCAACGCCGATACAAAGGCCTCAAAGTCGGTACCTGGCGTGGGAATGCGCGGCACCGCACTGATTTTTTGAGGATTGTCCACCAGAGCGCCCTTGATCGTGGAACCGCCAATATCAAAGCAAACGATCATGCTGTGGGCCCTTGGTTGGCATTGCTATGGGCGCAGACGCCTCCGATCCATGTGGATTGCAAGGAGAGGGTTTCATCAAGCAACAGGAAATCGGCCTCAAAGCCGGGTTTGAGCCAGCCTTTGCTTTCTGCCCCAATGGCTTCGCACGGATAGCGAGAGGCCATCTTCAAGGCCTCTTCCAGCGAAAGTGGCAGCGTCTTGATTGCCTTGCGGACCATGGAGATCATGTCGATATCAGCGCCAGCCAATGTGCCATCAGCAAGGGCAAGACGGCCCTCGCGGCGGAAGGTCTGGCGACCGCCGAGGATGAATTCCGTTGCATCGGTGCCCGTTGGCGACATGGCATCGGTGACGAAGAAAATGCGCCCCGGCCCCTTTTTGGCATGAAGGGCAACGCGCATGTTGGCGTTGGCAATATGGTACCCGTCCGCGATCATGCCGCAATAGGCCTTGTCGGTTGTCAGTACGGCCCCAACAAGACCGGGCTCGCGATTGCGCATCTGGCTCATGGCGTTGAAGAGATGTGTCGCCATGCTGGCGCCTGCTTCGAAATAGGCAAAGGCGGTTTCAGCGTCACAATCGGTGTGACCGAGGCTGACATGCCACCCCGCCTCAACCAGAGCCGCAACCTGATCAATAGTGACATTTTCCGGCGCGATGGTGATCATGCTTTTGCCGAATGTTCCTTGCGCGGCAAGAAGTACGGCAAGATCCTGTTCATCCATCGGGCGGATGAAATCGGCCACATGAACGCCCTTGCGCGGCACGGATAGATGCGGGCCTTCCAGATGGAGGCCAAGGAAACCGGCGACCTTTGCTTGTGTGGCTTGTTTGCCAGCTTCTAGAGCCCTGTCGCGTATATCGGGTCCATCGGTGATGAGGGTCGTCATCAGGGCCGTGGTGCCAAAGCGGGCATGGGCCTGACAGATGGTTGCGATGCCTTCTTGTGTTGGCGTCTCGTTGAGCAGGGCGCCGCCGCCGCCATTGACCTGCAAGTCGACAAATCCCGGCACGATCATCGCCGCATTGTCTGGCCGCTGCGCATAGCGGGAGGGGATCGCATCCTGCTTTACGATGCCGGTGATTTTGTTGCCTTCAACAAGCAGGGCCGCTTTTTCCGCAACGCGGTTGCCATCAAAAATACGATCGGCGCAAAAGGCTGTCGGCTTGGTCATCGTGTCACCGTCACTTTCTTGAGCGCTGCCGGCTTGTCCGGATCCAATCCACGCTTAAGAGAGAGCTGTTCCACGAAGCGGTAGAAGGGCACGATCAGGGCGAGCGCGTCAGTCAGCGGATGGCCCGTGGCAACAAAAGGTAGCTGGATGGCATCCTCAGATCGGTCCGATGAAATGTAACAATGCGGGTTCTTGGCAACGACGCCCTTGGCGATCTCAACAATGGAGCGTTCAGCCGCATCTCGCGCCGCAAAGGCGATGACGGGGAAATTCCGGTCGACAAGTGAAACAGGCCCATGCAGCATTTCAGCCGAGGAATAGGCTTCGGCATGCAACTCGCTGGTTTCCTTGCATTTGAGGGCTGCTTCTGCGGCAATCGCCATGGTGGGGCCACGCCCGAGCATATAGAGCGATTGGGCCTTGGCAACCGGCTCCAGCATATCGGACCAGTCAAGACTTTCGGCCTTCTCCAGCTGCTCGGGCAGCTGGAGAAGGGCCTTTTTCAAGGCGTCGTCTTCAGCCCAGTAGGCGATGAGGGCGAGACCTGCCACAATCGAATTGACATAGGATTTGGTGGCGGCAACGGCATATTCCGTGCCTGCTCTGATATCCAGTGCATGTTCGCAAGCCTGGGAGAGGGGCGAGGGCAGGGTGTTGACCAAGGCTGCGGTGAGGGCCCCTCCCTTGCGGGCCGTTTCGGCCATGGCAACAATATCGGAGCTGGCGCCAGACTGTGAGATGGCAATCGTGGCCGCTCCCCTCATCTTCATGCTGGCACCATAGATGGAGGCTATGGACGGGCCTTGCGAGGCGACAGGCAGACCGAGCACCAACTCGATAGCATATTTGAGGAAATAGGCCGCATGGTCCGAGGAGCCGCGGGCGATGGTGACGACGACCTGCGGGTCAAAAGCCCTGAAGGCCTTTGCTATTGGAGCGATTGTTTCTGGTGCGGTTTCGAGCAACCGGGCGACGGCTACCGGAATCTCTTCGGTTTCTTGTCGCATTTTGGTCATGACAAACGGCTTTCTTTTTGTCGCAAACCCGATCGGGCTTATCTGGGGAAACTCATTTCCGCGACGAAATCGTAGGTGTCGCCACGGTATAAAGACTTGGTGTATTCGATGGCTCTGCCGCTCTGCAGGTAGGAAATGCGCTGGATGCTGAGCCCTGCGATGCCGGGAACGACTCCGAGCAGTTCTGCCTGAGGGGCTTCCAGATTGACTGCGGAAATCTTCTGAACCGCACGTACCGGGCGATTGCCGTTGCGTTCAAGAATGTCATAGAGCGAGCTTTTCACTTCTTCCGGGTCGGACAGGATATCGACAGGCAAGACGGCTCGTTCCAGCGCCATGGGCTGGCCATTGGCCTCGCGCAGGCGGTGCAGGCAGGCAACATGGCCACTTGCGGAAAGGCCTAGCGTCAGGATCTCATCGGGGGAGGGGTGTCGGATTTCGCGCTCGAGCCAGTTGGACGAGGTTTTCAGGCCGCGCGCCAGCATATCCTCGGTAAAGGAGGTGAGGTGGGAGAGCGACTGCTCCACCTTGCTGGCCTGTTCACGCACAAAGGAGCCGGAGCCCTGACGTTGTTCGATGACGCCCTTTTTTACCAACTCCTGAATGGCCTTGCGCACGGTGACGCGGGAGAGCTCTGCCAATTCGGCAATTTCCCGCTCCGCGGGCAGTGAATGTCCCGGTAGCAGAAGCCCCTGTTCGATGCCCTTTTCGATGCGGCGGCTCAGGACAGCATAGAGCGGCCCTGTCTTTTTGCTGAGCCACTCTCCGGGTCGAAGGAAGTCTTCTACAGTCATTCGGGGTATCCCCATGTCGCTATGCATGCCTCGCCAGATCTGTCTTTTCAAGGGCTATTCAACCGGGTGTAAGCCGTGAGTGAATGGCCTGCTTGTGCCGTGTGTTGATCTGGTTATTTCATACCCCAATGATGCAATTAAAAAAAGACCAAAACAATACCAAAATTGCATATGCATAAAATTATTGCCCACAATGCACGAAATTGCGCCATATTTTGCGATAGACATTTGGTACTTAATAGGTATTATATTGAGATGTTAAAAATGGGGGAAGGCCGTGGTCAATCTGACTGAAAAGCTGCATGCCGATGCTATCGGACTGGATGCGCGCGCGCCGAAGGAGGTTGCGGCCCTGCTCGTTGAAAGCCAGATTGAGGCTGCGGGGGTCGTGGCTGATGTGCTCCCTGATTTATGTGATGGTGCTGGCTATATGGCCCGTTCGCTCGCTGAGGGAGGTTCCCTGATTTATGCGGCTGCGGGCTCTTCTGCACTGATGATGTTGGCCGATGCGCTGGAGCTTGGCGGTACCTTCGGTATTGAAGAAGGGGCTGTGCGCGTTCTCATGGCTGGTGGCCTTCCGACCAGTGTCCGGATGACAGGCGATACCGAAGACGAGACGGAGAGCCTCGCTATCGCTCTTGCAGATATTGGCGCGCGCGATACGCTGGTGGCCGTATCGGCAAGCGGCTCTACACCCTACACGCTGGAAGCGGCCCGGATCGCCAAGCAAAGAGGCGCGCGCATTGTTGCGATTGCCCATAATCCGGATGCGCCACTGCTGACGCTCGGGGATTGCTCCATTCTGTTGCAAACAGCACCGGAGGTCATTTCCGGGTCGACCCGCATGGGCGCCGCAACGGCCCAGAAGATTGCCATGAATACCATGTCCACCTTGATGGCGATCCATCTGGGGCATGTGCATGACGGCATGATGGTCAATCTCAAAGTGGATAATATCAAGCTTAAGAAACGGGCGAGCCAAATCGTGCAAGTCATTGCCGATGTGCCCGTCGAACAGGCAGAAACCGCATTGTCGCTTGCCTGTGACAATGTGAAACTTGCCAGTCTCATTGCGGCTGGCACCCTTTGCGTCGAGGAGGCGCAAGCCCTGCTTGACAAAGAAAAAGGCAACTTGCGAGGCGCTTTGCGGCGGCTCGCGAAACCAGTTCAGATTCAAAAATAACAATTCGGAACAACCGAGGATCGGGCACCCCTAAACAGAGAGGTTCAACCTAGTTATGAAATTCACTCCAATTGCTCTATTGGCTGCAACATTGCTTAGCAGTGCCGCTTATGCGGAAGACGTTACCCTGACCATCGAAAGCTGGCGGAATGACGATCTGAAACTCTGGCAGGACAAGATTATTCCTGCATTTGAAGCCAGCAATCCCGGCATCAAACTGAAATTCACCCCGATGGCCCCGACCGAATATAACTCGGCCATCAACTCCAAGCTTGGCGCAGGATCCGCTGGCGATCTGATCAGCTGCCGTCCGTTCGATGCCTCTCTTGCCCTTTACAAGGCAGGCTATCTGGCAGATCTGACCTCCATGGATGCCATGAGCAACTTCTCCGATGTTGCCAAGGCTGCCTGGCAGACCGATGATGCGGCTCACACCTTCTGCGTGCCGATGGCTTCAGTCATTCACGGCTTCATCTATAACAAGGATGCATTTGACGAGCTGGGGCTCTCTGCTCCGGAAACCGAAGCGGAATTCTTTGCTGTTCTTGACAAGATCAAGGAAGATGGCAGCTATATTCCGATGGCGATGGGCACCAATGACCAGTGGGAAGCTGCCACCATGGGCTATCAGAATATCGGCCCAACCTACTGGAAGGGCGAAGAAGGCCGTCTGGCTCTGATCAAGGGCGAACAGAAGCTGACCGACCCGCAGTGGACCGAGCCATATGCTGTTTTGCATAAATGGGCACCTTATCTGGGGGATGGGTATGAAGCTCAGACCTATCCGGACAGCCAGAATCTGTTCACGCTTGGTCGTGCGGCGATTTATCCTGCCGGTTCATGGGAAATTTCCATGTTCAACGATCAGGCCGACTTCAAGATGGGGGCTTTCAAGCCGCCGGTCAAAGCCAAGGGTGATACCTGCTATATCTCTGACCATGTTGATATCGGCATCGGTATGAACGCCAAGACCGAGCATCCGGAAGCTGCGAAAGCCTTCCTGGCATGGGTGGCTTCTCCGGAATTTGCTGAAATCTTCGGCAACGCTCTTCCCGGCTTCTTCCCGCTCTCCAGTACGCCTGTTGAAATCAGCGATCCGCTTGCCGAGGAATTTGTTAGCTGGCGTGGAGATTGTGAAACCACCATCCGCTCTACCTATCAGATCCTGTCTCGCGGCACGCCGAACCTTGAAAATGAAACATGGGGTGCTTCTGTTGCCGCCATCAAAGGAACGGCCACACCTGAGGAACTGGGCAAGAAACTGCAGGACGGTCTGGATAGCTGGTACAAACCCCAGAAATAATCCATTCCGATTGTGAAAATGCGGTCAGGCAGGTCTGTGCTGTCTGACCGATCCTGACGATGAGCCGGCCTTGGGGCCTTGTCTTCACCTTCGGGTGTAGTGCCCTCATCGACACCCTTCAGAGCCCTCGCGCCAATGGCCCCGCAGCCGTATAGGCGTTTCTGGAAACCGGGTTCCGCTACTGGAGATCGTGATGCAAGCTTCCCGCTTCCGATGGCATATCGTCATTTTTCTGGCACCGGCGGTTATTGTTTACACGGCGGTTATGATTTTCCCGCTGTTCAATACCTTGCGACTGGCCCTTTATACTGATGTTGATCAGGTGCGCACCTTTGTCGGGTTGGACAATTTCAACATGTTGTTTGGTGATCCGCGCTGGTCCGAGCAATTCTGGAACGCGCTGGGCAACAACTTCAAATTCTTCTTCATTCATATGCTCGTGCAGAATCCAATCGGGGTAGCGCTGGCGGCCTTGCTTAGCCATCCGCGCTTGCGCTTTGCCGCGCTTTACCGCTCGGCCATCTTCATTCCGACTATTCTCAGCTTCGTGATCGTGGGCTTTGCCTGGAAACTGATCCTGTCTCCGATCTGGGGCATTGCGCCCTCCATGCTGGATGCAGTGGGGCTTAAATCCCTGTTCGCTCCTTGGCTTGGCAAGGAAGCCTATGCTCTGGTCACGCTGTCGCTGATTTCCGTTTGGCAGTTTATCGGTATTCCGATGATGCTGATCTATGCGGCGTTGCTCTCGATCCCGGAAGAAATTCTGGAGGCGGGCGAGATCGATGGCATCACGGGCATCAATGCCTTCTGGAAGATCAAGCTGCCACTGATCCTGCCGTCCATCGGCATCATTTCGATCCTGACGTTTGTGGGCAACTTCAATGCCTTCGATCTGATCTACGCCGCGCAGGGGGCGTTGGCAGGGCCTGACTTCTCAACCGATATTCTGGGCACCTTCCTTTATCGCACCTTCTTCGGGTTCCAGCTTCAGCTGGGTGATCCTTATATGGGCTCGGCCGTGGCTGGCTCCATGTTTGCGATCATTCTGGTCGGGGTTTGTATCTATCTGTTCGGCATCCAGACGCGCCTGCGGCGCTACCAGCTTTAGGAGGCGGTTTCATGAACAAAGCTCGTTCCAATCCCGTAAGTGCCGCCGCTATGCATGGTGCGCTCATCCTTTACACACTGATCGCGCTGTTTCCGGTGTTTGTGATCCTGATCAACAGCTTCAAGACCCGTCGGGCGATCTTCCGGGAGCCGCTGTCCCTTCCCAGCAGCGATAGTTTTTCGCTGATTGGCTATGAAACGGTGATGAAGCAGGGTGACTTCTTTCTCTATTTCCAGAATTCCATGATCGTTACGGTCGGCTCGCTGTTCTTCATTTTGCTGTTCGGGTCCATGGCGGCCTTTGCACTCAGCGAATACCGCTTCAAGGGCAATATGATCATGGGGCTGTATCTGGCGCTGGGGATCATGATTCCGATTCGTATCGGCACGGTGGCCATTCTGGAAATGATGGTGGCTACCGGTTTGGTCAATACGCTCTGGTCGCTGATCCTTGTCTATACAGCGCAAGGATTGCCGCTGGCGGTGTTCATCCTCAGCGAATTCATGCGGCAGGTTTCCGATGATTTGAAGGACGCGGGAAGGGTGGACGGGCTGAGCGAATATACCATTTTCGCTCGCATCGTTGTGCCGCTGGTCCGGCCTGCCATGGCGACGGTTGCGGTGTTCAACATGATCCCGATCTGGAATGATCTGTGGTTCCCGCTGATCCTTGCTCCGGCAGAAGAAACCAAAACGCTGACACTGGGCAGTCAGGTCTTTATCGGTCAGTTTGTCACGGACTGGAATGCGGTGCTTTCCGCCCTGTCCATGGCGATCCTGCCGGTTCTTATTCTCTATGTCATTTTCTCGCGGCAATTGATCCGCGGCATCACGTCAGGGGCAGTCAAATGATCCGGACACTCATCGCAGGGCTGGGCAATATGGGCTATGCCCATGCGCTTGGTCATCACAATCATCCAGATTCTGAAATCGTCGCGCTGGTCAATCGCACAAGCGAAGCGCCTGAGGGGCCGTTGTCCGGCTATCCGGTATTTGATGATTTCTACAAGGCTTTGCAGACAACAAATCCTGATCTGGTGGTCATTGCCACCTACACCGATACCCATGTCGACTTTGCTTGTGCTGCCATGGAAGCGGGTGCTCATGTCTTTGTCGAGAAGCCTCTCTCCATGACGGTAGAGGGGGCCAAGCGAGTGGTTGAAACCGCCAAGAATACAGGTAAAAAACTGGTGGTGGGCTATATTCTGCGCCATCACCCTTCATGGGTGCGGTTCGTTGCCGAAGCGCGCAATCTTGGCGGGCCCTATGTTTTCCGGCTCAATCTCAACCAGCAATCCAGCGGCCATGAATGGGAAACCCACAAGGCGCTGATGCAGACCACCAGCCCGATAGTGGATTGCGGGGTGCATTATGTGGATGTGATGTGCCAGATCGCGGATGCCAAGCCGGTCAAGGTCAACGGGATCGGTTTGCGCCTTTCCGATGAAATCGCGCCGGAGATGTATAACTACGGTCAGCTTCAGGTCACATTCGCAGACGGGTCTGTAGGTTGGTATGAGGCTGGCTGGGGGCCGATGATGTCGGAAACAGCTTTCTTCGTCAAAGACATTGTCTCACCAAACGGGGCCGTTTCCATCGTCGATGGCAACAAGGGGGCGAGCGCTGATGTGGATGGACATACCAAGGTGGGTGGCATTCTGGTGCACAGGCCCGAAGGGGATCGGCATATCGATCTTAGCGGCGAACCGGGGCACAATGAGCTGTGCGCTGCCGAGCAGGACTCCATCCTCAAGGCCATTCGCGACGATATCGATCTGACCCGCCACATGGAAGACGCCGTTCAGTCGCTGGCTGTTTGCCTCGCCGCTGATGAAAGCATCCGAACCGGTACGACTGTTATTCTTGAGGACAATACGCAATGAGCGCGCTAACCCTGAAAAATGTTTACAAGGCCTTTGGTGACGTCGAGGTGCTCAAGGATATCAGCATCGAGGTGGAACAAGGGGAGTTTGTTGTCTTTGTCGGTCCATCCGGTTGTGGCAAATCCACCCTGTTGCGTGTGATCGCAGGGCTTGAGGACGCCACTGCGGGCGAAGTGCATATCGATGGCAAACTGGTCAACACGGTGCCGCCGTCCAAGCGTGGCATTGCCATGGTGTTTCAGTCCTACGCGCTTTATCCGCATCTCAATGTGTTCAGCAATATGTCTCTGGCCCTCAAGCAGGAAGGTGTCAGCAAGACAGAGATTGCCGAGCGTGTACAGGAAGCCAGTCGCATGCTGCAACTGGATGACTATCTCAAGCGCTTTCCTTCAGAGCTTTCCGGTGGGCAGCGCCAGCGCGTGGCAATTGGGCGGGCTGTGGTACGACATCCCAAGCTGTTTTTGCTCGATGAACCGCTTTCCAACCTTGATGCCGCTTTGCGCGTCAGCACAAGGCTGGAAATTGCCAATCTGCATAAGCAGCTCGACGCCACCATGATCTATGTGACCCATGACCAGACGGAAGCCATGACGCTTGCGGACAAGATCGTGGTGTTGCGCGATGGACGTGTGGAGCAGGTGGGCAGCCCAATGGAGCTTTACAACAAGCCCGCCAACAAATTTGTCGCCGGTTTTCTCGGCTCGCCTGCCATGAATTTCCTGCCAGCCTCCTTGCTGACTGCGGGAGATACGCGGGTGATGGGATTGCGTCCGGAATATATCTATCTGGATGAGAGTGGACCGCTTTCGGCCAAGGTGCAGCATGTGGAGCAGCTTGGAGGGGATACCAATGTGATCGCGACCGTTGGGGATGGGGACGAGCATTTGGTGACGGTTCGCCTGTTTGGTCAGCATGATGTCGAGCGGGATCAGGCTCTCCAACTTGGCTTTGATAGGAACAATCTGCATTATTTCGATGAATAGCCCTCTCTGACGCCATTGGGTTTCAAATGCGGATTGCATCAACTGGGGCTGATTTCGAAGGGCAGGATTGGGGCCGGCAAGGCGTAATTGATCGATTGGGGCTGTCTTCATGAGAAGGCGGCCCTTTTTCTTGGATTTGGGAAGAGGGAACCAAAGCACGGCTTCGTCCGTTGATCAAATAACCACCAGTTTGACAGCCTTTGCTGTTTTGTTGATGAAAGGAACGGGGATGACAAAATGGCAATGGGTTCTTTTGCAATTGACACGTCGGCTATGGGTGCGTGCTGCGCTTATCGGCTTGTTGGGGATTGGTGCTGCTGTGCTGGCCACCTTGGCCGAGACCCTTGTGCCATGGGACCCCGGCGTTGACATCAGCTCCGACGCGGTCAACAGCATTCTGACCATCATTGCTTCGAGCATGCTGACGGTGGCCACTTTTTCTCTCAGCGTCATGACGTCGGCCTATCGCTCTGCCACGAGCAATGCGACACCGCGGGCAACCCGGTTGCTGATTCAGGATCATATGTCGCAGAATGTCCTGTCTACATTTATCGGTTCCTTCCTGTTCAGCATTGTCGGTATTGTTGTGCTCAAAACAGGGGCTTATGGCTCGCAGGGGCGGGCGGTCCTGTTTGGGGTGACGATCCTTGTCATCGCGCTCATTGTTGTTTCGCTGTTAAAATGGATCGATTACCTAACCCAGTTGGGTCGGGTGGAAGAGGCTGCCGATCGTGTCGAGCAGGCAACAAAGCAGGCTATTTCCTTGCGTCTTTCGCAACCCTTTCTGGGAGGGCAACCGCTCAGGCGGGAAAACCGGATTCCAGCCTCGGCCAAGCCGGTCAACTCTCTTCAGTCGGGCTATGTGCAACATATTGACATGCAGCGCCTGTCCGATTGTGCGCATGAGGTGAAGGCGCGTGTCTATCTGGAGGTTGTGCCCGGTCATTTCGTCTTCACTCATGCCCCATTGGCGCGAATTGAGCTCGCATCCGATGCCCCGGATAGAAAGCTTCAGGATGAAGAGGCCGAAAAAGTGCTCAGCAAAGCCTTGGAGGAGGCGATCACCATCGGGCAGGAGCGCAGTTTTGATCAGGATCCGCGCTTTGGCTTTTGTGTCCTCGGCGAAATCGCCACGCGGGCGCTGTCGCCGGGAATCAATGATTCCGGCACGGCAATCGACATTATCGGGCGTGTCACGCGGTTGCTCTATCTCTGGTCAGATGAGCTGGAAACGGCCGCATCCGACGTGGACTTTCCAGACATCTATGTGCCTCCGATTGAAGACAAGGATTTGTTTGAGGATGCTTTCATGCAAATCGCCCGGGATGGTGCCAGTCACATCGAAATTCAGTTGCGTTTGCGTAAGGCGCTGCAGGCTCTTGGCAAAACAGGAAGCGATGCTTTTCGGCTGGCAGCAAAAGAACAGGCCGCTCTGGCGCTTAAAAGAGCCAATGAGGCTTTGGGGCTGGAAGAGGATAGAGATCGCCTCAGCGCAGTGAGCGTCGAGTGATTTTGATAGGCCTCAGAGGCTATTGACCTGCTATCTCGGCAGGATGACGAGAAAGTGCTGCCCGGCTTCACCAAGCCCTCGTCAGCCAGGTCCTCTTCTGTCGGTTGATCGAATTAAGGCTGGCGTGCGCGCTGGCTGTTGTCTGTGTTATTTTTGCCGGACAACGTGTGAGGGGCTGTCAATCCAAAAGGTCACACCGGAAACCTGCTCATCGGCTGCTAATTCAAAAAAAGCCTATAAATTCCAATGCTTTACATTCTCTGAGTATGGCTTCCTGGCATCTTGCTATACGAAGGATGGTTGGGCGTCTTCTTGACAGAAGGCAGAAATAATTTTATGACATCGATGTCAGACACCGATGTCATTTTTGATTTCGGTTCGTCACCAAGAGAAAATCGAGAGCAAAGTGACAACCATTTATGATGTAGCCAAGCGGGCAGGCGTATCACCCAAGACCGTTTCACGAGTGTTGAACGGGGATGCGCCGGTCAAGAAACAGACCCGTGATGCTGTGGATGCGGCCATGGCCGAGCTGGGCTATGTGCCTTCCAATGCTGCGCGCATGATGCGTTCCAACAAGTCCGGGCTGGTTGGCTTGATCACTGGTGCGATTTCGCATGGCATTGAGCCTACCGAGCCGGAAGGCCTGCCCGATCTTTTCATCGTTCAGGGCATTCAGCATACCATGAGCTCAAGTGGCAAGACCTTGATGATCGCAGATACTGACGGGATCTCTGATCAGGTGCCGCATCTGATCCGGACTTTTCTACAGCATCGGGTGGAGGGTATCATCTATGTGGCCGATCACCATAGGCAGGTGACCTTGCCCAAAGTGCCCGATGGTTTTCCGATTGTGCTTGCCAATTGCTTTGATCCCGAAGGACATCCGTGTGTGTTGCCAGACGACAAGCAGGGGCAGAAAGGGCTCGTTGCCAAGCTTATCCAGAGTGGACACCGACGCATCGGATTTCTGACGCTGGATCGCACGCTCGTTGCGACGGGCTTGCGCTATCGAGGTTATCGGGAGGCGCTGGCCGAGGCTGACATTCCTTATGCCGATGAGCTTGTGACCATGGGCTATGAGGAAGGGCAGGAACGGGAGAGCCAGATCTTGATGCAGGCGCTCAATCGGCTGCTTTCTCTTGAAGAGCCGCCAACCGTCATTTGCTGCGGCAATGACGAAATGGCGCTGCGTTTGTATGGCCTGTTGCGCTCGCGCGGCATTCGGGTGCCGGAGGACATCTCGGTTGCTGGCTATGACAATTATCGCGTGATCGCAGAGACGCTGTTTCCACCACTTACAACGGTTGAGCTGCCCTATTTCACCATGGGGCAGATTGCTGCTCAGCATTTGCTGGCTTTGACGTCAGAGCAGGATACCAAACCCGAACTTCCGGGGCTGGTGGGGAGCCCTGTTTGCTGGCGGTCTTCGGTTACGGCGCTCAACTCTGTGAGTGTTTTGAATTCTAAAGGGAGGACTAACCAATGAAACTTACCAAGATACTTGTTGCTTCATTCTGCGCTTCGACACTCATGTCTGGCGTGGCCTTTGCGCAAACCGATCTGACCATGTGGTATCATGGCGCCGGGAATGATGTTGAGAGCAAGATCATCAACCAGATCGTTGATGACTTCAACGCCAGTCAGAGTGACTGGAAGGTCACCATCGAGAGCTTCCCGCAGACCAGCTACAATGATTCCGTTGTTGCGGCTGCCTTGGCGGGCAATCTGCCGGATATCATCGATGTGGACGGGCCAATCATGCCGAACTGGGCCTGGTCCGGCTATATGCAGCCATTGCAGATTGATCAAACTAAAATCAAGAATTTCCTCCCCGGCACGAAAGGCATGTGGGATGGCAAGCTCTATTCCATCGGCCTATGGGATGCCGCTGTTGCGCTTTATGCCCGCACCTCCACTCTGGAAGAGCTGGGCCTGCGCACGCCTACGCTGGATAAACCATGGTCAAAAGACGAGTTCATGGATGCTCTCCAGAAGGCCAAGGACTCAGGCAAATATAAATATGCCCTGGATCTGGGCATGAACGATCAGGGCGAATGGTATCCTTACGCCTTTTCTCCATTCTTGCAGAGCTTTGGCGGCGATATCGTGGACCGCTCCACCTACAAGACGGCTGAGGGCGCTCTGAACGGCGATGCCGGGCTGGCCTTTGGGGAATGGTGGCAGAGCCTGTTCACGGAAGGATACGCTCCGGGAACTTCAGAAAGCCCTGCCGATCAACAGACCGGCTTCATCGATGGCAGCTTCGCCTTCCAGTGGAATGGCAACTGGCGGGCTGTGGCCACAATGGCTGAAGTGGATGATGTTGTCTTCCTGCCGGCTCCGGACATGGGCAATGGCCCGACCATAGGCGCCGGTTCCTGGCAGTTTGGTGTTGCCAAAACCTCCGAGCATCCGGACGGAGCATCTGCCTTTATCGAATTTGCCCTGCAGGATAAATATCTTGCGGCCTTCTCTGATGGCATAGGTCTTATTCCATCCACGGCATCTGCAGCCCAGATGACCAAGAATTACAAGGATGGTGGACCGCTGGCTGTCTTCTATGACCTCTCCAACGCTCAGGCCAAGGTGCGTCCGGTAACGCCGGGCTATGTTGTCCAATCAAAGGTCTTCACCAAGGCTATGGCTGATCTGGCCAATGGCGCCGATGTTGCCGATACCCTTGATGCTGCCGTTGACGAGATCAATGCCGACATCGAGAAGAACAGCGGCTACGGTCATTAATCCTGTTTCGGGCCCGCTTTGCTGGCGGGCCCTTGCTCTGTTCACCGAGCACTGAACCCAACGTGTGGCTCACTTCATTCTGAAAGAGCCCCTATCCGGGTGGCTCTGTCGGAAGGGTTTTTCCGGCGGATGCCTGCTCATACCCAGCTGAACCGGAGATTATGATGGCTTCGAAGCTTACACGCTCGAATGGGGCAGGATGGGCCTTTGCTCTGCCTGGCTTTATCTTGCTGTTTCTCTTCATTATTCTGCCCTTCTTTTTCGCCTTCTGGTTTTCACTGACCAACCAACGGCTGATTTCGCCCAATCCGACGGAATTTGTTGGCCTGTCGAATTATGAGAATCTGCTCGGGGTGTCGATCCTGACCTTGGAACCCCGGCGCGATGAGGCCGGGCAAGTTGTACGCGATGCGGACGGGGCGATCTCCTATCCCCGCGTGCGTACGATCACGCGCAATCCCGATTTTCCGCAATATAAGGGCATGCGAGAGTGGTTCCGTTGGCAAAGCGGCGAGAATGCCCGCGTTGTGGTGGCCAAGGATGTGGTCTTCATGAAGGCCCTCACCAACACCATGCTGTTTGTGCTGATCATCGTGCCGCTGCAAGGGGGAGGGGCGCTCGGGCTCGCCTTGCTGATCAACCAGAAATTACGGGGGATCAACGCTTTCAGGGCCATCTATTTCACGCCCGTGGTCATTTCCATCGTTGTCATCTCGTTGCTCTGGCGCTTCATCTATGACGGCGATGACGGGTTGCTCAACAATGTATTGGCAGCGCTCACTTTCGGGGCATTCGAGCCCATCGACTGGCTGGGCAATACGGATACGGCGCTTGGGTCCATCATTGTCATGTCGGCCTGGCAGGCCATGGGCTTCCATATGGTGATCTGGCTTTCGGGGCTGCAAACCATTCCGGCAACGCTTTATGAAGTGGCTGCGATTGAGGGCTCTTCGAGCTGGCAGACCTTCCGCTATGTCACATGGCCCGGACTGCGCAATACAGCGGTTCTGGTGCTGATCGTCATCACCATGCAGGCCTTTGCCCTGTTTGCCCAGATTGATGTGATGACCAATGGCGGGCCTCTGGATTCAACCCAGACGCTGGTGTTCCAGGCGGTTGAGCGCGGTTATGGCAAGCAGGATATTTCCGGCGGCTCGACCATTTCGGTCATCCTCTTTTTCATCGTTCTGCTGATCTCGCTGGTGCAGCGCTATCTGACGAGGGAGAAACGCTAATGGCACAGGTATCCCCAAAGAATGAAGGTTTGCTGCTGCTGTCTCGCTATCTGGTGCTGGGTTTGGTGGCAGCGATCTTCCTCTTCCCGCTCATCTTCATGATGGTTTCCTCTTTGAAGCCGGATGCGCAACTGCTGGCTGATACCAGCTCTCTCAGGGCGTTTCTGCCGGTGGGCGATGTGAGCCTTGATAACTACTTCGCGGCTTTTGATCGGGCTCCGATCGGGCGCTTCATGCTCAACTCGGTGCTGATCACCGTTACGACTGTCATCCTGTCGATCATTATCTGCTCTGTTGCTGCCTTTTCCTTCGTCTATCTGGAATGGACGGGGCGCAATGTGCTTCTGTCGATCATTCTGGCGACCCTGATCATTCCGTTCGAAACCATCGCCGTGCCTTTGCTGCTGCTGGTCTCCCGTCTGCCATGGCTGGGGCTGGACGGCATGGAATGGGGTTGGCTGAATACCTATAGGGTGCAGATCATTCCATGGATTGTCGATGCGCTGACGGTTTTCCTGTTTGTGCAATATTTCAAGGATCTGCCGCGCGAGCTGATTGAAGCTGCGCGGGCGGAAGGGGCCAGCTGGCTGGCTGTGTATCGGCGGGTCGTCATGCCCCTGTCCGGGCCGGTGTTGGCCACTGCGGCCATTCTCAAGGCGCTCAAGATGTATAACGAGCAATATCTCTGGCCCCTGATTGTGGTTCAGGATGAGGCCCACAGACCCATCATGGTGGGGCTTGGCTATTTCTTCCAACTGGATGTCGCATGGGGCGAATTGATGGCCTATCTCACGCTCATCTCCATCCCCGTTCTGGTCTTCTATCTGGTCATGCAGCGGGCATTCATTGCCTCTATCGCATCCACCGGGGTCAAAGGTTAAAAGCACTATGGTAATAGAACTTGAAAAGCAATGGATCTGGGACAGCTGGTATGCCCATGACGGCTCGCTCTGGCACGGATATTTCCTAAAGGCCGACAAGACATTGGGAGATTCCGATCTCAGGCATATGAATGTCTCTCAAGGGCACGCGACCAGTTCGGATCTGATCAACTGGACCCATATGGGCACCTGTTTTGCTCCCTCCGAGGGACCGGCCTTTGATGATAAAACGACCTGGACCGGGTCTGTTTTGCAAGGGCCAGACGGCAAATGGCATCTCTTTTATACCGGCGCCAGCAAGGCTGAAGACGCTCTCTACCAGCGTATTGGACATGCAACCTCTGAGGATATGCATCATTGGCAGCGGGTTGATGACAAGCCTTGTCTGGACCTGCTTGGGCCCGTCGCCAGCCAGTATGAAAGCGACCATAGGATTGGTCATTGGCATGATCGCGCCATGCGCGATCCGTGGGTCATGAAGGATCCGGACGGGAATGGCTGGCTGATGTATTTCACCGCCCGCGCTCCGGATATTGAAGAGGCCAATGCCGCAGGGGCCATCGGCTTTGCGACCTCGCCCGATCTTTACAACTGGACGCTCCAACCTCCGGTTTTCGTGGGTGGGTTCGGGCAGTTGGAAGTGCCGCAGGTCTTCAATGTGGGCGCGCGCTGGTACTGTCTTTTCTGCACATCCGCAGAGCATTGGTCTGAAGAGCAGAAGGCAACCGCGGGCACAGAGCCCGTTACTGGCAACCACTATCTCATGGCGGACAATCCACGCGGGCCGTGGACCGTGGCGCCGGGCTTCTTTGATGGTGGGCTACCCTGCAGACGCTATGCTGCGCGTATTCTTAAAACGGATGATGGACTGGTCATTCTTGGTTTTGATGACAATGGCCGGGAGGATTTCATCGGCAAGGTCAGAGATCCCGAGCCGGTGAGCGTTGATGAACAGGGCTATCTGCATGTGGTCGGAGAGAGCCGGCAAGGGGGGAACCATGGCTGACGTCATTCTCAAGGATATTTGCAAGAGTTTTGGTCGAGTCGAAGTGATCAAGGGCGTTGACATCACCATCGAAGATGGGGAATTCGTTGTCTTTGTAGGCCCTTCGGGGTGTGGGAAGTCGACCCTTTTGCGCATGATCGCCGGGCTTGAGGATATCACCTCCGGCACATTGGAAATCGGAGGGACCGTTGTCAACGATGTGCAGCCCAAGGAACGCGGCATCGCAATGGTCTTTCAGAGCTATGCCATTTTCCCCCATATGACGGTGCGCGAAAATATGGCGTTTGGCCTCACCATCGCCAAGGCGTCCAAGGAGGAAAAGGAGAGCAAGGTGCAGGAAGCGGCCCGCATCCTGCAGATGGAAAATCTGCTGGATCGCAAGCCTAGCCAGTTGTCTGGCGGACAGCGCCAGAGGGTGGCCATCGGGCGGGCTATCACGCGCAAGCCTTCGGTCTTCCTGTTTGATGAACCGCTCTCCAATCTTGACGCCGCCCTGCGCATGGATATGCGCATGGAGATTGGCCGTTTGCATGAACAACTGGCTGCTACCATGATCTATGTGACCCATGATCAGGTGGAAGCCATGACCCTTGCTGACAAGATCGTCGTGCTCAAGGATGGCAAGGTGATGCAGGTCGGCAAACCCATGGAACTTTACCATGAGCCGGCGAATAAATTCGTTGCCGGTTTTCTGGGGGCGCCTTCCATGAATTTTCTGGAGGTTGATGTGCGGGAGCTTGGCAAAGACAGCGCCGTCGTCAGTAATGGCGCTCTTGAACCAACGAGGGTGAAGGCACGCGGCCGGTCTTTCTCTAAAGATGGTAAAGCGACCCTCGGCATTCGGCCGCAATATCTCAAGCTTGCAGAGGCCGGAGAAGGTATGCTGCATGGCAAGGTTACTCTCACCGAGCGTCTGGGGACAGAAACCGTTGTGGATGTGGCTTTGTTAAGCGGTGGGAAGGTCATTGCTTCATTTGATGAAGATCTGATTCTGAAAGCAGGTGAGAGGCTCGACCTGATCTTCGACGCGGATCAGGCACATTTGTTTAACGCGGATGAATAGCCAGACTGGCTTTCGGCCTTAAGAGCCCGCCGGAGCAATCTGGCGGGCTTTTGCATAGAGAAACCCCGTGCTCTTGTCATTGCATCTTTGCAGATTGTCCTGTTCCGGCAGATCGCTTGTAAGCTAGGTCTCATTGCGCCAGAGGCCGCCATAGCCATGAGATAGAAGCACCAGCGGGGGATGGTTGCTTGGTTGGATACCAAATCATGACATGGCTGCTTGCCAACGAGATTGACCGGAAGCCGATTATATTCTCGGCAGAGTCCGCAGCGCTTCGGTGGCTGCAAAAGAGGAACGTAGAATCGAGAGAATCAAGCGCATCATGCCACCATGAGATTTGAGAGAAAATCGATGAAGACAGCATGCTCAAAGCGTGCATTGGGCGCGACCACAAATGCGATTGAGATCTCGATATTGCGTTAAATAGCTGAATTGAATTGATTATATCACCCGTTGGATGGCGCTACACTCTTGTATGAAGAGGGAGAAATCTGGGCAAAAAAATAGCTGAACCGAAGTTCAGCTATAAAGTTTTATCTGCGCTATTGCGCAGAGCAATCACCTTCCAGAGGGGAACAGCTGGCTACAATCTCAAAGAGGGTCAATACCCAAATATGTTAATTGCCTACAGCTTGTGCAAAGCATGCACAATTATTATGCAAACCACAATGCGTAATAGCACATAGCAGATACCCATTTCCGGTATAAGACGCTCACCGTTTTTCCCTGTCGTCTAAAAGTGGCTGCTTCTTGCGGTTTTGTGAGGAGTGGTTTGCTTGCCCCTTGTCTTGAGTGGAATGCTTTGAGGGGGAGGAAATTTGCAAGGGATGCCGAAGCAAAAAGAAACCACGCCATCTTGAGAGATGACGTGGCTTGTTCTGGGCAGAAAAAGCGGGTCAGTTGCTTTTCCTTTGTCATCACATCCTTCAAAGAGGTGTGACTACAAAGGATCCCTTTTAACCAAGGTTTGCTTCGGCAAATTCATAGTTTGCGAGTTTGTCGAGGAAGTTGGTTACATAATCAGGGCGACGGTTGCGGAAATCGACATAGTAGCTGTGTTCCCAAACGTCGAGGCTGAGAAGGGCTTTGCCTTCGCCTGTTGCCAGCGGATTGACACCGTTTGGAGTCTTGGTGACGGCAAGGGAGCCGTCGGCCTTCTGGATCAACCATGCCCAACCAGAGCCGAACTGGGTGGTCGCTGCCGTTTTGAAATCTGCTTTGAATTGCTCGATGGAGCCGAATGCTTCGATCAGCTTGGCTTCCAGTTTGCCCGGGATGCCACCGCCATTCGGGGAAAGGGCATTCCAGAAATGAATGTGGTTCCAGTGCTGGCCAGCCTGGTTGAAGATGCCGGCGCGGGCATCGTTGCCATAGGTCAGGGCAATGATTTCTTCGAGGGACTTGCCCTGCAGGTCAGCATTGGCGTCAACAAATCCGTTCAGGGCATTCACATAGGCCTGATGATGCTTGTCGTGGTGAAGCTCGAGGGTTTCCTGGCTCATGCCAGCTGCTGCGAGTGCGGAATGGGAATAGGGAAGAGCTGGAAGTTCAAATGCCATTGGTTTTCTCCTTTGATTGGCCCGAGCTTGCGTTTTCGGGAGCATCCTGTTATTAAAACAAGTAATTACTTTGAAAAACAAATGGTCGAATATGTCAAGTAAAAACTTGGAAAAAAGACAAAACTCCTCAGGCTTGGCCAGTGAGCGGGTGTTGATGGCTCTGAAAATGAACGGGGCCATGACATCAGCCCAGATGGGGAAGCGACTCAACACCACGGGTGAAGGGGCGCGCCAGCATCTGGTGAGATTGTCTGAAGAGGGCCTGGTAACCGAGGAGCGTCGTATCAAGGGCCGTGGGCGCCCGTCGGTCTATTGGTCCCTGACGCAGCAGGGGCACGACCATTTCCCGGATACCCATTCCGATCTTGCGGTTGACCTACTGGATTCGATCCAGAAAACCGTGGGGCCGGAAACGCTGGACAAGATCATCACTTTGCGCGGAGAGAGAACCCAAGAGCGGTATCGTGGAGCATTGGATCAATGTGCCTCTCTGGCCGAGCGGGTGGAGCGACTTGCCGCATTGCGCAGTGCTGAAGGGTATATGTCGACGATGGAGGTGGCGCCGGATGGCAGCTTTCTGCTGTTTGAAAATCACTGCCCCATTTGCGCCGCAGCGCGGCTGTGCCAGAATTTTTGTCGCTCTGAACTGGAGGTCTTTCGCGCGTTGCTTGGACCGGAGGTGAAAGTCGAGCGAGTCGAGCACATTCTAAGTGATGGTCGTCGTTGTGCTTATCAAATTCGTCGGCATCCCTCCGAAGTCATTTGACAGCACCTGAATTGACCGGTTCGCTAGCAGGCAGATCTCTCTTTCGACCATAAAGGGGCTTTACGGAAAGACATTATGGATACAGTCACTGGAGGATGCCTCTGCGGTGCAGTCCGCTTCATAGCCAAGGGCCAGCCTGATCGCGTTGGAATTTGCCATTGCATGGACTGCCGTAAGCACCATGGCGCAGTATTCTATGCAGCGGCAGTTTATCAGGAAAAGTCTTTCCAATATTCGGGAGAAGCTCAAGAATATAAAGGCAGATTTTTCTGCCCAAATTGTGGGTCATCCATATTCTCGAAAAGCGACCGTGAAATAGAAGTGCATTTGGGAGCATGCGATGCACCCAACCTGTTTGAACCAACATATGAATTATGGTGCAGCCGCCGCGAAGCCTGGCTTCCGCCTTTTTCGAACATGAAGCACTTCATGAAAAATTGGACCGTTGATGAGGACGCAGAATAGCCTTGACGTGTTCTGCTTAACTATCCTTGATTTTGGGTTACTCTGTTTCCGACGAGGAGATAGACAATGAAGAGAGTTTGCTTCGCGAAGATCAGATCATCGATATTTTGAAAGAACATCGAGCAGACTTGAGCGCGAACGAACTGTGTCTCAAGCATGGTGTTAGTGATGCAACTTTCTACAAATGGCGTTCCAAATATGGCGGCATGGAAGTGTCTGAAGCCGTCGTCTAAAGGCTATCGAGGAAGAGAACAAGCGGCTAAAGAAGATGCCGGCTGAGTTGGCGCTTGATGGTGTCACCCTCAAAGAGAGGCTCGGAAAAATTTACAAAGCCCGGTTCTCGACGATGCGCGGTTGATTGGGCCATGACACACAAAGATTTTTCTCAACGCAAGGCACGAGATTAAGGCATGGAAGGGTGATTACAATAACGAGAGGACCCATTCTTCTTTGGGTAACCTCTCACCAAACGAATACGCAGATCAATCAGCCCTTGCCAATCACGGACCAGGAGGAGAAATTTGAGAGGGGTGCTTTTCAGCGGCATCGGCCGTTGCCAAAACGCAGAACATTGATATGTCCCCCACCGCCATATTCCGGTGACATTGGCAGCCTATCCGTATCGGAACCGACGGGCAGTCTCTGCATTCGGAACGAACAGATAGGGTCATCATGACAGGGCAAATGGGAACGCAGCGACAACTCAAGGCAACACTTGCCCTCCTTGACGAGGTGGCCAAGGCACTCGACGCCGACATCATGATCGAGCTCTGGGACGGCTCCAGGGTGCCTCTAGGCAGCAATCCTGCCACCGACCTCACCATCCGGATCGCCGATCCGGGCGTCATTGCTTCGCTGCTGCGCCGCCCCGGCCTTGACCGCATCATCCGCCCCTACATCAAGGGTCTCATCGAGATCAAGGGAGGCACGCTTTATGATGTCGGCCTGCTATTCGCCTTTACCCCTTCGCGCAAACGCCTCAAAAAGCTTCCGAAGAGCACTATCCTTTCCTTCCTAGCCGCCTTCCTCTTCTCTCCCGGTGTCAACCTTGACGCCAGCCGTGCCTTTTTGGGTGACGAGAGCGACCATGGCAAAAGTCGACCTAAGAGCGACGAGACCGAGTTCATCCAGTTCCACTATGATGTCGGCAACGATTTCTACGAACTGTTTCTCGATGATCTGCGCCTCTACAGCTGCGCCTATTTCACCGACTGGAACAATTCTCTGGATCAGGCCCAGCATGACAAGCTCGACATGATCTGCCGCAAGCTACGCCTCAAACCTGGCGAGCGTTTCCTAGATATCGGCTGTGGCTGGGGTGCCCTGATCCTCCATGCGGCTGAAAATTATGGAGTGCATGCCCATGGCGTGACCCTGTCCGATGCCCAGTTGATCCATGTCCGCGAACAGATCAAGGCAAAGGGTCTTGAAGATCGCGTCAGCGTGGAACTCAAAAATTATATCGATCTGGAAGGCCCCTTCGACAAGATCGCCTCGGTTGGCATGATGGAACATGTCGGCGAGGATAATCTCGACAATTATTGCGCCACTATCAATCGTCTGCTCGTTGACAAGGGGCTGTTTCTCAACCACGCCATATCCCGCAAGGCCAAGAAGGGAAAGAAGCGCTTCTCCGCCCGCCCCGAGCAACGCGCCCTGCAGAAATACATCTTCCCCGGCGGCGAGCTGATCGATCTGGGGCGGACCATTTCCTGCCTTGAGCAGAATAAGTTCGAGGTGATGGATGTGGAAGGCTGGCGTGAACATTATCAACGCACCACCAAACTCTGGCTTGATCGGCTAGAGGACAACCGCGACAGGGCGGTTGAGTTGGTGGGAGAGGAAGTCTACCGCATCTGGAGCGCCTATCTGGCCGGATCGTCGCTTGCCTTCCTGCGCGGTTCGGCCCGACTCTACCAGGTGCTGGTAAGCAAGAATCCCAAGGGACCTGCAAATTTGCCGCCAAGCCGGGCTGATCTCTATCGCTGAATGGAGGTGGCCTGCGAATAGGGCATTTTCAACCCCGCACCTGTCCCAAGTGATCAGATCCGATAGGGATTGGCAGGCATTTCCCGAACCTGCATGATCTTGTCAATCAAGCCCCATTCCATTGCTTCTTCCGCGTTCAAAATCCTCATACGAACGCCCACAATGCTCCGCATAGAGCCTAGTCATACGCTGCTTGGTTTTCAGGTTTTCCTCAACGTGGATCTGCATATCGGATGCCTGACCTTGAAAACCGAGCGATGGTTGATGGATCAGGATGCTTGCATTTGGGAGCGCGACTTGCTCGCCCGGCTCACCCGCCATCAAAAGAAAAGAACCCATGGAGCGAGCGGTTCCCATGCAGAGCGTATGCACCGGTGCACTGATAAACCGCATTGTGTCATTCACCTCGCCGTTAAGAAAGATGATCCGATCACGCAAAAGTCGGGAGTAAAAATCTGCCCAACAACTTCAGCAAATGTGAGTCAGAACCAATTTAAAATGATGAAGGCGGGGCAGTTTCGAATGATCATTGACAGGGGGGCGGATAGGCGCTCCAAAAAAACTAGACTCATTTAGCAAAAACCTATCCCTATTTGATCTTGAGAGGCCCCATTATTTCAGTTTGACTGGGTGGCATAAATCGAACGGTTGGCGGTAAGGCGGCCGTTTTCAAGACAAACCAACGTGTCTTTGTTGCTGTTTCGGCATGAAAAGATGCGCTGTCATTTGAGGGATGCCACTCATGTCCGGAAGCTTTCTGGAAGCTTTCTTGAAGCGAATTGTTGGCTTCATTCTTGTGCTGCTCGTGCTCTCGGTGGTGATTTTCATTCTTGCGCGTGTCGTGCCGGGTGACCCTGCCCGTATTGCTCTGGGGCCTAGTGCCAGTCAGGAACAGGTCGATGCAATGCGCCAGTCCATGGGGCTGGATGACCCGCTCGTGGTTCAATATCTCAGTTACTTGGGCAAAGCCGCCACCGGCGATCTTGGCAAGTCCTTGCTGTCCGGCAAACCGGTTTCTGAAGACGTTCGGACATTCCTGCCCGCCACGGTGGAACTGGTTGTCGTCACGGTTCTGTTCATGTTTGCCGTTGCTGTGCCGTTGGGTGTTTTGACTGCCAAGCACAGAAACAGCTGGATCGACAATGTTGGCCGGATTGTTTCGCTGGTGGGCGTAACGGTGCCCAGCTTCGTGGTCGCAATTTTGTTGCAGATTTTCGTTGCCAACTTTGTCGATGGGTGGCCCATTCTGGGTCGGGTTGATTTCCAGCTTGGCAGCCTTGACGGACACACGGGCTTTCTGTTGATCGACTCTATTCTCGCAGGTCGGCCGGATGTCTTCCTCAGCGCCTGCCAGCATCTGGTTCTGCCCGCCTTTTCTCTGGCTCTTGCGAGCATCGGCCAGATCACACGCATCACCCGCTCAACGATGATCGAAAATCAGCGCCGCGACCATGTGTTGACCCTGCGCTCCTTCGGTGTTCCGAGCAATGTGATCGTTTTCCGTTATCTCTTCAAGCTGTCGTCCATCGCTCCGTTGACCATTATGGGGCTCGAGTTTGCCTCGCTGATCGGCAATGCCTTCGTGATTGAAATGCTCTTCTCCTGGGGTGGGTTCGCCTCCTACGGCCTAAGCGCCATCATGCAGAAGGATATCAATGCGGTGATGGCTGTGGTGCTTATCTCTGGGCTGTTTTTCATTCTGGCCAATCTGGTCATCGATATTTTACTTGCCCTGATCGACCCGCGCGTTAGCGCCAAGGAGGCGCGATAATGTCTGTCATCGGATCTGACGAGAAAGTTCTCTCCTCGCGCTATATGCAGTGGTACCGGTTCAGCCGAAATCCTGCGGCTCTGGTGGGTGCCGTGATTGTCATCTCGGTCATTCTGGCTGCAATCTTTGCTCCCTTCATCGTGCCTCATCCCGATCATGCAGGCGCTGTGGTCGATTTCCGCAGCCGCCATGCCGCCCCGGATTTGGTGCATTGGTTCGGCGCAGACAAAGTTGGCCGCGACATCTTTTCGCGCACCATTTTCGGTTTCCGCGTTTCGCTTTTGCTGGTCTTCGGGGTGCTTGGGGTTTCTGTCCCTTTGGGGGCAACTCTTGGCATGCTGGCCGGATATTTCGGCGGTTGGACCGAGCGTATTGTTTCGGGGCTCACCAACGTGATGCTTGCGATTCCGCCGCTGATCATGGCGTTGGCGATCGGTAACGTGCTTGAGCCCAACTTGGTCAACTCCATGCTTGCCATCACGCTCATCTGGTGGACCTGGCATGCTCGCCTTGTCTATCGCGTCAGCAAATCCATCTCGGCGGAGGATTATATCGAAGCCGCCCGCATGGCCGGTGCCAGCAACTGGCACATACTGACCCGCGAAATCCTGCCAAACTGTATTGCGGTGATTTCCGTCAAGACAACGCTCGACGCCGCTTTCGTCATTCTGTTTGGTGCCACGCTGTCCTTCCTCGGCCTTGGTGTTAAACCTCCCATTCCCGATCTTGGGTCCATGGTGGCGGATGGGCGCCAGTTCCTGCCGGAAAAATGGTGGGAAGTTCTCGCACCCGGCTTTGCGATCTTCTACGCCACCCTCGGTTTCAATCTGCTTGGCGATGGCCTGCGCGACATGTTCGATGTGGAGGCTTGATCAATGACACACCCTCTTTTGCAAATCTTCGATCTGAATGTGTCCTTCTCCAGCTATGGGCGCAGCACCCATGTGCTCAAGGATGTGTCCCTCAAGATCGACAAGGGTGAACGCGTGGCGCTGATCGGGGAAACCGGTTCGGGCAAGTCGGTCACGTCCAAGAGTATTCTGGGCACCCTGCCGGACAATGCCAATATATCCAGCGGCAGCATTCGTTTTGACGGTCAGGAACTGTTTGCGATGAATGACAAGGAGAGAGAGGCCCTCAAGGGCACGGCTTTCTCGATTATCATGCAAGATCCGCTCAGTTCCTTCAATCCGGTCTTCAAAATCGGCAAGCATCTTGATGACGTGATGTATTACGCTGACAAGCGCAACGGGATCAAATCCGGTGCCAAGCAGCGCATGGCCCGCATTTTCGATGTTCTGAGGCAAGTCCAGCTCGACAATCCCGAACGGATTTGTGCAGCATACCCCTTTCAGCTTTCAGGCGGGATGCGCCAAAGGGTTTTGATTGCCCTTGCGTTGTTGCACCGCCCCAATCTGCTGATTGCCGATGAGCCGGGCACCGCACTCGATGTGACAACGCAAAGTGAAATTCTCAAACTCATCAACCAGCTCGTTGATGAAGAGGGGCTTTCCCTTTTGATGATCACGCACAATCTGGGCGTTGTCAGGCAAACGGCCGACCGCGTCTATGTTATGCGTCACGGGGAGATCGTAGAGGATGGCCCCTTCAAGCAGATCTTTGAGCATCCGCAGAAGGACTATACCAAGGGGCTGATCGAAGCGATCCCGCCGCTCTACGGTGCCAATGTCACAGACCAGCCAGTCGCGAACACGGACCCCATCATCAAACTCGACAAAGTCTCAAAGACATTCGAGGCCAAAGCCAGCTTGTTCGGCAAGAAGGCAGGTCACAGGGCCGTTGAAGAAACCTCCCTGACCATCGCTGAAGGGGAAATTTTCGGACTGGCCGGAGAGAGCGGCTCAGGCAAGACGACGCTCGCCCGCACCATCATGGGACTGTTGGGGCCCACAACGGGGCGGATTACGGTTGCCAACCACGAACATCAGGAAGGTGAGAAGGTTGCTCCGCTCAGGGAGTTGACGCAGATCGTCTATCAAAATCCGGGCACCTCGCTTAATCCGAAAAGAACGGTTGCGCAGACATTGTCCGTACCGCTTGCCTTCGTCAAGATGCCCAAGAACGAGCAGCATGCACGCATGACGCAGTTGCTCGAGCAGGTGAATTTGCCCGAGAGCTATCTCTCCAAATACCCCCATGAGCTTTCTGGCGGACAGAAGCAGCGCGTTGCAATCGCCCGCGCTCTGGCGGCTAAACCACGCATTCTGGTGCTTGATGAACCGACATCGGCCCTTGATGTTTCAGTCCAGAAGGATGTGGTCGCGCTGTTGCAGCGCCTGCGCGAAGAGCTTGGCCTTACCTATCTTTTCATCTCTCACGATCTTTCCCTGATGCGCAATTTCTGTTCGCGCATCGCCATCATGCTGAAGGGCGAAATCGTTGAACATGGCACACCGGCGGAAGTGTTTTCCAATCCGCACCATCCTTACACCCGCGCCCTGATCGCCGCTATTCCGGTGATGAGCGACGCCGAGGAAGAACAAAAACCAAAAGTCAGTGAAGAAGAGCGCCAGAAATTTCTTGTTCAGGCCAAGAGCTGATGAAACTCAATGGAGCACAATGTGTATCGTTTGGGCATTGATGTAGGCGGCACGAATACCGATGCCGTTATCATGGAAGAGAACAAGGTTCTTTCCGGTATTAAGGCTTCAACCACCGAAGATGTCACCTCCGGCGTGATCGAAGCTATGGAAGGGGCCATCGAGAAGGCGGGGATTGACCGCGAAAAGATCTCCAATGTGATGATCGGGACCACCCATTTCACCAACGCAGTGATTGAGCGTAAGCATATCAATCATGTGGCTGCGATCCGCTTGGGTCTGCCAGCAACCGAGTGCCTGCCGCCCATGGTCGATTGGCCCGCTGATTTGCGTGATGCTGTGGGACACAATGCCTACCTCGTCAGAGGCGGTTATGAGTTCGATGGTCGCCCAATCGCACCGCTCGACGAAGAGGAGCTTGTGCGCATCGCCTCCGACATCAAGGCAAAAGATGTCAAGGCCGTTGCGATCACCTCTGTTTTCTCCCCCATCAATCAGGATATGGAGCTTAAAGCACGCGATATCATTGCTGAGCAATGCGGAGACATTCCCATTGTGCTGTCAAATGACATTGGGCGCATCGGTATTCTGGAGCGCGAAAGCGCAGCGATCATGAACGCCAGCCTGCTTGAGCTCAGCGCCAAAACCGTCAAGGCTTTTGGCAATGCCTTGCAGCAAGCCGGCATCACTTGCCCGTTCTATATCACTCAGAATGACGGCACCTTGATGAGCGCGGAAATGGTTAGCAAATTCCCCGTTCTCACATTTGCTTCAGGTCCCACCAACTCCATGCGTGGAGCAGCATTCCTGACTGGCTGCAAGGAAGCCATCGTGGTCGATATCGGCGGCACGACCACAGATGTGGGGGCACTGCATATGGGCTTCCCGCGTCAGGCAGCGACCATTGTTGATGTCGGCGGCGTGCGCACCAACTTCCGTATGCCGGACGTCTTCTCTATCGGCCTTGGTGGCGGATCGCTCGTCAAACAGGCCGAGGACGGCAGCGTGACCGTTGGTCCGCAATCCGTCGGCTATCGCATCACCAAGGAAGCCCGGGTCTTCGGCGGGGATGTCCTGACGACGACTGACATCGCGGTTTCGCAAGGCAAGGCCAGTGTTGGCGATGCTGCCAAAGTTGCTGATGTTGATGCCGAGTTGGCCAAAACTGCAGATGCGGAAATCTATCTGATGCTCGAGAGAGCCGTCGAGCGTAGCCGTATCTCGCCAGATCCCATTCCGGTGATTGCGGTGGGTGGCGGATCTATCCTGATGCCTGATGCCCTTGGTGATCTTGAGGTTATTCGCCCGGAAAACTTCGCTGTCGCCAATGCGGTTGGTGCCGCTATTGCGCAGATTTCTGGTGAAGTTGATCGGGTCTTCTCCCTTGAAGGTGGCCTGACCCGTGAGGCATGCCTTGCGCAAGCCGAAGAAGAGGCAACCCAGAACGCCATCAAGGCGGGTGCAAAAGCAGACACCATTGAGGTGATCGAGCGTGAAGATGTGCCTCTGGCCTATCTGCCAGGCAATGCCACTCGTATCCATGTGAAGGTCGTTGGCGAGATGGGAGGCACCCATGGCGAATGAAGGCCGCAATGTTGATGAAAACGGCTTCTGGTTGCTCACCGAGGCGGATCTCGATGCGCTTGAAGTGGGCGCTGCGATCTACGGCACTGGCGGTGGCGGCAACGCCTATATCGGAAAGCTGCGCGCACGCGAAGTCTTGCGCGCTGGCTATCCTCTGAAAGTTCAGCCGCTTGAATCGGTCAAGGATAGTGATCGGGTGATCTCGATTGGCGGCATCGGTGCGCCGGTCGTTGCCTATGAGCGTATCCGCGAGGGTCGCGAAGGGGTTCGTACGATACGGGCTCTGGAAGAGCGTTTGGGGATCTCGGTCGACTCTGTCGCATGCGAGGAAATCGGTGGGTCCAATTCCATGGAGCCATTGATTGATGCTGCATTGTTGGGGCTGCCCGTGGTGGATGGCGATGGCATGGGCCGCGCTTTCCCGGAAATGCAGATGACAACCTGGGCCATCTATGGTCATCGCTCGACACCGAGCGCGATGTGCGATCCACACGGCAACATCGTTATCTTCGAGCACGCCATCAGTGAGCTTTGGCATGAAAGAATGGCCCGCGCCTGTGTGGTTTCCCAAGGTGGTGCCTCGACGCTGGCTGCAGCTCCCATGGCCGGGGCATTCGTTAAAAAGGTGGCTATTCCCAACAGCTACACCAAAGCGATTGCCCTTGGGCACGCGGTTTTGGAAGCGCAAAAAAATCACGATGACCCAATCGAGAAGATCCTGCAGATGGAAGGCGGCAAGCGTCTCTTCACCGGCAAAATCCATGACCTCAAACGTCATTTGATGGGCGGGTTTGTCCGAGGCGAAGCCATTCTGGCCGGTTTGGACGGCCATCAGGGCGAAGAGGCTTCTATCCTGATCCAGAATGAAAATCTGATCTTCAAGCGCAATGGCGTCATCGAAGCCGTTGTGCCGGATCTCATCATCGTTCTGGATATCGATACTGGCACGGCCATTTCAACGGAAATGCTGCGCTACGGACAGCGCGTAGCCATTCTGGCGCTTCCCTGCCATCCGTTGCTGCGTACCCCAGAGGCACTGGAAGTGATCGGACCCAAAGCCTTCGGCTTTGATGACGTTACGTATCGTCCGCTTTCACATGTTCACGGAGAGGTCTGATGGCACAGCGCATCATTACCGCAGACGACATGGACACCATCGCGCTTGGCGGTGCATTCCTTGGAACCGGTGGCGGGGGCGATCCTTACATCGGCAAGCTGATGGCCAAGGCTGCCATTGAAAAATATGGTCCTGTCACGGTTATCGCCGCCGACAGCGTGGCAGATGACGCCCTGTGTGTGCCCGTCTTCATGATGGGTGCCCCGACGGTCATGCTGGAAAAACTGCCTCAGGGCGAGGAAGCCATCGCGGCCTTGCATAGCCTTGAAGCCTATATGGGACGCAAAGTTGACGCCGTCATGTGCGTGGAAGCGGGCGGTCTGAATTCGACCATTCCGTTTGCCGTCGCCGCAGCCACAGGTCTTCCTCTGATCGATGGCGACGGCATGGGGCGCGCTTTTCCGGAGTTGCAAATGGTCTGCTTCACCATCGAAGGCGTTCAGGCCACACCGATGGTGCTTGCAGATGACAAGGCAAATTCGGTGGTGCTCAACGCGATATCAAACCAGTGGACCGAGCGGCTGGCTCGCGCCTCTACCATCGAGATGGGCGGCGCGGCTCTCGGGGCTGGCTATCCCATGACCGGCGAGCAAATGAAGCGGGGCACCCTGCATGATACGCTCGGACTGATCCAGCAGATCGGTGAGACCATCGAAAGCGAACGGGCAGCCAACCGCAACCCCAGTCCTGTCCTTGTTGAACAGTTTAAGGGCCGCAAGCTCTTCACCGGCCGGGTGATGGATATCGAACGTGCCACCGTTGGCGGCTTTGCTCGTGGCAAGGCAATCATCAAGGGGCTCGATAAAGACGCCGGAAACACTTTCACGGTCGAGTTCCAGAACGAATTCCTCGTTGCCAAGAATGGAGAAGGGCAAGTGCTCGCCACTACGCCAGATCTGATCTGCGCTCTGGATTCGGATGGCGGCCTGCCGGTAACAACCGAGCAAATCCGCTATGGCCTCGCCATCGATTTTCTGGGCTTGCCCTGCAATCCAAAATGGCGAACACCCGCCGGTCTGGATCTCGTTGGCCCGGGCTATTTCGGCTATGACCACGATTACACGCCGGTTGAAGACATTTCCCTTTCATAAAAACAAAAAGCAAAACAAACCAAGCCACCACAGGAGAATTTCGAATGAATAAGTCAATCCTCGCCGCAGGTCTTGCGGTCTTGGCTTTGTCCTCGGCCATGACCTCATCGGCCTTTGCTGAAGACAAGGTTTCGATTGTTGCGAACGCGACCCAGATCTTCGGCACGATCGATCCGGCAAAGATCAACGACTACACGGAATATATGGCAGCAGTGAACTTCTATGACGGTCTCACCACCGTTACCCCGGAAGGCACCATTGCGCCGCAGCTGGCTGAAAGCTGGACTGTTTCTGACGACAACAAGACTTATACATTCAAACTGAAATCCGGAGCCACATTCCAGGATGGCACCCCCGTCGAAGCCAAAGACGTTGTCTATTCCATGAAACGCCTGCTGGCGCTAAACAACGGACCTGCTTATCTTTTCAAGGATCTGGTCTCTCCTGAAAGCGTGACGGCGGTTGACGCTTCAACGGTCGAAATCAAGCTCAACAAGGTCTATAGCCCGTTCCTGACCATTACACCTCTTATTCTGGTGGTGAATGAGGATCTGGTTGAAGCCGAAGACAAAGGCGAATGGGCGGAAGACTATCTTGGTCAAAAGCCAGCAGGTGCGGGGCCATACGCAATGAAAAGCTGGTCTCGCGGGTCCGAACTGATCATGGAGCGCTATAAGGGCTATCATGATGGCTGGACCAACGGCACCCCGATTGATGAGGTGCGTTTTGTCATCACCAATGACGAAGCAACCGTCAAGGCCCTTGCCCAGAAAGGTGAGCTGGGCATGTCAGCTTACGGCCACAGCAACGAAACCTTCGATGCCATTGCCAAAATGGATGGCTACAAAATCGTCAGCACGCCAACTGCGACCGGCTTCAATATCAAGCTGAACAGCAAAAAGGCGCCAACCGATGATGTGCATGTGCGCCGTGCCATTGCGTTGGCAACCGACTATGCAACCATTCGCGATGTGATTTTCCCAAGCGCGGAAATGAAAGGCCCATTGGCTCCGGTCTTCTCGGAAGCATTCCTCGACACACTGGAAGCGCCCAAATACGATCTTGAAGCCGCAAAAGCAGAATTGGCAAAGTCCAAATATGCTGGGCAACCCATCAAGATCAGTTTGTCCTATGTGGCAGGTCTGGGATTTGAAGAGGAAATCGCGCTCTTGCTGCAATCAACACTGCCAACCATTGGCATTGAGGTTGAACTGCAGCCAGAACCCTGGAACCGGATAACCGAGTTGGCGTCCAAACAGGAAACCACGCCGAACGCAACACAGGTTATCTATGGCCCAACCTATCCGTCCCCAGACAGCGTTTTCTATGTCCAGTACCATTCGGCAACGAAGGGCACATGGGCATCCATGGAATGGCTTCTGGATAAGGATCTGGATGCTCTCATTTCCAAGGCGCGTGAAAGCACGGACGTTTCCGAGCAAAACGCAATCTATAAGGAAATTCAGCAGAATCTGGTCGATCGCCAGAGTGATGTCTATATCGGCATTCAGGAAAAGCGGATGGCTACCAGCGTCTGCCTTCAGGGCTACAAACTGATTCCGATGCAGAGCTGGGACTATGATTTCTCGAACTTCTGGTGGGATTGCGACGCCAAGTAAGCGCACGAAAACCCGAAACACTAGGAAAGGTGGCCGCTTTGGCCATCTTTCGCTTATCGTCGCCTTCAATCCCGCGCTAACAAGAGATATGACAACAGGATCAGCACGCGCTCGGGTTTGGACATATTCGCGATGATTTCACGCAGCCGCCTTATCAATCAGATTTTGCAAGCAAAGCAGCGGCTATGCGTGATCTCCGCATTTGCAGGTGCAGGCAAGACGATATTGCTCAGGCAACTGGCAGATCGCCTTCAGCAACCAATCAGATTTGGCCCGTTTCAAGATGTCTGGTGCCAGCAAAGCGATGTGCTGCTTTGGGATTTGCCCACCAAGCCGGATTTCCCGGTCGATATAGCGCCCCTTCTTCAATGGCTTGATGGCAAGGACGAGCGCCGCATCATCATTGCCGCTCGCCCCGGGGTTGAAATTCAGGGCATCAACCGGGCCTTATTATATCATCAAGCCAAGCGCATCACCTCCGATCAGCTATTCTTTGATGCAGCAGACCTGTCCGCTATGGTCTCCCCCGAACAGGCAGAACAGATCGTCAGCCAGACAGCAGGCTGGCCCTGCCTTGTCGAATTTGCAAAAGACCAATCGATAGGCATGCCTAGTCTGGTTGCCTTCTTCAAGAACCATTTTCTAGCGGATCTGAGCGATACGACGGTTGCATTGCTCAACGCTGCGCTGATGTATGATGCGGCACTCAATTATCCCGATGATGACCCGGAACTGGCAGAAAGCTTTCAGGAAATCGCCCCCTTGCTTGCCCGTAAGGATGGACGCCTCTGCCTGTCTGTTCGTGCCCGAACCATCTTGACGCCGCTTGCCAAAGCAACGGCAAAACGCAGGATGAAACTGGCAGGCAACGAGGCGGTCGAGTGGGCCGAAGTCGAACGCAGGCTAGGCAAACCGGACGCTGCGATTGAAACGCTCCAGCAGGCACATTTGTATGACATTGCCTATGACTGGTTTGTCGAGGCCAGCAGTTTCATGCTGATCCAATATGTGGGGCCGGAGAGATATGCCTCTGTCCTCAACGGGTTCCCGCAAGAGGAGGACCAACTTCAGGACAAAGAGCTTCTCGTTGCTGCCAAAGCCATGCATGCGCTGAAGGCGGGGAATATAGAACGCGCCCGGTTTATTCTTGACCGTTCGCTTGGTCCCGCCTCCAACAATCTTTCTCTGGTTTTTTCGCCCAATAATCGCTTCAGTCTCATCTTCCGGGTTTTCCGCCTGACCATGGTGATCTATGAGGAAACGATTATTTCCGAGAAAAACATGGGTCATGTATTCGAACTATTGGCCGAATTGCCACTCGACAGTCATCTCTATCGTGGGGCCTTCTACAATTCGATACTGGAATATTACCTTAGGAACAGACGCCTTCTGGATGCCCAAAGCGCGGCTGCCCAAGCTCTGTATCACTATCAACATGCAGACGTGCCCATTCTGTGCTTCTACATTTCTCTCTTCCAGACCGTGCTGGCGTTGACCAGCGGCAATCTGGCGTCAGCGCAAGATTACCTGAAGCAGACGCAGGACTATTTTTCGCAAGTGCCCTTTGAGAGCCCTTCCGATGCCCGCATCCTCAGTATTCTCAAAGCCTGCGTTGACTATGAAGATGGACATTTCGAGCTGCTTGCGAAATTTCTGTCCGATGACTTTGATCACTTTGTCACCGGAGAGATTTGGCCGAGTCTGGCCGATTTTGCGCTGAAATATGGAAGCGAGGCCCTTTGCTCGCATTATTCGGTTTCGGCTGCCAGAAACTATCTGGACCGCTGGCGTGCCGATCATTCTGCAAGCCGCAGGTTCCACATGATTCTGGAGGTTTATGAAGCCACGATCCTGCAAAATGGAAACCGCTGGATCGAAGCATCCGAGCGCCTCATGGCGTTGCAATCCCGCGTGAACAAGACCTGGGTGGAAGCGGCCGAGCCGGAACTGGCGCGCCTTTCCGATGGTGCCGAAATCGCCATCACCATTGCCTGGATGCGCCAGCTCATTCATGAAGTGCCAACGCGCACGATGCTCTTGGATCAGCTTGCGGCCTTGAGCTCCAACCAGCATGTGACCTACCGCCAAAAAATTACGATCATGATCTGGCAGGCCAGCGTTGCCAAGCGGCAGCGGAATGCGACGAAGGCTCGGACTGCTCTGGTGCGTGCTTTTGAAGAGGTGGGACGCCTTGGATGTATTGCCGTGCTGATCGAGGAAAAGGTATTTCTTGATGATCTGATAGCGGATAAACGGCTGGTGGAGTTTGTCCAGTCCTCACCGGTTGCGAACGCGGTCTTCAGGCGCCTCAAGGAAATCAGTCTGCCTGGCACCCATTCTCTCAATCTCTCCAATCTGACCCGCCGCGAAAGCAACATATTGCTGATGATCGCCGAGGGACGGTCCAACAAAGCCGTTGCGCGTAACTTGGGGATCAGTGAAGCGACGGTCAAATTTCACCTTTCCAATCTCTACCGGAAACTGGGCTGCACCCGCCGCAAGGAAGCGATTGCCACTGCCCATTCTCTTGGCTGGATTGGTTAGGAACCAAGCCGAAGCTTCTCAGACAATCCGGACGTTATTCTTTCATCCACGATTCATGGCTTTCGCCGTTTCTCCTCATTCTCAGACTTTGAATTCGACTCTTTTCCAATAAGAGCCTTGCACTCAGGCGAAGTTTGTGCAAATTTATTTGCATAATAAAATTGCACGCAAATTTATGTGCTTAAAAATTCAGCATCACCAAATCAACCATGTGGGAACTATCATGAAATCTCTTCTCAATCTGGCCTGCGCCGCAACGATTGCCCTTACGGGCGCTTTCTTTTCCGGATCAGTCAATGCTCAAGACCTCATTGTTGCTACCGACACGGCATTCGTGCCTTTCGAATTCAAGGATGGTGATAACTATACCGGCTTCGATATCGACATGTGGGAAGCAATCGCCAAAGATCTCGACCTGACTTACGAACTGCGCCCGATGGATTTCTCCGGCATTATTCCTGCCTTGCAGACCGGTCAGGTGGACGTAGCGCTAGCGGGCATTACGATCAAACCGTCTCGCCAAGAGGTTATTGACTTTTCTGACGGCTACTACGACAGCGGTTTCCTGCTGATGGTATCCTCTGAAAGTGACATCCAGGGCCCTGAAGATCTTAAGGGCAAGACCCTTGCCGTAAAGACGGGGACTTCTGCATCGGATTATGCCGCAGAGAATTTTGACGGAACCGAGCTACGCAAGTTTCCCAACATCGACAATGCCTATCTCGAACTGCGCACAGGCCGGGTCGATGCAGCCATGCACGATACCCCAAACGTGCTCTATTACATCAAGACTGCTGGCAATGGTCAGGTGAAAACCGTTGGCAAGCAGATGATGGCCCAGCAGTATGGCATTGGCTTCCCTAAAGGCAGTGAGCTTGTTGGTAAGGTCAACAAGGTTTTGGCCGCTATGAAAGAAGACGGACGCTATGATGCCATTTATAAAAAATGGTTCGGCACGGTTCCTGCCAAATAATATGAACTCCATTCATTGGCCGGGCGCATCGCGCTCGGCTTTTCTGTATTTTTAAAGGCAGAGTTTTTTATGGAAATCGACTGGTCGGTCGTCATCACCTATTTGCCGCAATTGCTGCAGGGTGCCAAGACGACCATATATATCACCATTCTGGGTCTCGTTGGAGGGCTGCTGCTCGGCTCCATCGCTGGTTTGATGCGCGCCTATGGCGGCCGTATTCTCAATGGTATCGCCTTCGTCTATATCGAATTGATCCGCGGCACGCCGATTGTGGTGCAGGTTATGTTTCTCTATTTTGCGCTGCCGGTGCTCGCAGATATCAGGATTGATCCCATGGGGGCTGCCGTGCTGTCCATTGTGGTCAATGCTGGCGCTTATATCGCCGAGATCGTCCGCGGCGCTTTCCTCTCGATCAGCAAGGGGCTGTCGGAAGCGGGCCTTGCATTGGGCCTGCCGCGCTGGAAAGTGCTTTTCTATATTGTCGGTCCGCTCGCCTTTCGCCGTCTCATTCCGCCGCTTGGAAACCAGTTTATCGTTTCACTCAAGGACACTTCGCTCTTCATCGTGATCGGAGTTGCTGAGTTGACACGCACCGGGCAGGAAATCATGGCATCCAATTTTCGAGCCGTTGAAATCTGGTCTGCTGTCGCCGTTCTTTATCTGATCATGACCGGCGTCTTGACGCTGCTATTGCGGGGCATCGAAAAGAGGATGAAAATCCTATGAGCATTATTGAATTCCATAAAACATCGAAGGCGTTCGGCCCCCTTACCGTTCTGGATGAAGTGGATCTGTCCATTGATGCGGGCGAAGTGGTTGTACTCGTTGGTCCTTCTGGTTCGGGTAAATCGACCCTTCTGCGTTGCATCAATGCGTTGGAGACCATAACCGGAGGAGACCTGATCGTCGACGGGTTGAGCGTCAAGGGCAATGTACGACAATTGCGCGAAATCCGGCAAGAAGCAGGCATGGTATTCCAGCAATTCAATTTATTCCCGCAATTGACCGCACTCAAGAATATCGCCTTCGGGCCAAGGCAAGTGCGCCACCTTTCCCAGACGGAAGCGGAAGCCATTGCCAGGGATTTGCTCAAAAAAGTCGGTCTGGAAGACAAGGCCAACCATCTGCCATCGGAGTTGTCTGGCGGTCAGCAGCAGCGGGTGGCCATTGCGCGTGCATTGGCTGTCAAACCCAAAGTTATGCTATTTGACGAGCCGACCTCAGCTCTTGATCCCGAACTCAAGCATGAAGTGCTGAGTGTCATGCAGAAATTGGCTGAAGAGGGGATGACGATGGTTGTCGTGACGCATGAAATGGCGTTTGCGAAACAGGTCGGTTCCCGCATCATTTTCATGGAGCATGGCAAGATTGCCGTTGATGGCAATCCACGAGAAGTGATTGACAACCCACCGAATGATCGGATGAAGGACTTCTTGCACCATGTCGAATAAGCCCCGCGATCTGGGCAGGATAGAAGCCGCAGGAACACCATTTCAGATTGGATACCGTCTTGGAAAACAGGGGCTTGAAAGCGTTCACAGACACCTGCTTTCAAGCAATATCTGGCAGCAGGTAATTCTCCAAGCAAAGGCTCGGAATGTTCAGCAGATGAGCCTGATGGTGCAAGAACAATTTCCTCGCATCTGGGAAGAGCTGGATGGCTTGGCCGAGGGGTTGGAATTGCCGTTAGAACATGTGGTTGCGTGGAATAGTCGAGGCGATCTGCTCGCTTCGGTGCCGGATGGGTGCACCACTGTTGCCTTGCCCGGAGCCAATCCCGTTGTTGCCCACAATGAAGATGGCTTGCCCTTCTTTCGTGGGGCTTGCTTTGTCGCGGATGTCAGACCGGATGACGGCCCCGCCTATTCTTCATTCTGCTATCCCGGTTCGATTCCGGGCCACACTTTCGCTATTACCGAGACGGGGATGGTGCAGACCGTCAACAATCTTCGCCTGATTGATGCACCGCTTGGTATACCGCGTATGGTGATGGGGCGTGCCATGCTGGGCTGTTCCTGCATAGAGAGCGTCATAGAGATGCTAAAAACCGTTCCGACCTGCGGCGGATTTCATGTTCTGCTGGGGCAGCGAGACCCAAAATCAGGAATGCGACTTGTTTCCATCGAATTTGGCGCAGGTGCTTTGGAAACACATGAAATATCCACTCCCTTTGCCCATGCGAATCATGCTCTCCTTCTCGGAAGAAGCCAGATTATGACCGCGTCGTCCCGTGACAGGCAAAAGCGTGCTCAGGACCTTGTGTCGGAGAACAGGGCTTTCCCGTTGGCTATTCTGCGCGATACCGGAGGGCATGGCTTGCCCATAAGGAGGGATCAGCCGACGGATCCTGACAATGAGAATACGTTGGCAACCGGCGTTTTTGAGTTTTGTGAAGATAAGGTGAAGTGGACGATTTATGACACACTCTCAGACGACAGCTTCTACACCAACCGGTAATGATGGCCAGCCGCCTTCGACCATTGAGGGACTGCGGGAATTGATGATCAAGGTTGGCCGAGGTCAGAGTGATATCCACCTCGGCCCCAAAGCACTTGCAGCGTTGGGAAAGATCCTTAATTTACAGGGCGATCCTGCACTCTTTTCGATCACCACACTTGCTGACCGTCTGGAGGTCAATGCTTCGACCATTACTCGGCTGGCTCGTAATCTTGGCTATCCGGGCTTTAGCGCCTTTCAGGAGGTATTGATCAAGGCCTCCATATCGTCGCCAGGAGAATTCTATTCTAAAAAAGCGCAACAGACTCTGCAAAGTCGCGATGCGCCCAGCCTCTCCAAGGTTTCCCAGCTTTGCCATGAGAGCCAGGCGAATATCGATCGCTTGATCGAAACCTTCGACACCACAGCGTTTGATCATGCTGTGTCGATGATTACCAATGCACCGCGCATTTGCCTTTATGGCATTCGGCAATTTCACGCCTTTGCCAGTTTTCTCACATATGGCTTGAGGATGATCCGCTCGGATGTGAATTTGTTGGACAGCAATGCTCTGGGATTAGCTGAAGGGATGGCGCAATATTCATCTGACGATTTGTTCATTGCGGGCAGTTGTGCTCCTTACTCCGTTCAAACAGTCAATGCGACTCAGGCAGCCCATGAACATGGCATGCAAACATTGGTCATCACGGACACTCTTGCTTCTCCACTGGTTAGATTCTCCGATGAAGCACTCTTTTCGCCACATCAGACAAGCTTTATTTCCAACTCCATCTCTACCTTCATGCTTTTGGCCGAATGCATCATCAACGGGTGTGCAGCCGCCGCACCTGCGGCAACTCAAAAAGCGATTGAAGATAGGGACCGCCTAATAAAAATGATGCAAATTGAAATGTAGAGATTGAGATGTCTGCTGGCACAATCGGCAGCTTCGGACGGATTTCGTTGAAAAAGGGCGCTCGGCAGATTTTATGCGAAAATTCTAGAGTTTGATTTCTTACGATGACGTTGGGAAGGGCAGACCTTCTACCCTTCGGTTGAGTTGTTGCTTGATCAACGGCTTTTCAAAACCCTGCGGCGAAGATCAGGCGCAAGGAACTCAGAAATGCCCCCCCCCATGTTTTTATGATCATCTCTTTCAAGCTGGTCGGATCTATTGAGGCGGCTATGATACTGGCTTTATTGTGTTTTCTTTTCCCGAGACGCTATGGAAGTACTTGAAAGCCGAGGGATCAACGAGGGCATTGCGACCTGAATCCTTTGATCTTCCGGCACATCTTCGCCATCTATAAGCTCTAGTACAGAGGTTGCAATATGATCAAATGGCACATGAACAGAGGTCATTGGTGTATAGAGATGCGAAACGATAGGGATGTCATTATACCCGACAAGAGAAACGTCATCGGGAACCGACAATCCAAGGGAATGAATGGCGGCGAATGCACCGATCGCAATGTTATCATTCACCGCGAAGATCGCTGTGGGTGGCTCCGGGTTGGACATCAGTTTCGTTGCAGCACCGCGTCCCGATTCAATGCCGAATGTGGATTCGACCACCAGCTCTTCATCGACCTTGAGGCCAGCTTCCGCCATGGCTTTTCGGAACCCCTTTGTGCGCCCGCAAGCCGTTGATGAGTAGGACGGACCGGCGATTAGGCCAATTCGGGAATGGTTGAGGTCTATCAGGTGTCTTGTGGCAAGATAGCCACCCAATTCGTCATTGCCGATCGACGACAGGCTTGTTCCGTCGGTTCTCAGAGCGAGAACATATTTGACGCCGCGTTCGGCAAGCTCTTTGATGAAGGGATCATCATTGCGAGCGGTTGCCAAGACCAGGGCATCCACACCTTTTCCAATCAAGCTGTTCGCAGCTCTTCGCTCTGCCTCAATCGTTTCGTCTGTGGTTGCTACGATGACGATTTTCCCCGATTTAGCAGCAGCTCTCTGCAGGGCTTCGTAGAGCAATGCCATCACTGTATCCGTAAGGCGGGGCACGATGAGGCCGATCGTGCTCGTGCTGCCACGACGCAAATTGGCTGCTGAAACATCTCTTACATAGCCGAGTTCTTTGGCGACCCTGCGAACGCGTTGGGCAACCTCGCTGTTTGAACGTGGGAGCCGCTCATCGAGAAGTCTTGAAACACTGGACTTGGACACACCTGCAGCGCGCGCCACATCAAGAATTGTGACGCGTGAAGAACGGGCAGTGGTACGAGAATTCTTCGCCATTTGAGACCTCTGGGTCATGCGGATGATTGATGACATAAAATTCTTATCACCTTGCTCTTGACAAAAGCAAGCATAAATGGGAACGTTCCCAGTATCGTTCCCATGTTTATAGAATTGTTGTGAGAGGAGACAAAAATGCAACCGATGGATCTTAGAGGCCTGAACCCGGCCCCGGTTACTGCATTCAACAAAGACGGATCTCTGGATATCGAGGCAAACCGTCGTATCGCCAAATGGCTGGCGTCAATCGAAGGCGTGAAAAGCCTTGTTATTTTGGGGCATGCCGGTGAGGGTACCTTCCTGAGCGAAGAAGAACGCCTCGAGATGATCAGCCTTTATGCCGATGCAGTGGATGGAGCAATTCCCATCATTACCGGTATTGTCGGTGAAGGCACCCAGGTTGCTGCTGTGGAAGCTAAGAAATGCAAGGATGCCGGTGCGACCGGTGCGCTTGTTTATCCAAACCACGGCTGGCTTCGTTTTGGTTTCCAGAAAGGTGCTCCGCAGGACCGTTACAAAGCGATCTGGGAGAATTCGGGTCTTCAGTGCATCCTGTTCCAGTATCCGGATGTTACCAAGGCAAACTATGATCTGGATACGCAGCTGGACATTGCTGCTCAGGAAGGCGTTGTTGCGACCAAGAATGGCGTGCGCAACATGAAACGCTGGTATGTTGAAATTCCGGCTCTTAAAGAAGCCAATCCGGACCTTCAGGTGCTTAGCTGCCACGACGAATGGCTGCTTCCTACTATGTTTGATGTAGACGGTTTGCTGGTTGGATATGGTAACGTTGCTCCTGAGCTGCTTGTCAAACTGATCGCAGCGGGTAAAGCTCAGGATTATCCTGAAGCACGCAAGGTATTTGAACAGATGATGCCGATCACACGTACGGTTTATCACCGTGGTTCTCATATGGAAGGAACCGTTGCGTTGAAAATCGCGCTGATGGGCCGTGGTGTCCTTGATCATGCTACCGTGCGTGAGCCGCTTAAGCCACTTGGCAAGGCAGCCGAAGAAGAAATCTTTGCTGCACTCAAAGCTTCCGGCATCGACCCTGTCGATCCAAAGCTGCTTGAGGCGCTTTGATGCCTGTATCCCCCATGCTCGTCATGGGGGAAATCTATTCTGGGAGGAATTTTAAATGTTTGGAAAGTTTTCAAAACTGGCTCAATCAACGATTGCAGCCATCGCGCTTGTCGGGATCGGGTGTTCATCCGCTTCTGCAGACGAACTGCGAATTGGCGCCATGCGAGAAGGTAGCGCCTGGTATGTATTCGCAGCGACTTTGGAGCAAATGATCGAATCTTTGGACGGCACCGAAATCGAAGTGATTGCCCGTGGGGGCGGTGTTGCAAATCCAATGGTCGTTCAGGCGGGTAAGGCCGACATCGCTCTTTCAAATGTGGCAAGTGCTATCTGGGCCTATGAAGGGTCGGAGGTTTATGGCGGTAAAAAAGCGCCCGATATCCGAGCTCTCGTTGGTGGACTGAACGACGTTTATGTCGGCGCAATTGCTCGCAAGGCTTATCTCGACGAAGTCGGCACGACCGACATGAAAGAAATCTTCACCTCGGGGAAACCAGTTCGTGTCCTGATGAAACCGGTCGGCTCAAGCGCCGTTCCTGTCGCCCATATGGTTTTTGATTCCCTTGGCACCAGCGTAGACAAGATCAAAGAAGACGGTGGCGATGTGATCCAGGTAGGGGCTGGCCAAATTGCCGATGAAATGCGCAACGGCAAGGCAGATATCTATTTCGACACGATCCTCAAAGGCCATCCTACCATCACGGAAGTTTCGTTGACGGCTGATGTCAAGTTTCTTGATTTGCCGGAAGAGACGCAAAAATACATCGAGAGTCATGGATTGAAAGTCGGGAGTTTCGGTCCTTGGTTCAGCGGTCAAGACGGGCCTACGATCGGTGCGAATATCGGAACCGAACTGATAGCCAGTGCGTCTCTAAGCGATGATATGGCTTACAAGATCACCAAAACCCTTATCGAAAATGCCGACATATTGAAGGAATCACATGGCGCTTGGAAGAATTTCGACCCATCCAAGGCATGGCTTCCTGAAAATACGGGTATCCCGCTTCATCCGGGTGCGGAGCGCTACTATCGCGAAGTCGGTTTGATGAAATAAGTCCCCGCAGAAAAGATCAGACGCCACTTATTCTTGAGACATGTGCTGGTGTCTGATCTCAATCCCTGTATTTTGTTTCGGAGGAAATCATGTCCGCTGTAGCTGCTGAGAGCAGTAAGGGTATCGCGCGGAAAGTGGCGTTTCTAATTGGTCTGCTATTTGTGGCCTTTCAGATTTGGGTTCTTTACGACCCTCAACAGCCTCTTTTTTCACGCCCACTTCACCTCTCTTTCGCCCTTTTGCTTCTGTTTCTATATAAGCCGCTTGAAGCGGATCGGCTGCCTCGCTGGGTTCGACTGTCGATTGACAGCTTTGTCTTGCTCGCCACCTTGGGCGTTTGTGCCTACTATTTGCTGGCCTATGACAGACTAACGACCCGAATGGAGAATGTTTCTCCAATCTTTACCGTTGACATTGTCGCCGGGTCCGCCCTTGTTCTCCTCTTGCTGGAAGGGGCTCGCCGTGCAGTCGGCATGATACTGGTCTATGTTCTGGCTGTCTTTATCCTCTATGCCCTGTTTGGCGGATATCTGCCAGGTTGGATCGGCTTTCGCGGGTTCATGATGGACGAAGCCATTGAAATCGTTTCGATGACAACGGCTGGCGTACTGGGGATCACGACCTCGACATCGGTCAGCTTCATCTTCTATTTCATTCTGTTTGGTGCTTTCTACAGCGCTGTGGGTGGTGGTCAGCTCTTTATCGATCTGGCCATTCGCGTTGCAGGGCGCGCGACGGGAGGAACCGCAAAGGCTGCCATTCTCGGCTCAAGCCTTATGGGGTCAATCTCGGGAAGCGCGGTGGCGAATGTGGTCTCTACCGGCGTATTCACTATTCCATTGATGAAGCGCACGGGGTTGGCTGACTATCGGGCCGCTGGCGTGGAAGCCATTGCGTCGACCGGTGGCCAGTTGATGCCTCCCGTGATGGGGGTTGCAGCCTTTGTCATGGCAGAAATGCTCGGCATGCCTTATCCAAGTCTTGCTCTTGCCGGTCTTATTCCCGCACTTGCTTTCTATTTCTCGCTGCTTCTGGTGGTCGATTTGACAGCTCGTCGTGAAGGCATCCGTGCTCTGACCGAAGAAGAAGTCAATGCGACGGCTCCCATTCTGCCCCGCTTGCACCTGATCCTGCCTCCCATCATTCTTGTCTTCATGCTGGTTTCAGGCTATTCGGCCGCCTATGCAGCGGTTGGGGCGTCTGTTGCCTCTCTGGTGGTTCCGTTCCTGCGTCGTTCTACGTGGATCGGTCGGTCTGAACTGACCGATGCGCTTCGCAATGCCCCCAAACAAGCCGCTGAAGTTGCCGTTCCGATTGCCGCAATTGGTATTGTTATTGCCGTTGCTGTCCAGTCAAATCTGGCTTTGAAATTTGCAGGATCTCTGGTCAGTCTCGCTGAAGGCTCAATCTATGCCTCTCTGGCGCTGGCAATGGTTGGCTGCATCATCATGGGCATGGGGCTGCCGACGGTTGCCGCCTATATCATCGGTGCTGTGCTGTTCGTGCCTGCAATCCAGAAACTGGGCATTGAGCCTCTGGCTGCGCACTTCTTCATCTTCTACTATTGCGTCCTGTCAATGGTAACACCGCCTGTCGCGCTTGCTTCCTTCGCAGCCGCGGCTGTCGGAAAGGCGCCCGCCGTCAAAACCGGCTTTGCCGCCTTCGGGTTGTCATTGGTGGCCTTCTTCGTTCCCTTTGGTTTCGTGTTTGACATGGGCGTTCTGGCCCAGGGAAGCTACGGAACGATCGCGGTCAGCGCTGCGAGTTTGTTCGGGGCGACAGCTTTGTGGGCCGTGGCATTCGGTGGATGGTGTTTACGTCCGCTAGCACTTCCTACAAGACTGCTGATTGGGTTGTCAGGTTTGACCGCCGTTATTGCACCAGCAGAGTCTATCTATTGGTATGCAGGTATGCTTGCTGGTTGGGGGCTGGTTATCCTCTTGGTCCTGATCGCAAAACTTGCTCCCGGAGCAAGCACGCGCGGTTTGTTCAGTAATCCTCCCCAAGGCGCTGATGGTTTAGCCCCAAAAGCCTGAGCGCTAGGTCCGGCGGCCAACGTCGGGCCACTTTTTCATTGAAACAAGGAGGGACTTCCTATGTCTGCACTTTGGATTGCGAACATCTCTGTGTCTGATCCCGTTGCATTTGCTGAATATTCAAAACGGGCAGGGCCTGCGATCGCCAAGCATGGCGGGGTCTTTCTGGCAAGAGGTGGCGCTTTTGAGCAATTGGAAGGGCGAGAATGGCCACGCAATGTTGTTGTGCGCTTTGAAAGCATAGAGGCTGCAAGAAACTGCTATCACTCAGAAGAGTATCAAGAGGCGATTTCCTACGCACGCGGTGCATCAGAAAGACAACTCGTCGTCGTTGAAGAGCTCTCATAACGACGGGTCTTCAAAAGAGACGACCTTCCTTCAATCAATCACATTCGCAAAAGCCGCCGATGATTCGGATGATCATTTCGGCGGCTTTTACGTTGGTAAAGACCAAGGTCTTCAGTTAAAGAAGCAGCATTCTGAAGCCATGCCGGCAAACGGGGAGTGCAAGGCGACAGTCATCATTATTTGCATGGCCAGATAGGGCCGCGACTGCTCTTCATTAGCTTGGGTGATCGTTTTCAATTGGTGATGAGCAGCCTCAACCTCTCGGAATCCCAACTTACTAGGCCAAACCTATTGCAAGGCCCAAATGTTCCTTCTATGTTCCAATTGTAATACATAAGAAGGGAAGAGCCGACTAACAATGCGACAGCCTCTACGAACCAAAGCAATCGAAGTCTGCAACGACAAGATCGCAAAGAAAGGCGAGACGGTGGGCCTTTCTTTCTATGCATTCTTTGCAAACAAAAATGATGATCCAGAGCTTCTTATGGAAGCCGCTGAATGGTGGATCAAAACACACCAACTTGATCATTTTGAGTAGGCCGTAAAAATCCGAGACATGATCCGTTCGGGAGCTTGAGCAACGGCAGCTTTTTCCGCATAGTGTGAATTCAAGGATAGCGCAGCCCATTCCTGCCTGCAGACACAGTAGCTTTTTAGGGATAGAAAAGCAGAGCCAAATCAAGCCACACTGTCCAAGAAAAACAGTGGCTAAAGCGCGAGATGAGTGGGCCGATTGAATCTGCGACTTGTGCAGACTGAAAAGGCGCCAGGCTAATGCGGACATAAACGCCTAGTGCGTCTCACATCTATCTTTCTGAAGTGTTGAGTAAATTTGGGTGGCGGAGGAGGGACTTGAACCCCCGACACGCGGATTATGATAAGTCGGTTTTGGTTGAAAATACAATTAGATAGACACAATTATGGTCGTAAAACTCTATCCATAAATCAAAGAGATACAAGCGAAGATGTAAAACAGCTTTTGATTTTGTTATTGGTAACAAGGGCGGGGAGTGTGAATTCGCTGCGGTCGAAGCGAATGACCGAAACGAGACCGATTCGGACCGACTGCTTTTCGGGCGACAAACTCGCTAAGCCGTCGAAAATGATTGCCTAGTCATTGTTGAACGTCGCCTGGTGAGCTTGCCTGAAATCTTCGATTGTCAGGTTACAACCCAACAAGTATGCTCGCTGTGACTGTGAGACGAACGCCGAAAGATTGGCATCTAGCCCAGTGGCACGAGAATATCGGGGGGAATAGTGTGCGCCGCGCCTGAAGCTGAAACAATCTCAGTAGCAGAAACTCTTGCGCTCCTTGACGGAGATTTCGCCGCCTTTGCAAACGGGGTTGCAGACGCTCGCTATGCCTTTTGGTTGGGGTCCGGCATTTCCTTTTGTCGTTTTCCGGGGCTGAAGCAGATCGTGGTGAAAGCGCTCGAGTTTCTGCGAATGCGTGTAGGCTCAGTTCCCGACACCTGCCCCTTCCACGCCGGCTTGGTGCGAGCCTTTGGTATCGCCAATTTGAGTGCTGATGAGCGCGAATCCATCGACCTTTCTGCCCCAGTCGAGGACTGGCCGGTCGTGGACCTCCTTCGAGATCGGCTCAGTGGTCAGTACGCTGCTTTTCTCAATATTGATATCGACGGGAACCGCTCGATCTTATGGTTTGGGAAGCGGCCGACGTAGCCGCGACCTATGCTGATCCGACGGTATTGCCCGATGCTGAGCACTACGCAATTGCTGCTCTCGTTAGGGAAGGGCTGGTCACAGAGCTTCCGTCGGCCAATTGGGACGGGCTTATCGAAAAGGCGATGGGGGAACTGACAGGAGAGCCCAACGGGCTGAAGGTGTGTGTGAGGGCCCAGGATCTGCAAGCGCCCGACCAGAAGGCAACTCTCATCAAGTTCCATGGCTGCGCCATAAGAGCAAGCGAAGATGAAGCCACCTACCGCCCTTATCTCGTGGGTGCCCAATGGCAGATCGACGGCTGGGAGACCAATCCGAGGACCCAGGCCTTGGCTCAGTACCTCATAAGCGTGGCGATTACCAAGCCCACGTTGATGCTCGGCTTCTCCGCTCAAGACGCCAACATCCGCAAAGTTTTTGGCCTCGCGGCGGCCACACAAAACTGGGCATGGCCGGGCGAACTGCCGGCCTACGTGATGGCAGAAGATTCGATCGGCGAAGCGCAGACCGCGCTTCTTGGAAACGTCTATCCCGATCAGTTTGCAGGGGATGATAGAGCGGCGATCAAGCGCAGCGCTCATCTCCGAGCGTTCGCCAAACCACTCTTGCCCGCTCTGCTTTTGTGGACCTTCGCAGCGAAACTTCGGCGCCTTGCTCGACTTGGCGCATTCGATCTTTCCGATGCGATGGCAACCTGGGTCGACGACGGAATCCAGTCGTTCCGCAATCGAATAGCTGCAACTGACGACGGCGACCATCTTAGATTTGTGCGTTCGCTGGTTTTCGGTCTCTCTCGTAGTAAGCGCATATTCCTTTCTGGGAAAAACGAGATCGATGCCACTCGATATGAGCCTCTGACGCCTATCCCCCTAAACCAGATGAACCAGGACCTGGAGTCGGAGACGAACGGTTTGCCGGAAGGGGCCATGATTGTTGCGGCTCTAGCCCAGGGTGCTGAAGCGGGAGACTGGTCGCTAAAATTACCTCAGGCGCCCGACACCAAGAATGGTAGTGTTGAGGTCACCAAGGGTACTCGTACTGACCGCGTATTCTTGCTTGGCAGACCTGAGGCCGAGCTGGCGCTTTTCGATAGCGAGGCGATTCTTGACGAGGACGAAGACGTAATTCTTATCCACGCGCATCATATCCATGAGAGACTGCCCCGTTCACCGAGTCGTGCACCCGGGCGAACGGCAAGGTCTCCCGGCCCCCGACGCCTAAGCATGGCAAGCTTACTTACAGTGGACGGAACTCCAGGCGAACTGATGGAACGATTTAAGCTTGAGGCAAACCTATGAACATGAGTGCTCCGGTCGAGCGGGTGGTCGCCTTCCTAAAGGATGCAAATTTCCGGCTCCTGCCACCCCCTTTCGTCATCAGTCAGACAACCTTTGAATTTCCTGCGGTCATGATGGGACCTGGGAATGCAAGCGAAATCGTTCTCGTTTGCGATACAGTAGATGCGAAGGACGCCGAAATCGTTCGCCGTATACATGGTGTCGCACGAGCGCTGGATATTGCGCGGGCGCGCAATCCGTTGACCGCTGTTCTGGTAGGTCCGCGGTTGAATCCCGATTACCTGAACAAGGTAATGCAAGTTTGTCGTGCGCTCTCTGTGGGCACGGTTCCCGCTGTGCCAGACGAGACAAGAACTCATCTTTCGAATTGGCTCGCGGTCCTCACGCCGCTCGACCAAATCGACACGGACGGTGTGGTCGCCGATCCTATGTCAACTCTTGAGACGCTCATCGACGATTTGAGCCCGGAGGTGAAAGCGCTGAGCGACCAAATGTCCAACGGAGCGGAAGCCGTTGAGGCCGCCGTAAACGAGTTGCTGTCAGAACATCTGACAGCCGCTTGGGGGGATGATGCATGAACGCTCGTCTCACTCAGGTACAAATCTCAGATTTTCGCAGCATCCGAGGCAAGATCACTGTGCCCCTCGATGCGCCTGTGGTGTTGGTTCATGGCCCGAACGGAAGCGGCAAGACCAGTCTTCTGTCTGCCATCGAACTCGGGCTTACAGGGGCGGTCTCTTCTTTGCAGCGGTATGACGCTGCCTATGCTGAAAACCTCGTCCATCTGGACGCCCAATCGGGGAAAGCATCGGTCATCGTTAGTGCTGAACACGATGAGATTCCGGCGAAGCCAAGTGAACTTGTCGTCGAGAATGGAAACATCCGCGGGATGCCGCTCCTATCCGAGCTACAAAGCCGGTTCTTTTCCGAACGATCGCTACTTGCCCAGGCAACGTTAGGCCGGTTATTGGAAATCTACGAAGAAAGCGATGCCCGTAAATCGACAAGCCCTCTCACACGATTTGTGAACGACCTCTTGGGGCTCGATCAACTCGATGCTCTTGTGGATGGTCTGCACGCATCCGGGGACAAGCGCCGCCTGGTGAAGAGCTTGCCGCTTTATGGCGAGGTCAGCGATGAACTTGCCGATCACGACGAGAAGGTGAACCGACTCGAAGAGGCCGTGACGACTTCGAAAGAGCGTCTGACGGAGAGCCAAGCAGCGCTTGAGCAGGCGCTTGAGCCGTTCGGCCTCAAGTCCGTGGACCAGGTCGGCGAAGATCGTTCCGGCCTCGGTGATGCAGAGACGGAGCGCCGTCGCTCAGTTGAGACCAACGCGCTTAGGCGTGAAATAGAGGCAGCTCTGTCGTTGTGGCGGCGGCTTGAACAGCAACCTGGGGCAGAGGCCCGGTCAACAGCCGAATCTGAACTCCGCGCTCATCAAGCCGAACTGGATGCGTGGGCAACGAGCAAGCGCGCTGCGCTGGAGGCAGCACTTGCGGCGGCCGCATCGCTCTATGCGGACCTGTCTCCAGCCCGGTCTGTAGGGTGGAGCGCATCGCATGCAGAAGCGGTCCGCGAGCTGTCTGAATTGCGGTCTAAGACGGAAGCACACCTCGCCCGTGACGAGAATGCACGTAAGGAGCTTACTGACTTCCGCGAAACCTTGACAAAGGCGAGAGCCCGCGAGGCGCGGCTGGATGAGAGTCTTGGCGCTCTGGCTGCAAACAGCGGAAACCTCGCTCAGGCGCTATCTGAGCTGGCACCACTGGTGGATAGCGAGATCTGCCCTGTGTGCCAGAGGGATTTTTCCGAAACCGGCCCCACACCGTTACGAGCGCATCTGGCTACACATATTGCGTCATTATCGCAGTCCGCCAGCAAGCTGCGCTCAGTCGCCGACGAACGCCAGACAGTGCGAAATGAGATAACCAAGCACGAACAGTCGCTCAACCGCTTACAAGAAACCGTGCTCGTGGATGATGAATTGACGTCGCTACGTAACTGGCGGGCATCTCTCAGTGACACTGTTCGCCAACTAAAAGAGACGGAAGGTGCAGCGAATGAGGATGACGCTCTCGCGGCTGCTGTTGCCTCAGCTTCCGAACGTCTGGCAAAATTGTGCAGCGATGAGGAAACCTTGATCGGTGTCTGGAGATCTGTTGCCGGGCTCGCCGCGCAGCTTGGCCTTAAGCCTCCCGCGGAAAGTGATGACATCGGCGTTGTCTTGGAAACGTACCTTGCGGCGGCCGATCAGTCATTGGAAACGGCCACCTGCCGGGAACAGGACCGTAGGAAGGCCGAGGAGGCGTTAGAACAGCATTCCATTTCTCTCGCACGATTGGGAGATCTGGAAAGCGACCTCAAGTCGGCGCGAGCTGATCAGAAGCGCGTGAAAGATGCAGTCAAGTCGGCGGATGATGTACGAGCTGAAATTCGCAAGCTATCGGACCGTGCGGTAGAGGCGCGGACCTCTGTGGTGCGAGACGTCTTCAATGAGTCACTCAACAAAGTATGGAGCAATCTTTTTGCCCGTCTGGCGCCTGAAGAGCCGTTTTTGCCGGCTTTCGAACTGCCGGACAAAGGCAAGGGACCGGTCGAAGCAAAGCTCATTACCCGCTATCGCGGGGATGACCGCGGGGCAATCCCAAGGCGATGCTAAGCGCGGGGAACCTTAACACTGCAGCGCTGACACTGTTTCTTTCACTGCACTTATCCGTGAAGCCGCTTTTGCCCTGGCTTGTGATTGACGATCCGGTCCAAAGCATGGATGAGATTCACATTGCGCAATTCGCAGCGCTTCTCCGGACACTCTCTAAACAACGGGGACGCCAGGTCATCATTGCTGTCCATGAACGCCCGCTTTTTGAGTACCTTTCGCTGGAACTGAGCCCAGCGTCGCCAGGTGACAAGCTCATCACCGTCGAGCTTTCAAAAGACAGCGAGGGCCATACGATTTGCAGTCCCGAACCTATAATATGGGATTCTAGTACAGTGTTTCGTGCTCAGGCATGAAAACCTGCCTTGCTGACGCCTAACATCTATGAGGAAGAGATCTGCAAGCATCATGCGAGTGTAGACGAAGGTTTGCAGATGGCGATGGTGTGCCCAGCCGCATGGCAGCTTATTAGAAATGGCCTTGATCGACTAAACGGCCGCAATGGGGGCGCGAAGCTGCCATCGTTTGAGACCACAGCGAACGTTCACTCCGGGCCGATTGCAAAGCGCGGATCTGGATGAGCGGTTGACATCATGACACGTCGTACTCGACCGCTTAGAGCCCGTCTTGACCAATATCGCAGCATGATCTAGCGTTTGTCATCAGTAAGCCATACATGGCTTTCGTGAGATTTCCAGTCGAAATTAACTTAGTTATTGAGAGATGCAATCATGAAAACTAGAGCGGCTGACGTTGGCGACGTCGAACAAATGAGCGCATTTCTCAAAGAACTGACAGCGGCTGGAAAGCGAAAGAGTCCTGACGACGAGAGTTTCGTACGCGCGCACTATATTGAAGGTCCGAGTAAGATTTGCTGTACGGTGGTCGAGGAAAATGGTGTCGTACTTGGCTTTCAGTCTCTAATACGTGCATTAGCTGGCAATCCCTACGGGGTCGAATCTGGCTGGGGTATCATCGGTACGCACATTCGACCGTCCTCTGCTCGCCGAGGTGTGGGACGTGCGCTTTTTGAAGTTAGCAGCAGCTTAGCCAGAGAGGCTTCAATTGCACAGATTGATGCGACCATTGCGGCAGACAACTTGGAAGCACTAGCCTACTATGAAGCGATGGGGTTTCGAACATATCGAACGCCAGAAGGTTTAATCTGCAAACGGTTCGGCGTTGTGTCTCAAAAAAAGTAGTTGCGTTGAAATTCGTGCAAATGGCCATTGCGACAGGGGCATCCAACGACAGCCAAGTCCAACCAACCTGCCTCTGAGTTTGTGAGAATGCTGCTCTTTGTTCGAATGGCAGCAATGGGGAAGCGGCCTTGCTGAAATTTTTAATTGACGACCGGCAGCAACGGGCTGCGACCGCTATGCACGAGCCTGAATGACTGTTTCCTATTACTGGCGCGCTGCACCAGTCCGGTTCGAGCCCAAGGTGGACATTGAAACCATGGCGAGGACACGCATTAGGTGCTTAGCGGCAGCAATATTTTTGGAGTTCTTGACCAATCAAAATAGTGCCTGCAGCTAGAGCTGAGATGATGCAAAAATTTGACCAAGACATCGGCTCATCCCCTATTCATCCACGATCCGGCATTTCGTAAGCTGCCAATCAATTTTTGGTTTAATCTTTGCTTCCCATAAGGCCATCGCCAAGCCATCGCTCATGAACAGCTTGCCAGGCACAGTGGGCTCTATCCAAATGTCTGGTCCTTCCTCAGCCCTCACCGTTACGACGACATCACCATCCGCTTCCGGATAGACATCCCAAGGTTGAAGGTTCCGTTCCTTATCAAAATAGGACGCGAAGACCTTTTGGCTTTGCTCGGCCACGAACGTATCTTTTTGGTTGCCAAAATGCAGAAAATAGTAGCTGCCTGGGTAGAGTGTTGTTTCATCGGCTTGATAGATCGGGAATGGTACTAGTCCACCCGCCCCCATATCGAACCGGGAAAAGATATCTGCAAGGTCTCGCTTTATAGCCAGAAAACCAGCGGCCCAGAAAATCGATTTCATTTTTTTGAAGCGATTTTCGTCATAAACTGCAAAAGCCTCGGGAAAATCATTTCTGCTCAAAATTTCTCCTTTAATACAATTATCCATTGAAGTGATTACGTGTTTTGGCTTAACAGGGCTTATGTATCGCTCGTATGGTTGTTCCCAGGGCTCGCCATAGAACTTTGCACGTAGTCCCGGCCGGTCACCCAACCGTTGATCACTTGTCACATCGCAGAACCAAACCATATCTTTCTCCTAACTTTTCGACTCTTGGTATTTGAGCAGAAAAGGTACGTTTTGCAACGTCTCCTTAGTCCGCTCTCCCGCCATCTGATTGCTAAAAATGCTGCGCATCAATCGAATGACCGGGATTGGGAAGCAGTCCGGCAACGCTTGCTCATCGATGAATGTCGCCTCTGGGCCGCGACTGCTATTCATGCGCCTGATTTACCGTTTCCAATCACTGGTGCGTTGCGCCAGACTGCTTTGAGCCCAGATGCGCCTTCCTGAAAAAGCTCTTGACTTGACCTGATATCTATAGCTGGCTCGATGGACACGAATTTGTTGGGAGGTAAAATTATGGAACTTCACGTCTGACTCGCGTTCGCGTTCGCTTCAATCGCTCTGCTGCTGATACCGAGGCCGACCGTGCTTTTGATTTTAAGCTATGCCATTAGCCAGGGCCGTCGGGTTGCTCTGGCGACGGTTGCGGGGGGTGCACTAGGCGATCTTGTTGCCATGTCTGCGTCTCTGGCGGGGCTGGGCGCATTGGTTCTGGCGTCTTCCAAGCTATTCATTCTTTTGAAGTGGGTCGGGCGATCTATCTTGTGTATCTCGGGATCAAGTTGTTTAGGAGTGCACCAGATGCCTCCTTGGGGATGCTGGACGATGCGCCCGTAACATCCCCTTGCAAGGTCTTTGCGCATTCCACTGCGGTTACTGCTCTCAACCCAAAGTCCATTGTTTTCTTCATCGCTTTCGCCCCTCAGTTCATCAATCCGAACACAGCTTTGGCACCGCAGTTCGGGGTGCTTGTTGTTACCTTCGTCGGCTTCGCAGCAACCAATGCACTTGCCTATGCCCTGCTCGCAGAAAAGCTGCGCCAGAAAATCGTCCGTCCGTGTTGCCATTTTTGACTAGGCTGGGCGGCGGTGCACTTGTGGCAATGGGGGCGCAACCGCTACGCTTCGTCGTGCTTGATCGCAATGCTTCAGGTAACCTTGTCCGCGGGGCCGAATTTCGCCCCGGGTTCTTCTACACCAAGCCACGGCTGCCCGCTTCGGGGATGCGGCACTGCAACGCGTGCTCATGATCGACTGCTGATTGGCGGCAGATACAAGAATGGAAATGCCCTAGTTCAAGTAGGGCATCTTCAGCTCGTCCGTGCGGTTCAGATGGACTTTGCCATCAGTCCTCAGATAGAGACGGCATGACAAAACTGTCCAGACTGAGTCTAAGACATACCCAACCATCCTGAGGATCGCGTTCGTTGCGAGCACACCCGCAACCATTCCAATATTCAATGGAGAGGCAACACTCGCCTCGAGTGGGAATGAACTAAGGGCAACCCAGATCGCCATTCCAAAAACAATCAGCGGTAGGCTGCGCACCATAGCATAGATGAGGACTTCGGGAATACGTCGGAATGCATAGAGAACATCTGCGTTGCCGCCTGCAATCTTCGCAGCAAACAAGGCATTCAAGATCCCCGTGACGCAGCAGAAAATGAAGTAACAACCAATGAGCCAGCCCCATGTGCCTGGAGAGGACTTCCAAGTGTCAACAACATTGCCCCCGGCAAGGAAGGGCGCAACGACATTCGGAACAAACGTATTAAAAAACAGATAGAGAGCTGGAATGACAAACACGAGTATCAGCAGTAATTTTAGCTGGACCTTTATCCAGAAGCGGAAGAACAGCCGAAAATCCAAGTCATACCTGATCTTGAGAGGATCGGAGCGCAGCACCCCATTGTAGCGTGAGTAGAAGACGAGCACCCAAGCGACGCAGTATCCCGCGTTGAAGATCAAGGTTCCAACTATACTGGGAACCAGAGACACACCGAGTAATTCAGCGAGAGGCAGGATCAGGAACAGAAGAAACTCAAAGCACACCAATTGCAAATAACGCCATTTCAATCTCCAGAACAGTTGCCAACCATCGCGATAAACCACTTCTGAAAACACATCTGCCTCCCACACTCACTCGTATCAGTAGTTCGGCCACCGATCGAGAAAACTATCGCACTTGCGCACAGAACGAGGATGTCGGGACAACTTCTCGCAGATATTTTGCATGTCTATGACCAATAGATAGATTGATAAAATTAATGGATGAAATACACGTAAATTAATCTCATAAATTGTATTTACGTTAAAAGAACTTTTCCTTGTTGTCCATTGCTCGCTAATGACCGGTAAGGGCCGCGATTACCAGTTTGATTGATCGAACTGAACCCGATGATTTCGCAATGAGGCAGGCAGCTTGGAGCCATCAATTCCATAACAAGCAACCGGCGTTAAGGGCCGCTTTGGTCTATCAACGACAGATCTTTCTGGAGACGAGAACAATCACCAAAACTACCAAGAGCATGCTTATTGCCGGGAGTGCAACATACCCAATTGGAACTCAAAAATATTTCGGTCCATACTCGGCGACGAGGTGGTCACATTCCCGAATCTCCATTGGAAGATAAGCAATAAATGCCACTAGAAGAAAAAAGAGAACCAAACCGATTTTCTTGATCATTGAGCTACTCAAGCCTTCGTCCCGCGGAAATCGGGATACCAAAGCTAGTGTATACTGTTTTAGGTGAACGAAGCGACATGAAGGTCTTCTCTGTCCGCCCTTCCGTCATCTGATCGCTGAAAATGCAGCAGTTTGAACGAATGGCGGCAATGGGGAAACTGCATTCAAGCGTGTTGTTCCAGACGAGAGGCCGCTAATGGGATAGTTACAACGCGAGATCGTAAAGCCCACGAATGCCCGCATTGGGCCGCCATTGTTAATCATTGGGCTAGAAAGGTCTTTTCAATCGGTGGTGCATAGTTTTGCCAAAATCGAGGGCGTTCTCCGCTAAAAAGTAAATGCTTTCTGCAAATGGCTGAGTTCGACTGAGGCAATATACCACACGGTATCGGAGTATTATTCACTAAGTAGTACCGACTTCTGGCTGTGAGCTCTGGTACAATCGTTGGAAACACGAAGAAGAGTTAGTGTTCCCATGTACAGGCTAATTCTTTCATTGTCCTCATTTCTCACGCTGCTCTTGCTATCTCTTGGCTTGAGTATGGCGGAAGGGGATTTGCTGCGCGATTTTGATCTCGTTGTTGAACCGCGGATCGATAAAAGCCAGACAATTCAGAACCATCTCTATCATATTCAGCAAGACGCCATCATTTATCAATTTCGCGGCCAATCTGTGAGGAGCGAATGGTCTTGGGTGACGGCGTCGCAAGCTGTGCGATATATCGGACGCTACACGGTCGAAGGCACATTTGTAGATGGCGTTTTGAAGGCGATAGCACACGGGGAAATGCAGGGATATCTTGCAGAATCCTCCCCCGCTATTGATGCGAGCAAACCCTGCTGGATTGCCCAAATGGAAGGAACAGTCGACGGTCACGTTACGGCTGATGGGAATATTCAAATTCATTCCTCGGCGCGCATCGTCCACCAAACGGTGCTGGCGCCCCAACCCATCCGGGATCAAAACGGAGAGGTTGTCCGTCATGAGATGGCCTATACTAACGTTCCAACCGGCGGGTTTGAGCCGACTGTTAAGGACTATACCGTTGCCCTGCCTTTTGAGGTAGAGGCGCCATCCTGGTATCAGAGCAAATATTTCATTGCACGGGGGCAGCGCGACGATCAGCTCGCTTGGGTCCTTGACCGACTGAGTGGCCAGATGGAAGCCCTGTCGCGCAATTTGCTCAAGGGCATTCTGCCTCTGGCGCGCCAACAATGGCTTTCCATCAAGGCGCCCCTCAAAGAGCTTGAGATAGAGATGGCCGATAAGGGGACGGTTTCCCTCTTCCTTTCGGCAACACCTGCCGAGGCTTCCCTTAAACAGATGCTGCGTATGGAGGAACTGTCCAAGGCTTATGTCAAACTGCACAAGGTTGCCCTCACTCAGAATGATCAGCTGCTTCATTCGATCGAAGCACTCAAGCTCAACTTCATGGGCAACGTGATGAAGACCGCAGCCAAATCCTTCATCAGTTGGAGCAACGTCATCCCGACCGACCTGTATGCCGGTCTTGAGGGCTATTCGCTGAACACGTCACTTTTCGCGCTGCCCAAGACGCTGGCGTCGTGGCAGCAGCAGGCGAGAAGAGATGCTTCTATCCTCAAGGATCAGACAACCACCATCCGGATGATGGAGAGCTATGCCGACTACTGGTCGGATGTTGCAGACAATTGCGTGAAGGAGAACCGCAGGCTCCATGATCGCTTCGACAGCATGAAACGGGACGAGCTTCGGTCTTTCTCGTCCGAGATCACCACCTTCTTCTCAAGCCTTCGCTTCTAGGACAAGGAGAGCACGACCATGTCACGCACATTTTGTATGAACCTAGCAACCCTCGCACTGATGACAACGGCTTTGCTGTCAGGCTTGAACGAAGCGAACGCGGCACCCCAAGGCTATTCGATCACGGACACGGACAAGTCTTACTCGATTGTCCTGAATGGAGAGACGGTCTTCGAGATCGGGTTCGATATCGGCATGGTGCCATTCGAGATTGACGGCCCGCGCGACATGAACGGGAATGGAGTGCTGGATCTGACCGTTCTCTGGATGAACTCACGGTCAACAGCCGCCTTTGCCGTCTTTGAATTCTGGCCCGAAGAGTTGGGTACGCTTTTCAAAACCTCCGGTCCCACTCAGGATATGCTGCAGAGCTTCAGCAAGCTTTCCGATGCCGATATCGCGGCTCTTGTCTCGGGCGAGATGGATGCTCCAAGCCTGCGGCCTCATGGTCTACTCACCCTGCCGGAAGGTCTAAAGGCGAAGCCTCAGGAGAGCAATATGGGATCTCAGGGCACCGGCCTAAGCGAAAAGATGCTGCCTCTTGGTAACGCGGCAACGGATGAGCTTCCGATGACAAACGGGTTCTGGAGCTACAAACAGGGTAATCTGGATGAGGGAACGTCTGCGATGCTGGGTTGGAAGGATCCGGACCTGTCTGAAAACACCTATTCGTTCATCCAGTTCAAGTGTCGGGAAAATGGCGACGACACATGGGTAATGCCGATGTATGCCGTCGAAGAGCGGACCAACACTGAAAAGCCGGACAGATTGCGTTTCATCCTGGATGGAAAAGCCATCGATATCTGGATCTGGTGGGCGTTCAATGACGAAACCGGATATTATGAGCCAATGGGATCTCTACCGCGCGATACCGATTTCTTCGAACGTCTATCCAGAGCAGACGAGGTTGTCATGCAATGTGGCGACATTTCCCCAGATACCTTGGATGGTCCAGCAGGAGACGCTGACGAAATGGCCGCAATCAGGACATTCATGCAGCGGTGCAACTAATACTATGCGAATATTGTGCGCGAATTCGAACCGCTGAAGCTGCTTTGCTAATGAGCGGGGTAAATAAACGGTGACCTAGCAAGCATACACAGCCAATGTGGCTCTGCAGATATAAACCGTTGTATCTAGTTTTCAGCACGAACTAGGCGCATCAGTACCGATGCCCAGAGTGTCAATAATGCTTCAATTGCATCAAATGGCAGGAATGGGGACGCAGTCCGGCAACGCTTGCCCATCGATGAAAGGTCCTTTGGGTCGCGAAGACCAATCACGACCCCAGATGAGCAATTTCGGGCAATGATGCGCCGCACGGCTCCGGGTCGAGTCCATAAGTAACTGACGCTACAAAGTACACCAACGACCACTTTTTTGGCGCGGCCAAAAGCGTGATAAAGTTTAAGGAGGTTTTGTCGCCGGTTTGGTAGCAAAGATATGAGTCAAGTGTCGAACTCTGATTTTGGACCTTGTATTGTGGGCTGCTTGGTATAGCGTGTTCCTCAATTGTTCTTATTTTGGGGTAACTGAATGTCTGTTAGCAATATTATTTTTGATTGGGATGGTACTCTAGCGAAGACGCTTGATCTGTGGTTGGCCGGGTACCAAGCCGCTCTTGAGAGTCGAGGACATAAATTCGACGCTAAAACCATCGTTTCGGAGTTCTTTCATAATCACCATGAAGTTCCAGAACGCTATCCAGATTTGGAGTTCCATATTATTGCTGAAGAAACTAGGTCTCACGTGTTTGCTGCGCTGTCTTCTGTGGAGTTGTACGATGGTGTCTTCGAAGTATTATCGGGGTTAGCCCAGCAGGAAAAGACTGTAACCCTTGTAACCTCAAGCTCGCGCCATCTCTTGGAAAAAGCCTTGGCCTTCCAAGAACTCCAAAATTATTTTTCCTCTATCATTGCAGGCGACGATGGTTTCGGACATAAACCAAGCACACAGCCGTTTGAAGAAACAATTAAGCGGATAGATGCAAGTCCGGAAAGCACAGCAATTGTGGGTGACACCCATGTTGATATCCAAGCAGGCCAGTCGCTAGATTGCAAAACCTGCTGGTTTGCCCCTCTACACAATGGGCTTTTCCATGACTTCGATTATATTCGCAAGCTATCCCCGGATCATGAGATTTCAGATCTCCGAGAGCTGCTGCAAATATCGTAGGCAAGAATACGATCCAGGCCAATACTCATACGTTTCTGTAGGCTCCGGATTCCTTGAGCGGCCATTGGCCCAACCACAGCAAAAGTTAGCTTTTCCGCGCTCCTGTCACATCGTCAATGGAAATGCTGCACCTCATTCGAATGACAGCAATGGGGAAGTGGACTTGCCCCAGATGATGGCTGTCGAATGCCCGCATTGGGCCGCGATTGCCAGTCTGATCGAGTACTGAAAGCCAGATGTTATTTTGCAGCGCACTGGCCGATTCGAGGCTAAGCTTACCATAGCGCTTTCATGCCTCTTGCTGCGTTGCAACTTTGGAAATTCGAGTTTGGTTGGTGTTTGGCTTCATGTTCAACGTGCATATATCTATAGTATGGAACGGTAGCGACGTTTGATACTTTTCTGTGTGCACTCTTCTCTCTGCAACCTAGGATTAATTATCTAGTGCATATATTTGCATAAATCGCCTGTCGGAGTGACCGGGCGACCAGATCATAATATTGACGGCCGATTAATTCGCTTTTCTTCGGCTGTCTGGAACCCCCAATTCATTTTGTTGTTAATGCGGAGTGGTGACACATGAGAAAACTTCTGTTCAAGTTTCTCTCTCACAACGCAGGTCTCAAGCAAAAAGCCTCTTCAGACACCTATGAACCTCATCACAATGGAGCTATTTGGGCATCAGCAAACATTTCGGAAACTCCAACGGTCAATCCGATTGGCTGGATAGGCGGAGAAATTCGCTTTCCCCAAAACGTCAAAGTTCCTACCCTCAATAATAAACCCTATAAGTTTCTATGTGAAATTGATTGCGCTCGAATACCCGCCGAGACCTGGAGCGGAATTGGGCCGAGAAATGGGAAGCTCGCATTCCTAGTTGCTCCGGAAGGGCGTCTTGACGTCAAAGTCATCCACTATACGCCTTCAGATGACACAAGCACCATTCCCGCGCCTATGCTCAAGAACTATTCTGCATATCATTCATATATGGAGAAAGTTCCTGACCTAGTTCCTGATTTGCCATCTTGGCCCTTGCAAATTCTGGAGAATTGTCAGGAATCGGATGAGGCTTACCCTGCAAAGAGAAATCGCGACGAGGATCCGTTCCGCGATCTCGATTTGCGCGATCAGGAATTGATACCTGGTAGTTGGCAAGAGTTGTTGCTTTTATTGAGATTGGGCCATGCCAGACTGAAGGAAAGATTGGTCAGTCTATCGAGGCAACTGGAAGATAAACAAAGCCGCTTTGAACTTGGCTATCATGATGAAGCTGTTGTTCTCGAGAAGATCAAGAAATTAGCAGCGGATATTTCCAGGGAACTTCAGGAAAAATACAAAAATCGCGCAATTACTGCCGCGGACTGGGTTTCGGAGGTTGAATTGCTGCTCCCGCTATTTGAGCTGGAAGCAGAGGCTCGGCTTAACAGCAATGAACCAATATTCTTCAGATACACCTATTCGTTAGAGCAGAAGCGATTTCTTTCTGACTATCCAGACAACGTTATCTCTTTGAGAGATAATCTCAGAAGCAGATTTCACGACTTGAAAGAAGATCTGGAAGTTGCCCGAGAGCTTTTTACCGAACTGACTGGTAAACAAGCAGACCAAATGGGTTCACTTGAACTGCGGAAAGTAGCACCCGAACTCTGGGTCCTGCTGACACAAGAAATCAGGAAACTGGAAAGAGAATTTGTCAAAATGGAATTTATGGCATTCACTCATGCTAATGAAATCCGTAAAAAAGGCGTTCGTCATAATTCCGAGGCGAGTGGCATTATTGCCAAGGTCGGTATGGGAGAGTTGCCGAAATCCACGCAAGACATTGCTAGAAAGTTTAAAAGCGAGATTGAGGCCCATGAAAAGAAACTCGACAAAATTTCGGACAGGGAAACTCAGGCAAGGGAATTGGCAACTCTCAAGGAAGGCTTCGATATTGTGTCGGATGCCACTTTGAAATTTGAGGAACTGGAGCAAGAAATGTCAGCCTCGTCGACGCTTCCATTCGATAATCAAAAGTGCAGCGCTGTCATTCAATGGCTCGAACATCTTGTAGATAGGCAATGTTTGAAGGTGGGTTGGCATCGCGATTATACTGTTCTTCGAGCTCTGCTATTGCAGGCGGTTTATCGGCAAGAACCCCAAAAAATTGAAGACCGGGCCAGAGTTCTTCTGGAACAATACTGGTTGAACTTCGCTCAGGAGGCTCCCGTTCAAATTGGAGGCACTCCCCGCGGATGGTGTTCTAACTTTATTGACCTTTTGCCAAACTCAGTCGTTCTAATCCAAATTCCTTCAAACTATCTGACCGGGCACATTTTTGGTGATGTCTATGATTTGGTCGTGTCCATCGATCGCAAGCATTTTCGTCGCGGGAAGTTTGACAAAATCGCTTTCGATATTTCCAACTAATTTTTGACCTGATTTCACAAGAAATTTTCAGTAATGCAACTCATACAGACAATGCCTGCGGAGCAGTTGTTCCTTTGGACTTCAATGCTGCAGCATCATCGAACGGCAGCTTCCTGGAAAATCGCTAAGGCCATTTCCAGGAATGAGCGGCGGCTTTGGGCCGCGACTGTAAATCACAGATCTGGGTGAGTGTTTTCGCATAATTCTGCGCTGAACGAGTCTTGGTAGAGCCAATTGCAGGCGGACGGTGATGATGATAATCTGTTTGCGTGCGCTATGAGACTGACCTGCCTAAAATAGCCGTCTGGTGCGCCCCATTCTCCCTTTTTTAAGAGTTGAGAGTAGCGCATGTGTAACCATATGTTCGTCGTGACCGGAGGCCCGGGTTCCGGCAAGAGTAGTTTGCGACACAGTGCCTTTTGCGCACGTGAGCTTGATTTGGTCCTGACCTTCGAACACCATACGGGCCAGCCGCAAGTGAGCGGTGGCATCACAGGCCGGACACACGTCAGAACTCGACGGTGCCCCAAAAAACCAGAATTTCCTCTTGCAATTTGAGCGTCTACATCAATACGCCTTTCGAAGCTCACTGAGCTTTTGCATTCCAATCGAAGTGAAAATGGCCGGATTTATCGGTGCGCTCGAATGTATGCGCGCCGAAATAATCGCGTTGCCCCTGAATAAGGTTCGCCCCGACGCATGCGCTGCGCCGTCCATCCAGCCATGAAAGAGCAGAATAGAAGCAAGGCACCGCGGTGCCCGATATAGCAGCCATTGAGGCAACAGACCGCATGGCTGTTTCAGAACCATCCAGAAGGCCGCTGGCATAATCGCTTGCAAGCATGTCCGTGTCTTGCGGTATGGCCGCAATCGGATCCAGCATCGCCGAGCGGATGATGCAGCCTGCACGCCAGCCTCGGGCCACAGCCGCCAGATCGGTGTGCCAACCATTGGCATCAGAAGCCGCAGCGATCAGCTCAAGCCCCTGAATATAACAGGCCAACATGGCCGCAGGCAGTGCTGCGCCGATCTCTTCGGCCAGCGCTTCCCCATTGATGCCCTCATTGGGAGACAACCGTTTTTCCAGTGACAATCGGTCCCGACCAGAGAGCGCCCGCGCCAAGAAGGCCGCAGCGATCGTCGGGATCGCCACGCCATATTCAAGGCCCGCTTCGGTTGTCCAGCGACCAGTGCCCTTGTGTCCTGCCGCATCCTTGATGAAGTCCAGAATGGGACGGTCCGTCTCCGGGTCCATGGTGCCGGCAATGACAGCAGAGATCTCCAACAGATAGGAGGCTGCCGGACCGCGGTTCCAACTGGAAAAGAGGGAGGAGATTTGTCCGTGGTCGCGTCCGGCAGGCCCAGACAGCAGCAGATAGGCTTCTGCGAGAAGCTGCATCTGGGCATATTCGATCCCATTGTGAACGGTCTTGACGAAGTGTCCTGCTCCACCTGCTCCATGAGCCGCATAGCAGGCGCCGCCATCGGGAGCCTTGGCCGCAATGGCTGCGAAAAGATCATCAACATGAGCGAGAGCTGCGCTGTCGCCTCCGGCCATCAGGGCCGGTCCGAACCGGGCCCCGGTCTCCCCACCGGACACCCCGAGGCCGACAAAGACAAGATCCTTGGCTTCAAGCAACGCAGCGCGACGCTCCGTATCCCGATAGAATGAATTGCCGCCGTCCATCACGATATCCCCTGCCGCAAGCAGGGGAGCAAGACGAGCGATCATCTCGTCCACCGGCTCTCCGGCCTTGATCATCATCAGGATACGGGCCGGCTTTTTCAAGGAGGCGACAAGGGCTTCAAGGCTATCATACAGCCCGACGCTTACCCCCAGTTCCTGACGTGCGCCATCCAGCACCTCACGGAAGGCATCGTAAGCGGCAACGCTGAATCCGTGATCGACAAAGTTGAGCGCCAGATTGCGCCCCATGACCCCAAGCCCGATGATGGCAATGTCTGCGAGTGTGCGGGTTTGCATCATATGTCCCCTCAAGTCTTCCTTACGTAACGCATTTTCTCAAGAGAACGAAATCGCTCCCTCGTTGGCTGGGCCGATCGATTTTCTGAAGCTTGAGAAAAGCTCTCGTCCTAAGCCATCGTGGTTGGATGAAAGATCGGGTATTCTCACAGGCCGCTCCAAAACCTTTGGATCGCATATTTCCAACGTGCCTTCGCTAGCATCCAAGCGCACGATGTCGCCATTTTGCAGCTGGGCAATAGCGCCCCCATCATAAGCTTCAGGACAAATATGGATAGCTGCAGGCACTTTGCCTGAAGCACCGGACATACGCCCGTCCGTCAGCAAGGCAACCTTGAAGCCTTTGTCCTGCAACACTGAGAGCATGGGAGTTAGATTATGTAACTCGGGCATGCCATTTGCTCTCGGCCCCTGATAGCGAACGACGACGATAACGTCCTTGTCCAGGTCGCCGTTGTGAAATGCCGTCTTCACATCATCCTGGCTGAGGAACACCATGACCGGAGCTTCAATAGAATGTCTTTCAACCGAAACCGCAGACACTTTTATGACGCCTTCGCCGATGTTGCCCTTTAGGGTTTTGATGCCGCCCGTTTTCTGGAATGGCTGGTCTATGGTGCTGATAATTTTGGGGTCTAGCGGCTCATTGTTGTCGCTAACCCATTGAACGCGGCCTTGCGCGTTGAGCTTTGGTTCTGTTGTATAGTGCTCGATACCTTGCCCCATAACGGTTTGTACATCTTCATGAAGAAGGCCGCCTTTGATCAACTGCCCCACAACGCAAGGCAACCCTCCAGCAGCGTGAAAATGATTCACATCGGCAAGGCCATTTGGATAGACCCTTGCAAGAAGAGGGGTTACAGCCGAAATTTCTGAAAAGTCCTGCCATGTGAGTTTGATGCCTGCGACACTTGCCATGGCAACAAGATGAAGAAGCTGGTTGGTCGACCCTCCCGTGGCGTTAAGCCCGACAATTCCATTGACGAGGGCTTTTTCATCGAAAATATGTGCAAAGGGAATGAATTCATCGCCTTCGCTTGTGATATTCAGAGCCCGCTCTATTGATGCTTTCGTAATGGCGGTGCGCATGTCGGTGTTCGGGTTGATAAAACTCGAACCAGACATTTGCAGCCCCATGAATTCCATAAGCATCTGGTTGGTATTCGCCGTTCCATAGAAAGTGCAAGTGCCCGGAGCGTGGTAGGATGCCATTTCCGACTTGAGCAATTCCTCTCGGCCAACAATTCCTTTGGCAAAATCTTGCCGTACCCGTGCCTTCTCCGAGTTTGCCAAGCCTGAGGTCATGGGGCCAGCAGGAAGGAACAACGCAGGGAGGTGGCCAAATGCGGCGGCAGCCATAATCAGACCCGGCACAATCTTGTCACAAACACCCAGAAAGACCACACCGTCGAATACGTTATGAGAGAGCCCTATTGCTGCAGACATGGCGACAACCTCACGCGAATAGAGCGAGAGATCCATCCCAACTTGGCCCTGCGTAACTCCATCGCACATAGCCGGAACGGCCCCGGCGACTTGTGCCGTAGCTCCTAGGGCGCGCGCAGCCTCACGTATGAGCTCGGGGTAGTCCTCGTAAGGCTGGTGGGCCGAAAGCATGTCGTTATAGGCTGTGATGATACCCAGATTTGGAGTTTTTGCCGCTGACAATGCCTCTTTGTCCGATGGGCTGGCTGCAGCAAAGGCGTGCGAAAGGTTGCCGCAAGTCAGATGTGCACGTCCTGGCCCCTTTTTGATGGCGCGATCGATTTTTGCCAAATAGTTAGCCCGGTTGATCTCGCTTCGTTCACGGATTCTGTCTGTAACCCGCAAAATTGTGTCTTGACATGTCATTGCATCAATCTCATAATCACGATATATGTTATCGGTAACATATACTAACATTACGGCGCACACAAGCGATATTTACGAATATGCTCGCCGTGATTTTAGGGGGACTGGTCATATGACTTAGATGCTGAGTGTCTGGGAGGAGCAAAGCAGTGTTAACAAGGATGGAAGCGCGAGAGATTTCCAGCTTAGACAGCCCCCCCAGTGTAAATAGGCACTTATCAGCAAAGATCTGTCCTCCTTCCACTACAAGAAAATGCGGTTTCAAAGCGCGTTTGCTGCGCTTTGAAACCGCATTGTTTGGCACGCGACTTTGCGGGATCGCTCCCGGAGCTCTTCGCCCCGGATTAAGCCATGCCGCTAAGAGCCAAGGGTTTGAGGTCTTCGTCGAAATGCTTCGTAATCATCAGTACCGAAAGCTCCGGGTCTCCCGCCTTGATGGCTTCGGCAATTTCCTTATGCACTTTCACGCTGGCAAGGCGCTCTTCGTCGCTTGTTCTACAGCGCCATGTGATCGGCCAAGTCATTATGAGTACTTCGGAAAGAGATCCCATGACGATGCTGTATACGGGATTTTGGGTCGCTTGGGCGAGCTCCTGATGAAATGCCATGTCATGTTTCATGACAATTTCCGGTTTTTTGATGCTGTCACACATGATTTCCGCATGGTCCAGGATGGTCTGCGCCTGCGCGTTGGTACGCAGCAAGGCGGCCAGATGTGCAATGCGTGTTTCAACGGTTCTGCGAACATCATGAATTTGCGGCACGCTGATCTGTTTGGTCGAGACTCCATTCATGATGAAATTGGCAAGGGCGTGGTTGTCGAGACTTGCAACACAGGCCTTCTTTCCAGCAGCCATATCGATGATGCGCCTTGCTTCGAGCGAGCGCAAAGCCTCTCGCACAACGGTTCTAGATGCTCCAGCGATTTCGCCAATTTCACTTTCACTGGGAAGAGAATCTCCCGGCTTCAATTGATGCTTGCGAATAAACTCAAGAATTGTTGCGCTTACACTTTCCGAAAGCGGAGGCTTTTGATTGAGCAAGGTCATCTCCCTGTCTTATTAAAAATGGAGCAAATTCAATTACATAATATGTAATTCTTGATCATGTCCTACATGTTTGGCGAGCTGATAGTATCCCTTGATACGTGGTTATGTCAACTAAAACGATGATGCAGTATTTAAAAAAATGTGGGTTATGAAATAAAAAACAAGTATTGATAAGATAAAATGAAGTAATTCAGTTTTATTTTTGATATAGCGGGAGTTAGAATGCAAATTAATCTTCAAACTTTAATTTATACTTAAATTGAAGTTTGGATTTTCGACGCACGCAAGTGCAAAAATGGCGCTTAGAGGAGACTTGAAAAAGCGCTTACTTACTTGGAGGATTAAATGAAAAAACTCGTTTCTGCCCTAGCTTTCAGTATCATGGCAGCTTCTGCAGCTCCTTCTCAGGCAGCTGATAGCTATCATTTCAAATTCACCAGTGCCAACTATGCTGGTGAGCAGGTGTATGAAGTTCAGAAAAAGTGGACTGACAACATCAAGGCTGCTTCCAATGGCCGTATCACCATCGATTTGCTGCCACTTGATGCTGTTGTTAAGCCTGCTGATGCTCTCATGGCCGTTCGCAACAATATCATTCAAGGGGGTATGCTTTCATCCGCCCATTTCTCAGGCGTGGACAAAGGCTTCGGCTTGATTGGAGACACGCTCGGCGCTTGGACTGGAGATGAAGACATCCTGAAATTCTACTATGCCGGTGGTGGTTTCGAAGTCGTCGACAAGATTTTCCAGGAACAAGGTGCCAAGTTGGTTGGTGTTCAGCTGACCGGTGCAGAATCCATCCCTTCAAAGGTCAAAATTGAAAAAGTGGCCGACTGGAAAGGTGTGAAAGTGCGTGCACCGTCCGGTCCTGTTCAGCAGCTGTTTGAAAAAATGGGCGCAACGCCGGTCAACCTGCCTGGCTCAGAAATCTATTCCGCTTTGGACAAGGGCATCATTGATGCTGCCGACTTCTCCACCTTTTCCAACAATCAGGCCCAGGGTGTCAATGATATCGCGAAGTTCCCGATCTATCCGGGCATTCACTCCTCGCCAACCGTTCACATCTTCATGGGTCTGAAGCAGTGGAACGCCATGGATGAGAATGATCAGAAGTTCTTGCTTGCCTATTTCCGTGGTTTGGCACTGGATACCTTGTTGGTTCCGCATATGGCCGATGAAGTCGCTTACAAGAAGGCTGTCGCCAATGGAGCCACTCCGGTTGCCTGGTCCAGCGAAGAACGGACAAAGGTACGCAAACTTGCTCGTGAAATCTGGGAAGACATCGCATCCCAGTCTGAAATCGGAGCGAGATATCTCGATGCGCTCAAATCCTACTATGCCGCGACAGGTCGTGAATAGTCACAGAGCCTCCTCTTGATATCTTCCAAAACAACCAAGCGGCAGATCATTGATCTGCCGCACATAAGCAGGTTTTAAACATGCTCAGCAGGTTCGCGCAATTTTCCGAATTGATCGATAAGCTCATCATCAGAATTGGATATGCTGTTACTTGGCTATTCTTCCTGATTGTTCTGATTGGCTTTTATGAAGTCATGATGCGGTATGTTTTCGATTCCCCCACATTCTGGGTCCATGAAACAACCACATTCATTGTCAGCATCGGTCTGCTTTATGGTGGCGTATATTGCTACGCAGATGATCGCCATATCGCGATGACCTTTTTGGTCGATTCCCTAGATCCCAAAACGCGCTGGTATTTCGACATGGTCGTGCATCTCTTGGTTTTCGTCTTCACCCTGATGATGCTCTATGGGGCCTATCTGAATGCCAAGGATGCATTCTTCAGCTACTCAGGTGAGCTCAAATTGCAGACGTCGGGCAGCGCATGGGATACGCCATTCCCGGCATATAACAAAGGCTTCTTTTTCGTCTCCTGTATCATATTGAGCATTTTGAGTGTTCTTCACAATCTGCGTCATCTGGCGAATTTCAGCAAAATCATGAACGCAGAGGAAGGAGACTCATAATGCTTATGTCTTTGGGTATTGGATGGGTCACTTTGCTGATCCTGATCAGCATGATCGTACTGCTCCTTCTGGGCATGCCACTGGGTTTTATGACCGGTTTCGTGGCGCTTGGTGTGTCTTATCTCTGGTTCGATACAGCACAAATCATGCAAATGGTGGCTGGCCGGGTCAGTGACTTTACAACAGGCTATTCCTTCGTTGCCGTGCCAATGTTCGTGCTCATGGCTTCGATGCTGGACAAGACGGGCATTGCGCGCGATCTGTATAATGCAATGCGCGTGATTGCCGGGCGCCTGAAAGGCGGCATTGCGGTTCAGAGTTTGGTTGTGGCCGTGGTTCTGGCCTCGATGTCCGGCATTATCGGAGGCGAGGTCGTATTGCTCGGCATGATTGCCCTGCCGCAGATGTTACGCCTTGGATATCAGAAGAATCTGGCAATCGGCACCATCGTTGCTGGTGGTGCACTTGGCACGATGATGCCCCCGTCGATCGTTTTGATCATTTACGGTTTGACCGCAAACGCTCCGATCGGAAATCTTTTCCTCGCAGCGGTGCCAGCAACGGCAATCTTGGCAGGGTTGTATGTTGTATACACCTTGGTCCTGTGCAATGTGCGCCCTGATTTCGGGCCTGCCATGAGCAAGGAGGAAATGTCCAATCTTACACGGTCGGATATGATCAAGATCGCCAAGGACATCTTGATGCCCCTGTTGATCGCAGGCTGTATTTTGGGCTCCATTTATGCCGGTATCGCTTCTGTAACGGAGTCGGCCTGCATGGGTGTGGTCGCCGTCTTGATTGTCGCAGCACTGCGCCGTGAATTGACGCTTTCCGTGATCTTCGGGGCTTTGCTGCACACAATCCGAACGGTGGGCATGATCATCTGGGTTGGCATTGGTGCCACCATGTTGATTGGCATCTACAATCTAATGGGCGGAGACCAATTTGTATCCAACATGATCCTGTCACTGGATATTTCCCCGCTGACTGTCATCCTTTTCATGATGGTGATCCTGATTGTTTTGGGTATGTTCCTCGACTGGATCGGCGTTGCGATGCTGACCATGCCGATCTTTGTACCGATCATTACCCAGCTTGGCTATGACCCCGTATGGTTCGGCGTTTTATTCTGCGTCAATATGCAGGTGTCATTCTTGTCACCGCCATTTGGCCCGGCCGCTTTTTATCTCAAAAGCGTTGCGCCAAAAGGGATCGAGCTTACTGATATCTTCCGGTCAGTCTGGCCTTACATCCTGATGCAGCTCACAACGATTGCTATTCTTATTGCTTTCCCGGAAGTCATCACCTTCATGTATAAATGAGTGACTGGTTATAGCCGAGCTGCCGTTTGAATGAGGCATGCAGCCCCAAAATGGCCTGTACAATCGTACAGGCCATTTTTGTTTCAAATTGTGACGTGATGCTGTGCGCTTGTCTGCGCTGTGGTATGGCAAAAACAGCTTAACCTTGCTGTCGCGTCGAGCCCCTCAGTTTGAGAGAAGGCTCAAGCTCGATAATTTCCCCCAACTCTGCTTGACTGTCCTCATCTGTAGAAATCTCCAGAACGCGTTTGAGCAGATCACTGGCCTTATTGGCCAAGGAATTCGGATCGACACCTATTGTGGTCAAGGGCGGGCGACAATAGTGGGCGATATCAAAATCGCCAAAGCCGGCGACCCCGATATCTTCAGGAACGGAAAGGCCCATTTCCTGAAGAGCCGTCAAAACACCATAAGCTGCGGGATCCGATGCGCAAAAAATACAATCGGTGTCAGGGAATGCGTCCATGACCTTTTTGCAGCAGGCCACACCAGAGGCAATGTTGAAGGGTCTCGCTCCTTGGTAGATATGTCTATCGCTTGGTAGCCCGGCTTGCTCGAGTGCAGATTGAAACCCGTGGAAGCGCTCTGCGTTTCTCGAGCCCAGAGCTCTGGTTTCCCCAATGAAGGCAATCTTGCTATATCCAAGATCCAGAAGAGAGCGGGTCAGGTTTCGTGCGGCATCAAAATTGGAAAAACCAACGACATGTTGAATCGGTTCTTTTGGCCTCTCCCAAAGCTCGATAACCGGTATGCCCGACTTTTTAAGCAAATTTCGGCTTTTCTCCGTGTGCCCGTCGCAGCTTAGCAACATGACCTCGGGGCGTCGTCTGAGAAAGGATTCCACCAGTTCTTCTTCTTTCTCGGCACTATATCCTGTGTGCCCGAGAAGAACTTGCATGCCGACAACGCTCAATTCTTCATTGAGGATTTGAACGGTGCGTGCGAAATGAGGATTGTCCAGAGAAGGGATCAGGACGGAGACAAAACCGCTTTTTCTAGAAGACAGGCTACCCGCAGCCTGATCCGGCACATAGCCTAGCTCCTGGACCACATCCAGAATACGTTTGCGGGTTTTGGCGTTCACAACGCTGTTCTCTCGCAAAGCGCGCGAGACAGTCATTCTTGAAACCCCAGCCGCATCGGCCACATCTTGCATTGTGACTTGTCGGATCGCCATAGTTTTCGTTACGCCTCGCCATTCGTTTCTCCCTTTTGTCTTAGCGTGAGAAGAGACACGTGTCGATTAAACTTTTCATATGGAGGCGTAGAGATCTTCTTAAAAAAGACCGCATGGCTTTGATGCTCCCGCCCTGCCACGGGAGGAATTATGCAGAGAGGGAGCATCTGAACTCTTAAGCGAAGGAAAGCTGAACCTTCATGGATTTCTTCCGATCCTTGGCCGCCTCAAACGCGGATACGGCATCATCAATCGGATATGTGCCGGTCAGAATTGGCGAGAGATCGATCCGGCCACTTCCTATCAATTCGACAGCCCAGGCGAATTCTTCATGGAAGCGGAATGCGCCGCGCACCTCTATTTCCTTGGAAACAATCATGTTCTGAGGAATGGTGACATCGCCCCCAAGGCCGAGTTGCACCAAAATACCTGCTGGGCGGATTACCTGATAGGCCGAAACCATGGCAGCCTGACTGCCGGAACACTCGATGACAACATCAAACTGGCCCTTGCCTGCTCCATATGCAGCCATCTTGTCGGATTGGGTTGCAATATTCACTGTGTCATCAGCACCGAGCAGCTTGGCTTTTTCCAAAGCTTCATCGACAAGATCAGTTACGACGACTTCCAGAGCTCCGTGCAATTTTGCGGCCGCGACGACAAGAGCGCCTATGGGGCCACAACCTGTGACCAACACCCGTTTTCCAATCAGAGAACCAGCGCGTCTTACCGCATGTAAGGCAACGGAAAAAGGTTCTGCACACGCAGCCTTGTAGACATCCGTGCCTTTGGGAAGAAGATGGCATTGTGATCCAAGGGCGACGAGCTGCTGACTAAAGGCTCCTTGTATATGCGGGAACGGCATGGCGCTGCCATAAAAGCGCATGTTCATACAGTGATTGTACATTGCCTTGCGACAATACTCACATTCCCCACATGGGCGGCTAGGACTGATGGCAACAAGATCGCCTGATTTGACAGTCTTGACGTCAGAACCGACTTCCAGAATTGTGCCGGAAACCTCATGGCCAAGTATCATGGGCTCTTTGATGCGCACATCGCCGAAGCCGCCATCATTATAATAGTGCAAATCCGATCCGCAGATCCCACCGGCTTCAAGTTTGATCAATACTTCCCGGCTGCTCATTTCAGGCACGTTGGTGTTTTCGATCCTGATATCTTTTGGCCCGTGGCAAACAACTGCTTTCAACTCTTCCTCCTGTTGATCATGTGTTTAATAAGTGCATTGAAATTAAATCAGAAAAACCATCTCTCTGCCATGATTGGTGATAGGTTCTCATAAACCTAACATCATAAGTATCATTTTTTGTCGCATAGTTTGGTTTGATATTGATCTTGACATCGATAAACTAGTATTAGATGTTATCGATAACACATATGTTTATCCAAAGAAGGTCAATATGCAAGTGGTTTTTGCAGGGGCCAATAATTAGGAAAGGGAAGATCAGTGAATATCGATGAACTGTTTAGCCTGAAAGGGCGTCGTGCATTGGTGACTGGATCCGGGCAGGGCATCGGCTTCCAGCTGGCTTCTGGCTTGGCAGAAGCCGGTGCAGAAATTATACTCAATGACATTGCGGAAGACCGCCTTGAAGCCGCTGCCAAGAAACTGGAAGATATGGGCGCGACCGTTCACAAGCTTCCCTTTGATGTAACCGATGCCGATCTGGTTTCTCAAAAAATCGATGCCTTCGAAGCTGGCGTTGGCCCAATCGACATTCTGGTGAATAACGCCGGGATGCAATATCGTGCGCCTCTGGAAGACTTTCCCGAAGACAAATTTGACTTTCTGATGAAGCTTAATGTGAACTCGGTATTCTATGTCAGTAAAGCGATTGCAAAGCACATGATTGAGCGCAAGGCTGGCAAAATCGTGAATATCTGTTCAGTCCAAACTGCTCTCGCAAGGCCCTCAATTGCTCCCTATACCGGTTCAAAAGGGGCTGTTGCCAACCTGACCAAAGGAATGGCAACCGATTGGGCGCGCCATGGTCTACAGATCAATGGTCTGGCTCCGGGCTATTTCAAAACCGAGCTGACGTCTGCCCTGGTCGCCGATGAAGACTTTACCGCCTGGCTCAGCAATCGTACGCCCGCGGGCCGTTGGGGTGATGTGAGCGAATTGGTTGGTGCCTGTGTTTTCCTTAGCTCCAATGCGTCATCTTTTGTGAATGGACACGTGCTTTATGTCGACGGCGGTATCACAGTTTCGGTTTGACGGAGCTACGCTCGTCATCGTGATGGGCGTTTCCGGATGTGGCAAGTCAACCATTGGAGCTGGACTGGCGAAGCTTCAGGGCGTTCCCTATCTGGATGCAGACGACTTTCATCCCGAGGCCAACGTCGACAAAATGTCCAAGGGAATCCCTTTGACCGATGAAGATCGTTGGCCGTGGTTGCAGCGCCTCGGTGACATTATAAAGGACTATGCCAACAAGAATGGTGGTGTCGTAATCGCCTGTTCAGCGTTGCGCCGTATCTATAGGCAAAAGCTGTCGCAAGCCGCGGGCTTGCCGGTTCTTTTTGCTCATCTGGATGGGGATCGGGACTTACTCTTTTCGCGTATGAAAGCCCGAAAAGATCACTATATGCCGGCCTCCTTACTGGAGAGCCAGATCCAGACCCTTGAAAAGCCGGGTAGCGATGAGCCTGCGGTCAGCCTATCGATAGACCAGTCCATTGCTGAAATTATTGGGCAACTTAATCAGATTGTCGATGAAAAGAAGCAGGATCCAATGCCAATCAAACAGCAGGCCATGGCATCCAAACGATGAGACAAGTGTGAGGCAGGTTTCTTGCCTCACATATTCATAGCACTATTCGGTCAGCAAGCTAGAAAGCCACTCACAACAGCCCGTCGTCGAAAGCTTTTGTCGAAATAGAAGCGCGAAACCGCCCAAACCTCTTGATCATCGACCGGCTTTAATATCCGCAATGCCGTCATCTGACTACTGAAAGTGCTGCGGTTTGCACGAATGTCAGGAATGGGGGAGCAGCCTTGCAACGCTTGCCCATCGATGAATGTCGCCTTTAGGCCGCGACTGCAAAACAGGGCCTAGACGACCGTTTTGTATGATCGTACTCTGCACGGGACGATTTGAGTCCCAATGCTTCTGGTCTCCGAATGTAAAGGTCAGCGGATGATGTCAGAATTTGCTGCGGCTGAAAACCAATGCTGCATTTACACCACCAAAACCGAAAGCATTGGATAGCACATGGTTCAACTCGGCGGCTCGTGGCTTATCGCGTACCAGATCAAAATCGGCAGCGGTGTCCATAGGATCGGTGATGTTGAGGCCGGCTGGTAACAGTTGATCGCGCAGCACCAACACCGAAAACACGGCCTCAATAGCCCCGGCGGCTCCCAGCATATGCCCGGTTGCCGACTTTGTGGAGCTGATCGGAACCCCGCCGCCATTCGCACCGAAGACCCTCGTCAGCGCCGCGAGCTCGGCCGCATCTCCCACAGGGGTCGATGTGGCATGGGCATTCACATAGCCTATCTGCTCCGGTTTCAGCCCTGCCATTGCCAACGCCAACTCCATGGCTCGAGCAGCCTCGCGGCCATCCTCCCAACCAGCTGTAACGTGATGCGCGTCTGTGGTGGTGCCATAGCCGGAGAGAATGGCAAGAGGGGCTGCACCGCGCGCCTGAGCATGGCTGAGCCGTTCAATCACCAGCATAGCCGCGCCCTCGGAAAGCACAAAACCATCATGGCCATTATCGAAGGGGCGTGATGCTTGGGCCGGATTGTCATTGTAGCCAAAAGACAAAGCCCGTGCCGCTGTGAACCCACCAATAGAAACCGGATCGACGCAGGCCTCAGCCCCACCGCAAAGGGCAATATCGGCTTCGCCATTTCGGATCAGCCGCATGGCATCACCAATGGCTTGAGCCGACGCTGCACAAGCCGTCACAGGGGCACCCGAGGGCCCATGGAAGCCGTGGCGGATTGAGACTTGACCGGCCGCGAGGTTGGGCAGGAAAGATGGCACCACAAACGGAGACAGCCGACGGACACCTGCGGTGCGGATGGTCTCGGTCGCATTGGTAATTGCCGGAACGCCCCCCACTCCGGTGCCAATCAGAGTCGCTGTGCGCAGGCGCATCTGGTGATCCTGAGGATGCCATTCCGCCTGATGCAACGCCTCGTCCGCCGCAGCCATGGCGTAGTGAATGAAGAGATCTGTTTTGCGGAGTTCCTGCGGCGTCATCACCGCCTCGGGATTGAAACCATCCTTCACATCGGCTTTGGAAGGCACCAATCCGGCAATCCGGCATTTCCAAGCCTCGGTATCGAAGCGGTTGTTTAGACCGATCCCGCTTTCACCTGCCAGCAGGCGCCGCCAACTAGCCTCAACGCCGGAAGCAAGCGGCGTAACGGCCCCAAGACCAGTGACAACAATTGGATCCAACATGACGAGAACCTCTTTTTGTGTAATAGCACAGTGCATATACACTAATAATATTCAAGTCAACTCTACAGTGTAAAGATCATTCTTCTGAAAGTGCTTTTGCGACTCGCAAATATGTTTCGGCCTCGTCTTCTGTCACCCGCGAGAGGAGCTCACTTTGCGCGGTCAGCCATTCGTCTAGCAGCGTATCAAGCAACTGGTCTCCCGCCTCGCTCAAGGTACAAAGACGAACATTCCCACTCCCGACCACCCGACAGACAAGGCCCTTTTTCTCGAGAAGATTGAGGTTCCTTGTCAGACTGGTGCGATCCAGCGCAACCTTATGCGCGAAGGCGGCCACAGGCTCGGATGGATGAAATCGGATCGCGGAGAGCAGAGCGAATTGCTGAACTGTCACCCCATGTGACTTCAGCCGCTTGTCATAGCGACGTAAAAGGATACGAGCGGCCGAAACAGTGTTCAGCACGAGGCATTTAGAGAGATTATTGGCAATGTCCATAGCGTCTGACTATGTCTCGCGACGAACTGCCCGTCAAGAACAGAAACGGGAACCTCTTATACACAAGAGTCCCCAAATTTCCCTTGTTCCGCCAGCCGATCATTAAAATGCTGCGGTGTTGTTCGAATGTCAGGAATGAGGAAGCTGGCTTTTCGGATATCGCTCTCGGCGAACGGCAGGTAATAGGATGTTGCCACACAGCATCGGTCGGACCTTGAATACCCGAATTGAGGCTATTCCACCTATATTTGCAATCCTAACGCATACGTACTAAACACAATAAAGATCTAAATAACAACAATGCTTCGGCACTCAATTTGCAGGGCAATTTATGATAGAGCGAATTTTACCCGAAACCATTTATCCAACTTGTGCGGCAGTGCGTGCTGGTGACTTTGTTTTCATCTCCGGCGAAGCTGGCACTGACGACGAGGGAAACGTTGTTCCTGGAGGTTTTGAAGCACAAGCAAGAGCGTCGATTGAGCGTGTTTTGAAAGCACTGAATGCTGCAGGATGCACTCCAAGCCATGTTGTGAAGGTGACCGTGTGGCTCACCGATCCCCAGAACTTCGATGAATTTAATGCTATTTACGCAGAGTATTTCGGTGCAGAACCTCCGGCGAGGACCGCTTTGGTGTCGCAACTCGTCATTGATGCAAAGGTGGAAATCGAAGCAACTGCCTATTGCCCACTCTAGAAAAGAAATAATCAATTGAGCCCTTTTAGGAGGGGACTGGTTTGCCTTGCGCGGAAGATCAGCCCAAAGCATGGGATAATCTACCACATTTTTGCGCACTGATCTCCATATAGTCAGAAATGGGGAAGCTGGCTTCTTGGAAGTCGTCCGTGCCGAAGGTCTCCAAAGGGCCGCGAACACAAATCACGATCCCATATGAACAATTTCGGGAGATAATGCAGTGCACCGGTCCGGATTGAGCCCTACTTGCCGTCTGGAGGGGCAAGATTTTGCCGACGAGTGCCTCAGTCAGACAGTGTGAATAATTCTTCGACCGATACGCCCAGACATCTCGCCAGACGCAGAGACAATATTGTCGATGGCACAAACACACCGTTCTCAACCGTGTTTATTGTTTTCCGGCTCACCTCGACCAGGTTTGCCAGTTCCATTTGAGTAAGCCCGGCCGCCAGCCGATATTCTTTCAAATGGACTTCGAGTTGTTCCACGGAAATCATTTGCGCAACGCCGCGACGGCCATCCAAGCCGCAGGTGCGGAGATCAGCAGGACACCCAGAGCGAGGAGCGCTCCCTCCTGCTTTAACTTAGAGTATCGCGTTAAAAAGAAGAATATCCAGAAGGCAACGACAGCGCACCAATATCCGAACTGATATGCACCGCGGTGCGACGCAACGGCCATCTCGTCCCAGGCTGGTCGAATGCTGCGCGGATAGATAACGGATATCATGAATTGCGAGAGCCCACCGAGAACGGCAAGACCGCTGAGCCACAGGACAAGTTCAGCGGTGAAGTGCTGCGTGAATGCGTAGACGCCGAGCAGTCCCACACCAGACGCGGTGACCGTTAGATTGGCGACAAGGCGCGTGATGGTAAGCGGGTTCATAGGCATCTCCTTTTGTACCCTATGGGTGACTTAGGGAAGATGAGAAGTGAAGTCAAGGTTACACTGACGGCAATTTTCGAATGCGGCTTTGTCCGCCCATCCGTCATCTGTTTGCTGAAAATGCTGCACCTCATTCGAATGAAGGCAATGGGGAAGTGGACTTGCCCCAGATGATGGTTGTCGAATACCCGCATTGGGCCGTCGACTGCTACTCATAAGCCTGGATGATCGTTTCCCGTTGGTAGCGCGGTGCACCAGAATGCTCGGTGCCCTTTCCATGCTTTGCTTCTGATCTCATGAGTGGCAGCATTGTAATTTCTGTCTCCAGTCTATTCCCCGCCCAGCCGCTCTCGGTATCTAGCAGGGGGGATGCCCATCATTTTTCGAAACTCTCTGCGAAAAGTTTCGGCTGATCCGAAGCCGCAGGCTTCCCAAACATCACAGAGAGGCATTCTGCTGCTTTCCAGAAGCTCCGCAGCACGGGACAATCGCTCTGTTTTTAGCCAATGAATGGGGGTCACGCCTGTTTCCTGGTGGAAGCGGCGCGCCAATGTGCGGTTACTTGTTCCAGCACTTTTGGCCATGCGGTCAATAGACCAATCCTCGTTTAGTGATAACCGAATGCGATCCTGAAGTGCAGCAAGGCTCGAGCCAAGGCGGATTCTCGGTTCAGGTCTTGGCACAAACTGGCGTTGCCCGCCATCCCGTTGGGCTGGCAAAACCAACCTGCGAGCAACACTCGCAGCAGCTTGTGCACCAAAATCCTGCCGGATGATATGCAACCCAAGGTCAAGTCCGGCAGCGGATCCGGCTGAGGTGTAGATGCCGTCCTCTTCGATGAACAAAACGTCTGGGTCAACCTTGATATTCGGAAAGCGGTTCTCAAGCTGGTTTGAGTAGCGCCAGTGCGTTGTTGCGGTTTTCCCGTCGAGCACTCCCGCTGCGGCTAACACAAATACCCCTGAACAGATGGAAGCAATCCGTGTGCCTCGCGCATGGGCTGATTGCAGGGCTGTGCATAGCGCCGAAGGCACAGGCATGTCGGTACCCCGCCACCCAGGAACGACAATCAGGCTGGCATCTTGCAGCAGGTCCAAATTGTCCTCAGCTTCTATCGTAATGCCACCTGCACCGCGAATTGGCCCCGGTTCAGCCTTCACTGTTGCATAGCGATACCAATGTTTGAATTCGGGGCGAGGTAAGGCAAAGAGTTCGACGGCGATGCCGAATTCAAAGGTGCATAATCCATCGTAGGCGATAGTGCAGACCAAAGGAGGTTTGGCCGCATTAGATGAGTTGGCAGAAAATGACCGCAAGTTGTCCATCCTGCCAGTATCAAGATTCTCTCGAAAATGGCAAGCCTTGGGCATCCACAAAAAAGGAGACCCTACTGTGAAATCACACTCCGATCTTATCAATGCCGTTGAGACCTATCTGGACGGGATTCATCAATGCAGCACTGAGAAACTGAATGCGGTGTTCCACCCGACATCTAGCCTGTTTGATGCTGACAAAGGCGTCATATTTGCTGAACCCGTCGACAGTTTTATTAAGGATGTTGGTACACGCATTTCTCCAAAGAGCGTTGGTCAGGCGCGAGAAGCTGAAATCTTGATGATCGACTATCTGTCCCCAATAAATGCCATGGTCAAAATCCGCATCCAAGCTCATCAGAAAGTGTTTGTTGACCATCTCGGTTTTATCAAAGGGGAAGCAGGTTGGCAGATCGTTTCCAAAATCTGGCACCTCGAACGTGTTATCGATGGCGTCGCTAACCCGAACGCGGCCTAAACTTAAATTTAAATTTGACGAAGCGGTCGTTGGGCTATTGCAACTCAATGACCGTTTGGTTCACCCACTCGTCATTTGACCGCCCAAAATGCTACAATTCATTCGAACGACAGGTATGGGAAAGCGCCATCGCGACACTGATCGACTGGCTTATGTCCGCATTGGGCCGCGATTGCAAAACAGGGCCTAGATAATCGTTTCCCATTGGCAATGACGCTGCACTCCGTTCTGATTGCCCATCATGCCCCGATCCCCATCCTCAAAGGAATTGAACCAGGACTTCAAAACCAAAGCAACGCCTACTTTTTCAACATGGCGTAATTCCTAGTTCGTGCAAGTCGGACAGCCAAGTGCAGCCTGCTAAAATGCAATTTGGCAATCGAACAGGAGGGAACCGATGACGACCTATGTTGGACTGGATGTATCCTTGAAAGAAACATCTATCTGTATCGTTGACGAGAATGGCATGCGGATCAAGGAAGGCATTGTCCCCTCTGATCCTGACGAGATCACCGGATATCTGGACAAGCATGCACCATCGGTTCACCGCGTCGGTTTGGAATCTGGCCCAACGTCCAGTTGGCTTTGGCGTGAACTGAAGGCAAGGCATCTGCCGGTGATCTGCATCGATGCTCGCCATGCCAGTGCTGCTCTGTCGATGCAGATCAACAAATCGGACCGCAATGACGCCTTGGGCCTCGCCCGTATCATGCAGACTGGCTGGTTTCGCCAGGTTCAGATCAAAAGCGAAGAAAGCCACCGCATTCGTTCCCTCTTGAATGCACGCAGTCTTCTGGTTCAGATGCGCCGAGATATCGAGAACCAGATACGCGGTCTGTTCAAGTCCTTTGGCCTCGTGATTGGGCGAGCCAATGGTGGTGTCTTTTTGAAACGGGCACAAGATGTCGTCCGACAGGCTCCGGAACTTGCCGATATTGTATCACCGTTGCTAACCGCTCGCGAAGCCATTGATCAGCAGCGCCTGTGCCTGGAAAACAAGATCAAACGCCTTGCTCGCTCCAATGAGCAATCCCGGGCTTTCATGACTGTACCCGGCGTTGGCCCCATGACCGCGCTTGCCTATCTGTCATGCATTGATGATCCAACCCGCTTTACACGATCCCGGACGGTTGGTGCCTATATCGGCCTGACACCAAGGCGGTATGCATCCGGAGAAATGGATTGGTCCGGTCGCATATCCAAATGTGGGGATGCAATGCTGCGCAGCTATTTGTTCGAGGCGGCCAATGTTGTGCTGACCCGCACTAAACACACCTGTTCGCTAAAGGAATGGGGCATGGAAATTGCTGGCCGATCTGGTGGAAAAAAGGCCAGGGTCGCAATAGCTAGAAAATTGGCCACCATTCTTCATCGAATGTGGCGTGATGGAACATCTTTTAAATGGGAAACCGCTTGATTGGGAATTACTGAGGCAACACGAGATCGCCCGGATATAGGGTGAAGAATGTCCCTGCCGGGACGAATGGCGGTGATGAGATCGACCAATTCCGTGCGAAGAGAAAGTAATCTTAAACGCGGTTTCAACATTGATCCATCAACGCTTCCTTGCGCCACAATGCAGAGGCAATACACCTACTGCGAAGAGAACGATGGAACCGGCAGGAACAAAATACAACTCAGAGCATCTTGCGGAATTAGAGAACGGAATCGGCCGATCGCAGATTAAGAGCTGGAATCATAGTATTCCATTGATGCGCCACATAGGACGGCTTCAAGTTCTTTTGACAAACTTGTCGTAATTTTTGCCAATTCTGCATCGCCTGGATGGGGAAGGGCTTTGAAGGTCAAATTCTTTTCAACGAAGTATCGAGCAGAAGTTAAATCGGTCTCTTCAATCACTGGCACAAGATGACAGTGTGCGTGGACATTATCGCCGCCGGTGAAAAGACGAGACCGAGCCACAGCCGTTCAGGAAGAGAGCGGCACAATTCTTTGACCATTCGATCAGTTCATCGTCAGACATGTCTTTTGTTCGGCCGCCGAACACGATTTGACGCTGCAAACCGCTGATTATGGTTCTGAGCATTTCTGCCGCGAGAGCAGGGGCCGGACAGTCGATCTTTCCACTTTCACAGAGTTGGATAATACGATTGTCAAACGCTTGATAAAAGCATTCAGACACTTTTTGCTGCTCTTTCAGGATTTCAGGGAAATTCTTCATTTCCGTGATCATGATATAAGCCGTTCTCCTGTAGTTCGGGCTCATCAGCAGCCTTGAATAGAACAGGATCAGACCTTCGAGTTGACTTAAACCATCGCCATCTGTTGTGGGCACCTGATCGAAGCGCTGGAGCTCCCGCTGCAACCATTCCTCGGCAACCATGCGAAACAGCTCGGCCTTGTTAGGGATGACCTTATAGAATGTGCGTGTCGAAATGCCCGCTTTTTCTGCGACGATCTGGACTCGCGTATGTTCATAGCCAGACGCCAGAAACTCTTCACCAGCGATATCGATCAGCCTTTTCTGAAGCTCGCCGTCCTTGTGGGTCGGAGGTCTGCCCGGTGGACGCCGATTGCTCTTACCGCTTGTTTTTATGTCTTCTGCCATTGACATTCTCTTGACATTCTCTCATTAGAAATAATATAGAAAATAACGGTTTTCCTAAACTCTGCAATGGCATATTTTCGTTTGGTACAATGGTATGTTGAAAAGAAAAGCTTTCTGGCTCGTTATTCTCCTGTTCCTCTTGGTCGGTGCCTATACCACCTGGTCAGCAACTCGGCCGGAAGCTTTGGTTGTTCAGGGCGAAGTAGACGCAACGCGCATCGACCTTGCCGCGGAGGTTTCTGCGCGCGTTTCCGACACTCCGGTCAATTTCGGCGATCGGGTAACCGGGGGGCAAGTTCTTGTCGAATTGTCGAGCCCCCAGCTCAAGGCCAGTCTGGCGAGCGCAAAAGCGGCTCTCGATGTTGCGAAGGCGAATAAACGGCTGACATTTTCAACGCGACCCGAGACTATTGATGCTGCGCGTGCGACGCTCGGACAGGCTGATGCCGCTTTCGATCTGGCCTCCAAGACCTATGAGCGTTTGGCCAAGCTGAGAGAAACCGATACGGTTTCGGTTCAACGGCTGGATCAGGCTTCCCAGTCCTTGCAACAGGCAAGAGAGGCACGCAAGGCCGCCAAGGCCCAGCTTGAACTGGCCATTCAGGGCGCTAGCGAAGAGCAAAAAGCGGTTTCCGTGGCGCAAGTCGAGCAGGCGGAAGCAGCCGTAGGGCAGATCGAGACCAATATTGCCGAGCTGACGATTTATGCTCCGATGGATGGTCAAATTACGGCCCGCATGGCAGAAAAGGGCAAGTTTTTTGCCGCAGGGGCTCCGCAGATTTCAATGATTGATGTGGACCATCTCTGGTTCACATTCAATTTGCGCGAGGATCTTTTGAACGGCCTGACCGTCGGCCAGCAGTTGAACGTGCATGTGCCGGCGCTGGGGGGCAGGATTGTTCCCGCCAAGATCACTGCCATCAATGTGGAAGGAAGCTACGCCAACTGGCGTGCCACCAAAGCAACGGGTGATTTTGATCTCAGAACCTTTTCCATTCGTGCAGAGCCTGTCGCGCAGGACAAGGATCTCCGGCCCGGCATGAGTGCCTTGCTCAAGTGGGGCACTGAAGACAAATTGGGCCAATAACTGATGCTGAATGGTCCTCTTCCCCCAGGGTTTCGTCGCATCTTACGGCGTGAGTTGCGCCAGATCGCTGCGCGACCGGCGTTTATATTCATGCTTTTGCCATTTCCCCTGATCCTGTTTATTACGCTGGCGATGGTTTTCCATGCCGGCTTGCCAACCGGACTGCCGGTTGCTGTGGTGGATCTTGATGGCACGATGATGTCTCATCAAGTCACCCGCATGGTGGATGCAACGCCGGATGTTGATGTGAAGCTGCATTTGGCCTCTTTGAGCGAAGCCAAGAGGGCCCTCGTTTCCCGCAAGGCTTATGCCGTGCTTTATATTCCGAAAAATATGGAGCGGGATTTGCAACTGGGTCATCGGCCTAATCTGGTGATGTTCATCAACAATCAGCTCTATACGACAGGCAGCATCACGCACCGGGCAATCGCGAGTGCTCTTAGCACCTTCAATGTCGGGGTCAGTATCCAAACCCGTATGGCTCGAGGGGCCGATCGGGACAGTGCGACGGCCGCAGCGCAGCCTATTCCGCTTCAGATCAATCCGCTTTTCAACCCGACGCTCAACTATGTTCAATTTTTGCTTGCAGCAATCATGCCTGCAATTTTGCAGATCTTTGTGAGCGTGAGTGCTGCTCTTTCCTTTTCAAGGGATCATCACACAGCAGCGGGCATGCCACGCGCCATGCGCCTTGGCGGTTCTGCGTTTCGGGTAATCGCGGGAAAGCTTCTGCCCTATACGATCATCTGGAGCATGATGCTGATGCTGACGGATGCAATTATTTTCGGCGGATTTGACGGATCGTTTCATGGAAATATCGCGTTCCACTTCGTCTATGGCGCCATTTTCATTCTTGCGAGCCAGTTCTTGGGCGCATGCGGGGCTTTGTTGAGCCGGGACACGGCTGCAACACTGGGATTTGTCGGCGTCCTGACCGCGCCTGCATTCGGGTTTGCCGGAGTGAGTTATCCCCGCATCATGATGAACCAGTTTGCGCGCTGGTGGGGTGATATGATCCCGCTGACGTCCTATCTGGAATTGCGCACGGATCAGGTTTTGCGCGGCACGCCAATCCATTATTCACTACCGGAATTCTATTGGGCATTGGCGACGATGGTCGGATGGCTGATGTTGCTGGTCGTCCTCGTTCAGGCAGATGCCTATAAGAAGTCGAAAAAGAAAGCTCAGGCACAAGGAGAAATGGCATGAAGCTCTTTCTTCGTCGATATGTGGGCGCGTTTGCCTCCATTTTTTCAAGCTGGAGCGCTTTTTCGACCATGGTGCTGGCAACATTCCTCTACGCCGCACTCTATCCTCAGCCCTATTTGGGAGAGGTTGTCAGAAAAGCTCCCATCGTGGCAGTTGATCAGGACGGGTCAACTTCCAGCCGCGCCCTGTTGCGCCGTATTGCCAATACCGATGGTGTGCGCATTGCTGCCACCGTACACGATATGCACGCCGCAAAAGATCTGTTCTACAAACGCGAGGCCTATGGAATCGTGATCATTCCGCCCCAGTTCGAGCAGACTTTGCTAGACGGTCATCCCTCGCCGATTGCGGCCTATGGAGATGCCAGTTATTTCATCATTTACAGCGCAATCGTCAGCGCGGTAAGGGATGCTGTATCCACTATGGGCACCGAGGTTCAATTTGCGCGATTGACGGCGGCAGGAACTGACGCCACCAGCGCTACCTCCCTGATTTCGCCAATCAACATTACATCCGTCACTCTGTTCAACCCCGAAGGGGGCTATAATAGCTATGTGGTTCCGGCGGCCTTTGTGCTGATATTGCAGCAAACGCTGCTGATGGGTATCGGGATTTTGCAGTCAGGGCGGAGAAACCGCCGTGGAGCGGAAATGCTGGCCGAACCGGTGGCCTATATCACACTCTATCTGGTGCTGATCTTCTTTTCGCAAGAGATGTTGCCGAGGCTCTATCATATTCCGAAAATAGGAGAGACGCACACTCTGTTTCTCGTGGCGCTTCCTTTCCTTACGGCCACATGCGCGCTGGGTTATGTTATCACGCGTCTCATTCCATGGCGGGAAGGCATTCTTTTCTTTTTGGTCGTTCTGGGGATGCCGTTATTCTTCTTGTCTGGCGTGTCGTGGCCGTTTGAAGAGATCCCGCCGGTCATTCATGCCCTGTCTCTTCTTTTCCCTTCCACAACCGCGATCACGGCAATTGTGCAGGTCAACCAGATGGGGGCTGATTATCAGGATGTGTTGCCCACGGTTTATACCCTACTTGGTTTAACCGTGTTCTATTCTCTACTTTCCGTCGGCATTGGGGCTCTCAAGCGGCGCCAGTAATGTTTTATAAGTTTCGGCTGTTGCCGCGCAGAAGTTAAACTCTGCTTGTGAGCATCTTTCTCCTATGGCAAAAACGGTAAGGTCTGCTGCATGGGCTGACCTTGCTCCGGGCAAGGAAACTTCGAAGGCACAAGCATTATGCGGTTCAAGCCCAAGCGCGCGCACTGTCATCAGGTAGGGAAGAGGGTGTTGCTTCCCTTTGGGAATCTCGAACTCTGAAACAACGACATCGACCTTGTCGGAAATTCCGAGTTCCGCCATTGCGACGAGCCCATGTAATCTCTTCCGGTTTACTGTTTCTTGAGGGTCTTGTTGATGAAAAGGCTGCGACGGAAGTGTTTGTATTTGTTGAAGAAGCTAAAAGCCGGGTTCAGGAAGAAATCAATAAAGTTTTGGAACAACAGGAGGAACAGTGCGCCAACCAAGAGGATGGTGGCGATTGGGATGTCTTCTCAACCAGTATCCCCTTCGATTCACATGATGAGATCAAGACGGAGGTTAGTCTCAGGTCGATTTATGAAGATGTCGATAGCGAATAGCACGACACGCTAAATGTCCGGTAACGAGATACTATTTGTGGCGTCGATCGGTCGATGAAGGTCCTCTCAGGGCCGCCATTATGCCCAAAGGATTTAATGGTTGTGTGGTGTCGGTATATGTCGTCAGGATTGATGATCATGTGTGTCGAAGGTAGTGATTGATAAGTTTGTATGTTAAGATAATCTAAACCTAAAATTGAATCTTGGAGGGGGATAGCAATGTTTGAAAACCGTATTTTCAAGGCAGCACTAAGCATAGTCGTGTTTACTGTGTGTGCCTGTGCGCGTCCCTACGATCCTCCGGAGTTCCGAGGAATGCAGGAGTTTGTGGGTGCTAAGGACGTGGCGGGGTCTGATGGTGTCGTTAGAGTAATCATGACACACGGTATGTGTACAGGAAGCCACCAAGCGTATGGGTCGGGAAATCTGAATTGGGTTGGGACACGGACTGAAATGATCGCTGAGATCATTGGCGACAAAAAATACAAACGGCAATCTCTATACCAAGCAGCCGCAAGATATTACGGCACTGCGACTAGCCCTGCGGTTTACAGGTATGATGTAAACCTTACCGGAGAGGATGGCATTAGGTATGAGATAAAGCTTTTGAAATGGGGGCAAACGTTCCAGTCTGCCTATAACGCGCTTGATGTACTTGAGAACGAAATTCAGAAAGTGCCAATCACTCGGGCCAAGCTCAACGATCAGCTCAAGGTTGAGTTGATGGACGACTGTTTGGTTGATGCTGTGGTCTACTCAGGACCGCGAGGAAATAGCCTTCGTTCTGCTTATCGGGAAGCTGTGTGCGATCTTATGGGGGGCACGATTCGCGGAACGAACCAAGGCGTTCAGGGTGAAAAGGTATCTTGCAGCAACGCGCGAAAAATAGATCGAACACCGACGGTCATCGTTCCTGAATCTCTTGGCTCAAAAGTAATGATGGATGCTTTGAACAGTATATCAAACGTTGGATCGCTTGGAAGCGTAAGGGCAATACATCTGGCAACGAATCAGATACCGCTCCTCTCGCAAGCAGAACTGTCTGCGATGGCATCCGCTCGAGGTGAGGCGGTTGATGACGGATCGACGGCATTTAAATCTATGGTTGAGCGCCTAAGGGGTCCTCGTGGAAAGGCCACATCTTCTCCAATGGCAGTGGTTGTCTACAACGATGTAAACGATCTTGTCGGTTATCACCTAACACCAGCTTGGGTGCCGGAAGGTGTAAGTCTCACGAATGTTTTGCTTTCTAACGGAGATACTTACTTCGGGTATGTCGAGAACCCACTTGATGCCCATTACAAAACCGCTCGACCGCAAGTACTGAAGATGATTATGAATGGGTCAAATGCGGACTTATGACCGAAACTTTATTTAGTAAATTTCTGGTGGTTACAGCTTCAGAGCTTTGAGCCGGATTCAAAAGTGGTTGGGCGATACCAGCAGGGAGTGGTTGAGCAGACAACACGTGCCTGAAATGATGCGTGTCATCAGGGATGGTGAAGCAAAGAGTAGTGATCAATTTTGATGTCTATTGTTGTTGTGTGTCTTGTGAATCGCGCTTTCAGCCAATTTCTTCCTGTTTGCTTGGCGGGAATAGTGGCTGGCCATGGCTTCGGTTCTGTGGCCTAGGACTGCCATCATTTCTTTTTCGCTGCCGCCTGCCTCGGCGATATCTGTCGCCAGAGTGGTGCGTAGGCCGTGGAAGGTGAGGCCGCTTTGCACCTTCTCTTGTTCTTTGAGGGCGCGGATGTGTTTGAAGAAAGAAGCGCGCAAGCCACTTTCTGTCCATGAGGTGCCGCGCGTCGTCAGGCACATGATAGTGCCTTTGCGTTCTGTGCTGTCGATGATCGCCTTGAGCACGGGACCTGTCGGGATCCAAACCATGTCGCCGGTTTTGCCTTGGGTGAAATTGATCGAGCGTCCGTCATAGGCAGCCCAGGAGAGGCGCACAACATCGCCCTCACGAAGCCCAGCATAGAGGGCCAGAGCCATAGGAAGAATGAGCTGGGGTGGCGCTGCTTCGAATGCGGCGAGCCGTTCTGCGGCTGTCCATGGCCTGTTCGCCGTGCCTTCTCTGCTCGACCTTCTGATCTTTTTGACCTTGGCAGCGGGGTTGATTTCGACAAAATCATATTGCATGCCCCAATTGAAAAGGATCGAGAAAAGCGTCACAACATAGTTGGCGAAAGTGCGCTTGTGCTTTTCAAAAGCCAGATCGCGGATCTTGGCAATGGTGGAAGGCTTGAAGCTGGTAAGAGGCGTGTCTTTTTTTTTACCATCCAGCATCCAGAGCATGACTTTCTCATAGTCTTTGCGGGTGCGCGGGGCGAGGCCTCTAAAATCCGGGCTTTGGCGATAGGCTTCTATCAAACCGCCTACCGTTCCTTTGATTGGCTTGTTCTTTTTGAGTTTGGCGTCTTCAAGCGCAATTTGGTGATAAAACGCGGCTGTTCCCGGTTCGGCTGAAATCCGCGCCCGGGTCTTGCGGTGATAATAGTACCGCTTTCCCTTTGAGGTGATGATGTGAAGGTTCTTGACCCTATTCATCCCAGCCATAGTCTTGCACCATATCGTTGGTTGAATTGTTATTGTTGCCCAGCCCAGACATTTCATCAATCCACCGGTCTAGGACTTTCCTGTCCCACTTGGGGTAGCTGCCTATTCTGATGTGTCTGCCCGGATAGTTGCTTTGCAGATATGAAACTGAGACACCGCAATAGCGCGCTGCCTCCTTTGTGTTGATCAGTCGAGGCACCATGTCAGCCTCCTCAACCGGCGATCATTGGCGTGATGATGATTGCGGCTTTCATGATGGCGAGATAGGCGCCAAAGCCGAGGATGGAAAGGGTGGCTGCAATTGGGATGATCAGGCGATCCATTGTCGTGCTCCTGTGGTGAGGTGGAGTGTGGTGGGTGTTTGCTGTCGCAATTCCCTAAAACGGGATATCGTCGTCCAGATCGTGGCGCGTATTGCTGTCTGGACCGGGTGGTTGGTCGCCATAGCTGCCGGGGTCGGCTGGCGGTGGTCCGCCTGCTCCTGCCTTTTCCAGCATGGTCAGAGCGGCGTTGTAGCCCTGCAGCACCACCTCGGTGGTGTAGCGGTCCTGACCGTTCTGGTCCTGCCACTTGCGGGTCATGAGTTTGCCCTCAAGATAAACCTTCGAGCCTTTCTTGAGATATTGCTCGGCGATCTTGCAAAGGCCTTCGGTGAAGATGACAACCCGGTGCCATTCGGTTTTCTCTTTCCGCTCGCCGGTGGTTCTGTCCTTCCAGCTTTCGCCTGTGGCAAGGGACAGGGTGCAGACGGGGCGACCGTCTTGGGTGCGGCGAATCTCAGGGTCTTGCCCCAGATTGCCCACAAGGATGACTTTATTGACTGATCCAGCCATTGGATGGCTCCTCTCTAACTTGCAGCCCGTTCGGGGTTGCGTTCCGCCATGCGGTCAGGGATATGCTGCTCCACCCGGTCGGCCCAAAGTGCGGCGGCGCTTTCGGGTGTGCGTGGCATGATGGGATGCTTGGTGATAGCGGCGCCTTTGGTCATGCTGCTTGCGTGGCCGCTGCCCATATCGCGCAATTCTGCTTGAATGGTTGCGTTCTGGGCTGCGATCAAAAAGCGAAGAGTGCCAACGTCTGGATGACGCTCAAGCCCTGCCGCAAAGCGTATCGAGGCCCGTATCCGGGTGATGTATGGATCATCCTGTCCAATTGGCTTGATGCTGGCGCTAAAGCGGTGGCTGTCGTTCTGCTCCTCGATCAGCGCCATGACCGGTTCATCAAAGGCCGAATGTGCAAAGAGCAAAAGGGCCTCAAGCTGGAAATCAGCCGGTGCGATCTCGGCAAGGTTGAGCAGATGATCGGCAAAGCTATAGTGACCACCGAAAAGCAACGGCATCCAAGGCTTGAGGGAAAGAAGCCTGCCGAGCAGGCGGAAATCAATGTCGTGCGGCTCTGGCAGTTGCGGCATAGAGCGGCGCTCAGGGAGAATGAAATGCAGTGACATCGCGGTTTCTCTGTCTGGGGTGAACGGTTCAAAAGAGAATGGAGGCCCAAACGCCAAGCATCGTCATAAAGGTGAGCAAACTGCCAAGGGCGAGAATGTCCCGAATGATCATGGTGTGAGCCTTTCCTGATAGGATAGAAAAAGAGGGGCGGATCCATTGCGATTGGGAGGAGAAATCACCGATCCACCCCTCAGGTGCTCACCCCTCGCTTGTCGCCAGATAAGGGGTGAGGTGGGGAGGCCTCCCCCTAACGTCCGTTTGCGCGCCTCAGAAGGGCGAAAGCTTGGCCGGATGCGTCAAAGGCGCTGAGGGCGTTGTCCGCGATTTCCTGTTCAAACTTGATTGTCACCGGGCTGTTGCTAAACCAGTCTTCGAGCGTGCCGCGAATGGCATCAAATTCATCCGCACTGAGGCGCTTGCCGAGCTGCTTCCATTGATAGTTGGAAGGCCAGCGATAAGTGCGGCCATTGATGACCGTGGTTGTGCCTTGGCTGCGGTCTGGGTGATGGAGGGCTGTCGTTGATAAATTTGTGACTGTCATTTTGCAAAGTCCGGGTGAAGTTCTTTGCATCATTGAAATTCACAAAAAGTGAATAGTCAATAAAAAAATTCACAAAAAGTGAATATCTTAGGACTTGCGATTGTTGTGTGCTGTTTGCAGCTTGTGATAGGTGATTGATGGAAAAGTGTTTTTCGGCCTGATTGGCCGAGCGGGGTTTTATGGATCCTGCTGCAAGCGGAGGTTGGTGATTTGCGTTGGTTTATGAGTGTGTTTTTCCTGTTGCTATGTACTGGCAACGCGGCCGCGGCGTGGATATTCGAAAGTGGGGAGGATCCGCTAACTGATAAGAAATTTGCTTTCATGGCGGCGAGTCAGCAGGGAGGTGGGGACGAGCCCTTTACTCTTATATTAAAATGCTGGGAGGGAGATGGTGCGCAACCGTTGATGCTGATTGGAACTCCTGTTTCCTATGATCAGAGAGAATCGTACAAGAGTTCCGTTTTGGTCAAGTTCAGGGTAGACAAGGGAGATGTTCTTGAGCTGTCATTTGGTCCTAGAGAGCTCTCTGGTCGATTGGGGTTGCAGCTTCTTGGTGGGGATGTTGAACTGTTTAGTGATGTCTTGGAAAGAGTTGGTTCAGCCAATCGGCAAATTGTCGTTAGTGTTTTTGATCAAATATATACTTTTCCTGCGAGCAGTAGCACTAAAGCCACTAATCTCCTGAAGGAAACTTGTAAGTTCAGCTCCTCGATCAATTCCTTGCAAAGTCAAAGAAAAGAGAATTGGTACGATATGAGCGCAGAAGATTATGTCCGTGCATATAATGAGGCTGTCCAGTCATATGGTGGCGGGTTGATGGCAACGCTTGGGGAGTGCTCAAAAGGAGAGGTGAAGGATGCTTGCAAGGTTCAGTATGGTCGCGATGACATTGCAACAAACATCTTTTTAGACAAGGATGATGGTCGATTATTGTCTTTGGTGACAATCGCGGCTGGTGGTGGAGACCTGCCGGAAAAAATGTTGGGAAGTTGGGCTGCTGTAATAAAGCTGGTTGAGAGTGATGAAAAGCGCGGACAGCGAGACCGAAGGCGCAAAGATATGGTTGCAACGGTCGGCAAAGGCGATGAATACAAGGCAAAAACTGCGAATGCATCCTATTATGTGGCGAAGATTGATGGAATAGGTTTATGGTTTTCGGTTGATCGACCCTAGTTTGCTCTGGGGATTTTGTTGTTGTGTTGAAGCCAGGGTTCGCCCTGGCTTTTTTAGGTGTGAATGCGGTTGTGTTGTGCATATAGGTTGAAAAGTAAAGAAAATCTTTATTTGTTCTTATTTTGTTCTCATTGTGTGGTGGGAGGCATATGAGTGTAAAATGAATGATGAGTTGAGATTGAAATTGATGTTGGAGGCTTGTTATGTGTCGGGGTTTTCGCTTGATGCGTTAGAGTTGCTCACGCGAGGTCTGGATGCCCAAGCTATGCGCATTTGTTGCGGTAATGTATCGGCTCTCCCCAAAAACAAAAAGTCGAGTGACACCCCATAAACCTTGCTAATTTTCAGGGCACCTTGAAGCGATAAGCGTTGGTTGCCTTTTTCCCAGTTATTTAGCTGCGTAGGCAGAATGTCGATGCTCGAGGCAAAATCCTTCTGCTTCAGGTTCAAATGGTCTCTCAGCCATTTGACTCGCTCTGCGACTTTTTCCATGGATGCTTCGTCTGGTGTTTTCATGGCGCCTATTTTGCACAATTCACAAAAAATGAATATTTCTAAAAACTAATCTTGACTAAATTCATTTTTAATGAATTTATTGAGGCATGGAACATGCTCGCAATATCATAACTTCGTTGGGTTCTCGTGAAGTCGCTGAGCGCCTGGGAGTAAAGCTACCCGCTATTAGCAATGCCGTTTCTTCCGGTCAGTTTCCTGCTGCATGGTATCGCGAGTTGCGAAATCTGGGGCAAGAAAAGGGCGTTGTGGTGCCTGACGGGTTATTCAATTGGAGGCGGGCGGTGGATGACGTCGATGATTAGCCCGCTTCCTGCCCTGTCTGGCCAGCTTATGGCCGAGGGTTGTGGCTTCCTGCCGGAAAGTCTCGGCGCTCATCTCTCTCAGATCTGCCGGGTCGTCCTTGTTTCGGTTGTTTTCCATTGCCTTGGTCTCCTGTGGTTGATGACCAGTCTGCAAGACTGGTCATCCTCGGTGCATGTTTTTTCGCGGGGTCTTTGCTCATGACTTATGCGCTTTCCAACAAGAAAATCAGTGCTCTTTTGGCTGCCAGTCGCCTCGATCTCGATGCGGCGGGCGGTGCCGAGGCTGTCTCGGAAATTACCGGCTATCGCGCCCAATCCCTCGATAGGATGGCCCGACCAAAAGAGCCGGATGATCCCAGCCGTCAACAAAGCATGTCTTTGCTCGTCTTGGCTGAGATCATCCTTTTCAGTGAGGGGCGATCCAATAACGGGGTCAAGCGTCTTGCTGATCTTGCCGGGATGGTCGCCATTCCCAAGCCTGACAGCTGTCAGGTGGGGCGCGGCCATGCTGCATTCTGTGCTGTCACTGAGGAATTTGCCGGTCTGGTTAAGGCCCTGTCTGAGGCGCTGGCAGATGATGGCGAGGTCAGTGCTCAGGAAATTGTTGATCAGGATCTGTGCGGCAAACTGCAGGCCTTGGCGCGCGTTTGCATGACCCTTGAGGCGCGTTACACGGCGCGCGTTGAGGAGGGCGGGTGATGGCAAGTAAACGCAAAGCACTTGTTGGGAGAGGGCTGCGCTCGGTTTTGGATGCGTCAAGTTTCGTCCTTCTCGTCTGCAGGGAGAAAGGTGAAATACTCAAACCGCTGTCCCCTTGCCGACTTTCCTTCTTTTACTTCAGAGGGTGCCCAGCCTTCTGGCCATTGGCTTTCTTCCCAGATGGGCAGCGAAAATTTAGCCTTTTTGAGTTCCGCCAAATTGAAATCTGCCCCCATGAGCTTTGCCCCTTGGAGCTGCGCCCCTTGGAGGTCCGTCCGTTGGAGCTGCGCCCCTTGGAGCTGCGCCCCTTGGAGCTGCGCCCCTTGGAGCTGCGCCCCTTGGAGGTCCGACCGCTGGAGCTGCGCCCGAGTGAGATCCGCGTCTTGGAGATCCGCCTCACGGAGGTTCGCCCGTTTGAGCTGCGCCCCGTGGAGATTCGCCCGTTGGAGCTGCGCCCCGTGGAGATCCGCCCGTTGGAGCTTCGTCATAGCGAGTTCGGCGTCTTGGAGCTGCGCCATAGAGAGGTTTGCGCCCTGGAGTTGCGCCAATATGGAGCTAATCCCTTGGAGTTGCGCCTTGAAGAGCCATGCCCCGTGGAGATCCGCCTCTTGGAGAATTGCCCCTTGGAGGTTTGCACCTTGGAGATTCGCACCTTGGAGGTATGCCTGTTGGAGCCGCGCCCCTTGGAGCTGTGCCCCTTGGAGCCGCGCCCCTTGGAGCTGCGCCATGAAGAGGCTTGCCTTGGACAAATCGATCACGCGCTAATGATCCGGGAAATTTATCAGTCTTACCTTTTGAAGGTTTGGCTCCCAGCCTCTGTCCTTCTCCCGCCTCTTGTTTTTTGGCGTTCTGAGGTCAGAGAAGGCGCGCAAAGCGGCGTTCACGTCACTTGTGCATGGGGTGGGGTCGTATTCGTCGAGCGTTTGGCGCGGCACGAGCGTCAGGGCCGATTGGGCATTTTCCTTCTCTTGCTCTTCCGCCTGTTTTCCTGCGTCGCGCATGAAGCTGCAGAGGAGATCTTGCACCTGAAAATAGTGGCCTTTCGGGTCGGCCATGGCCAGCTCACGCAGTGCGTAAATTCCGGCCTCGCGTACCGGCAGGCTGTCATCGGCCAGCATCGCGGCCGCTTTGGCAAACCGGTCGGCATATTGTCCCTTTTGAGCGACGAAAATTTGCTGTTGCGCCACGGTCGAACGCCAGATGGCCAACGGCAAACCGATCACGCCGAGCAGAATAAGGGCGAGGTTGCGAAGGCTGGTGATGTGATCTTTATCACCGAAATACCCTTCGATATCCCAGCCCGCAGGGGAAACAAAAGCCCAAATCTCGGTTCGATAGCTCCAAAAGATCAAGACAGTGATAAGGAGGATCGCCACCACCACTTGCCATCTGCGAAACCTTCTGGAAATCGCAGCCACTTTCTCTTTGGCTGGATAGATCCATTTGGCGGAAAAATAAGACCAACCATCGAGCAGTTTTCTTTTCTGCTTGGTCAAATACTTCAAGGCTTTTGCTTTGCCGAGCCTCGCTCTTGTTTTTTCCATCCAAGCTTTGATTTTGCTGCGCATATCGACCCGTTTCGCGGAAAGACACCTCAATATTCAAGCTTTACCAGTGGTTGCGAGGGCAGTGCAATGACGCTCCTCATCGATCAATCCAAAAAACCGACCCGATATAAAAGCAACCCGGCATGCGTGAAACATTTTTGCATGGCCAAGGGCTGCTCCAATTGGGGCGCATTCGGCATCGGGGCCTCATTCAAGGCGGGCAAGCCGGGGCGGTGGTTTTGCTCTGAGCATATTGCTCAGGCACATAAACAGCTCTGCTCTGAGACCCGCAAGTCTTCCGACATTCCTGACTATTTGTTGCCGCAACCTGTCCGTGCTCGCAAGGCGCGGCGTGAGCGCAACTTCAAGAAACAACAAGGGGTTTTGCTATGACAGACAATTGCGACGCAAATGGCGAGAGCAAAGCGACAATGCTGGATCACGCCTTGGCACTGGCGGGACAGGGCTTTGCTGTCTTTCCAGCCAATCCAAGCAACAAGAAATCACTCATCAAGGCTTGGCAGGAAAATGCGACCAAGGATCCCGATCAGATCCGCCAATGGTGGACGCGGTGGCCGCGTGCGCTGATCGGTGCTCCGACCGGTTGGGGCTGTGATTTGTGGGTCTTGGACCTTGATGCAAAGGTCGATGAGGCGACCGGTGAAGTGATCGAGGTCGCGGATCTGATCGCCATTGTCGAGGCGGCTATCGGTGAGCCTTTGCCTCAGACACTCGCAACCGCAACCCCAAGGGGTGGGCGGCACTTCTTTTACCGCATGCCAAGTGATGGCCGAGAGGTGCGCAACCGCAACCCGCTGATGGAAAATATTGATGTCAGGGGTGAGGGTGGCTATGTCATCTTGCCACCTTCTGAGCGGGCTGACGGTGCGGTCTATCGTTGGGCCGTTGATGTCGATCCTGTTGAGGCTCCTGAGAGCCTGCTGGATCTGGTGATCAAGCCAGTCGAGCGGGAAGGGCCTGAGGGCGGTGCCGCTCCGGCGGTGATGGGTGACTTTCAATCGACCTTGGCCAAGGAGGATGAGGCCGTCCGCAAATATGCGCTTTCTGCCTTGGACGCAGAATGTCAAGCGGTTCGAATGTGCCGCAAGGGTGGCCGCAACGATCAGCTTAACAATTCAGCTCTTTCCCTTGGTGGCTTCGTGGGTGCTGGTGTTCTCGCCAGAGCTATGGTTTTCAGCATGCTGCAAGACGCGGCTCATGCTAACGGCATGGTCAAGGACGATGGCATCAAAGCGGCGCAAGCGACGATAAACTCAGGCCTGAATGATGGCGCGACAAAATACCCGCGAGATCTGTCTGAGATCCGCGCCAAGGCCGCGCGGCGGGCCTCTCGCTCCGGCTCTTATCCTCCAGCGCCAAGCCCTGATGATTATGGCGGATTTGCCGAGGATGACGGCGGCGCTAAGGGTGAGGAAATTCAGCCTGATAAGCCGGACCAAACGGCGGAAACTAGTCAAGAAGACGCGGGCGCGAATAAGGCCAAAAAGAAGCGGAAAAAGAAATCATCCTTTGCCGCTCCACCAAAACGCTCTGATGGATCGGCGCTCTATTCGGCCTTGGATCGGGAGCTGGCCGAACTGGAGCGCAATGATCTGGGCAATGGCGAGCGGCTGCAGGCGCGGTTCGGGCAGGATTTGCTCTATGTGCGCGATATTGGTTGGCACCATTGGTGCGGCTCGCACTGGACCGAGGATGGTGCGCTTGAGCATGTTCACAAGCGCGCGCATGAGACCGCAAGGGCAATGCAGGATGAGGCAACCGCCTTGCGTTTTGAGCCTCCTGATTGGCTGCAGGATGAGGAGGAGATCGCCGAATTTGCCAATAGTCATTTTGGTTTTGCAATCTCCTGCGGCAATGCCGGGCGGATCGCCAACATGATCGCCACTGCTCAGAATTACATGACGGTTGAGCCCTCTGAGATGGATGCTGACCTTATGGTCATCAATCTGGAAAATGGCACGATGCGGCTTGAGGGTGCGTGCGAGATCTTGAAACCGCATAAGCGCGAGGATCGATTGGCTAAGGTGATGCCGGTTAGGTATGACCCTGAGGCGCGGTGTGAGGTGTTTCAGCGGTTCATGGATACGGCGATCCCATGCAAGAAAAAGCAGGCCTTCCTGCAGGTCTGGGCGGGCCTCTGTCTGACCGGCCTGACGCGTGAGCAGAAATTCGTTTTCAACTTCGGGGAGGGCGGCAACGGCAAATCGGTGTTTATGGATTTGCTGGCCAAGATGATGGGACCCTATGCGGCGACAATCAACTTTTCGACCCTTTTGAAGGATGACCGCAAGCGAGGCTCCGAGGCGACCCCTGATCTTGCCCGCTTGCCCGGTAAGCGATTGGTCAAGGCCTCTGAGCCTGAGCGTGGATCGGTCTTGGCCGAGGCGGTGATCAAGGAAATCACTGGTGGAGAGCCTTTGCAGGTGCGCAAGTTGCGTGAGGATTTTTTTGAATTTTTCCCGCAATTCAAGCTCATGGTTTCGGGCAATCATCGGCCCTCAATCCGCTCGGCTGACCGAGGCATCTGGCGGCGCGTGGTGTTGTTCCATTGGGATCAGAATATCCCTGAGGATCAACAGGACAAGGGCTTGCCCGACAAGCTTTGGCAAGAGAGGAGCGGGATCCTCAACTGGCTGCTGGATGGCGTCAGGCGCTATCTGGAGGATGGTCTGCAGGTGCCTGATGTGATCACCAAAGAAACCCAAAACTATAAGGAGGATAGTGACCCGCTTGGGCGCTTCATTGCCGACTGTATCGAGCGGGCTGAGGGCGAGGAGGTCAATGCCACCACCCTCTATGAGGCCTATTGCTCATGGGCGCGGTTGAATGAAGCTCCGATCTATAAGGCGACCGGCTTTGGCCGCGCCATGGTGGAGCGTGGTCTGGAGAAGCGCAAAAAGCGCACGGTGAGCTATCTCAATATTCGGCTGGATTATGTCATGCCCGATGCTGGCGGCGTGCATGACGGGCCTCCTGTGCCGCCTGTTCCCCAAAGTGTGGAGGATTACAACGGCTAAAAGGGGCGCAACTGTCGCCAACTGTCGCAAAACTGTCTACGGGAAAAATGCAGTCTTTTCAATGCTGCGGAGAGGGTTTCGATAGTTGCGAGGGTTTCGGCGGCATCAAGGCTCATGTGGGTGTGTGTGGGTGTATGTGCGTAACCTTTTAACCTCATATAACTGTCGCAACTGTCTATCCACTTAGTGAAGTAATTGAAATATTTACAAAAAAAGGTTCGACGGTTTTCTTTTTGACTGTCGATCAACCGTCTAAAAACTATCGCCCTTGTGAAATTTGACAATAAAGGCTCGAAACATGGTTGAAATTTACAAATCCGGTCCGGTCCTGCCGTCCAATGCAAACGCTAAGGTCTATTATCACGCACCTGCCGTCCAAGCGCGTCAGGAGAGCGTTGCGCCTAAGCCTATCGGCATCATTGGCCTCCTGCGCTGGGTCTATGGTGATCAACGTGCGCATGAGGTCTCCTTGCGTTTGACTGCTCGCGAGTTCAACCTCGGCTTTGCCAGTGCCAACGGCACCTTTGACCGAATTGAAGAAATGGGCGTTATGATTTCCGGCTCTGGCCCTGTTGGGCAAGATCTGGACCCGGCGGCGCTGGCTGTCCATGAGACGGTTTGCGATTATGCGGGCAAGGGCCAAGAGCAGGCCACGCGGGCGGGGGCCGTGGTTCTCTATGCGCGTGCCGGGTTTGAACCGGGGGTGCTCAGCGAGCTGCCGCCTTTACGCTGCTATGATCTGAACAAGTGTAGTTATTGGGCTGATGATCAGCGGTTGAGCTTTATCCCCAGCAACATGTTGCGTAAGCCTGCATGCTATGACGGGCCATATATCCGCAAGGGGCAGGCCTGTGATATTGCCTTTTCCCGCGATCATGCGGCCCATGCCAACGAATTGAAAAAATGGGAGATTTGGGCCTGTGGCCTTGAGGAAATCCATGCCATGATCCCGCGTCTGCATCGTTGGATACTCAAACCCTTCGAGCTGCCGCCTTTCGTCAAACGGATGCCGGATCCGGTTGAAAACTCACTTTATGGGTTGTGTAATCAAACCGTTTGACATAGGTTTTAATAGTCGAAAATTACCCGCGATTTGCTCACGTAGCAAGCGCGGGTTTTTTGTTGGCGTTCCTTGTGGTGAGGTGAACCCGCTCTGGCTTGATTGTCCGGGCGGGTTTTCTCATGGCCGATTTGGAGAAATCCGATGTGATTGATGTAGAACTATCCAGCTTCGAGAAGACGCTCGACCTCATCCAGACGATGGGCAACAAGTCGCCCCGGATGCTGCAAGCAACCGTCCGTCAAGCGGGTAAGCGAGCTATGACGCCATGGCGTCAAGCCACTGCCAAGCAGGCAGGCGCCAAAGCGCGCAAGATCCAATTCTCAACCAAGACCAAGAGTTACGCAAGCGCGGGGGAATTCATCTATGCGATCCGCGTGCGAGCCGAGTGGTCTTACCTGACCGAGTTTAGCCCGGCCCAAACCGATGAGGGTATCGAGGCCAGCCCTTGGGGATCGCGTCAAATCTTTGCCGGGTCTTTCTTCAGCATGGTCGAGGCTTTTGAATGCGTGGGTGTCCCGCTGGATAAAGAGTTTTCGCAAAAGCTCGATGGCGAGCGGATCAGGGTCAACTTTAAGGATGATGTCGCCCTGACGGTGCCGTTTATCCGGTTTCGAAAGGCTGACTTGCCGTCGGCTTTTCTTTCAAGGAATTAGATCGGATTGAGCCGCTCGACCATGAGAGGGCTGCTTATGTCGTTGAGTATGCGCCTCAGTCCTCCAATGACCAGATCAACTTCAAGGTGTCAGAGGCATGATTATCAGATCCATTTTGCAAATGCTGCTTGTGCAGGCGATCAAGGCCGCCGATACCCTTGCGGGTCAAGAGCGGGTGTTTGATGCCCTGATCGGAGATATCATCGAGGATAAGGAGCACAATTGCGCACCTATCGTGATCATCAATTCCGAGGATACACAACTCACGGTCAGCCCTTCGGTGTTCAAAGGGCGATCAGAGCAGACCTTTCTCATCTCGATGGCGGTGCTTTATGCCGATGAGAAAGCGGCGAATGATCCAAGCCTCCCAAAATGGAAATTGCCTTATTTGGATTCGGGGGCGGTGATTTATCTCTCGCGGCTTGAGCGTGGGATCTTGTTTGCCTTGCAGCCTGAGAGCGGTGAGGCGGCTTTGTTGTTCCATGATGGCGTTGAGCTGGTCACGGGCAAAAGCACGGTTGGCGGTGGTCGCAAAGATGGGGTGCAGTTGGCCGCGCGTGAGATCCTCCTGACCGCGCGCATGCTGGCCGAGCCTGCGCCTCACAAGCCAGCCTCCGGCTGGGTGGATCGGGCACTCGCTTATCTTGAAAATGTCCCTGAGATGGCAGAGCATGCGGCTTTGCTGCGGGCTGATATTGCCGGGGATCCGGCGGCGCTGCCGCAATTGGCCGAGCTGGCTGAGCGCAACATGAGCCGCAGGGAGGCCCAATTGCTTGGGCTTGGTGATCTTGTGCCTGATGAGGATGGTTTTTTCTGGCTTCCGGTCGATGGTCGTGATCAGTCTGACAAGGTTTTGGATTGATGGATCCCTTTCAGGAAATCTTTTCAAGGCTCAGCTCGATTGAGAAGCGGGTCGAGCGGGTCATACGGTCGGGCAAGATCACAAAAGTTGACGGTGATTTTGCCGAGATCTCGGTCGGTCCCGGTGATCCGATCCGCGCCAGAAAAAAGAGTTTTGCGGCGGGTGCGGTCAAACTCAACATTACCGCCAGTGTGGGCGAGCCTGTCACGCTTTTTTGCCTCAATGGTGATGCGCGGCAAGCTTTTTTCCTGCCCGGTGACTGGACCGGCGAAAACAAAAATCCTTCTGATGGTCCCGATGAATTGCGGCTGACGGTCGGATCGACCTCCTTGCGGATCAAGGATGGCCAGATCTTGGCCGAGGTCGATGGCAAGCTTTTGGAGCTGACAGGCTCCGGGATCCGCACGGTCGGCAATGTCGATCATGATGCGGGTTATGTCAAAAATAACGGCGTGAGAATTGATGAGACCCATACTCATGGCGGTGTCGTGAGGGGTGGATCTCGCACGTTTGATCCAAAGTGAGGAATTAAAATCATGTCTAAGACAATGAAATGCAAGATCACCGAAAAGGCCGGTGAGCGTATCAATGGCGCGCCGGTCAAACCGGGACAGACAATCGAGCTGACCGAGAAACAATTCAACCATTTTTGGTTGCTCGGTCATCTCACCACCCCGGCGCATGAAAAGTCCGAGGCGAAAGCCAAGGCTGCGTCCAAGGGTGAAAAGGCTCCTGCCGTGACGCGTGCAAAAGACGATGCCGGGGATTGATCGCAATACTGGCAAGATGGCGAGCGAGTGGGATCATACGGTCCAGAGCATTCGGGATTACATCTTGCCAACGCCTTTTGGTGTGCGCGTGATGCGCGAGGATTTTGGTTCGTTCATTCCCCTGATGTTGCTTCGCGAAAATCTCGACAATGAAAATGCGCTCTTGATGTTCTGGGCGATTGCTCTGGCAATTGACCTTTGGGAGCCGCGTTTTGATGTTAAGCGGGTCAAGCCAGCCGAGACGGTGACCGCCCGGCGCAAAGGCCGGTTGCCGGTCGCGGTCGTTGGCGATTTCATGCCGCGCGGTCATTTGGGTGATTTCACGGTCGAAAAACATAATGTCTCTGTGTTCTTGGCATAGGTCGATTGAAGAGGCCAATAATGAAAAATCGCTTTCTCGCACCGGATTTGAGTGCATTGCCAGCGCCTCATGTGATCGAGGATCTAGATTATGAAACGCTTGTCGGTGAGCGTGTTGATGAATTGTCCACTCGCTTCCCCGCGTGGGATGCTGGATCTTTGGAAACCGATCCTCTCAAAGTCAATCAGGAGGTTGAGGCCTATTTTGAGCTGATGACGCGCGGGCGGGTGAATGATGCTTCAAAGGCTGTCTTGATCACCCATGCGGTTGGCTCGGACCTTGATGCAATTGGCGCGCGCTTTGCGACTTCGCGCCTGACTGATGAGCCTGATGCTGACTATCGTGAGCGCATTCTCTTGGCGCTTGAGGCCTTCGCCTCTGCTGGGCCAGCCGGTGCCTATCGCTATCATGCAAAAGCGTCTCATCCTCAGGTCAAGGATGTTGGCCTCTCTGTGCCGCGTCCGGGGGCGGTTCTGGTTGCGGTCCTGTCCCGTGAGGGGGATGGCACGCCATCTGCTGAGGTTGTTTCTGCGGTGCGGTCACGGCTCAACGATGATGCAATCCGGCCTCTGACCGTAGCAATCACGGTCAAACCGGCCATTGTGACGCCATACCGGGTCAAAGTCTTATTGCACATTCCTGCCGGGCCAGATCCTCAAGAGCTTGTTTCGGCAGCAAGGGCCAATCTGGAGGTGATCACAAGCAGCCGACACTCGGTCGGCGCGCCGGTCAATCTATCGGCTTTGATTGCAGCAGCTCACGTATCCAACGTGCAAAGCGTTGTTGTCGCTGAGCCAACTCGTGATTTGGTTCCGAATGCGGATCAAGTCTTCTGGTGTGAGGGCTTTGATATTTCCTATGAGGTGTTGGCATGACCTTCAATGGTGCATCTGTGTTGCCAAACAATGCGACGCCTCTGGAAAAAAGCATGGCCTTGGTGGCAGAGCGGCTGCTTAGGATCGAGGTGCCTATTCGAGAGCTTTGGGATCCTGACAAATGTCCGGTGCCAATGCTGCCTTATTTAGCAGCGGCTTTCTCGGTGGACTTCTGGCGTGCAGATTGGGATGAGAGCAAAAAACGTTCTGTGATCCGCATGGCGGTGCGTCATCACCAAATGAAAGGCACGCTTGCGGGGATATCTGCATATGCTGTCTTGGCTGGATCCGAGGTGCTCTCGGTCAGGCGCGCGCCTCTTAAGTTTTTTGCTGGGGCATCTGATACGCTAGAGCAAAGGTTGGCTTGGCTTGAAGGGTTGCCGAAAGTGAAAATCTTTCGGAATGTTCAGCCTCAGAATAAGAGATCGAGGATTTATGCAGGCGGGGCGATTAAGCCCTTTTTTCTTGCTCGGCGTGTGGCGATGCCGTCAACGGCAACCGTGCGCTCTCGTCAGCGGGCGGTCTTGATCGAGGATGGTATTTCGCAAGAGATCGGTGTCGGTTTCGATGCGGACGGTTATCAGACGGTTCATTTGCGGCGCTCTGTTGGTAAGCGGGCCTTTGCTGGCCGGTTTGTCGGTCAAGTGCCGGTTTGTTCAACCGCTTCAAAACAGGTTGCCCGGATTGCAGCCGATAAAATGGCTGAGCATCCAAAGCTTGCGCGGCCTCTGCGGCCTGCTGGTTCTGGGAATGGTCTCTTGCCAACCTATGGCTCAGAACCAAAGAAGATTGGCAGAGCGTTCTTTGCCGGTACGCGTCTTTTCCGGCGCTTCGCTGCGTTTCCTACGGGGCACTATCGTTATTTCATGCAGATCGCTCTTGCTGGTGATCTGGCTCCTCCAGAGCCGCGCAACTCAACCGCCTATGCCTCATTCACGCCTTTGGAAATGCCAGCGCATACGGCTGAGCTAAAGGTTTCAATGCCAGGCACATCGCTGCGGCACGGTTTCTTTGCTGGCGTCAAGCCTGCTGGCAGTTTCGCCAACAAAGTCGATAAAACCCGTCTTCGCGAGAGCTTCGAGGCGATGCGGTCAGCCAAAGCGCTGGCGGATTGCGTGTTGATCAATAGTCAGACCTATCGGCCTTTCTTGGCCGGTCAGCCACATTTTGCAGGTCAACCGATCCTCGCGGGTCAGATGGCCAGAAGCTAACAGGAGTTAAGTAAATGGATCGTCAGGTCATAATTAAGGACTATCAAGAGGTTTCCGCTGAAGACTTCATGAACATTCAAGGCCATGTGCGGTCTGGGGTGGATATGCTCGTCAAGCATGCCATTCATGATGGTCAGGTCTATGGTGGGTTTGAGGTTGCCAAAGATGGCAGCTTTGGCATCACAATTGGTGAAGGTGTCTATTTTAACGCTGGCAAAACCTATATGCGGCGTGCGCCGATGAGCCTTGACCTTGTGCAGCATCAACCTGTTGCCAATAAGAAAATGGTTGCCATCGTGGTTTGGGGTGGCGATGTCGAACAAGAGCCGGTTTATCGTGACTTTGTTGTTAATCTGGAAACAGAGGAAACCGAGGCGCGGCAAATCAATATCCAGAGCGCGCGCGTTGCGCATTTGGCGGCGATTGGTGGCATGGAAAGTGGTGACCCTCAACCGCCGAACATTCCTCTTGATCGCATTGCTGTGGCCTTTGTCATTCTGTCACCAACTGGCATTGAGAGCATCTCCGCGAATACTGATCATGATCTTTCCCCGACAAAGAAAAACGATATTCGTTTGACGCTTGTCGAGCAGTTTCAGGCAGAGGCGTCTCCTCGCATTCAAACCCTTGGCTCTGATGTTGCCAACCTTGCCAACAAGTCACGCGGTCTTGTGACCAATGCGGATCTGTTCGGGATCGCCGGTGATGTTGCCCGGTTGAAAGAGCGGTTTGGCCTTCCTGATGATTATTCAGATTATGGGGCAGATCACTTCCTCAATGGGGATGAAAGTGACACGCAAAATGAGGAATGGATGGCACGCCTTGAGGAGGGGATCCGCTTCTCTCCTGAGAATGAGGGCATCTCTGAACTGGGTGTCTTTTCCTCCATCGATCCGCATATCACCCAGATCAATGGGATGATCCTGCCGAAATACAAGTCTCTTTTGCGTTTCTCGGTCAGTGGTTATGTCGATGATTTGTCGATCTCGCAATATTCGCAAACCGGTTATGAATTGGTTCAAAAAACCATGTCTCGTGAGCGTGTGCGCTGGGGTGCGACTTACGAATATTGCACCAACTCGCAATGGTGGCGCGAGGGCAATTATGACTCTCTGACGGGGGTCTTTACACGCAATGGTGAGAGCTTTCAGGTCTTGTCAGGTGATGTGAACACCAATCACCGTTGGATCCGTTTGCGTCAATTCTGGCGTGATACCTATGAGGAGCCTTATTGGTCGGTTGTTGAAACCAATTACACCCTCAACGGAGCTCAGGTCGCTCAGACCTTCCTGAATACGCAAGAGGGATGGTTGACCGGCGTTGATCTGAATTTCACCAAACGCGGCACGTCCGGTGATGTGCATGTCTTGGTGACAGAAGTGACCCCAAGTGGCTCGCCTGATCCTAAGAAGGTGATCGCGCGGAAAACGTTGACTTTCCTTGAGCTGAAGCTTTTCCCGGAAAAAACCACGGTGGATCTCACGCCAACCTATCTCAAGGCTGGTGGTCGTTATGCGGTGGTGCTGATCACGCAAGGCAATCACTTTATCGCGATGGCTGATGGTGGCCGCTATCTGGCGGGGACTTTCTTCTATTCGACTGATGGCGCCTATTATGAGGGTGATCTCACCAAAGACATGATGTTCGGTCTGCGCTTTGCGAAATTTGATAGCAGCCGCGTGGTCGTCAATATGAAATCGCTCCAGCTCGACGGTGGAATTGCTGGCATTGATATCATGGCTCCGATGGTTTCGCCTGATGCTTGTGAGCTGACCTATGAGGTGCAGTTGCCAACGGGTTGGGTTTCAATCTCGTCTGTCTCGCCTAGCAAGCTTGCAGGTCTTCCGCCTAACCTGCCGTTTCGGATTGTGTTCCAAGGCACGCCTGATTTGCATGCCGGTCTGTTTCTAACGGGCTCACAAGTCAAGCTCCAGCGCCCTCGGACTTATTTCCGGCATATCTCAACCGCGCGGATCTTGGCTGCGGCCAGTGACACGGTGCGGATTGAGTGGCAGCTCGGCAATTGGGACGGATCGCGCCACACATTCACGGCAAAGCTCAAAACGCCACATGGTGATGAGGTGCCGGATATCGTTGAAGACACGCCTTTGCCTGAGGATCGGATCAAGCGCGTGATGACCTTCAACCTCTCCCAACTTGCCCCAAGCTTCGTGATCGAGGCGGAGGGCACAACCACAACCGCGCTCGATGTGTTCCATGTTGAGGAGCGCGTTGATATCGAGCTTTAAGGAGCTGATCTCATGTCTGAGAAACTCAAATATGCCCCGGATCAGATGTACTCTGTTCGGGTGGCCAAAGTGGTTCGATTTAAGGGGACGCCTTTGCGTCCTCGCCACACTTATCAGCTCAGAGGGCGCGTCCTCAATGAGCTTGAGGGTGAGGCCATTAAATCGGCTGATCTAATCGAAGAACCAAAAGACGCGGTTTGATCCGCAAATATAGGAGTGACCGGCATGGCCTCGCGTATGGATTTGTATCGGACCAAGCGCAATGATGATCTTGGTGATCCCAACTATTGGGACCGAAAATTTAAAGACATTGACGCGCGAATTTCTGCAAATGAAGAGCAGCGCGATACTCTTGAGGAGGTCATTGAGGAAGGGCGTCAGGTCTTTCGTGCAAAGGCCAATGAGGTCTTGCTGCCGTTGATCAAAGAGGTCCATGATATGGCTGACGTGGGCGCATTCTTGCGCACCACCTCGGCCACTGAGCATGATCTCTCATTGGGCGGTAAGGTCTTCTATATCGATGAGGGCCATCGTCTTTCTTTTGCCGCTCCTGCCTATGTTACGATTTATCGTATGGAAACCCCTCAAGCTGCAATGCTTGGTGAGGTGGTGTCCTATACCAAGGAAACCGGTGAGCTGGTCGTTGATGTAACCAAGGCCGAGGGCACTGGTTACGGTGGTGGCTGGACGGTCACGGTGGGCAATCCTTCTGATACCGCTGATGCTATCGCGGGTGTCTTTCAAGCGCGCGATGAGACAAAGGGCTATAAAAAAGAGGCCAAGCTCGCTCAGGCGGGGGCGGTCACAGCACAAGAGCGCTCAGAGCGCGCGCGCGGCGAGACCGAGGCATTTGCCCAATCGATCCATAATGATGCGGATCGGGCAGAGGCTGCGATTGATGAGCTGGAAACGATCAATGGCTCTCAAAGCAAAATCTATCTTGGGGCTTTCGATGTTGACCCGCTGCTCGATCTTAATGGCGATCCGCTGGTTAAAGGGGCCGAATACTACAACACGATCGATAAGGTCAAAAAGATCTATGATGGCCACGGATGGACGATTTCTTATGTGCCTGTTGGTTCTGAGGTTACGTCTGTTTATGGAAGAATGGGCAATGTCACGGCTCAGGTTGGTGATTACTCATCTGAGAAAATCACGCGCACGGTTGGTGCTGGCGGTGTGGATGGTGCAACGGTCGAGGCGGCTCTCGCTGATCTGCAATCAGCCGCTGATGCTGATCGATCAGCCAAGGCTGATAAGGTGCGCAAGGTGACCGGCTCCGGCTTGGCGACGGGTGGCGGTGATTTTAGTGCGGATCGGGTGATCAATGTGCCTGAGGCGTCTGACGCTGAGGCTCAACAGGGGACAGACGGCACCAAGGCGATGACTGCGCGGCGCACTAAAACCGCCATTGATGCCTTGGTGCCTGAGGCTGATACAACAAAGCACGGCAAGGTTAGACTGGCAACGCCAACGCAAGGTAGTCAGGGCATTGCTGGTGTTGTTGTTGATGCTGCTTTGATGAAAGCGTCCATCGATGCGGCAATCAATGCTCTGGTGGGTGGTGCTCCCGGTACACTCGACCAAATCCATGAGTTGGCTGATGCCATCGGCGATGATCCTAATTTTGCTACGACGGTCGCGAACCAGATTGCGTCCAAGCTCGATGCAAGCAACGTTACCGCATGGGCCTTGCAAAATCTGCTTGGTGCAGGTGGGGCGAGCACAGTGCGTTCTAATCTTAGTGTGATGTCATCAACCGATATCAACAGCGCCTTGAGTGACAAATCCAACAACGGTCATACCCATGATGACCGGTATTACACCAAGTCAATCTCTGATGAACGTTTCCTCGGGATTGATGCCACCGCAGCCAACGCCACCAAACTGGGAGGGCATCTGGCGAGCTATTTCGCCTCTGCTGCCAGCTTGAGCAACTATTACAACAAAACAACGGCTGATGGCCGCTACTTGGGAAAGACTGCAAAGGCTGCTGATAGTGACAAGCTAGGCGGCAAAAACGCCAGTGAATATATCACCGCCATAGCGATCCTCGAGGATCAAAAGCCACAAGGAACAAGCCCTCAAGCCGGAAAAACCGCTTGGTACACTAGGGATATAAACACTGAAGTAAGTGACCCGAACGGAATAGTTACATTAGCGAGCAATCAATTCACTGTGTCAAAAGATTGCTATGCCATTATATCAGTGCCGGGACGTGACCTGTCAATAAACCGTCTTTGGAACGTAACTGACGCAATTTCTGCTACAGGGGTTGCGGCTACTTATTCTGGTGGTGGATATACTTATCCAAATACATTTTATGCTCCTTTGACCGCTGGCAAGACCTACGAGGTGCAGCAGAGAGATAATGCTGTATCGGGGAGTGGAGTAGTTACAAATGTTGGTGTTGAAGTTTACACGCGCGTTTTACTGATTGGTTAGGAAGTATATCAATGAAATATGCACTCGTAATTGATGGAGTGGTTGACACCATTTCCTTCGAACAGTTTTTTTCTGATTGGGAGCCCGTTCCAGATGATGTGTTTGCTGGGCACATAGACAATGGCGACGGCACATTTTCGGCTCCACCGATAGCTGCCTCAGTGCCAACTCAGGATGACTACACCAAGGCTATTCAGGCTTTGTTTGAGGAGACCGCCAGTAGCCGCCGTTACGAGCAAGGTGCCACTGCTTTTGCCACCTATGTCAACTCGAAGGACACTGAATGGGCGGCGGAAGCGCAGGCATTCGTCGCTTGGCGCGACACCGTTTGGCGCTATGCCTATCAGCAGCTTGACGCTGTTCAATCCGGAGATCGTGAACAGCCAAGCGTTGGAGAGCTTCTCGCCGAGCTGCCGAAGCCAAACTGGCCAGCCTAGGCTAAATTGAAAGCCCGGCTCGTCTGAGCCTCACCAAAATCAATACCCTCTCACCACCCGCCTGACGCCTGTCAGAGCGGGTTTTTTCATGTCTCTCTGAATGGAGAAAAACTATGTCAGAAATTGCTGTCGGTCTGTCGGGTCGTTGGGATCTGTCCAATCAGGCCCGACCGATCAAGCAGGCTGATTTTGGCGTGCCGAGTGTGACCGGTATCTGCCAGAATTTGCCAGAAGGAACCGAGCAAAACCGCTGCTATACGGTTGCCACCAATGACCCCGATTTGGTCCCTCGCTTTGGTGAGGGGGATCTGGTCGATCAGATCCGCGCCATCGGTCGCGGCCTGCCAAGTGGCAAGCAAGCGCTCAATGTGACGGTGGTCCCGGTCAAGGATAGCGCCGAGACTGACCCGACCACAAAACGCGATGCCAATATCGCGGCCTTGCGCGGTCTGGATGATCAGAAAACCGGTGTCTATGCCCTCAAGCATGCGGTCGCTCAAGGGGCGCTCATGCCGCGTCTCAACACGATCGCGGGCGGTTACGATGCCTTCATCCAAGACAATACCGCAAACCCCATTGTGACGGCGTTGACGGCGGTCAACGCCTCAACCTTTGGTCACGCCTTTATCAATGGCCCTAACAGCACCGAGGTCGAGGCCAAGGCGGTGCGCTCGCTCTATTCGGATCCGAGCCTCACGATGATTGAGACCGGTGTGCAGATTACCGATGAGAGCAACAATCTGGAGACGGTCGGGGCGTCTGGCTTCGTGGCCGGTTTGCAAGCGGCGGTCGATGCCGAGCATGATGGCGTGCCGTCTCATGTGGCTGGCAATCGGGCTTTGCGCATTGCCGCGCCGGGCCGTGAGATGACCTTTGATTGGATGGATCCATCGACGGAAGGTCAGCGGCTCCTCAATGCGCAATGTGACATTATCGTGCGAGGCCGCGTTGGGGGTGACTTCTCGGCGGGTGAGGGCGGCATGATCCTTGTGACTTGCAACACTTTGTCCAGTGATCCGCTGGAGCGATATTACAACGTGGTGAGAATGCAAAATTACATCCTGCTCACGCTGTTGCGTTCTTACAAGGTGTTCCTGCTCAAATACAACATGAACCCCAAGCGGGCGATCAAGGCTGTCATCAAACAGACCAACAATTGGCTGGTGGGGATGGCTCAGCGGGAAATCATTTATTCCGCGCCCAAGGTGCTGTTTGTGCCTGATGCTGAAACGCCAAGCGATTGGCGTAAAGGCAAACTGGCCTTTACCGGTCGCGCTGAGCCGCGTGCCCCTCTCACGCAGATCGATCTGTCTATGGAGCGCGACGATGCCGGCATTGAGCTGGAGATCGCAGAACTCGAAACCTTTGCCAAAAATCTGAGCCTGTAAGGAGCTGACCCCATGGCGCAAAAATTCAAGGTAATGAAGCGGGTTGCAGCAACCTGCTCTGAGCTGCCCGATCAGGTCTTTGCTGAGCTGATCGAGGAATTGGGCTTTCCCGCTCTGGTGGATGGCTATGAGGATTTTGACGGTGCGGGTGCATCCGGCCCGACCATTGAGATCAGCACCGGCCAAATGGAAAAGCTGACCATGACCCTCAAGATGCTGGGCAACCATTCGGATCTCTATGCGGTATTCCGCAAAAAGGCCGTCTGGACCTTCACCGGCGTTGTTGAGAATGAGGTGACCGGCGAGAAAGTGCCGCATGAGGTCACTGCCACCTGTCGCCTTGGCGGCATCACACCTGAGGCCAAAAATCGAACGGGCCTCCACAAGCATGACTATGAGCTGAAAAGCATTATGGCGGCTGAGATCTCCGAGAATGGCAAAGAGCTGTTTGGGTGGGCGTGGGGCGAAAGTCCTCGCTTTGCCGGTGTCAAGATCGAGGCCGAAGACGATGCAATCCTCGGCCTTGTCTAAGACTTGAAAATTTACCTCCCCTGAGGCGGGCTTGTGGCCCGCCTTTTCTCACTCAAAGGAAAGACCCATGACCGAGAGCAAAAAGAAACTCACCTTTTCCGATCTCATCTTTAAGGAGCCAACCGGTGGCGATATTATTGATTATTATGCTGCGCTTGATGAAAATGAGCCGGTCCTTGTGAGCTATGCCAGGGCGGCTGCTCTTCTAGCCGATGTGACGCTTGATGATATCCGCTCGATGCCTGAAAAGGACTTCTGGGCGGCTGCAGCGCGCGGTAAAGCGGCTTTTTTTCCAGATCTGATCTAGTTTCTGATTTTACCAAAGCTAACCCGATCAAAGTGGATCTTTACCGGGTCTGCTTTGAGATCGCGTCAGAGACCGGTTGGTCTCTGACTGATCTGATGGCCCTGCCTCTTGGTGAGCTGGGCTTTCTCCATTCCCTGATATCTGACGGGCCGTCAGCCGAGTGATCGGCTGGCGGCTTTTCTTTTGGAGGCGCACCATGTCAACGCGGGAAATCGAAACCAAACTAACGGTGCAGGGTGTCGATAAGCTCACCGGGTCTCTCGGCAAAATGTCCGGCGCGGCTGGCAAATTCGTTACCAAGACAAAGCGTGAGTTGGGCCAGCTCCAAAAACTGCGCGGGCCGGTCAAGCTGATCGAGGATTTCCGCAAGGCTGAAAGTCAACTCGGTAAGTCGGCAACCACAATGAAGGCCGCGAGAAAGCGAGCCAAAGAGCTTGGTCAGGCTTTCAAGAATGCGACTCGACCAACCGCGAAAATGCGGGTTGAGCTGGAGCGGACGCAAAGTGCTGCGAGAAAGGCCCCCTCAAAATTCAAGGCCAACTCTGGGGCACTCAAGACTGCCGGGATCCATACCGGTCTCGGGGTCTTGTCTGTCTTGAAAAATCCGGTCGATGAGGCAAAGAATTTTGAGGAGGAAATGGTCGCAGTTGGCGCTGTGACCCGCACGCTCCGCGACAAGAAAAAATTTGGTCAGTTGCGCGATCAGGCGCTCCGGTTGGGGGAGACCACAAGTTTTACCAATGTCGATGCAGCAAGCGCTCAGCGCTTTCTTAGTATCGCAGGTATGTCGGTGTCCGACATTCTCAGCTCTATGCCTTCGGTCCTCAACCTGTCCAAGGCCGGGCGTATCGATCTTGCTGGTACGGCGGACATTGCCTCCAATATCATGTCTGGTTATGGCATGACCGGTAAGGATATGGGGCGGATTTCTGATGTGCTGGTTGGCACTTTCAACCGGTCCAAAGTCAACGTGAAACAGATTAGCGAAACCCTCGAATATGTCGGGCCAAAAGCCAAGGCGGCGGGGCTAGAGCTGGAGTATGTTGCAGCGGCTACCGGCAAACTTGGAGACGCCGGTATTCAGGGCTCAATGGCTGGTGCGGCGCTTAATACTGTTATCTCTCGCCTTTCTGGCCCGCCTAAAATGGCGAAAAAGGCCCTTGCGCGCCTCGGCGTTGAAACCAAGGATCTCAATGGCAATCTCAGGCCATTTGAGGAACTGCTCGATGAGATCGCTGATAAAATGAAAGATCTCGGCAGTGCTGAGCAGATCGAGTTGACCAAGAAAATCGCAGGTGAGGAGGGTTCACGTGCTTTCACTGTTCTGTTGGAGCAAAGGGCGCATATAAAAAAGCTGCGTGATGAGCTGAAAGCTGCAAAAGGTGAGGCCAAGGAAATGGCCTCCATTATGGGAGACAATGCAGCGGGTGATGAGAAAGTCTTGGAGGCGGCATGGTCGGCGTTCAAGACGGAAATCGGCACTCAGCTTTTGCCCTACTATCGCGAGCTTTTGCAGACCACCACCGAGCTGATCAATGCCGGGCGTGAATGGGTCAAGGCCAACCCGGAATTGACCAAGACTATTGCTGTGTTAGCTGGGGCCGTTGGCTCCCTGTTGGTGTTCGGCGGAGGTGCTGCCTTTGCTTTCGCTGGGGTTGTTGGGTCCTTTACCTTGCTTAAGGCAACCTTGAAGGCTGGGGGCTTGGTGCGGGCTCTCGGCTCGTTTGGCAGTGCGCTAGATGACTATTCGACCAAGGCCGACAACGTGACCACTAAAAATGGCAGATTGTGGCGGTCCTTTAAAGGACTGCTGAAAAAAGGCGGGTCTGCTCTGTTGTCGCGGGGTGGTTTGGCTACTGTTGGTGCTTTGGCTTTGCCATTGGCACTCTATTCGGCGGGCCGTAAGGATGCCGAGCGTGCAAAGGCTGACCCCGATGCGTGGCTCAGCAAGTTTAATGGAATGAAACCTCAGGATGACGTTGAAAGGGCTATACTTTGGCAGCATTCTCAGCGAATTGGAAGCGGCTTCGCGCCGAGCAATGAGCTGACGAAAGCCAGAGAGCGGCTGCATTTTTACCGGAATGCTGACCCTGAAACGCGTGCAAAGTTTGCTGAGAATGCAAAGCAGACTATTGCGAGCATGAAAGCGGCTCTGGACGCAGCGGCAACGGATGTGCATGCCTCGCCCTTGCCGTCTGCTTTGAATGAGCAAGCTACTGGAGTGCGCTCCTCGCCTCTTACTCAGGCCTTGGCGGAAAAGGCGGCGCAAATCCGATCCGTCAATGTGTCGGGCGGGGCCGCGTCCAAGCCGGTCGATGGCCAAAGGACCGTGGGTGGTCCGGGTTATGCCGGGGCTTCCTATCAAGTCAATGAGGATGGCACTGAGGTTGCCACATTCGCCAAGAATGGCCGTGTTTTATCCCGCAAGGATAGCATGGCGGCGGTCGCTGGCCAGCGGGGCGGCGGGGATGTCTTCGCGCCTCAGATCCATATTAGCGGCGGCGGTATGGATCCGTCTGCGATTGCTCAGGCTGTTCGGGCCGAGCTTGAACGGCTTTGGCATGACCAAAAGATGAGCAGCTTTCACAATTCGGAGTTTGCGTGATGTCTGATCTATTTGTCATTGATGGGGTGGTGATCAAAGGGCAGGTCTTTGGTGGGCTGAGATCCTCCCAATCGACCTCTGCGCGGGTCGCTCGCAAGGGCGTGCTGGGTGGTCGGCAAACTCATGAGAAAATCGGCAAGGGTGACAAGAAATTCACCCTTCAGGGCAAGATAGCGCCTTTCGAGCTTGGTGGCTTTCCTGAGGTCACCGGGCTTGAGGAGGCGTGTGATAATGCAACCCCGGTTTTTGTGGCGCGTGGTGATGGGTCGGTTATGGGCTGGTATACAATCACGTCTTGCGAGATGTCTGACAGGCATTTGAGTGGTCGCGGGATCGGCCGGGTGATTGATGTCAGTCTTGACCTGGAATTGACACTCAAGCCGGATCTGGCAGCTGCCATGACCAGGCTCAAAAATCTGATGGAAAGGCTCGGCTTGTGATGTCTGGTTATGAAGTGATCAAGGTCAGGGTGACCGGCCTGAAACTATCAGGCCTGCTCTGGTCGCATTACCGGCGGCGCATTGTGGGTGCGGTTGAGGAGGTGTTGCACCTTAATGCCGGTCTGTCGGCTTTTGTCGAGCTGCCGCTCGGAATTGAGATCAAGGTGCCGGTCGCCTCCAGCTTTGAGGCGGCTGAGCAAGTCACTGCAGTGAGGATTTTTGACTGATGGGTGCAAGTTATTATGCGGTGTCAATCGCTGGTCAATTGCGCCTTTCCAGTGAGGATAACCCGGCGCGGGTGATCAGCCTGACGATCAATGACCCTGATGAGGCGGCGGCGACCGCTTCCCTGACGCTCGATGACAAGGATGGGGTTATCTATTTGCCGCAAAAGAATGATCCGGTGTCGATCACCTTGGGGCGGTCGAAAGGTGGCGCGCAAGAGACCTTCCGGGGCAAGGTGAGCAATGTTACCTCAAGCGGTGGCAATGGTGGCCGGACCCTATCGGTTTTGGCTGATGCGGCAGACCTGACAGGCAAGGCAAAACAGCCCTTGCAAAAGAGCTGGCAAAATAAGTCTGTCAAAGACATTTTGACCGATGCGGCAAAAGAGGCTGGTCTCCAGCCTCCTCGCATTGATGAGGCAATCGGCAAAATCATCCGTGTCAGCGAGGTGGCCGATGGCGAGAGCTATCTGGAATTTGCCAAGCGCATAGGTCGTGAGGTTGGCGGCAAGTCAAGCCTGTTTGATGACTTGCCGGTCATGATCGAGGCCAATGGTGGCAAGTCTGCGAGCGGTCGCTCGCTCGTGCCGGTCGATGTCATTTGGGCGGACCAGTCGCCCAATCTGACCGGCTGGTCGATCTCACCAAAGCAAAGCCGGTTCGCGCATTCCGCCTTTGCAGCGCGCTATTTTGATTTTGAAAAGGGCGAGGTGGTTGAGGTTGAGGCCGAGGGCCAGAAAGAGGCTAAGGCCAAAGCGCGCTCCAGCGCTTCGCTCAAGGCCACAAAAGAAGAGGCTGAGGTTGCGGCCAAGTCAGACAAGGAAGGCGCTGAGCGGGCTGCTGCGAACGGTACAATCACCTGTGATGGTAACCCTGCGATCTTTGCGGGCGGTCTGATCAACCTGAAAGGCGCGCGGGCTGGGGTGGATGGCCAATATAGGGTCAAGAGCTGCACCCATACGCTCAACGCCTCAGGCTATCTTTGCAGCTTGCAAGTCGAACTGCCAAAGGGTGGGGCCGGTAAAGACAACCGGTCCCAATAGTTGCGATTTAGACTTGCGTTTAATGGGTATTATTGCTTAGTATACCAAGAGTTGTAAACGGGAGGAGTGTATATGATGAAGTGGTTGGTATTGTTACTTTGCTTTTTGGTTCCAACTTCAGCGGGAGCGGAAAGTCTGATTAAACAAATCAAAAGCACAATAACAGCACGAGCTGGCTTGCCGGGGTTGGAGTTTGGTGAAAAGTCCAAACTTATTTCTATCAATTCAAATAGTCAGGTAAGCTTTGTTTTTCTGTGCAGTGCGGGAAAGGAAGGTGGGGTCGGAGATAAAGCGGTTGAAGCGGTGTATGACGCATTGGTTGCTTCAACAAAAGGGATGGCTAGTTTTGTTAAACGTCGATTGCAAAAGGCTTTGATAAAGGGTTTCGTGAATGCTGGCGATGCTTACTGCGGTGTTCTCGCTACGCGGACAGGCACTTTCAAAAAGGCTAAAAACTTAAGAAGTGGAAGCATTTGGACGACTGCGTGGTTGGATGGGAAAGCTTTGAAAACCGAAACCGATAGCTTTTGGTGTAGCGTTCTCGACGCCCACTATGCGTGCTTTGAAGTGGCAGAAACAAAAGACAACAAGGAATTGGATGGTGTCAGCGGTTGCTTTGAGGTCAAAATTGATGACGAATTAATTTCTTACTCTTTCGGTCGTGGTTCATCCATTCCCGAAAGAGTTAGTGCAACTTTTTCACCTCAGGATTCTGAGTCAAATCTAAGTTGTAAAGATAGAAAGCTGGATGCCCAGTTGGAACAAGAGTTCAACTAAAATAATCATCACTCAGTAGAGCTAGTTTGTCTTGCCGCTTTAGAACTGAGCGGATCGATGCCATCGGATGCTTCGATTATATGGGGACCAAATTTAATTACCCAGCTTGTTCTGACAATTCGGAAATCATGTTGAGCGTCGGGTCAGTCAATGACCCGGCCTTTTTTATGCTAAATGCGTTGCTGTAGTGGCGTTCATACGAACGCCTGTTAGCAAGGTTTGATTTCTGCGCACCGATTAAGGCCATTCGCGCTTTGGCCGCTAATTGGCCGCGATAAACACCTCACCAAAGTGACTTGAGATGGCTGCCTTTTAGGCGGCTTTTTTTATGAGGATAGTGAAATGAGAAACCTCTCAACCGAGCAGCTCAGGCGCGTTCAAGTCAGGCTCAAGGCTTTGGGCTTCGATCCGGGGCCTATTGATGGCTTGCCGGGGCCAAAGACCTCGGCGGCGATCATCGCCTTTAAAAAATCGGTCAACCTCAACCCGCGCGATAAGGTCGGTCCGATCACTTTGCGCATGCTGTTTGAGGTCAAGACCAATGCAAAGGGCGTTGAGCTGGACATTCCGCCTCTTGCTCGGCCACTTATCCAGCGCCTTGGCTGGCATGAGGGCCGCAATACGCTTGATCTGACGCGCTGGTTTCGCGCCTTTGGCAAGGTGCTGGGCAACCCTAAACAGCTTCCTTGGTGTGGTGAGGGGGCCGAGAATGCTGCACTGGAAATGTTTCCATCGGTGCCGGTGCCGTCCAATCCGTTCTTTGCTCAAAACTGGCGGTTTTATGGCGTTGATGCTGGCGGGCCGATGATCGGATCATTCGGGGTTATCCGCTGGAGCGCAAAGGCTGGTCATATCGGGGTTGTTGCCAATTATGATCGCAAGACCGGCATGGTCACCCTGTTGGGCTGCAATCAGAAAAACCGGATCGGCTATGATAGTTTCCATATTCGCCACTTCATAGCCTTCCGCGTGCCGCCTTCTGAGGAAGGCAAGATCTATGCGCCTTTTGCAGGGACGCGTCCATCCTCTGGCTATGGGGCAACACGATGAGAGACAATGTTCCAAACACCAAGGGCTATCTCTTGCCAGATCCCGCCTATGTCCATGCTTGGCAAGTGCGGCGTCTCTGGCGTCCTCTTTTTGCCTTGGTCTTTATTCTCTTCTTTGCGGCGTTGGCGCTGACGGTCCTGCTCTTGCTGGCCGTGGGGCGGGCTCAGCTCGATGATGCCTCAAATCTGCTGATTGTGATGATCGGCACCGGTGGTGCAGTGACTGGCGCTCATACCATTGGCCGCTCGTGGGAAAAGCGTCACGGCGCTGACGGTTTCTTTCCGCCGGATCCGGGGCGAATGGAGGCGGGTGACTGATTATGTGGCTGTCGTTTTTAACGGATCGGCGGGTGTGGTTTGCCTTGGCTTTCCTCCTGGCTGTGTGTGCGGCCTATGGCAAGGGGCGATTGGATCAATTCAGGATTGCCCAGATCGAGGCACAAAAAGTGCAAATCGATCTCAAGGATGGCCATATCAAGAGCCTGACCCGATCCATCAAAATCAATGCCGAGGCCTTGGAAAATGCCGTTATACGCGCGCAAACCCGTGAGGCTGAGCAATCAAACCTTGAGCAGAAGGTAAAAGACTATGAGGCGCAACTTGGTCGGGCTGATGCTTGCATCCTTACTGATGATGACGTTAGCCGGTTGCGAGACATCAAGTGAGGCGGTCAGGGCGGATTATTTGCCGCCTATGCCTGCCGATCTGCAACGTCAGTGCTCGGATCCGGGCGTCCAGACCGGTCGGGATGCACGGGCGGTGATTGCTCGTCATCGTCAATCCTTGGCTGAATGTCGCAACCGTCACCGCGATACTGTGCAATTCTATAAGCAGGTTCGTGGTGCTCGCGTAAGGGCTGGCCAATGATCTCTCAGTCGGAAACAAAAGTCGCTGCCGCATTGGGGGTCAATGGAATGGCGTATTATTGGGATCAGTATTTCAATCCCATTTTGCAGGGTGTCCTGCTGATCTTCACGATCGTTGCCATGTTCATGTTGATCCTGAACAGATGGCAAGACTGGCGGATCAAGCGCAATCAGCTCCGAGAGGCTGATGCCGCTGCCAAATAAACCAAAAGCCCGCTGGTTCATCCCGGCGGGCTTTTTTTGTGCCTTGCGAGAGCATCAAGCTTTGAGAATACAGCACCCCAAAAAAGGCTGTGGTCTCCATCAAGTATGTTCCCGAGATCCGTGAGATTTTCAAAGGCTTCGAGATCGAGGAAGTCACTCTCAGCTATACAGCCAACGACAAGAGACAGAAGAAGGCCAAGGAGTTGGTGATCGGGAACTGAGAAAATTCATCTGCTCTTTGCTGACGTTCGTGCCAACCGCAACAAAGGTCGGTTCGGAGCCCTTTGTGCCTTCATTCAGCTTTACTGTCGATGTCAGCTTTCAACGGTTGTGTTAAGTTTTCGGTGTGGAGTGTCATGTGAGCATTAATGCTCGGAGCACCTCATTATTCTTGCATCCATTGCACTCAATAAAACTTCGTTGCCGATCAATACCATTTCAGCGTCAGGAACAACAACCGCGCCGCCTTGCACATAACGAGTTCTGAATGGTCTGTCATAAGTCTTGTCCAAAAGGTCGAGGTGTGGGAAATACGCTCTCCATTGGTTATCTAGACTGATTATTTCACTCCCAGTTGCTCTTGATTGGATTTCCTCAGGAAGCTGTCGGTGCTGGGTTAGCGCTATCAATAGTTTTACGAATCTCCCTTCATGAAACTGGCCCTTTGCAGCTTGGTATGCACCATATGTATTGTGACCAAATTTCTTAAGTTCTTTGGAGCTTTTTCCAACTCCACGCAGCATTGCTTTCAAAGTAAGTTCTGCCGCCATGCCACAACTCTGTAACAACGGGCCCATGTAGAAACTCTGATTGCGGTCATGTTGATGTTTAAGCAAAACTCTGGCAGCAAACTGATAACTCCAAGCCCATTGCAAGTGCCCTGAAACTCCCATTTCATCATCAGGAGTTTCTACTGGCCAAGTGTCGACTAACTGAATTTGGTCATCAGCTTCTGTGGTCATTACTTTTGTTCTCCTAGTTGTGTAACACCTCTAAAGACAACCCGGTCTGGGCATAAATTCTCGTATAGCCCTTTTGCTGTGACTTCGCCATAAAGTACTTACTAAGAGACGGCGTCATCGGCCTTTCTGTTGCAAACAGGAATCTATAAGCGGTCATTGCTGTGAAGCCTTTAAATGTCCCCTTCGTCCGCACTCCTACCAATCTTACGTGCAGTTCCGAATGGCTCCATTTTCATCTTTATGAGTGCCGCAATAAACGTGTTTTTATAGGAGATAAAGTTGTCCTGAAAACACGCGTTAAACAGATACAGAAAAGCTGGCTAAAGCGGTCTCTCTAACGGAAACGGTTGTGCCAAGAGAAGCGTCAACCCGTGAAAAGCCGCGCCAAAATGCCTATGCTGGAAGGACGAATGAAGAACAGAAAATGTAAAACTTTTCAAAGAAAAGTGTAAAACCAAAAATATTATGACTTTTTGGTATTGCTTATATATTTGATTTATTTGGGAAAATTTTGGTAGCGGAGGAGGGACTTGAACCCCCGACACGCGGATTATGATTCCGCTGCTCTAACCAACTGAGCTACTCCGCCAAACCGTTTGCTTGCCCGTTTGGGCGCGGTGTGTGAGGCTTATAGGCATCGTGTGTTTGGCTGTCAAGCTGGCTTTGCAGCATGTAGGCAGAAAAATCGCTGTTGTGAATAAAGCCTTTGGCAACATGGGCGTAACGAACGGAGGAATACGTATCCTGAACAAGGGCATATGGGGGATCTGGCGTTTCGTCTTGTTGATCTGGATTGATTTGTTTCTCCTGCAACGCTTTCTTGCCTGATGCACCTTCCTGTCTTTATAAAAACCCATACATCATGGCAATGGCAGGAGAAATCGACGTGCAGACCAGATTGAATTTTGTAGACATGGGTGAGGGGGATGGCGATCCCGTGGTCTTTCTGCACGGCTTTGGTGGCGATGTGAGCGGCTGGTTGAATTTTCAGGTTGGACTGTCTGGTTCCTGGCGCTCACTTGCTTTCGATCTGCCTGGCCATGGAGGATCGCTGGACTATCCAAAAACATGCAATGCAGTGGTTGCTGCCAAGGCGGTTCTGGATGATCTGGCAGCCATGAATATCGGTAAGGTTCATCTTGTGGGGCATTCCATGGGCGGTGCGGCAGCGTCTGTTATCGCCTTAAGGCGGCCCGAGCTCGTGGCTTCTCTCAGCCTTCTTGCGCCGGGTGGTTTCGGGGCTGAGATCAATCAGGCCCTGCTAAGGCGCTATGCCTCGCAACAGGATGAGGAAGGCTTGCAGATGGTGCTGGAGCAGTTTTTTGGTACTGAGTTCCGTCTGCCCCGTGCCATGGCAGGCTATGCGGCAAAGCAGCGTCAGGATCCGCGTATGTGCGAAAATCTGAAGCGGACTGCCGAGGCCATTCTGGATGGCAAGAGACAGAAGATATTGCCGCTGGATGAATTGGGAGCCTTGCCTGTGCCTATCAAGATACTCTGGGGGCGTCAGGATCGCGTCATTCCCGTCGGTCAATGTGTTGGTCTGCCTCCCATGATGGCGGTGCATATTTTCGAGAAAGCAGGCCATATGGTGCATCTGGAGGCCAGCCGCGAGGTCTTGTCTCTCATACGACAGTGTATCCGCTCTGCACGCTAAAAGTGCAGCGATATGTGTTGGTTAACATGGTCTTGCTTAACCATGATGAGTTGTTGTTATCTCTTAACAATTGCTTAACGTTAAGCGAGGGCATATATTGATAGTCTGTATTCGAGAGATGACAGAAGCCATCGTTTGAGGTCTTTAGAGGAAGGACATCAGTCAGATGCGCTTTGATTCGCTCAATTTATTACAATGGATGGGGACTGGGATCAGGTTTGCCGCTGGCAAAAATGGTTTTGAGTAGACGGACGGGATTCGGACATGGAAGAGCAACAACACACTGAAAATAAACGCAGTCTCGACCGTGCCATTCGTGATGTCCGCATTGCTGATGTGGAGCAAAGCAGCGTGGTTGTCGAGCTTGGTGACACCGAGCGCGCCCGATTGGAGATTCTCCACGAGGCGCTTGAGGATGTCGCTAAAGAACTGCCGGAAGATATGGAAATGCTAACATTCCAGATCGTGCCCGGCCGTAAACCCCGCTTCTGGATCGACATTACAAGCTTTGTTGAAATGGCTCGCGACAAGCGGACTTATCGTTTTCTTAAGGATACCCGGCTGGGGCGGGTTGTGCTGGCTGAAAGTCAGGACGTGGATGATGTCGCTGATTCCGTCACCCACTATTTGGCTGAACGGATTATTGAACGCGAGAAGGCCATCGAGTCCGATTATCTGCTGAACAAGATGTCTGACAAGGCGATCAATCCGAAAACCGCCGCACTGGCCAAGCGCAATCGGTCCGGCGGGACCAATGCGATCTGGTGGTTCCTGTGCGGTATTCTGGCCGGTGCGATCGGGCTTGTGCTTTACGCCTGGTTCCTGCCTACCAATTTCTAACTTGGATATGCGCCTGTCAGTGCGTGAGCGCAGCGCTTTTACGCGTTGGGGATGGGGAGCATCTGGTTGCTCAACTCGCTGATCTGTTTGTCTTGCGAAGAATAGCCGCGCTCGATGAGCCTGCAGCGCCAATCGCCTGCTTCTCCATCAATATCGAATAGATTGAAACGCGCCGCCGGCTTGTGGCTGTTGCCCAATCCTTGCGAGGCGCTCGGAACGCAGATGACCGGAATGGGGCCATTGGGGCCTTGGGTGGTTTCCTTCGTCAAGAGATGGGTGTGTCCGTGCAGGACCAGTTCTGACCCATGCTTGGCCAGCGTTTTGCGGAAGCGTGAGCCACCGATCAGTCTTTTGTGCCAATGGGTCGAGCGTTTCAGCGGCGGATGATGGATCATGACAACGCGAAAGAGGCCCTTTTCCTTGCACTCATCCAGCAGCTTGGCGAGCTTTTTGGCCTGCGACTTTCGGAAATAGCCGGTCGCCAGCAACGGAAGGGTTGCCCGGGCGGAATTGACGCCGATGATGGCAATCTTCTCGCGTACCCTGAGATAGGGGAAAGAAAGCGGGCCCGAATGGACGATATCTCCGCTCATGAAGGGGCGCCAGGCTTCTTCGGCTTTCATGCGCGCATTGGGCACATAGGCATCGTGATTGCCCGGGATGACCGATACATCTTCCGGCGCGCCCAGCGTGGTCAGCCAGCGCTTTGCATTGGCTATTTCTGCTGGTAGGGCCAGATTGACAAGGTCGCCCGTCACCGCCAGATGGTCCGGGTGCTGCTCCTGCATGTCGGTGATGAGATTATCCAGAGTGTCTGTCGTCAGAACACCCTTGCGATTTCGGCGCCAATTGACATAACCAAAAATGCGCTTGTTGGCGAGCTGCCAGGCGGTTGCTTCGGGCAGGGGGCCAAGGTGGGGGTCTGAAATGTGCGCCAATCTAAACATAAGATAGCGCATAGTGCTTTTTGTGCTGCGCGTCCAGATGCTTTTTGCGCTTCGCCCCAATTACTCTTGTTGTTTGATAGAAGGGCGAGCAGATAGCAAAAAGGGCAAGAGCCTTGCGCTGGCTCTTGCCCTTTTTGAATAACCGCATTTTTTTTGTTCCGGCTGAATGGTCAGCCGAAAGAGCGCTTTAGCCTATCGGATTGATAAGGGTATTCACGACAGCGCGGTCGGACATGTTGACTGCTGGGCGCCAATGGTAGCGAGCAGTTTTCTTGCTTTTCTTCAGGAACTTCATCATGGCCTTGCTCCGGTTTGATGAATTTTTAGACATTAAATGCTGAAAAAAGCAGCACATATTTTGAATTTGCGCCCATATTCCTGATAAACCAATAGGAATATAGTGAAAATCTTGCATATCAGCTATGTGTTTTCTGGATTTCTATAAAAGAACAATAACATCAAATAATTAATAAATCACATGGAGACGATTTGTCGCTATTTTCTGGTTGATAAGTTTGCGCCCTTGCGCACTAAAAATAAGGTCTTTGATATGTCTAATAAATTGGCGTGTCTATTAATTATGCAGATTTTACCTTGTTCATGCCTAATTTTTCGCCGCAAAAAATAAAGGCTTTTGATTGACCTTGTTGCTCTCTTGAGAGCGATTGAAAGCTTCTTTCTTTTGCTGTGCATCAAACGATGTAAGATTGCTTGTATGTTGCCTAGTCTTTGCTATTTGACCTTATGCAAAAATGCGTTGGTTCTGCATCAGCTGCGTACAAATTTTTTAGGGGGTATCTAGGGCTCATTTCGGCTCTGATCAGGTGGTCGCTGCGTCTCGTGGCTGATTCCATGGCGTCCAAAGGAGGCGGAATGGTGATTGGCGCTTTGACTATCAAAGACCGTCATATGCGGTTTAAGCGGCATCATTCGGCCGTCGGTCTGCCCGATATCATTTAGTTAAGCCAAATATGCCAATTTGGTGAATTTTACAAAATATAATTCTGTTATTTAGTCTGTTAAAATATAATGTGACGTATAGACAGGGTTCGAAGGCTGTGATAGCTGAAGGCTAACGACGAGGAGAGACCTTTGATGATGCTACGACGACGGACATTGTAAACCCAGTTGGCGCAGGAGTGCTTGAGCGCGGTGTTTTATGACAATGAAAGCTGGCCCGCTTCGCAGTGCCGTCAAATCCGAGCATCAAACAAGGCATCGCCGCATATGCGGTCATAAAAACGGAAATCCCCCAATGTGTCAGTTAGACTTTACCCTTGAGCGCGAGCTGCCGCTTCATGTGAGTGCTATCGAACAGTTGCATCGCGATGCATTCGGTCCCGGTCGTTTTGCGAGGACTGCCTTTCGCGTGCGTGAAGCGGTTGAGCCGGAGCCATCCTTGAGCTTTGTGGCTACGTCTCATGGCCATCTGGCCGGGTCTGTGCGATTGTCTCCTATCCGGATCGGGGCGTGTCGCGCTTTGTTGTTGGGGCCGCTGGCCGTCAATCCCGATTTCAAGAGCAAGGGGGCTGGCAAGCTTTTGATGGAGCGAGCCATTCATGACGCCAAGGAGCTGGACTATTGCGCGATTTTGCTGGTTGGCGATTATGACTATTATGCGCGGTTTGGGTTTGAGCGCGTGCCCATGGGCGAGATTGTCATGCCCGGGCCGGTTGATCCTCTGCGTCTTCTGCTTTTGCCCTTTGACGACAAGGCTGCGGGGCAATGCAAGGGGCAGGTTAAGCCTGGTCTTTGATGGCTGCGGCTTGGCTGGGCCATTTGAGAATTTCGTTGCGCTCTCTGACTAGTGTCCTATATTCCTTGAGGTTTCCTTGTGTTGTGTGACGCGTATGTGCACGCTCGATCAAGGGTAATCTGGGCTTTGGAGCGCAATGAACGACAAGCAACATCAGCAAGAAAAGCGTAGAGACGCGGCCTCTGCGGGAGAGGGCGCGGCCCCATTGGCGGACATGCCTGCCAGTTTATCTGCGCTGATAGAACGGGCCGGAGACAACCGGCCTGCGCCTCCTGTGGAGCAATGGCATCCTGATTTCTGTGGCGATATCGATATCCGCATCGCTAGCGACGGGACATGGTTCTATCAGGGGACGCCCATTCTGCGTGATGCTCTGGTGCGGCTATTTGCTTCGGTTCTTCGTAAGGATGAAGACGGGCGCATCTATCTTGTAACCCCCGTTGAAAAGCTCTGCATTGTCGTTGAGGATGCTCCCTTTCTGGCTGTTGAAATGGCCTTTGAGGGTGATGCGTCGGAGGGCGACGGGCGCTTGGTTTTTCGCACCAATGTAGGCGATCTTGTGCCGCTTGATGGTGAGCATCCGATCCGGTTTGCGCTTGAGGAGCAAACCCAAGGCCTCAAGGCCTATCTGCGTGTGCGTGGTCGGCTTGAGGCGCTGGTTACCCGGGCCTTGATGTTCGATCTGGTGGCTCGTGCCGAGGAAGGGACTGGGGACGCATGCGGCCATTATGGTATTCGCAGTGGCGATCGCTTCTTTCCCATTTGTTCAATGGAAGAATTGGCCATGCTTGAAGGTATGGCTTGAGGGAATGGAATGACGGATTTTTCAGCTCTTGAGTTTCGTCAACGGGTTGTTGAGGCTTTGGCGCGTGATACCGAGAGCCATCGCTCGCCGGTGGAGCAGACGCCAATCAAGGACCTGGCCTGGCATGAAGGCGAAGTGACCGCGCTCAAGGATGCGGCCGTTCTCATTCCGATTGTTGACCGGGGGCGGGAGGCAACGATTATCCTTACCCAGCGCACCAGTCATTTGCCCTCTCATGCCGGGCAGATTGCCTTTCCCGGCGGCAAGGTGGATGACGGAGATGATTCTCCGCAAGGGGCTGCCTTGAGGGAAGCGGATGAAGAAATCGGTCTGGCGTCACGGTATGTTGATACTTTCGGATTGCTCCGACCCTATATTTCCTCCACCGGGTATCGGATTTTTCCGGTTCTCTCTACCGTTCAGTCCGGTTTCGATCTGGTGCCAAACCCTTGTGAAGTCGATGAAATTTTCGAAGTGCCCCTGCGCTTTCTGATGGACCCTGCCAATCACCAAAGAAAGAGCGGGGAGTGGCGAGGAAAAACGAGACATTACTTTGCAATGCCCTACAAGGATCACTATATCTGGGGGGTTACCGCTGGAATTCTCCGAAACCTTTACGAGACGGTCTATCATTCATGATCCGCGTCATCATAACGCAAGTTATTCTTTTCCTGCTGCCATTCATTCTTTATGCGGCTTACCTTTTTCTGACCAGAAAAATCAACAAGCGGGCATGGATTGATGCGCCTCGATACTGGCTCGTTCTGGCTGGCGTGGTCTTCTGTCTGGTTGGCTTTATCGTCATGTCGCTGGTCAACAACAATTCATTGAACGGAACCTATGTTCCGGCCCATTTCGACGGGGACAAGGTTGTTCCCGGGCAAATCATGAGTGAGTGATGTGCGGCCAAGACTATAGCTGTGTTGTTGCCGATGAACCGGCGTTTCAATGGCGGCACGATCCTGCTTTGCAGAGGCTTTTCTCCCTGGTCAATCGCGATGGGGAAGAAGTGCGCGTTGTCGGCGGAGCCGTGCGCAATTCCCTGCTTGGGGCGAAGGTCTCCGAGATCGACTGCGCCACCACTGCGGAGCCGGATAAGATCATGGCATGGGCGCAAGAGGCTGGCATCAAGGCGATCCCCACCGGCATCGATCATGGCACCGTAACGCTTGTCATTGATGGGCGTCCCTTTGAGCTGACCACTCTGCGCACAGATATTGAAACCGATGGACGCCACGCCGAAGTGGCTTTCGGACGGGATTGGGTCGGGGATGCCCACCGGCGTGATTTCACGATGAATGCGGTTTATATGGATGCTGCCGGGCGGCTTTATGATCCTGTCGGGCAAGGCATCAAGGACGCGCGTGCGCGCCATGTGCGTTTCATCGGTGATGCCAACCAGCGGATTGCTGAAGACTATTTGCGCGTGCTGCGCTTTTTCCGTTTCTTCTCTCAATATGGCGAGCGTTTTGAAGAGGGCGACTATCAAGCCTGCATTGCCGCACAAGCTTCGCTGGCAACGCTCTCGGCAGAGCGCGTGGGGGCAGAAATGACCAAGCTGTTGGAAGGGCCATTTTCTGTCAGGGCCCTTCATGCGATGCATAAGGGGGGGATGCTAACGGGATTGCTGGCCTGTGTGCCTCATCTGGCGCGTTTTACGCGCCTTAAAGCACTGGCAGCCCAGCTTTATCTCAAGCCAGATTTCAATGTGCTGCTGACAGCCCTGTGCGTCGATGTACGTGAAGACGCCGAGCGGCTCGCCAAGACCCTCCGTTTACCCAATCGCAACCGCGATGCGATGATGCGCATGGCAAAGACGGTGTGCAGCATCGTGGCCATAGATGAACAGGTGCTAGAGCAACTTGCCTATATGCATGGCAAGGAGACCGCACGCGATTTGGTGTTGCTGGCGCTGGCACGGAGGCAGATTTCGCCCGATCTGACAAAGCTTTCCATGTTGCTGCGCGATATTGCGCTATGGACCGTTCCCGTCTTTCCGCTCAATGGGCGCGACTTGATCGATAAGGGCATGAAGCCGGGGCCTCAGATCGGCAGCCATCTGGACCAATTGGAAAAGGCTTGGGTCGCCAGCGGATTTGCGCTAAGCAAAGGGCGATTGCTGTCCATGGCCAGATCTTTGCATTAGGACCCTTTCGGCACCAGCTCTGTTGAGAGCTGGCTGAGCGGTCGGGCTCGGCTTCAAGCTCTTGCCTGTTTCTTCCCGGAGTTGTTTCTTGTTTCCTGCTCTCGTTATTTTTGATTGTGATGGTGTGCTTGTTGATAGCGAGACCCCTGCCAATGAAGTGCTGGTTGCCAATCTGGCGCGCCATGGCATGACACTCTCGCTTGAGGAGGCCGAACAAAAGTTTGTTGGCGGTACGTTGCAGACCGCGTTTGAAACGCTCAAGGCGATGGGTGCGGATTTGCCAGACGATTGGTGCTCCGACTATCGCAAGGAGCTGCATGAAAGATTGCGACAGGGTGTCGAGCCGATTGCCGGTGTCATCGCAGTTCTGGATCTGCTGGATGGCGAGGGCGTGCCCTATTGCGTGGCGTCCAATGGATCGGATGAAAAGATGGCGATCACATTGGGGCAGACCGGCCTGTGGGAGCGATTTGACGGGCGGCGCTTTTCTGCAAAGACAATCGGCATAGCCAAGCCTGAGCCGGGGCTCTATCTGGCCGCAGCAAAGGCCATGGGGGCGAGGCCGGATCAATGTGCTGTGGTGGAAGACAGCGTTAGCGGTGTGCTTGCTGCCAGGCGGGCAGGGATGCGCTGCTTTGGTTATGCTCCAAAGGGCTCTGGTGAGGCGCTCTCGGCCCATGGAGCCCTGCTTTTCAATGCTATGAGCCAATTGCCCCGATTGCTGAACCTGCATAGCAAGGATTGAGCGAAGCGATGTCGCTTTGCGCTTAGTTGCTCTTTTGTCCTCTGGCCTCTGGCCTCTGGCCTCTGGCCTATGGCCATTTGACCTCAGGCGGCATAGAGGACAGGATCGAATCCACATTGCCTCCGGTCTTCAAGCCGAAAATGGTGCCTCTGTCATAGAGCAGGTTGAATTCCACATAGCGCCCACGCTGGATTAGCTGTTCTTCGCGCTCAGCTGCGGTCCATGGCTCTTCCATCTGGCGACGTACAAGCTTTGGGTAGATGCCGAGGAAAGCGAGCCCGACATCTTGCGTGAAGGCGAAATCGGCTTCCCAGTCGCCGCTGTTGTGACGGTCATAGAAGATGCCCCCAATGCCGCGGGCTTCATTCCTGTGTGGCAAATAGAAATAGCGATCACACCATTCCTTGTAGGTCTGATAATCGGCCACAGCATGCTTGTCGCAGGCGTCCTGCATGGCTTTGTGGAAGGCAATGCTGTCTGGGTCTTCCTGTCTGCGGCGATTGGCCAGAACGGGGGTCAAATCAGCGCCGCCACCAAACCATTGCCGAGTGGTAACGATCATTCGGGTGTTCATATGCACGGCGGGCACATGCGGGTTCTGCATATGGGCGATGAGCGAAATGCCCGCGGCCCAGAAGCGCGGATCTTGCGAGGCGCCGGGGATCTGGTCGCGAAACTGGGGGGCAAATTCGCCATGGACCGTGGACACATGCACGCCGACCTTTTCAAAGACGCGGCCTTTCATGACGGACATTTCGCCGCCACCGCCCTTGCCACCGGAATGGTCGGTGCGCTCCCAGGGGGTGCGTATGAAGCTACCCGGTTCCAACAGCGCGTTGTTGCCCTTCACTTCTTGCTCGATTGCCTCGAATTCGGTGCAAATGCGGTCCCGCAAGGTTCGGAACCAGTCGGTGGCGCGTTGCTTCTTGGCTTCAAGATCGGCTGGCAGGCCTTCGGGGATGGTGCTGTTTGCTGTTTCACTCATCGTCAATAAGATCTCACTTGCCGCAGGGCTTCGGTGGTTATCATTGCTGTCGAGATGGCCAGATTGAGCGACCGTTCACCCTCGTGCATGGGAATGGTGATGCGGTCGGTCACATAGTCATGCACCTCATCGGGGACACCGGCGGATTCTCTGCCAAAGAGAAGAATGTCTCCGTCCTGATATGTCATTTCATAAAAGGATGCATGTGTCTTTGTGGTGGAGAGCAGAAGCCGTTTGCCGCTTTCCTGTTGCCAGTCTTTGAAGTGGTTCCATGAAATATGCTTGGTGAAACTGGCGCGTTCCAGATAATCCATGCCCGCGCGGCGCAGGGTCCGGTCGTTGAGCGTGAAGCCGCATGGTTCAATAATGTGAACATGCAGATCCAGACAGGTGGCCATTCTCAGGATGGTTCCCGTGTTTTGCGGTATATCCGGCTGGAAAAGGGCAATATCTATAGTGGTCATGGCTTGGTTTTACAGCCTTGGCCGTGAATCACAATGGAAATGTTTCTGCTGTCGACTGGAAATTGCCCGCCTCCCAAGTCTGTTAGGCTACGGTGAGAGAGGGGCGCAATGTCCATATTTGCCCAAAGGCGCACCTGCGTGTGATTAATATCACAGCACAGCTCATAACTGTGTTCAGAATTATTCGTGCTTATTTTTTCATCAAAGCTGATATATGCTGCGCGTTAAATACATCAATGCGTGCGCTTTGCGATCTGATGATCTGCGCCTTATCGCGCGCGTGTTTTCTCACTTCTTTTTTGTCGTAACAGGACCGGGGGTTCCCGGTAGCATCGTGATGTTTTCCTTTTTCGAAAAGCTGGTTGATCCGTTTGCTGACTATAGTCTTGAGCAGCCGCCACAAGGCTTCTGGGCTTTCATGTGGTATTACACCCGCCCTGTGGCTCCCTATATCGTGGTCGTTTCAATCATCACTGCCCTGATTGCCATTATCGAGGTCAGCCTGTTTGGTTTTGTCGGTGATCTGGTGAACTGGTTTGCTGGCAGTGATAGGGCGACTTTCATGGCGGATCATGGCGGCGATCTGATCTGGATGGGTGTGTTGTTGCTTGTCATCATGCCCGGCTTGGAGGCGATCTGGCAGATCCTTTTCCATCAGACAGTGATGGGCAACTATCCCATGTCGATCCGCTGGCGGCTGCATCGCTATTTGCTGCGCCAGTCAATGGAATTCTATCAGGATGAATTCGCCGGTCGCGTGGCGCAGAAGGTGATGCAGACAGCGCTTGCTGTGCGCGAGGTGGTATCCCGTCTGGCCGATGTCTTCGTTTATGTGAGCGTCTATTTTCTCTCGGCACTGTATCTCATCAGCGATGCCAAGTGGCAATTGGCTGTGCCTATGGTCCTCTGGATCTTCGGCTATATCGGGACGTTGGTCTATTTCGTGCCAAAGTTGCGCGATATTTCGAGAGCGCAGGCTGATGCCCGTTCGGAAATGGTGGGCAAGGTGGTTGATGCCTATTCCAACATTTCCGTTGTGAAGCTGTTTTCCCATGCCGCGCGTGAAGACAATTATGCCAAGGAGTCGATGACCGGCTTCATGAATAATGTCTATTCGATGATGCGTCTGGTGACGATCATGGAAATCACGCTGAAGACGATGAATAACCTGCTGTTGTTCAGCTCCGTCGGGGTTGGTATCTATTTCTGGCTGGACGGGTTGGTGCAGCCCGGGGATATTGCTCTGGTTGCCGGGCTGGTCATGCGTTTGCTTGGTATGTCCGAATGGATCCTGTGGGAAATTAGCGGTGTGTTCGAGAATATCGGCACCGTTCAAGATGGCATAGGAACAATGTCCCAGCCGCAATTGGTGCGGGATGCCCATGATGCCAAGCATCTGCGCGTCGAGCGTGGGGAAATCACCTTTGACAAGGTCTGTTTTGATTATGGCAAGGACGAGCCGGTCATTAACGGACTGGATCTGACCATTCGCCCAGGTGAAAAAATCGGGCTCGTTGGTCGCTCGGGTGCTGGCAAATCAACCATGATCAATCTGCTGTTGCGCTTCTATGACCTCAATTCCGGTGCGATCCGCATTGATGGCCAGAATATCTCTGATGTGCGGCAGGATAGCCTGAGGGCGCAGATCGGTGTTGTCACCCAGGATACGTCTCTGCTGCATCGAACGGTGCTGGAGAATATCATCTACGGTCTTGAAGGGGCCAGCGAAGAGGAAGCCTACAAGGCGGCGGAACAGGCTCAGGCGCTTGATTTCATCAAGGGGCTGGAAGATCGCTATGGCAACAAGGGCATGCATGCCGAGGTGGGCGAACGGGGCATCAAATTGTCCGGCGGGCAGCGCCAACGCATCGCCATTGCGCGGGTTTTGCTCAAGAATGCGCCTATTCTCGTGCTTGATGAGGCCACTTCGGCTCTCGATTCCGAGGTGGAGGCGGCCATTCAGGACAGTCTCAATCTGCTGATGAAGGACAAGACCGTTCTGGCCATCGCACACAGGCTTTCGACCATTGCCTCCATGGACCGTTTGATTGTCATGGACAAAGGACGGATCGTGGAAATGGGCCGCCATGAGGAACTGCTGGAGCAGGGTGGTCTTTATGCTTCCCTATGGGACAGACAATCAGGCGGTTTCATCGCCTGATTGTTAAAATCCGGCCTTTTGGCGGGTGTTGGTCTGTTTTCCACTAGAATCATTCCAATAAAAAGGTAGAAGGCTTGCGGATGCGCGCACAGTTGCAAAGACTTGGATAAGTAGTAGTCCTGCGGTGTTTTGCCAAATTTTCGCCGATATAAGACGAATTTGTCAGGCCAAACTGCTGAAAATTGGCAGTTTCTGGGATTTGTCTCTCTAGACAACATCAGCGATCAATGTAAAAAGTGTTTGACTGGGCTCGGTAAAGTGTACGAGCACCGGTGAAATTGGCTCGCCGCGATTTTGGGACTTTATCGTTTCGCAAGAGACGTGATTATTTGGAGGCGCGGGCGAGCTGGAGTTGGACACTGGCTAGAAGAGGACCTCGTCTTGGCTACCAGCGAAAGGGAAGAACCAACCCGCCGCGACTTTCTTTATGTCGCGACCGGAGCGTTTGGGGCCGTCGGCGCAGCTGCGCTCGCTTGGCCATTTATTGACCAGATGAACCCCGATGCCAGCGCCGTGGCGCTTTCATCCATTGAAGTGGACATTTCCTCCATCGAAATGGGACAAAGCCTCACTGTAAAATGGCGCGGCAAACCGGTATTCATCCGGCATAGAACCGACAAAGAGATTGAAGAGGCCAAGGCTGTCAATGTAGCCGACCTTCGCGATCCTCAGACCGATGAAGAGCGCACGAAGCCTGGCAAGGAACAGTGGCTGATCATGATCGGTATCTGCACGCATCTGGGGTGCGTGCCGGAAGGACAGAAGGGCGACTATGATGGTTGGTTCTGTCCGTGTCACGGGTCGCACTATGATAGCGCTGGTCGGATTCGCCAGGGGCCTGCGCCACTCAATTTGCAGTTGCCACCCTATCAGTTTGTTAGCGATACCCTGATCAAAATCGGCTGACGCCCGCAAATGTCTTAAGGAGACCAGTCATGAGCGGACATTCGACCTTCGAGCCGCAGAACGGGTTTTTGAAATGGATGGAAAGTCGCCTGCCGATTGCCGGCTTGGTGCACTCTTCTTTCATTGCTTACCCTGTTCCCAAGAACCTTAATTATTTCTGGACTTTCGGCGCCATTCTCGCCGTGTGCCTTGTGGCGCAGATCGTGACCGGCATTGTGCTGGTCATGCATTATGTGCCCAACACCACGCTGGCCTTTGCGTCTGTCGAGCATATCATGCGCGACGTGAACTGGGGCTGGATGCTGCGTTACATGCATTCCAACGGCGCATCCATGTTCTTCATCGCCGTTTATGTCCATATTTTCCGTGGCCTCTATTATGGGTCCTACAAGGCCCCGCGCGAAGTGGTCTGGATTCTGGGCGTCGTGATCTTTTTGCTGATGATGGCAACCGGCTTCATGGGTTATGTGCTGCCTTGGGGGCAGATGTCCTTCTGGGGTGCTACGGTTATTACCAACCTGTTCTCTGCCTTCCCATATGTCGGTGATGCGATTGTGACGCTTCTCTGGGGTGGCTTCTCGGTCGATAACCCTACGCTCAACCGCTTCTTCTCATTGCACTATCTGCTGCCATTCATGCTGGTTGGCGTGGTGGCCCTGCATATCTGGGCTTTCCATGTGGTCGGCAACAACAACCCGACCGGTGTTGAAGTGAAAGACAGCAATGATACGGTGCCGTTCACTCCGTATTATACGATCAAGGATCTCTTCGCGATTGTCGTCTTCCTGGTGTTCTTTGCCTGGATGATGTTCATGGTGCCAAACTTCATGGGGCATCCGGATAACTATATCCCGGCCAATCCTATGGTCACGCCACCGCACATCGTGCCTGAATGGTACTTCCTGCCGTTCTATGCGATCCTGCGAGCAATTCCGGACAAGCTCTTTGGTGTGCTGGCGATGTTCGGAGCGATCGGCGTGTTGTTTGTATTGCCGTGGCTCGATTCATCCAAGGTTCGCTCCATGAATTATCGTCCGCTGGGGCGTCAGTTCTTCTGGATCTTCGTTGTGGTCTGTATCGGGCTGGGCTATCTGGGTGGCAAGCCGGCTGAGGGCAGCTATGTCCTTTGGGCGCGCATCTTCACGGTCTACTATTTCGCCTACTTCCTGGTCATCCTGCCAGTGCTTGGTTTCATTGAGAAACCGAAGCCTCTGCCGGCATCGATCAACGAAGCAGTCTTGGCCAAACATGGTGACTCTGCTGTGGCAGAGGCAAAAGCCTGAACGAGCGAGGAAAGGGAAGACCCATGATTACGCTTACCAAAACTGCGGTTCGCGCGCTCGTTGTTGCTGGCGCCATGGCGGTTGGTTCCGTCGGGGCAATGGCATCGGGCGAAGGCGGCCACCATTATGAGAAACAGGACTGGACCTTTTCTGGCCCGTTCGGGAAATTTGACAAGGCACAGCTGCAGCGCGGCTTCCAGATCTATCGTGAAGTTTGCTCAAGCTGCCATTCCATGAATTATGTTGCTTTCCGCAACCTGGGGCAGGATGGTGCGCTTGGCTACACCAAAGATGAGGTCAAAGCGATTGCTGCGGAATATGATATTGAGGACGGCCCGGATTCGGAAGGGGACATGTTCACCCGCCCGGGTAAGCCGTTTGATCATTTCCCGTCACCTTTTCCCAATGTGGAAGCGGCTGCGGCTGCCAATGGTGGTAAGGCTCCGCCTGATCTCTCGCTGATCGCCAAGGCACGTGCTGCATCTGTCGGCCCTGATGTTGGTGTGGAAGTCTTCAATGACGTCCTGCGCCTGATCTGGCACCCGCTGACTGCCTATCAGGAATATGGTCCGGATTATATCTACGCTCTGCTGACCTCTTACGAGGAAACGCCTGAAGAACTGGAAGAAACCGTCGGGGACAAATATTATAACCCCGCCTTCGGGTCTGGTGTCGCAATCGGTATGGCTCCGCCGCTTTCTGACGAATTGGTGGAATATACCGATGGAACTCCGATGACGACCGAACAATATGCCAAGGACGTGGCGTCCTTCCTGATGTGGGCATCCGAGCCCAAGCTCGAAGTGCGCAAGCGGGTGGGTGTAAATGCTCTCATCTTCCTTGTCGTGTTCGCGTTCCTGATGTTCTTCACCAAACGCAAATTGTGGTCAAAAGTGAAGCACTGACTGCGCTGCGTATGGATGGATAGTCAAATCAAGGGCCCCTTTTCGGGGCCCTTTTTTATGGTCATATTGGTATGGTCGGTTGCTGCTGGCGAGCCACACGGCTTCATTCCATCCATGGTGCAAGGGATGTTTTTTCCATGTCACAGAGAGGTGGGATGCTACAAACGTGTAAAGGAAAAATAAGCCAGCGCCTTGTAGTTTATATTAAATACTATATATGAAAGTATAAAATTAGGTTCTAGCGAGGCGATATGCAAACAAAAACCGGGAATGGACGCAATAGCAACAAAAGCGGGCGAGTATCCCTTGCCATGGTTGCTGCGGATGCTGGGGTTTCTATTGCAACAGCCTCCAGAATTATCAATGGTATCACCAATAAAGCTTCAAAAGAGACCATAGCGCGCGTTCTGGCATCTGTAGAGGCTCTTCATTATCGTCCTGCGAGCATTGGGCGCGCCCTGCGGTGTCAGGAAAGCCGTATTGTTGGTCTTCTGGCCGCCGCCTTTGAAAATCCGACAATGGCGTCAATCGCTGCGTCGATCGAGAAAGCGCTGCGGGATGAAGGCTATGTGATGTCCCTTTGTGACACGTATGAACGCGCCGATGTGCAGGATGAGTATCTGCTTGAGATGCAGTCCCAGCTGGCGCGGGCGGTCATTATTGTTGGTGCCGTGAGCAGCCCCGTTCTCGATCGCATGCGCGAGAGCGGACCTCCGATGCTGTTTGTCAATCGGCCTGATCCGAATGATCGCAACAGCCCCTATCTTGGGATCGATAATTACCAGACTGGCCGGGATGTTGGCGATCTGTTGATTGAGCGTGGCATTCGTAGGGTTGCGCTTATTCATGGGTCGCTTGACGGAACGGCCGCGACTTATCGTCGTCAAGGCGTTCTGGACAGGCTGGCTGAAGTGGGGATTGGTGAGAGGGACGTCCTGCATGCCCATCGTGAGGGTCTCAACCATCTGGAAGTCGGTTATGCTGCGATGGCGCAGATTTTGGAGCGCGACGACCCGCCACGTGTCATTCTCTGCATGAGCGATATTCTGGCCTATGGCGCCTACCGGCTAATTACCGAGCGCGGGATGGACCCGGTTCGGGATTTCGGGTTCATTGGTTTTGATGCCTGCCCGCTTAATCCATGGATTGCAGGATGGCTGAATTCCATTGGTGTGTCGGCAGAGCATTACGGGCGCAGCAGTGTTGCGGCTTTGAATGCGATCTGGAATGGAACAGAATCCCCTTCGCCCTTTTATCTCCCCCATTCCTTGCGTCTGAGCGGCTCGCCTCTTCCCGGCGAAAAATGACGCAGTGTACTCCCTGCAGATACGCCTTTTGGGGCGGGTAGATAGTTCATATTGCCCAAAAGACCTTTGATCGACATGATGGTTCGTGCAAGCGCTGCTGGCTTTCTCCCTTTGGATTTGCAGCTGTGGCTGCCTGCGCTCTTTTGTGAGGGATAGGGCGCACTTTTTGAATTGCCTTGGTCGGCTTTCTTGTCCATATCTAGGGGCAGGGCAGGTCCAGCGTTGGGATGCCGATAAAGAGTACCACTGCGCCCAACAGGAAGCCGGTGCTTATCTAAGAATTACAAGAAGCGGAGCCTAGCGAATGCAAAGCAGCGAGAACCTAGATCTCAAGAGCCTCATCCGATCCATTCCGGATTATCCCAAGCGAGGCATCATCTTCAGAGATATTACCAGCCTCATTTCCCATGCTGAGGGTTTCAAGCAATCCATTCGCGCTCTGTCTGAGCCATATCGGAATAAAGGTATCCAGAAGATTGTTGGCATCGAAGCGCGCGGCTTCATCTTCGGTGGTGCCATGGCGGACTATTTGGGCGTTGGTTTCGTGCCGATCCGCAAACAGGGTAAATTGCCCGGCAAGGTGGTCGCTCAGGATTATTCTCTTGAATATGGCACGGACCGGATCGAGATGCATGATGATGCCATTGCGGATGGTGAGAAGGTGCTTCTCGTTGATGATCTGATTGCGACCGGTGGTACGGCGGTCGCGGCTATCGAGCTTTTGCAAAGCGTAGGCGGTAATGTTGAAGGGGCTGCCTTTGTGATTGATCTTCCTGATCTTGGTGGCACTGCGCTGCTCAAAGAGCGTGGCATCGATGTGCATACATTGGTGTCTTTCGAAGGGCTCTGAGGATTTTTGCATGCACGAAGGCCATTGCCTGCCGATGTGACTTAAGATCGCATGTACGTGTTTCACCTAGGGTGAATGCTTATATGGGAGTAAGATGCAACCATTGCTATATAGGAGTTAGATCATGACAGTAAATGTTGGAAAGCTCGATCGGGTCATTCGCGTGATCGTGGGGGTTGTCTTGCTTGCAATCGTCTTCATCGGGCCGCAGACCCTTTGGGGATTGCTGGGTATCATTCCGCTGGCTACCGGTTTGTTCCGCTTCTGCCCGCTCTATACCCTAATCGGTTTTAATAGCTGCCCGGCATCGGAAAAGACCGACGCCTGAGCCAAGAGGACAGGTTTCGCCGACCGGATCGCGCTCTCGCTATCCGGCCTCTTTGGTTGATATGAAAACGCCCGCCCCGGATCGCTGGTCCGGAGTGGGCGTTTGTTTTGGGGCCGCCAGCCTGATGTTTCACGGAGCGGTGGGCGGCGCGCGCTTAATGCTCCACAATATTGGCGCGCGGGGCTAGCCAAGGCAAAAGGGCGGCAAACACAAACACAATGGCGATGATGCCGAACATTTCCAGCGTCGAGAGCAAAACGCTCTGATGATAGATCGTGTAGCTGAGGCTACCTACGGCCGCATCATGGGACATGCCGTTCTGCATCATGTCATTGATGACCCGATCAGTGTTGGGCATCATGTTGACAAGCTCATTTTGCTTGACGCGTGCGGTGTTCTGCCATTGGGTCTGCACCAGTGAGGTCGCAAAGGCCCCTGCAAGCGTTCTCATGAAGTTGGAGAGCCCGGCAGCGTTGGCCTGCTCATGGGGCTCTACAGTGGCCAGAGCCAGCCCTGTGACGGGGACGAAAAACATCACCATGAATGGACCGGTGAACAGCGTTGGCCAGGCCATCTGCATGAAGGTCACATCGCCATTGAAGGTCGTGCGCCAGATCATCATCGCCCCAAGCCCCAGAAGGCCGGTGGAGAGGATGATGCGGGCATCAACCACCTCGACCACCTTGCCCACGATGGGGGCCGATATCATGGCCAGAATGCCCATGATGCCGGTGGCATATCCTGCCCAAGTGGCGGTATAGCCCATATTTTGCTGCAGCCACAAAGGCAGGATGACCACCGAGGCAAAGAAGGCGGCAAAGCCTCCGGCAAAGGTCACCGAAGCGGCGGTAAAGCCTCTGTGCCTGAAGATGCGCAGATCCACTATCGGGTTTTCATCGGTCAGCTCCCAGATCAGGAACGAGAGGAAGCCAATGACGGCTATGGCCGCCATGATGCAGATTTCCGGCGAGGAGAACCAATCCTTGTCTCGGCCTTCTTCCAGCATGATTTCCAGTGCGCCAACCCAGATGATCAGGAGTCCCAGGCCGACGGCATCAATGCGCGCCTTGGTTTTCGGATCGGGCTGATGGCGCAGGAAGGCCCAGACGACGAGACCACCGATGATGGCCACAGGTACCTTGATATGGAAGATCCATTGCCAGCCATAGCTGTCGCAGATGATGCCACCCAGAATTGGTCCGGCAATCGGCCCGATAAGCGTTGTCATCGCCCAGAGCACAGACGCTGCCGTGGCTTTCTCCTTGGGGAAGATACGCATCAGAAGCATCTGGGAAAGCGGCATGATGGGGCCTCCAACGAGACCGAGCATGACACGCCCGAAGATGAGGGACGTCAGAGAGTTGGTCATGCCGCAATAAAGGGAGACCAAAGCAAAGGCAAAGAAGCAGAAAATGAAGGTTCGGGCCGCGCCGAACTTCATGGCCAGCCAACCCGTAAGAGGCACAGTGATGGCTTCTGCCACTGCATAGGAGGTGATGACCCATGTGCCTTGCGACATGGAGACACCCAAAGATCCGGCGATTGTGGGGACCGACACATTTGCAATCGTGCTGTCCAGCACGACAAGAAAGTTGCCAGTGCCGATTGCCAGAGCAGCAATCAAAAGGCTGGCCCCTGTCAGGGGCCGGCTTGTGCTGTCATCATTTGTCATCTTTTTGTGTCCTTTATGCCCGATCAGTCAGCGACATGAATGTCGGCTTCCATGGACAGGCCCACTTCCAGCGGATGATCTTTCAGCTGTTGAGGATCAAGAGCAATGCGGACCGGCAGGCGCTGGACCACCTTGATCCAGTTGCCGGTGGCGTTCTGGGCCGGTACCGCGGAAAAGGCTGCACCTGTGCCCCCGGAAAAGCCCACAACGGTGCCTTCAAATGCGACATCGCTGCCATATAGGTCTGAGTGTAGGGTTACGGACTGGCCGGGTTTGACCTTGTCAAGCTGGACTTCCTTGAAGTTGGCATCGACATAAACCTCATCAAGCGGCACCACCACCATCAGGCGCATGCCCGGCTGAACGCGTTCACCCACCTGCACGCGACGCATGGACACAACACCATCGACCGGTGCGCGAATGATCGTGCGGGCAAGGTTGACTTGAGCCTGATCGCGCTGGGCCTTGGCGACCAATACTTGCGGATTGTTTTCCGCCGACGCACCCTCGATCATGGCGGCGTTGGCCATTTGCTGGCCCTTTGCTGCGTCCAGACCGGCACTTGCAGCGTCAAGGGCCGCTTGAGCGACCCCAAGATTGGCTTCTGCATTCTTGAAAGCGGTCTCGGCCACGGTCAGTTCGTCACCAGAGACGGAGCCGTTCTCGACCAGTGTCTGGCGGCGTTCAAGGTCGATTTTGGCTTTGGCGAAATTGGCTTTGGCCATTTCATATTGAGCTTCAGCGCGCTTCTGGTCAGCCTTCCGGCCTTCGATCTGGGCAAGCAGGGTCTTGTCGGTGGCGTTCAGTGCCTTGACGGCACGCAGGGACTGCTGATAACCGGCCTCCGCCTGAGCCAGATGCAGCTGGGCGTCGGTATCATCCAACACCACCAGAATATCACCCTTAGCGACATGTTCGGTATCGCTCACACGGACTTCCTTGACGGGAGCAGCAATCAGCGGCGTGATGCCTGCAATATCGGCTCCCACATAGGCGTTGTCGGTGATCGCATGCTTGGACGCATAGAGCGTGTCATAGGCGTAATAGGCGCCTGAAACTGCCGCAACAGCGACGAATAGGCCAAGAAACAGCGGCCAGCGTTTGCTTTTCTTTTCAGGCATTTCCGTCTCGCGTTCCTCGTAGATCTTCTCGATCTTGTTTTCGAGTTTTATGTCCGTTGGGACTTTTTTCATGTCGCTCACTTGGTTTTCTCCATGTCACGAAAGCCTCCACCAAGAGCTCGGACTAGCTGTATATCGAGCGCAAAACTGCGCGCTCTCAGAGCTGCCGCGGCACCGCGGGCGCCAATCATGGCGTCTTCGGCGGCTAGGACTTCAAGATAAGTTGCAAGTCCGCCTTCATAGCGGTTCTTGACAATGTCATAGGCATTCTGCGCCGCTTTCACGGCATTTCGGGTTGCCCTCAGGCGCACTGAAAGCTGGCGTTTGCTAACCACCGCGTCTGCTACATCTTTCAGCGCTCTGACGAGTGTCCGATCATAGGTTGCGACCGCCATTTCCTGACTGGCCTTGGATCTCATGAAGCCTGATCGCAGGCGCCCGCCATCCAGAATGGGGAGGGTAACGGCAGGGCCTATGGAGCCAAGGGTAGCGTCGCTGGCGTGTAGCATATCCAGTCCGAGCGCCTGCCGGCCAATCATGGCCGTAAGGTTGACGTTCGGGTAGAAGGAGGCTTTGGCCTCATCCACGCGTTCAACGGCTGCTTCCGCTCTCAACCGTGCAGCAACGATATCCGGACGGCGTCCCAGCAGGTCCAGCGGCAACTGGTTTGGGAGCCCATAATAATGGCCGCCGTTGACCCTTGGGCGTTTGATGGATAAACCGCGATCCGGCCCCTTGCCCAAAAGGGCTGCCATCTGGTTCTTGGCCAGAGCGATATTCTCGTCAATGGCAGCGAGGCGGGCAATCGTGCTTTGCTGGTTGGATTTGGCTCTTTCGAGAGCGCTTTCATTTTCGAGCTGCTGGTTGAAGCGGGACTGCATCAGCTTGAGGCTATCGTTGCGGACGCGCAAGGCGCTGGCGGCCGCATCGCGGCTGGCATAGAGCGCCGCCAACTGGGCATAGGTCTGAGCGATGCCGGAGGACACGGCAAGGCGTGCGGCAGCCGCTTCGGCCTCTGCGGCCTGCTGTTCGCCTTTGGCTGCGGCCAGCGCTGCGCGGTTCTTACCCCAGAAGTCGATTTCCCAGTTCAGGTTGAGCGTTGCGATACCAGCATCATTCCAGCCTTGGGGCACGAATGCTTTGTCCATCAGGTAGTGGTAGCTCTGACGTTCTTGATCAAGGGAAGCCTGTGCGCCGACATTTGGCAACAGGCTGGCTCGAGACATGCCTGTTGCAGCCTTGGCCAGCTTCAGGCGGGCCTGGGCAAGGCGCATGTCGTTGGCCTCTGAGAGACCTTCCTTCATCAACTGGTTGAGCTGTTTGTCTTTATAGGCTTCCCACCAATGGTCTGACGGCCATTGTGCCGCAGTTGAAAGGAGGGACTTCCCCGTCTCATAGGTTCCAACCGGTTTCATTTCGGCGAGCGGAGTGTCTTTTGGCGGAATGGCGCAGCCAGCCAAAAGACAGAGGAGGCTTAGGGCCATAGTTGTGGCGCGACGATGGTTCAAAGTGACATGCGACATGGTTGGGAAGTCCAGATTGGGTTTAAACGGATATAAAACCGTACAGTACGTTTTAGTTATATTCTTCTCTTGCCTTCGTCAAGTCACAACAGTACTGTTGAGTACAGTTATGAAAGGGTGTCGCATGCGCGTTAAGACAGATGAGAAAAGGCTTGAAATTCTGCAGGTTGCGGCCAAAGTGTTTGCCCAGAATGGCTATCATGGGGCCAGCATGTCTGCGATTTCAGCAGAGCTGGGAGGCTCAAAAGCCACGCTTTATGGTTACTACCGATCTAAGGAAGAACTGTTTGCGGCTGTGCTGATGCGGTCCCTCGATGACAAGGGAGTCGCTGTCTTCGAAATTCTGGAGGATCGGGACAATGAGGATCTCGCCGGGCAGCTTAAAAGCTTCGGGCGCGATTATCTGAATTTCATCACCGATCAGGAAACCCTTGCCCTGTTTCGTAGTGCCGTGTCCGAGGATTTTGAAGGCAAGTTATCTCAAGAGCTCTATAAAAATGGCCAAGGGAGAGGCTGGGGCGAAATGGAAGATTTTATGGCTGCCAAGATGGAGCAGGGAATCATCTCCGGGCCGTCAGCCAAAATTGTCAGCTTGCATTTAAAGGGCCTGCTTGAAAGCGGGGTCGCTGAACCGATCATGTATCGGTGTCCACCGCATCTTGACTTTGACATCGCGGTTGACGCTGCTGTGGATGCGTTCATGAAAGCCTATGGCAGAGCGGATTGAAGGGGCGTTGCTGAGCGATGGAGGACGCGAAGTGACCAAGGAGGCTCTCAGTCCACGCATGCCTGCAGATAGCGGCTCCCTTAAATGATGAATTCTTTTCATTTAAACCATGGTTACAGAGGAACTTCTTGGGGTTTGAACCGTTGGTTTGATGACACCATTTTAAAGAAAACAACAAGGGAAACGGCGGAAGGGTTGTTCAAACCAGATCCAGCCAGTTTCCTTCTTTGATTTCATCATTTTAAGGAGAATCCAATGAGAGATAGCTATGATATTGCAGTCATCGTGGGCAGTTTGAGAAAAGACTCTATCAACCGCAAAATCGCCAATGCGCTCGTTAATCTGGCCCCGGACAGTTTGTCGTTCCGATTTGTGGAAGTTGGAGCTCTGCCTTTCTATAACCCAGACTTGGATGACGAAAACGCGCCAGAAGCATGGAAATCTTTCCGTGCGTCTTTGGCGCCTGCCGATGGCGTTCTGTTTGTCACTCCGGAATATAACCGCTCCGTGCCGGCTGCTTTGAAGAATGCGCTTGATGTGGGGTCTCGCCCGGCGGGTGAAAGTTCCTGGTCCGGCAAGCCTGCGGGTATCGTGTCGGGGTCTCTGGGCGGTATAGGCGGCTTTGGCGCCAACCATCATCTGCGTCAGTCTCTGACTTTCCTTGATATGCCTGCCATGCAGCAGCCCGAAGCCTATATCGGTGGGTTTGGCGACCTGTTTGACGACGATGATCAGATCACAAATGATGGCACGCGCGACTTCCTCAAACAGTTTGCTGCGGCCTTTGCTGATTGGGTCAAGCTGCATGCCAAACAGTAAAAGGCTGCGATGGCGGCGCGCTCCGTAGATCAAAAAAAAGCCTGTCCGCATTGGACAGGCTTTTTTGTGTGAAAGTGAAGTGCCTCAGGTGTTGAACTTGAAGAGCATGACATCGCCATCCTGTACGATATATTCCTTGCCTTCGTCTCGGGCCTTGCCTGCTTCCTTGGCGGCTGTTTCGCCACCAAGTGCCACATAGTCATCAAAGGCAATGGTCTGGGCGCGGATGAAGCCGCGTTCAAAATCGGTATGGATGACACCAGCAGCCTGCGGGGCTTTGCAGCCTTTGGTGATGGTCCAAGCGCGGGTTTCTTTCGGCCCTGCGGTAAAATAGGTGATCAGATGCAGCAGGGCGTAACCGGCGCGGATCATGCGGTCGAGGCCGGGTTCTTCAAGATCCAGGGTTTCGAGAAATTCTTCCTGTTCTTCAGAAGCCAGCTGCGAGATTTCCGCTTCAATCGCTGCCGAGATAACAACCGCGCCCGCACCCTGCTTTTCCGCCATGGTTTCAACAGCCTTGGAGAAGTCGTTGCCGGTGCCTGCGCTTTCCTCATCCACGTTGCAGATATAGAGGACTGGCTTGGTCGTCAGCAGGTTGAGGTCGTTGACCGCCTTGCGTTCTTCGTCATCGGCCATATCAAGCATGCGGCCGGGTTTGCCGTCATGCAGCAGCTCAAGCAGGCGATCCATCAGGGCTGCCTGTGCCTTGGCTTCCTTGTCGCCGGTCTGGCCACGCTTGCGCAGGTTGGCCACGCGGCGTTCGAGGCTTTCCATGTCTGAGATCATCAGCTCGGTTTCGACGGTTTCCGCGTCGGTGACCGGATCGATCTTGCCTTCCACATGGGTGATGTCTTCATCTTCAAAGCAGCGCAGAACATGCACGATGGCATCGACTTCGCGGATGTTGGCCAGAAACTGATTGCCCAATCCTTCGCCTTTGGAGGCACCACGCACGAGACCGGCGATATCGACAAAGGTGAGGCGGGTGGGGATGATTTCCTTGGAGCCGGCGATCTTGGCAATGGCATCCATACGCGGATCCGGCACAGCAACATCGCCAGTATTCGGTTCAATGGTGCAGAAAGGATAGTTGGCTGCCTGCGCCGCTGCGGTCTTCGTCAGCGCGTTGAACAGGGTGGATTTGCCGACATTTGGCAATCCCACGATACCGCATTTAAAACCCATTGCTCTTAATCCTTGTTTCTGGTGACCAGCTTTTTCAGCGCTTCGGCCATCGCATTGCGTGGAGGCTCCGTGTTTTTGTCGGAGCGGGCGCTGTTGCTGCCCTTGTTCGGTTTTTCCGAGCTGCTTGATGATGCCTTGCTGTCCGATTGGGAGAGCTTGTTATCAGCGCTTGCGGATTGTGATTTGTTCTTCTTGTGCCCGTTGACGGGTGGGGCCAGCCTCTGGTTGAAATCGGTCATGAAGCGGCCCAGATCATTCTCGATGAGGCTCTGGGCCGAGTAGGCCAGCGCATCAAGGATCGGCTCCAGCCACTCCTTGTCCACTTTGGCAAAATCGCCGAGCACCCATTGGGTGACGCGCTCACGGCCCGGATGGCCAATGCCCAAGCGGATGCGGTGGAAATTGTTGCCGATATGCGCCCCGGTGGACCGCAGGCCGTTATGCCCGGCGACCCCGCCACCCAGCTTGGCCTTTACCTTGCCGGGGTTGAGATCCAACTCGTCATGATAGACATACACATCTTCAGGCGGGATCTTGTAGAAGCGGCAGGCTTCAGAGATCGCGCGTCCGGATTCATTCATGAAGGTGGTAGGCTTGAGGAGCAGGACTTTGTTCGGGCCGATAAGGCCTTCGCTGACTTCCCCTTGAAATTTGCGGCGCCATGGACCGAAATTATGCTGGCGGGCAATCTCGTCGACTGCCATGAAACCGATATTATGCCGGTTGCCTGCATATTGGGGTCCGGGATTGCCAAGTCCGACGAGCAGATACATGGTTTTACCTCCCGAACCCTGAACTTGTGGGAGCTGATACTCAGAGCTGATTATTCAGCTTCTGGTGCAGCGCCTTCTTCTTCTTCACCTTCAGCTGGCTCGTTGAAGCCGGCAGGTGCAGCGATGGTTGCGATGGTGAAGTCGCGATCGGTAATGGTCGGGGTCACACCTTCCGGCAGGGTTGTTGCGGAAATGTGGATCGAATCGCCAAGATCGGCTTCTTTCAGGTCGAATACGAAGGATTCCGGAATTTCGGTTGCCGGGCATTCGACTTCAACTTCACGACGCACGATGTTCAGTGCGCCACCGCGTTTCAGACCTGGGCAAGTTTCATCATTGATGAACTCGACAGGAACACCCACGGTGATTCTGGTCGTGCGCGAAACGCGCAGGAAGTCGACATGCATCGGGAAGTCACGGACGACGTCGAGCTGGTAGTCGCGAGGGATCACGCGGATCTTTTCACCATCCACATCGACGGTCACGATGTGTGTCAGAAAACCGCCTTTATGAAGCTGCAGGGCAGTTTCTTTGTAAGGGATAGCGATGGAGATAGGATCTTTCTTGTCGCCATAGATGACGGCAGGGATCTTGCCTTCGCGACGCAATGCACGAGCGGACCCCTTACCGACCCGGTCACGGCGTTCTGCTTTGAATTCAAAGTTAGCCATTGGATATACTCCTGAAAAAATAGAAAAAAGGCCGAATGTTCGGCCCTGCTGCTGCAACTCCTCCAAGGGTGTAGAGGCAGCTGGAGGGCTTATAAGACATCAAGAAGATATTGGCAAGCGGGTGCAGCGCAGAAATCAGCGATTTTTCGCGACATGGAAGGGCTTTGGGGCTGAAGGGGCGGATAGGTCATTGAGGCGTCGGTCATTTGTGTGGCCTCTATGACGGTTTTACTGTTCTTTGGTCAATCTGGTATAATTCAATGAAACAATTCAAACGAGCGGCGAAAGAAGACCAATTCCCGCCGACAGAAGGACAGCTTTTGATGGATAGCTTCATATACGAGACGGTCACGCCTGATCATGCTTCGGACTGGAGAGAATTGCGACTGGAAGGCGTTCGTGATTTTCCTTTAGGATTTCTTTTGACAGTCGAAGAGGCTGCCGCCGTAGATATTGATCAGTGTAGAGATAGTTTGAAAAGCGGGACCACACGCGGGGTTTTCTCAGGAGAGAAACTGGTTGGGTATTGTGGATATCGCCCTCAAGAGCTAACGCGCACCAAACATCGCGCCGAGATTGGACCATTTTTTGTGTCGCAGATGTATCAAGGCAAAGGCGCCGCAAATGTGCTGATGCGTGGCGTGATTGAGGAAGCCAGAAACAGTGGACTGGAGCAGCTTGAGCTTTATGTTGACACCGAAAATTTTAGAGCAATTGCTTTTTACGAACGTCTTGGTTTTGAACGTGTAGCCACTATTAAGGATGGCGTGCGGATTATGGGACAGTCGCGAGATGACTATTTTTATACGTTGCGGCTGAGGTCATGAGGCTTTTGGCGGGCGCATGAGCTGCATTGCCGGCAACCAGTCGGCAGATGCAGCGGGAATAGGGCCCAAAAGACGATCATGACTGCCCGGAAATCCGGCACAGAAAGAAAAAGCCCGCAGCGTTGGGCAACGCTGCGGGTTGATTGTTTTTGAGAGGCTTGTGTGCGTTGCCTCTTTCAAATGAATTCTGCCGAGCAGAAGCCTTAGTCGAACAGGGACGAAACCGACTGTTCGTTGGCTGTGCGGGAAATGGCTTCACCGAGCAGATTGGCGACACTGAGAACGCGGATATTGTGAGCGTTCAGAACAGCCTCGGTCGGCTCGATGGAATCGGTGATCACCAATTCGCGCAGCTTGGAAGCGGTGATGCGGGCGACCGCACCGCCAGAGAGCACGCCATGGGTGATATAGGCCGTAACAGACGCAGCGCCCTTGTTGATGAGCGCTTCGGCAGCGTTGCACAGGGTGCCGCCGGAATCGATGATGTCATCCACGAGCACGCAGTTGCGGCCTGATACATCACCAATGATGTTCATCACTTCGGATTCGCCGGCGCGTTCACGGCGCTTGTCGACGATGGCGAGCGGAGCGCCGATGCGTTTTGCCAGAGCACGGGCACGCACAACGCCGCCAACGTCTGGGGAAACGACCATGACGTCTTCGACTTCATTGCGTTCCAGAATGTCGCGGGAGAAAACCGGAGCGGCATAGAGGTTGTCAGTCGGGATGTCGAAGAAACCCTGAATCTGGGCCGCATGCAGGTCGAGCGTCAGGACGCGATCGGCGCCTGCATTCGAGATGAGGTTGGAAACCAGTTTTGCCGAGATTGGTGTTCTCGGGCCGGGTTTGCGGTCTTGGCGTGCATAGCCAAAGTAAGGCACGACGGCTGTGATGCGGCGCGCCGAGGCGCGGCGCAGAGCGTCGATCAGGATCAGCAGTTCCATAAGATGGTCGTTGGCCGGATAAGAGGTCGGCTGAACCACAAAGACATCCTGTCCACGCACATTTTCGTGCACTTCGATGAAGATTTCCTGGTCCGCAAATCGTCTTACGGAAACATCGCTGATTTCAATGCCGAGATAATCGGCAATGCGTTTGGTGAGGGTCGGATTGGAATTGCCGGCGAGAAGTTTCATGAACCTTATGCCCTGTCGCTTCGCAAGATTGGGGGAGCCGTTGGTCGGGGGATGGCTCCTATGGGCCCCTGATTAACAATCCCCTTTTCAACGATTGAGACTTTCAAAGGTTGAAAAACTGATTGCCTGAAATCTATTGGAGTGGTTGCCGCGTTCCTGGAGGATGCGCTGTATTGTAGGGGCCTTGTAAACAACGAACACCCGTCTTGTAAAGTTTATGTGACGCGGAGAAACGCTTTTTTCTCTAAAAATTATGCTAAAAAATGAGCCGCCGCTCCGCTTTCGGGGCGCAGGCTATAGGAACGTCTTACGCCTTTATGTTCCAATTGTCGATGGACCCTGAATTCGGCAGCAGACTGGACGAGGCTGTGGCATGGCATTCCACGCTATAGAAATCCTGCCGCTGTCGGATAAAAGATCACTGATTCTAGAACTCAGGTCCTCTGTCATGGTTCCGATATGGAGCGAGGTGATAGGCAGGGCTGAGTTCCCCCAAGCGATCTGCTTCACAAGCTTGGTGATGCAAGCCCAAAGCGCCCGCGGAAGGCTCCGGGGCGCTTTGGGTGAGTTCAAAAGGGGCTTTGCTGAGTGCTAGATGCTGGCATGCCAGGTTTTGAGCTTTGCGGCTGTGTCTGTTGCCACCTTGTCTAGAACCGGCCCTGTGACGCTGTCCCAAGGGTCTGAGGAAACCATCTTGGTTTTCTGTGTTCCGGTTACGCGATTGACGCGTTTGCCCTTGGTATCGAAAATATCCCAGACATAGGAGACCACACACTCTGACCCGGACTTGCTGGCTGAGAAGTAGCCTTTGATCCGGTGAGTGACCTTGCTGTCGGTGCGCTTGACCACGGGCAGGGACTGTTGCGCAACGCGCATGCCAAGTGCGGTTGCCAATTCTCTGGCGACGCGGCTCGGGGCTCCAACCATTGGCTCGAATGTCAAAATTGCGCGAGAGGCAGGGGCATTATATTGAGCGGCTGGCTGGCTGGTGCTGGCCGCGTTTGGCAGGCTGGTTGCCGGGGGCAGACCTGCAGTGTCCGCATCGGCCAGATTGGTCATGCCATTCTGGTCTGTTTCATCTGCCGGGGCTTCAGCCGGTGGCAGGCTTTCCAGAATGGAAGGAGGGGTGTCTCCAATCGCTCCGGGAGGTGTGGGGGCTCCACCGCTGGCGCAGGCGGTTACGAGCATCGCCAGAGAAACCATAGCTGAGACTCTGCTCAGTAAACCCAGGTGTTGATTATGCATGGTATCATCACTCCGCATTTCTGTGCGCTCATTGTCATTTTTGCCCAATGGCCTCATTGGCAAAAAGAAAGAACGGGGTCGGTTCGCTTGAGCCAAGCGGACCCTGTTCCTGTTGCGTTGTGACCCTATCAAACAGGATTTGTTTTAACTCTTCTTTAAGAACAACAAATTGTTACCGAACGATCAACTCCAGTGGCAATGAAGAGAGGGATTCCGGCTCGGATTCTGTCGTCAGATAAGTCTGACCGAGAGTCATGGCCACATTCTCTTCGCTGTCCATGATGATCATATGCGCAAAAAGCGTCATGTTCGGGCAGATGGCATATTCGTTGCCGCGATAGATCAGCGGCCAGTCCATCCAGTTGGGGGCAAACCGGGCGCCCACGCTATAGCCGCAGGCATTGAGCCGGTGCGCATGGGCTCCCATTTCGTCGATGACCTGAGCGTGGGTATCGAATATATCGCCGATCACGTGACCCGGCCGCATGACTTTTTCCACCGCCAACAATGCTTCCTGCGCGATTTCATAGAGTTCACGATGCCTTGATGATGGCTGCCCGATGACAAGGGTCCGCATAGCTGGTGCATGATAATGGCGGAAGGCTCCGGACCATTCGATGGTCAGCTGGTCTTGCGCATCGAGAGTCCGGCGGCCGGTCTTGTAGCGGCAGAGCAGGGCGGATTCCGCTGAGCCGATGGTGAAATGGTTGGCCGGATAATCGCCGCCATGTTCCAGAATGACCCCTTGCATGGTGGCCAGAATTTTGCCCTCGTCAGCGCCAGCCTTGATGAGTGGCAAAGCCTCGGTGAAGGCAAGGTCGGTCAATTCGGCAGCCTTGCGGGTATACGCAATCTCCGCTCCGGATTTGATGGCCCTGAGCGGCGGAATGATTCTGGAAGCATCCTCTGTATCGGCAAAGGACTTGAGGGAATCATCCAACGTTTTGGCGTCTTTGCCGGTAAGCCCGTGGGCGTCATATTCAATGCCGATGCAGCTGCCCAAAAGGTCCAGTTTTTCCAGAAGGCCGCGCAATTGCACCGCTGGTGAGGCTTTCTTCTTTTTGCGATCGGCCCAGATGTGGATGGTGCCGATGTTGGATGTCTGCTCGGCCTGACGCACGTCAGCCGAGCGGGTCAGCAGATCGGTGCTGCCATCCTTGCGCAACACCAGACACTGGAACAGGTTGAAGCCTGTTGTGTCATAGCCGGTGAGCCAATACATGGTTTCCTGAGCGAAGATCAACATGGCATCGAGTTTGCGATCTGCCATTTTCGCCAGAAGAGAGGCCTTGCGGCTTTCGAATTCATCCGAGGAAAAGTGTAGCGCCATGTGATGCTCCTTGGTTGGCTGGCTCGAACCAGCCTGAATAATCTGATCAAACGATTGCTATTGCCGAAATCAGACGACCATAGTCGGGTTCATTGCGGTGTGTTGTCCGGCGATAGCTGAAGAACTGGTCTTCTTCGCCATAGGTGCAGCGATCAAGATTGATCGCAGTTCCCACACCGCTTTCCTGCAATCTGGATAGTATGAAGGCTGGCAGATCAAACTGGACATGTCCATCCCTTTTGCCTGCGCTGAAAAAGCGGCTCCAGCCTGCGGACCTTGCAATGAAGCGGTCCATGAAGGCCTGATCGACCTCATAATTGTCGCGCGAAATGGTCGGCCCCAGAATGGCCGTGATAGCAGCAGGACGCGCGCCCAGCTCGCACATCTTGTCGACCGTATCCGCAATCACGCCTTCAAAAGCGCCGCGCCAGCCTGCATGGGCGGCAGCAACAACGCCTGCTTCCTGATCGGCAAAAAGAAGAGGGCCACAGTCGGCTGTCAGAATGGCTACGGCAAGGCCGGGGGTGTTGGTGACAAGAGCATCAAGCTGCGGCGTCTCGCCTTCCTTGAAGGGAGATGAGACAATCATCGCAGTGGGGGAGTGGACTTGATAAGCGGTCACGAGCCTGTCGCTGGCAACGCCGAGACTTTCTGCCACGAGCGCGCGATTTTGCTTCACCTGCTCTTTGTCGTCGCCCGAGCCGAAGCCGCAATTGAGGCTATGATAGGTCGTCTCTTTTGATGTGCCGCCTTTGCGCGTGAAAAATCCGTGCGCTATGCCCTCAAGGGTCTCAAGTGACGGATGTTGAATGCGCATGCTGTCTCCCGATTGTCGGTTCTTCTGGGGGCGTGAGTAAGATCTTGGCAAAGAGTCTTTTCCTTTGGGGGGGAAGTCAACAGGAAAAAGAGACTAGTGAGACGCCCTGTCACATGAAAATGAACGCTTTTGTGATCTTGACTTCATATCTGCTCACTATGTGAGCGCGGCTGGTGGCAGGGATATCTTCTCTGGCATCAAGGCAAGACATTTAAAGAGGGTGCCCATTTGCTGTGGAGCGGCGAGCCGCTCCACAGCTTGCGTTATCTTTGCTTGCGTCTGTGGGCTTTGCTCGGTGCCGAGTTGTCCGGCCCGTTGCAAAAGCCCCATGGCAAGCAGAAAATCCCCTTGAGATATCACCGGCCGAGCGGTCATTTGGCAGGACGGCGCCTTTGCAAATTCTTCCGTTGCCTGTTTGCGTAGGGCGTCAAAATTCACATGCGCCGTCAGGTCGTGAGCGCCGGGATTGGTGAGTGGATCGGCATAGGCGTGGTGGCGCATGGCCTGAAAGGTATCGCCATAGGCGGGGGCATCATAGCCATAATCAATGAAGAGCCCTGCGCCGCCATACAAAGCAAGATGGGCGCTGATGGTGCGCATTATCGCCTCGCTGGCGGGTGACCGCTCGAGAATGGCCCCGTTTTCGGCAGCTTCTTGCTGGCTGCTTATGGCACGGACCGGGCCAAGGCCAAAGCGCAAGTGCCCCTCGGCATCTAGCCCTATCACCCTTTCATGCCAATGACCCTTGTGAAAGATCCATTGATGGATCGGCAGGCAATCGAAAAATTCATTGCCGACCATAAACAGGGGCGCTTCCGGCAGGGTGTCGAGGCTTTCGTGCCAGAATCTGGGCCCGCTCAATCCTCGAAGGGCTTTCTCCTGCTCATGCCGCAATGTCGGGCTGATCTCGACGAGATGAATATGCAGATGTTTGGCTGCCTCTTTGTCGGTGGCGATGGCGCGGATCATGTCGCTCATCAGTGTGCCTCGGCCGGGGCCGAGCTCGACCAGATGAAACGGCGTCGGGCGATCTGATTGCTGCCAGATGGCAAGCATCCAGATGCCGACCAACTCGCCGAAAAGCTGACTGATTTCCGGGGCCGTTATGAAGTCTCCGCTCGAACCAATAGGCTGCTGGCTTGCATAGTAGCCATCCTGCGGGTCGGAGAGGCAAAGGCTCATATAGTCCGCGACGCTGATCGGGCCGGTTGCCCTGATCATGCGCTTGAGGCGCTCTTCCAGAGAAGGGGCGGCGGACTTAATCATCGTTTTTTTTCAACTGGGCATGGATGATCATGGCCAGACCGGCAAGGATCATCGGGGCTGACAACCACATGCCCATTGTGGTGCCAAGGCTGAAATAGCCAAGTTGGCTGTCTGGCACGCGCACCAGCTCCACCAGCGAGCGGAAAACCGCATAGAGAATGGCAAAGAGGCCCGCTATGGTGCCCGGCTTTTTCAGTGCCCCTGTCGAGTGGCTGAGAATGCGCAGGATGATGAACAGCAAGAGCCCTTCCAGCGCGGCTTCATAGAGCTGGCTGGGGTGGCGCGGCTCCGGACCACCATTGGGAAAGATAATCCCCCATGGTAGGCTCGTAGGCAGGCCCCAAAGCTCTGAATTGATAAAATTGGCAATGCGTCCGAAAAACAAACCGATTGGTGCGGCCATGGCGACAAGGTCGAACATGGACAAAAGGGAAATGCCCTTGGCGCGGGCAAACAGGATCATGGCCAGTGTGACGCCGAGGAAGCCGCCATGGAAGGACATGCCGCCGGTCCACAAAGCCAGAATTTGCGCCGGATGCTGCAGATAGGCATCGAGATTGTAAAACAGGACATAGCCGAGCCGACCGCCAAGGATAATGCCGATGGTGGCCCAGAAGACAAAATCATCCAGAGCCGGAGCCGAAAGAGGGCTTTCGTTGCCGGGCCATAGCTGCTGTCTGGCCGCAAGGCGCTTGGTGTAGTACCACGCAAGCAGAATGCCCACGATATAGGCTATGGCGTACCAATGGATCTGGATCGGCCCCAGAGAAATGAGCACAGGATCGATCATGGGGAAGGGAATGGCCAGAAGGGTCACGGCTCTGCCTTTTGAAAATGCTTCGGTTGGGTTTGGATTTGTTGGTTTATCGACGTCAAGTCAAGGGAAACTGCAAATATTCATTGTGAAATATGTATAGGACATTATATCTGGAGATAAAGACAGATCTAAGGCAGGATGGACGCAAGCCAGCCAAATCATGGGCTTGCCGCGCCAAGCGAGGGAAAGTGTTATGACACAGACAAACAATCGGCTTTTTGATGAATTCGCCAAATTGATGAATGACGCCGCCGGTGTTGCCCAAGGGGTGCGCGACGAAGCGGAAGTCGCGATTCGTGCGCAGCTGGAGCGTCTGATGGGCGATATGGATCTGGTAACGCGTGATGAATTCGAAGCGGTCAAGGCCATGGCTGTTGCGGCACGCGACGAAAATGACAAACTGTCGACGCGCCTTGCCATTCTGGAAGAAAAGCTCGGCGTGTTGGATGATCTTTCGTCCATCGATGGTGCCGATCTTGATGGCTCCGATGAGGCGCCTGAAAAGGAATAAGGCGATGTATGCGTGCCTTGATCTTTTCACGCATGCAAGGGATGGAAAGCCTGCCGAATTTCCGGCGGGCTTTTTTTGTTGTCTGATGCCGGACTTTTTGTCACCTGAGGCTGACTTTTATCGCATCCGGCTGGATGGGGATTTGAAAATGCATGCGGTCTATGGCACTCCATTGGGATGACAAGATCTGCAGGGGCTGGATCTGAAATTAATTTGATGGAATTGACACAATGAAAATGAATGAATTGTCACTGGTTTTGGTTGGTGCGGGCAAAATGGGCGGAGCCATGCTCACGGGCTGGCTTGAGATGGATCTGGAAGCCAGGAATGTCACGGTCATTGATCCGGGGCAGCCGGAAGACATGAAAGCGCTGGCCGCAAAAAAAGGCTTTTCTCTTATCGCCTCTCCTGAAGGGGTCGCTCAGCCGGACATACTCGTCATTGCTGTCAAACCACAAATGATGGCCAAGGTGCTGCCTGGCTTAACCGGTCTCGTTGGCCCCGAGACAGTCGTTGTCTCGATTGCTGCAGGCACGCCGATTGCAACCTTCCAGTCCTATCTTGGGGCTGATGGAGGTGTTGTCCGCGTCATGCCGAACACGCCAGCTCAGGTTGGGCGTGGCATGTTTGCGGCTTTCGCCTCTGAAGGGGTTTCTGCGGATATGTGCGATGCGATTGCCGAGCTGCTCTCCTCTGCTGGCAAATTCACTTGGGTCGGGCAAGAAGCGCTGATTGATGCCGTAACGGCGGTTTCCGGTTCCGGGCCTGCTTATGTCTTCTATATGGTTGAAGCGCTGGCCAAGGCTGGTGAGGCGCTCGGGCTGGAACCGGACGCTGCCGATCTGATGGCACGCCAGACCATTGTCGGCGCTGGCGAATTGCTCAACCAGTCGCCGCTATCGGCTTCTACCCTGCGGGAGAATGTGACCTCTCCGGGCGGAACCACAGCCGCAGCGCTTGCCGTGCTCATGGCCGAGGAAGGTGGACTTGGGGAATTGTTGGCCAAGGCTACGGTTGCTGCCCGGGATCGCTCGATCGAGCTGTCCAAATAGACATCCGGGTTCATTCGTCAAGCCGTTCCGGACAAGAGTTTACCGTTTCGGAGCGGCTTTCGTTTGTCATGTTTTCCCTGATTGTGCTTGAAATGCCCCTGTTTGAGCCACATTTGTAAAGTATACTGACCAGAACGGCATGCATGATCAACGGATCATTCTGTTTTTCGTGCGATTTGATCCTGATTGTGCAAAGCATCGTACCAAGCTGCAGAAGCTGCATATGACGGATTTAACCGAGGGAGAGAAAGATGGAGCATAATCCGGAAATCAGACAGCGCCTGTTCGAAGAATTTTCTCAGACGGTTATGAAGCAGGGATGGCGCGCGGTGTCTTGCGCAGAGATTGCGACCAAGGCCGAAGTTGATATCAAGCTGGCATTTCTCGAATATCGGGACCGCTACGCCTATGTCACCGATCTTGTGCGCCGCATCGATGAAACGATGCTTGAGTCCTATGACCCTGATATGGGGGACGAGCCTGCCCGCGAAAGACTGTTTGACGTTATCATGGCGCGGTTTGATGCCATGCAAGGGCACCGTGATCTGATTTTGGAGCTGAACAAGGCGGCGCGTCGGGATCCGATGCTTGGCCTTCATCTGCTTGCCTTGTCGCGTCTGACGGGAGAATGGTTCCTCGATACTTCCCGTATATCACCGGCTGGCCTCTCAGGCATGGCACGCAGCAAGGGGGCCTTGTTGGCCTATGCACGAGCCTTTTCGGTATGGATTGGCGATGATAGCAGCGATCTTGCCAAGACCATGGCGACCCTCGATAAATTTCTCAAAAAAGGCGAGAAAGCCTTGCACCGCGCCGAGAAAATTGCCTGCGTTTTGCCGCGCATGGGCAAACGCTGCCGCAAGCCCGGTCGTCGCTCCGGTACGGGGAGCCGTGGGGAAGACACGGTGAAAGACGAGTCGATTGTAAGCGAAGGGCCTTCTGTGGATGGTGGCTCCATGGCGCCCATGCCGTCTTGATATCCATTCGCAACTTCGTGATTATTCCCTTTTTGCAAAAAGGGAATAATGATGACGGAAAAAGCTGCAGATATTGCGTTTGACGATTTTCTGAAAGTGGATATTCGCGTTGGCACGATCATCGAAGCCGAGGTTTTTGCCGAAGCGCGCAAGCCTGCCTACAAGATGAAAATCGATTTCGGCGACGCAATCGGTGTCAAGAAAAGCTCGGCCCAGATTACCGTGCATTATACGCCTGAAGAGCTGGTTGGGCGCAAGGTGATGGGCGTTGTCAATTTCCCTCCAAGGCAGATTGGTCCCTTCATGTCCGAGGTGTTGACCTTGGGCTATGAAGACGAAGAGGGAGCAATTGTGCTTGCCGGTGTCGACAAGCCGGTGCCGAACGGCTCGCGACTCTGCTAGAGCTATCGGCTAGGTGGGGCCTTTGATCGGTGAGCAAGGCCAGCATCCAGAAATATGTCTCCAGATGCAGGAAATCAGGACGGAAGGCGCAGGGTGGCTCTCAACCCGCCCAGAGGGCTGCGGCTCAATTTGAGGTCGCCGCCATGGGCGCGGGCGATGTCGCGGGCGATTGCCAGCCCCAGCCCCGTGTTGGGCGTGTTCTGGTTACGCGCTGTATCGAGACGGTAGAAGGGCCTGAAGACGCTTTCCAGCTCTTCTTCGGGAATGCCCGGCCCATCGTCGTCGATATTGATCAGCCACCAGTTGCCAAGCCGTTCAGACGACAGCTGGACTGTTTCGGCGTAGCGCGTTGCGTTGCTCAACAGATTATGCAGGCAGCGCTTGATGGTCTGTGGGCGCACTTCGATATTGTCGCCGCCCGTATGCTCAATGGTCAATTCATGGCCGGAGCGCTGAACGTCAAACTGCAATTCGGTCAACAGATGAGGAATGCCGATCACTTCGGCTTTTTCCGATGACGTGCCCCGCGCAAAGGCCAGATAATCCTCCAGCATCATCTGCATTTCATCCACGTCTCGCTGCATCTCCGAGGTTTCCGGGCTTTGCTCCAGAATGGCCAGTTGCAGCTTGAAGCGCGTGAGGATGGTGCGAAGATCGTGGCTGACACCAGCCAGCATGACTGTCCTCTGCTCGATCTGCCGCTCGATGCGGCGTTTCATTTCAAGGAAAGCATGGGCCGCCTGCCGCACTTCGCGGGCGCCGGAGGGGCGGAAATTGCGCGCTTCCTGTCCTTTGCCGAAACGTTCCGCCGCTTTGGCAAGGCGTTGGATGGGACGGATCTGGTTGCGCAGGAAGAGAATGGCGACGACCAGCAGCACAAGGGAGGTGCCCCCCATCCAGACCAGAAAAATATGGGAGTTGGAGGCGTAGGCCATGGACCGGCGCGCGAAAATCCTCAGCACATGCTTTTGCAACTTGATCCGAATTTCGACAATGTTGGAGCGGCCCACAGTGTCGATCCAGAAAGGCTTGCCGATCTGTGTCGTGATGTGGCGTGAAAGCGCCTGATCGAGCAGGTTGAAAAAGGGCTTCGGGCCGGGTGGCGGCAGGGGGGCATCAGGTAGGATGGAAATATTGAGCGCGAGCTTGTCTTGCGCGATCTTGATAACCTGACTGTAGTCTCCATCCTGCGGATAGGTTTCCAGAATGGCGATGATCGCGGCAATATCCTGCGTTACCGCAGTGGAGAGGCGATCCGTAACCGTCTGCCAATGCCGCTCCATGAAGACAAAGGCAAGAACGGACTGCAGGATGACCATCGGCGCGACAATGATGATGAGCGAGCGGGCGAACAGCCCCTTGGGCATAGCACGCGCAAGCAGGCGTGCTCCCTTGCGGTAGCCTTTATAAAGCAATTGCAGGGGCAGAATGGCGTGTTGCAGAAGGCGAAGCCAAAGAGACGGCTCACCCGTTTGGCCCGTCTCTTCATTGCCGGTCTCGGTCTTGATGTGCCCTTTGGTCATGCGCTACAGGCCCCTGAATGGTGCTGCCGTGAGAGGAAAGTGATTGCCTGACATCAATCCGTCAATAGACGATAGCCAATGCCTCTGATGGTCTGCAAATAGATCGGGTTGGAGGGATCGGGCTCGATCTTGCGGCGCAGGCGGTTGATTTGCACATCAACGGTGCGTTCGCCAGTTCCGTCTTCTCCGGCAAGTGCCATGCGGGTAACGGTTGCCCCCGGTTGGGAGGCAAACAGGCAGAGCAATTCCCGCTCCCTGTCCGTAAGGCGAATGACATCCGCGCCGCAGAGCAGCTCCTGCCGTTCCAGCTTGAAACAGAAGGGGCCGAAGGTCACTTCGTCAATCGGGCTTTGGGGCTGATTGTCGTTGCGTTTGAGAATATTTCGGATGCGTAGCAGCAGCTCGCGCGGCTCGAACGGCTTGGAGAGATAATCCGCTACGCCGATTTCCAGACCCTGAATGCGGCTCTCCGCTTCGGCGCGGGCTGTCAGCATGAGAATTGGCACCGGATTGGATTTGCACAGGTCTGCGGCCAGCTCCATGCCGCTTTCGCCGGGCATCATGACATCCAGGATCAGCATGTCGAAGGTCAGCCCGGAAATCGTCTTGCGGGCTTCCTGAGCGTTTTGTGCCGTGGTCACGCGGAACCCGTTGTTGGTCAGATAGCGATGGAGCAGCGTGCGAATGCGGCTGTCGTCATCAATGACCAGCAAATGCTTCGCGTTGTCCGGCAGAGATTTGGCGTCACTTGGCATCAGGTCTTGTCTCTCATTTTCTTCGGCTGGACTCTTCCGGCTCGAACACAGTCAATGCTTCCAATCCGTGATTGAGGCTTCGCACTGTAGGGCGCCCTTGCGGCTCAATCATGGCGTATAGAAAGGCTTTGCTTGCCTTCTTGGTCTCTGGCGGCAAGGTTTGCAAGGCCTCTTCTATGCGACGGGCCTGACATTTCGAGATTTCCAACGCCAGATCGCGCCCTTTCTCTGTTGGAAAAAGGCGGCGCTGGCGCCGATCGGTTTCTCCGGGCTGTTGCGCGATATACTCATCTTCAATCAGCTGCTTGAGCACGCGGGCAAGGCTCTGTTTGGTGATTTTGAGAATATCCAGCAGGGCGGCCACCGTGATGCCCGGTCTGCGATTGACAAAATGCAGCACCCGATGGTGCGCGCGACCATAAGACAGGGTCGCCAGCATGGTGTCCGGGTCGGCCACAAAATCCCGATAGGCAAAGAAGAGCAGTTCGATCATCTCGAAGGAGATGCCGTCCTCTTCTGACATGGGAAATGTGATGACCTCGTCACTGTCCACCTTTTTCTCAGTCATTTTGTTTTTTCTCTTGTTCCGAATTGCGGGCGATCAACAGTTCGTCTCATAAGGCTCAAATGGGAAAAATCTTCTAACTTCATTGAATATCCGGTCAAAACCATTTTGTCACTACTCGTGGGTGATGGGGTAATATATGTCAGTATTGTTGACTTAATTTATTTCATTTGTTACACGTTGATCATCATCCGGGTAATGATTGAATAAATATCAGTGAAAAAACATATCATTTCAATCTTGCTGCGGAATAAATGGAATTGGATCGGTTTGAGTGAATTGCATCAAGATAGCTCATTTTCCGGTTCAAAAATATCCATCGGCAAAGAACCGACGGAATTGTCAGGAGTGAAACGATGGCCGATTTAGCATTTGATCAGCGCGAAGGTAGAATCTGGTATAACGGTGAATATGTAGACTGGAAAGACGCGAAAGTACACGTTCTTACCCATGGCCTGCATTATGGCTCCACCGTGTTTGAAGGTGTGCGCGCCTATGGCGGCGAGATTTTCAAGCTCAAAGAACATACCGAACGTCTGATTGCTTCGGCCAAAGCGCTTGGTTTCGACCTGCCCTACAGCTGCGAAGCGCTGATGGATGTCCAGAAAGATGTTCTCATCCAGAATAATCTTACCGACGGTTATCTGCGTCCGGTTGCCTGGCGCGGTGCTGAATCCATGGGGATCGGTGCGCATGACTGTAAGATTCATGTCGCGGTCGCTGCCTGGAACTGGCCTTCCTATTTCTCTGCTGAGGAGCGCATGAAGGGCTTGCATCTGATGATCGCCGACTGGCGTCGTCCAGATCCGCGCACCATTCCATGCAAGGCGAAGGCCGCAGGCCTATACATGATCTGCACCCTTTCCAAGCATGCCGCCAACGACAAGGGCTTCACCGATGCGATGATGCTCGATCATGAGGGTTATGTTGCCGAGGCGACCGGGGCGAACATTTTCTTCGTCAAGGATGGTGCCATCCATACGCCACGGCCGGATAGCTTCCTTGATGGCATCACGCGCCAGACCGTTATCGAGCTGGCCAAACGGCGCGGTCTTGAGGTTCAGGAACGCAAGATCCTGCCTGAAGAAATGGCAGACATGGAAGAGTGCTTCCTGACTGGCACAGCAGCCGAGGTGACCCCGGTTACTTCCATCAGCCAGTATAAATTCACGCCCGGTGCCATCACCGAACGACTGATGCATGACTATACCGATGAAGTCATGCCAAAGGCTGTCGCTGCAGAATAATCAAACAAACAAGCAATTCCTTCCAGAAGTAGAAAGCGCCGCCCAATTCGTTGGGTGGCGTTTTTGTTTTTTGGGAGGTGCGGGGAAGGTGGGGGGCGGTTTGGAGGCCAAACTCGACATTGGAAATGGTGGGGCGATGGGCCGAAACTTCTATTCGCTTGCATGGCTGACCGTTTTCAATTGGTGATGCGCTGCATCAAACCACTCCGCCTCTGAGCAGGGACATCGGTAATCAACGGGTTTATTGGCAAACTGCTCTGCATACTAAACCTCGTGTTGTAGAGTGAGGTTGATTGAGTTAATCAACCATTAATACGCATTAAAATTTTACAACAAATAAGATTGCCTAGCCAGATTGGGTTCAATCATGGCGTGGAGGTTGGGCTCCTTGCTACTCACGCAAAAATAATGCCGGTCCAGCGGAACGCTTAATTTCAGGCGTAGACAGTATGACCCGACGGGCCAAGATCGTCGAAGTCTGAAATACTTATCGAGGATATTTGCCAGTGTCTAAGTTTCAAGAAGCAGCAATAAAATGGGGTGATGGTGCCCGTTCGATGCGAAGGGGTGAATCCAAGCAATTCGATAAGCTTGACGACCTTCTCTGGATCGTGGGATGCTTCTCTCTGATTGTGTGCTCATACATCTATGCATGGGTTTTGGGGCCAAAACTTCAGACAGTGTCAGATTGGGTTGCTGAAAACTGCGCTATTTTTGCGCCCCGTATTCAGTTTCTGGAGAATTATGATCACCATTCTCATCTGATCTATTCGGCAACCATTCTGTCTTGCGCATCCCTCTTACCTGTATTCCTCATTTTGCTAGCAATAGCTTATTGGAAGACTGTCGTGGCAGCGAAGCTCTGCGAAGGTGTAAGCAGAAGAAGAACTCCGACTTTCATGGCGGTTATGACAGTTATATTTGGTTCCTTCTTCTACTTTTTTTTCCTGTTTGTTCCCTTCGATATTGATCCGCGTTATCCAGGACATGCAAGAATATTTCTTTGGCCGACTTTCCCACTATACTCATCTATGAGCGCATATGTATTCACCAGAATTCTTTTTGGGGACTTGGTCGGCATCATGAAGTTGGCTTTTTTACCAGGAGGCCATCATGGCTGATAAAAACAAGGTTATTTGTCTCTATAAGTGGTTGGCCTAGCGGTTGCGAGCCTTACATTTGATCAGCTATATTGTCTTGTTGATCTGAACAGTCATTCCAAGTGGATCACTGGATTTCGATAGAATAGAGACAGATTCGCCAGATTTTGAATATATTCTCATAATAACCTCCTAATTTATATTTGATTTCTCATTTTTAATTTTAAATACATATAAAATATGCCGATAGATAGAACAATAAAGGTGCAAATCATAGTAACAATAAATTTTAGAGTGTAATTATCTTTAAAATCAATGCTGTAAAGAAAGTATTGAATTATCTTTAAAAAGTATAAAAATGGGGTATTACTGTTCACGATCTAAACTCCAGATAAATTTATTATAAAATTTGCTTCTTTTAATATCCAAAAGAAGGTGCTCCTTAATGTGCAAAGCGCCTTCACATCTACCCCACATAATTGCCTCCAAGGGACTTGAGGCCCATTTTGCGCACCTTCTCTTCGCTTGAAGAGATGTCTCCAAAACAGCTCTCTTCATGCGCATTCTTGCTAAAGGCAATCAGAGTGTCCAGAGCAAATATCGTTGCCTGTCGCAAGGTAGCGCCAGACTTTTGAGGGCTGTGCTTTACAGCCTCTCCTTGAGGGACAGCCACGTATGCCTGCTTTGTCCACCTAGCGCTCTTTCCAGCGGTCCAGGGCTTTGTCGTCCTTGAGGCTGGCTTTGACCCAGTCGCTTTGACCATCTGCGAGGCTTTCCTTTTTCCAGAAAGGGGCGCAGGTCTTGAGGAAATCCATGATGAATTCAGCCGCTTCAAAAGCCACTTGCCGGTGGGAAGAAAGCGTGATGACGAGCACGATGCGGTCACCCGGTGTGAGCGTTCCGAAACGATGGATGATGCGGCTGTCGATCAGATCTGGCCACTGGGCTCGCGCTTCGGCTTCGATGCGTTCCAGCTCGGCCTGCGCCATGGCCGGATAATGCTCCAGTGTCATGGCCTCGATGCGCTGGTCCTTGACCATGTCCCGCACAAGCCCGGTGAAGGTCACCGCTGCGCCAACTGAGGTGCGTTCAGCAACGAGGGCGTCTAGTTCTCTGGAGATATCGAAATCGTCAGACTGAAGAGTTACGCTCATATGTGGGTCCGTATCTGCTGGCAATGCCCGTCGTGAATTGCGCGTCGCTCGGCCAATCAAAAGCGATATTGGTCGTTCTTCAGCTTACGCGTGCTATGCTCTTGGGTTGATCAACCACCTGTCATGGGAGGGAAGAAGGCAATTTCCTCGGCTTTGCCGAGTGGGTCATCCTGTTCGGCGTGGAACTGGTCCAGAGCAACCCTCACTGTTTCCGGTTCGGCAAAGGCGCGCGCATAGCCATCGCCGCGGTCTTTCTGCCAGAGGAGCAAATCTTCAACGGTCTCTATTGTCGAGGGCAGATCAACCTGCTCTTCCTCGATGCCGACATGTTCGCGCAGCCAGGCAAAATATACAAGTTTCATGGTCCGGTCTCCTGATGCAATCAATCTCTCACATGGAACGGGAAAAACACGCCGGAAGTGTGGCACGCGGTTGTTTCGCGCGTCCGGGATCAGTCTTCAAGCAGATACTTCATGCCCGCACGGAAATAATCGTAACCGGTGTAAAGGGTCAGCAGCGCGGAAACCCACAGCAGCACCAGCCCGAGATCCGATACGAAAAACAATACCTTATCTCCTGCCGGACCGGCCAGCAAAAAACCGATGGCGATGAGTTGGGCTGTTGTTTTCCACTTGGCCAGCTTGGTGACAGGGACACTGACTTGCAGCCCGGCGAGAAATTCACGCAGGCCGGATACGAGAATCTCGCGGCACAGGATAATGACGCCTGCCCAGATTTGCCATCCGGCGAGCGTGTGATCATTGGTCAGCATGAGGATGCTGACGGAAACCAGCAGCTTATCAGCAATCGGGTCCAGCATGCGGCCAAGCGCAGACTGGAGATTCCAGCGTCGGGCCAGATATCCATCGAGAAAATCGGTGATGGCAGCGGCACTGAAGATGCCCAAGGCTGTCCATCTGGCCCAATCATGGGTTGGCCAAAGCATGCAAAAGACAATCGCTGGAACCGCTAGAATGCGGGCGATGGTCAGGATGTTTGGTATGTTGAAGGTTTTTGAGCCGGTCATGGCGTGCAGCTCCCTTCTCGGACTGGGCTGGATGATAATCTCTTGCCTCTTTCAAAGCACGTCAGGTGCGTTCTCGTCAATGCGGCTAAACACCTGATCCGCAATCAGGTGGCATCTTCATGAAAATAGGCGTGAATATTTCTGGCCATCTGCTCCGAGATGCCATCTACGGCGAGCAGGTCGGAGAGGGCAGCGCTGCGCACGGCCTTGGCTGTTCCGAAATGATGTAGCAAGGCGCGTTTGCGGGTCGGGCCGATGCCCGGAATATCCTCCAGGCCGGTTTGCGAAATGGCCTTGGAGCGGCGGGCTCTGTGGGTGCCAATGGCGAAGCGGTGGGCTTCATCGCGCAGGCGCTGGATAAAATAGAGCACCGGATCGCGCAAGGGCAGCATGAAGCTCTCCTTGCCGGGGACAAAGAAATGCTCGCGGCCTGCATCGCGGTCGGGCCCTTTGGCAACACCCACAAGGGGCAGATCATGAATGCCGAGATCTGCGAGAATTTCGCGCACGGCGTTGAGCTGGCCCAGACCACCATCAATCAAAAGAAGATCCGGCCAGGCAGGGTCTGGCACATGGCCATTCTTGTCTTCATCCCGTGCCAGAGCGGCCTCCTCGGCAGAGGGGCGCTTGCCATTTTCCTTCAGCAGGCGCGAGAAACGGCGCTGGAGCACTTCGCGCATCATGCCGAAGTCATCCCCCGGGGTAATGTCCTGCGACTTGATGTTGAATTTGCGATACTGGTTCTTCATGAAGCCTTCCGGCCCGGCAACGATCATGCCGCCAACAGCGTTGGTGCCCTGAATATGGCTGTTGTCATAGACTTCGATACGGTTGGGACGGTTCGCCAGACCAAAGACCTCCGCAACGCCATCAAGCAGGCGGGTCTGGCTCGATGTCTCTGCAAGGCGGCGTCCCAGCGCTTCTTTTGCGTTGGACAGGGCATGGTCAACCAGTTCTTTCTTCTCGCCACGTTGCGGCAGGATGACGGAGACCTTCTGCTCCGACTTGCTGGTCAGCGCCTCGGCAATCAGCTCCTGTTCCTCAATGGCATGGGAGAGAAGAACGAGGCGCGGGCAGGGCTTGTTGTCGTAGAACTGGGCGACAAAGGCGCCGAGTACTTCGGCCTCGTCCTGCGTTTTGTCCGCTTTGGGGAAGTAGGCGCGGTTGCCCCAGTTCTGGCCAGTGCGGAAGAAGAAGACCTGAATACAAGTCTGGCCACCATCCTGATAACAGGCAAAGATGTCGGCCTCTTCGGTATTTTGCGGGTTGATGCCCTGATGCGACTGGATATGGCTGAGTGCTGCCAATCGATCGCGATAAATAGCGGCGCGCTCGAAATCCAGCTCTTCGGCGGCATCCTGCATACGGTCGGCTATTTCCTTGCGCACAGTCTGGCTTTTTCCCGTCAGAAACAGATGGGCCTCCTTGACGAGGGCTGCATAGTCTTCAATCGAGATTTCGCCGGTGCAGGGCGCCGCGCAGCGCTTGATTTGATGCAGCAGGCAGGGGCGGGTGCGGCTTTCATAAACGGAATCAGTACAGGTGCGCAGAAGGAAGGCCTTTTGCAGGGCATTGATGGTGTTGTTGACCGCGCCAGCCGAGGCAAAGGGACCATAATATTTCGCCTTGCGCTTGCGGGCACCGCGATGCTTTGCGATTTGCGGGGCTTCGTGGTCTTCGCCGATCAGAATATAGGGAAAGCTCTTGTCGTCGCGCAGCAAGACGTTGAAGCGGGGCCGAAGGCGCTTGATCAGGTTTGCTTCCAGCAGCAGGGCTTCGGTCTCGGTTGCCGTGGTGACAAATTCCATGCTGGCTGTCAGCTGGATCATCCGCAAGATGCGGTTTGTCTGGTTGCCATGGCGGGAATAGTTGGTGACGCGTTTCTTGAGATTTTTCGCCTTGCCGACATAGAGCACATCGCCATTGGCATTGAGCATGCGATAGACGCCGGGGCTGTTTGGCAGACGCCGCACGAAATCGCCGATCACCTCAAAGCCGTTCTTCGGGCGCGCCTGTTGCTCCGGGCTTGTTTCCTCTGCGGCGGGGGATGGGGGCATCCCTTCTTCAGCATCGGTTTGGGGTGTCTCTGTCTCTTCGCTCATGGTCTTGTGATGGCTCGCCATAGGTTCGGGTCTGGCAGTTTAAAGGCTATGACTCGGCGCGGAAAGTCAATTCCACCCGTTCCCGATCAGCCAAAGGAAACAACCGGTGTCAGTTGTGAATAAAGGCAAGGGCAATATAGGCAAGATAGAGGAGCACCATCAGGATGCCCCGCGTTCTGGTCAATGCCATTTTGAAGACGGTAAAGAGCAGCATCAGCATTGCCGTTGCCAGCATGAAGAGCAGATCCTGGTCGATGACACGCTCGGGGACGGGCACGGGGATGATCGTAGCCGTCAGGCCCATGATCGCCAGAATGTTGAAGATGTTTGAGCCAATCACGTTGCCAAAGGCCATGGCCCCCTGATTGCGGATGGCAGCGACCATGGTCGTGGCCAGCTCAGGCAGTGAGGTACCCAGCGCAACGACCGTCAGGCCGATGACGGCTTCAGATACACCCCAGGTGCGGGCGATGGTGGAAGCGCCATCAATGGTCAGATGGCCGCCCAGAGGCAGACCGATCAGGCCGATGATAATGAAGGCGATGGCGACGCCAAGATTGGAAGGAGCCTCTTCGAGCAGGTCGTTATCCACCAGATCGCAGGGTTCGCCGCGCTGCTTGCGCGATGTCCATACGGTCCAGCTGAGAAAAAAGATCAAAAGCGCCAGCAATACGATCCCCGACGTCATGTCGAGCACACCCTGCAAACAAAGTGCAGAGAAGACGACCGATACGGCAATCATGAAGACCGTACTGGATCTTGTGCCGCTTTCCGAGCATTGGGTCGGACGGATCAGCGCCGGAAGGCCCAGAACGAGCAAGATGTTCGTGATGTTGGAGCCGACGACATTGCCGATCGAAATGCCGCCAAGGCCTTTGAAGGCTGCGTCGAGGGAGATGAACAATTCAGGGGCAGAGGTGCCAAATGAGACGATTGTCAGGCCGATGATGAGTGGAGGAATGCTGAGTCGCGTTGCGAGCGTTATCGCGCCACGAACAAGTAGGTCGCCTGCAACAAGGAGCAAGACGAGACCTCCAACGAGGTACAGGTACATCATCATGAGTTGGACTGGATCCGTTTTTTATTCTGTAATTGGCAGCTCATTTTCTGCGAAGCAGTAGTTATCCGCAGTATATAAGAAGATACAAGGGACATTTAAAGGCTTGATGTATAATTATTTTTGTAGGGCTTTTTGAAGTCTTTCGAATGTAAAATCTTGTTTTTATTCGCTTTTGTGAAAGTGGTCCGATCCTGAGCCGTGTCAAGGGTGCTCAAGGTCCGTTCCGGCTGGCAAAAGGGGAATGCTGGGCCTTCCTTAAGCTTGGGAGGTGGACTGGTGCAAAGCTGCCAACACACCTTGCGTGCGCTGCCAGAACGCTTCTCTCTTTTCTTGTCTTTTGCAAGACTGCACCGGCGGCATTGCTGCGCCGGTGCATTGCTTGATGACTATTTCGGGGGGGGGGCGGCTTTTAGCGCAGAGAGCGGCAATAGGCGCCATAGACACGCCATGGATCCCGACCCAGCACGCAGGCTTCCACATTGTAGCCATAGCCAGCGAAACCGGCTTTTGCCTCAATCAGATAATAAACGGTTGTCTTCTTGCCCTGTTGTGTATAGCCGGTTGCCTGGCAATAGCGACGCGGGAAGAATGGTTCGGACAAGTCTTGTGTCTTGTTGTGACGCACATGATCCAACGTGATGACGGGATCGCCCGACTGGATGACATTGGCATCAGCAATGGCCAGTTTGGTGTTTACACGGGAGAGAATGCCCGAACTGTCGCAGTCTGGCAGGATGGCGGCTGATGCGGCCCCTGCGAAGGTCGAGAGCATCAAGGCGCCCGCCAAAGAAAAGAGATGGTGTTTCATGCTGTCAGCTCCTGTTGACCGAGTGGCCCGGCGCATGGCGGCGGGGGATTGAAAAGCAAAATGCAGATTTCATTCCGTTGCAGACATAGCAGATCTGGAAAATGGCACCAGACGTGAAATCAGGCTTAAATAATTGATTAACGCGCATAATGTTCCTGTTTGCTGCCGATCCGTCAAGATGGAAAGGCGCAACAGCCTGTCTTCATGCAGATTTCAGGCGATCATTGGCGCGAAACTGGGGAAAGCCCCGGTGCCGGCCCGCTCACCGCACTGCCAGAATGCGTAGTTTGCCTTTCGAGCGGCATCGTCCCTTGAGGGCGGACGCGCTGCAGCGTCTTGGCTCGCCTGCTTTATCAAGGCATATACGCACCTCGCGCAGCTTCTGGCGGGCACAGGTCACAAAGAGGCTATTTTGGGGCAGAGCGGGATTGGCGTCGTAAAAGCTCTGTTCGATCTGGCTAGCCGTCATAATGAGAGGGCGGTCCAACTCTTTAAACAGTTTGGGCCGATTGAGCTTCTTGAAGCTTTTTACCGCGAGGCGGAAATAGTCCAGCGCATTGAGACCGCTGCAGGTGCCATGCTTGTCCCACTCATGATGAATGAGGCTTTTGCTGGGCGAGAAATTGAGCATTTGAGTGACCAGCTTATCGGACGGATCACGAAAACGGGTCGGGCAGCGATCGGGATAGCCGGTCTCATATTGCGGCCAGAGACCATGAATGACAAAGCCGTAGGATCTTTCGGAGAAGCATTGCAGTTGATCGCGATGACGCTTTGCCTGATCTGCGCAATAGGTGGGAGACCATGAAAGGGTCAGAATATAATAGTCGAACTTACCGGCTTGATCTGCCTGGGCCGGTCGGGAAGTGCCAGCGCAGGTCAGAAAGCCCACCATGAGAAGCATGAATGCTGTGAGCGGATAAGATTTTCCGGTTTTGGTTCTCATGATGGGGTCCTCGTCAAAATGATGGCTTGGTGATGGCCATAGTCGTACGCCTACTATTTGGGAGGCGCTATCCACTCAACACTTGAGCGCCGCGCTGTCTGTCCGAATATATCGGCAAGCACGGGCAGAAGCGCTTTCAATTCGTCATGCAATATGTAGGGCGGGTTGATAATGAACAGCCCCGTTCCATTCAGGCGCTTTGCTGTGTCGAGCTTATGAATGATCATCTCGGCGCGCAGGATATTATCAACGCCGGATTCGGCCAGCATCTGAGCCGCGTCATCCACGTCCCGCCTTGCCTTGATGGGATACCAGAGGCAATAGATACCGGTTGACCAGCGACGATATCCCTTCAGGAACGCCTCGATCATGCGGAGATATTCGTCCGGCTCCTCAAAAGGGGGATCGACCAGCACCATTCCGCGCCGTTCCTTGGGGGGCAAATCTGCGCGCAAGGCAACCCAGCCATCATCTTCTCGCACATGGATTTGCCGGTACCTGCCCATGGTGAGCGCCAGCGTTTCGGCATCTTGCGGGTGTTTCTCGATGAAGGTGGCCCGGTCGATGGGGCGCAGCATCTGCTCGATGAGGCGAGGAGAGCCCGGATAAAGGGCCATCTCACCATCCGGGTTAAGCTTGTCGATGATACCCAGATAATCGGAAAGGCAGTCTGAAATCTCCTGAGGGAAGTGCTTATCCGTTGCCCTAAGGCGCCCAATACCTTCCAGCCATTCGCCCGTTTTCTGGGCTTCATCGCTGGTCATATCATATTCCCCGATGCCTGCATGAGTATCCAGTACAAAGCAAGGCTTATCCTTCTTCTGCAAATAGGCGAGGATGCGGGTAAGAATGATGTGTTTGAGGCAATCGGCAAAGTTGCCTGCGTGATAGATATGGCGATAGTTCATCTGGGTGGCAATCGGGTTGATTAAAGGTTCCGCTGCTATGACCTACCAGGGCTCGCCTGTCAAATCATGCTTGCAACAAACCGGCAGGGCCGATGGCTGTCTCACGGGGCCGATCACATCGCCAAGCATGTCGGAGTGCGCTTTACGCTTCGTCTATTCAGACTTGGTCTATTTTGCCTTGCCGTCTTTCTTTTTGGTATCCGCTGCGTTTTTGTCCGAGGGGGCATCCTGTGTTGAGATGCCTGATGCTTCGCCTTTTTCCACCTCGTCGACGAAGGGATAAATGATCAGATCCTTGTCATTTTCCTTTTCTTCGCAGTCCCCTGAAAGCCCGATCTGGGCGATATAGAAACGGCCTTTCTGCCAGGAATAAATGCTATATTGACGGCAGGTGCTGGTGCTGCCTTGCTTTGGGAATTCGGAGCGCAACAGCTTTTTCTTTTCGTCCCATGTCGGCTTCTGCAGCTCGGTTGAGGCATACCACCCCAGTTTTGTGTCCAGCTGCGGGAAGGTCACCAGATTGGCCCATTCAGCCCGGCCATCTTCCACCTGATAGATACGGTAGCTATCCCCATAAAGATTGCTGGCGCAGACCAAACCGTAGAAGGTTTGTACCCCGAGACGGATGATTAGCGCTTTTTCTGCCAATTCATCATCATTGAACTCCGCAAGCCAGCAGCCCATGGTGGCGCGGTGGTTGTCCAGAATGCGTTGTGGAATTTCCTCTGTCTTCCCTTCAGAAATGGTCGCGGCGATAAAGAGGCTCGCCAGACATGCCAGCAGAAAGAAGCCCTGAACCGTTTGCAGCCACAAGCCCATGCCATTAGCGATTGCTTTAACAAGGATTTTCTGTCCGGATCTCATTTCGGTTTCTCCTGAGGAGGGTGACATGAATAGAATAACTGACTCGAATTGATTGGCCAATTGCTGCAGCTTGATATTGTTCAACGCGTCTCGATATTGCCACTTTACTTCAGTTTTCTAATGAAGCTGTCAAATTCGGACAGCTTATTCACGGTTGCTTTTGCAGCCAAGTGGTTTATGCATGAGGCAATCACCTCGACATTTGCTTGTTTGAGCAATAAATCCCCAAACAGACAGGATTGGTCACATGAAGGTTGCAATCATTCCCGTAACACCATTCCAACAGAATTGTACCCTCATCTGGGATGAGGAAAGCAGCAAGGGCGTTGTTATAGATCCGGGTGGGGATGTGGAAAAAATCCTGCAGGTGCTTGAACATGAAAAGATCACAGTCGAGCGCATTCTGATTACCCACGGGCATATCGATCATATCGGCGGCGCTGCAGAATTGCGCGACGCATTGGATGTGGATGTCGAAGGCCCGCATGAAGCGGACAGGGAACTGATCCAACGGGTGGCTGATCAGGCTCTGCAATTCGGCGTTCCTGCTGCCAAGCCATACGAGCCGGATCGTTGGCTCAAGCAAGGGGATACGGTTGATATCGCCGGTATGCCTTTTGATGTTCTGCATTGTCCAGGGCACGCGCCGGGGCATGTGGTTTTCTTCAATGAAGAGGCCCGGTTTGCTATCATGGGGGATGTTCTGTTCAATGGCTCCATTGGCCGGACGGATCTGCCGGGCAGCAATCACGAGGCGCTGATGGCTTCCATTCGGGATAAAATTCTGCCTCTTGGCGATGATGTTGCCTTTATCTGTGGGCATGGCAATCATTCCACCATCGGTGATGAGCGGCACAATAATCCTTTTCTCAAGGGGCTTTGATTGACCACAATGGCGGCGCGTCCCTTTGGGCGTGCCTTTGAGGTTCGGGAGATAAGCGATGAGCGACATATCTTTTTCGAAAGAAGAAAAGGCAAGGCTTGTCGAAATCCTGCAGGCCTATCTTCGCGAGGAACTGGATCAGGATCTGGGACGGTTTGAAGCCGAGTTTTTGCTCGATCATCTCGTTACCCATCTTGGGCCTGTCTTTTACAATAAGGGCTTGCTGGATGCGCAAGCGCTGCTGCAAAAGCATATGGATGGATATAACGACGATCTCTACAGCCTTGAAAAAGGGTAGAAACAGGCGGTTTGACGGACGGTTCTTGACCGTCTGTTGCATAAATGCACTACGTAAATGGGCGAATTGCTGATAGGTTTCAGTCCAATCAGGTTAAATTGATTCCATTGAAAGTTGGGCATTGAAATGAAATTCATATTGGCTGTGTGTTTTGCATTTCTGGCTGGAGCATTCGTGCTGTCTGATCAGCAGGCTCTCGCCAAATCTATTCAAGTGGTGCCTCCGGGAAACCGCCTGAAGGTTCAGCCCAAGATTCCCAATGGATCCCATTTGCGCACCAAAGCGCAGAAACTGTCCTTCGAAAAGAAGTATGACAAGGTTCATGCCCTTTTGCAGAAGGACAAGAAACTTCTTGCCAAGATCAAGGACGCTTCTGATCGCTACTCCATTGACCCGATCCATATGATCGGTGCGATCGTTGGAGAGCATACCTATAATATCAACGTGTTCGATTATCTGCAGACCTATTACACCAAGGCTGCGATCTATTCGGGCATGGATTTGAAATTTGCCTATGATGGCGAAGATATCGAGACTTTTTTGAAGCGACCACAGTTTGAAGCCTGTGACAGCCATAAGGATTCCTACACGCTCTGGTCCTGTCGTCAGGCTGTCTGGAAAAAGCATTTTCAGGGCAAGAAAGTGGACGGGAAGACATTTCCCAGAGATCGCTTCAGCAAGGTATTCTTCCAGCCCATGTATGCCGGGCAGACTTTCGGTCTGGGGCAGATCAACCCGCTAACCGCGCTCAAGCTCACCGATCTGGTGCATGAGAAATCCGGTATTCACAAGCTGGATGCCAACAATGCCGCCGGGGTCTATAATGCCATCATGAAACCGGATATTTCTCTGGCCTTCATGGCGGCGATGATCCGCAAGGCCATTGACGATTACCGCAGCATTGCCGGGGTTGATATTTCGCAGAATCCGGGAATTACAGCTACCCTCTACAATATCGGAAATTCCGATATTCATGCGCGTGAGTTGCGCGACAAGAGGAGGAAGGCTGGTCGTACGGTTTGGCCAAGAGAGAATTACTATGGCTGGCTCGTCAATGAAAAGGCGGAAGAGCTTGTGGCTTTGATTGACGAGCCCGCGGGCTCCAAGAAGCTTATCAAACAGGCGAATGCCCGCCAGTAATTCCTGTTCTTACGGCGCGTGCCTGATGCATACCTTTGTGGTGCCTGCACGCTTGAAGCCGAGGCGCTTGGCGGCCTGACGGCTTACATCCAATATACGCCCCTTGATGAAAGGGCCACGGTCGTTGACGCGCACAATGACCTTCTTGCCATTGCGCATATTCGTCACCTCGATTTTTTGTCCGAATTTGATCGTGCGATGGGCCGCAGTCATCTTGGTTGGGTTGGCCATTTCGCCGGACGCCGTTCTCGTCGTCAATTGATACCAGGATGCCGTTCCGCAATGGCCTTTGTCAGCTGCGTGGCTTACATCCTGCAATACCATCAGGAACAGGGCGGCTGCGAGAAGGCCTATGCCGGTTGATGCAATCTTGTTCACGCTCGTGTCTCTCACTCTATTTCTGCTGCTCTTGGCTGCTCTTCTATGGGGGCTGGCATCTTGTTGTCCGTCATATGGGCGTGAGTGTGATCGAAAAATGGCCATTTTCGGCTGGGAGGCGGTTTGAGCGCCAGAACAGGCGAAAAAGGCAGCGCTGTTGCAAGAATGATACAGAATTCTGCGTATCTCTTGTAAAAATGACAATGCGCGTGATAATTGGTGGATAGACTTTTTGTGTAAGTAAAATTCCGGCTGGTAAATTTCTTGTATCTCCGCTTAATGCGACGCAAAAACGAGAAGAGGATAGCGGAACTCATCTGAGAAGCTCCTTTATCCCTTCAGCCGACGTGGCGATAAGTTAGCCCATTATATCGATAGTCAGCAAAATCTATGCCTGATTTGGCCGCTGAAAGGACCACCGCTCCATGCTCTATTTTGAATTTCTGTTTTTGCTGGTCATGCTCTATATCGGCTCCCGCTTCGGCGGCATCGGTCTGGGCGTGGTATCCGGCATTGGCCTGGTCATCGAAGTCTTCATCTTCCAGATGCCACCAACCTCGCCCCCCATCACCGTCATGCTGATCATTCTGGCAGTGGTGACCTGTGCCTCCATTCTGGAAGCTGCCGGTGGCTTGAAATATATGCTGCAGGTGGCCGAGCGCATGCTGCGTTCCAACCCGAAACGCGTGACGCTGATTGCTCCTTTCGTGACCTATACCATGACCTTCATGCTGGGCACGGGCCATGCGGTCTATTCCATTATGCCGATCATCGGTGACGTGGCCCTCAAAAACGGCATTCGCCCGGAGCGCCCAATGGCCGCCGCTTCGGTTGCTTCGCAAGTGGGCATCACGGCCTCGCCGATCTCCGCTGCCGTTGTCTATTATCTGGCGCAGCTGTCAGATCTCAATCCTGATATCACGCTGCTTTCTATCCTGATGGTCACCGTGCCCGCCACCTTGTGCGGTACGCTAGCGATGGCGCTTTACAGCATGCGCCGTGGCAAGGAGCTGAACGAAGACCCTGACTATCAGAAGCGCCTACAGGACCCGACTTGGGCTGAGAAAGTCAAATCCACCACGGCAACCTCTTTGAACGAAACACTGCCAACTGGAGCACGGAACGCTGTTCTGCTGTTCATTCTTGCCATTCTGACCATCGTCTTCATTGCCATGGTGCCTGAGGTGCGGACTGTGGCTGGGGCCGAGAAGCCGATCAGCATGTCTGTCGTCATCCAGATGATGATGCTTTGCTTTGGCGGCATCATCATGCTGGCGACCAAGACGCACCCGCGTACCGTGCCGGATGGTGTTGTTTTCAAATCGGGCATGGTTGCTGCAATCGCCATTTTCGGTATCGCATGGATGTCGGACACCTACTTCAAATATGCCATGCCGCAGTTCAAGGCCGGTATCGTTGATATGGTGACGCAATATCCGTGGACCTTCGCTCTGGCCCTGTTCATCGTTTCCGTTGTGGTGAACTCTCAAGCCGTGACGGCACGCATGATGCTGCCCGTTGGCCTCGGGCTTGGCTTGGAACCGGCGTTGCTGATCGGTCTGATGCCGGCTGTCTATGGCTATTTCTTCATTCCGAACTATCCATCCGACATTGCCACCGTCAACTTCGATGTGTCGGGCACCACCAAGATTGGCAAATGGTATTTCAACCATTCCTTCATGTCCGTCGGCTTGATTGCTGTGGTCACCGGATCGGTTGTCGGCTTCCTGTTGGCCAAGATCGTGATTGGCTGATGCGGCCTCTAGATGTAAGATGATAAAAGGGCCCCGCATTTATGCAATGCGGAGCCTTTTCTTTTGTCTGTTCATTGGGGCTTGGCGCGTCAGCTTTTGCGGCGTTTGGGCCGCGGCGTCTTGCTGGCACCTTTCGGGCGCGGCATATCGGTGCCCGGGCCCATGTCATCCAGATCAGGCTGCTTGATGCGGCTGCCTTTTTGGGAGCCAGATTTTGGCATATTGGCCGAGGTGCCATATTTGCGTTCGCCGCGATAGCCTCCGGTTTTATTATCGACCGCTGACTGGCGGGCGAGCGGATCGTCGGCAATGGCCAGCTCGGTTTCGCGTAGCCGTTTGACTTCGTCGCGCAGGCGAGCGGCTTCCTCAAACTCGAGGTTGGCTGCAGCATCCTTCATGCGGCTTTCCAGATCTTCGATATGAGCTTCCAGATTGTGGCCGATACCGGCCCCGGTCTCTTCTGCCAGACCCTTGTCAACGGTGACATGATCGCTTTCGTAGACGGAGCCGAGAATGTCGCCGATATTCTTCTTGACCGTTTGCGGGGTGATGCCATGCTCTTCGTTATAGGCCATCTGTTTTTCGCGGCGGCGATTGGTCTCGCCAATGGCGCGTTCCATTGAACCCGTCATGCGGTCGGCATAGAGAATGACCTTGCCCTCGGCATTACGGGCGGCACGACCGATGGTCTGGATCAAGGAGGTTTCAGAGCGCAGGAACCCTTCCTTGTCGGCGTCCAGAATGGCCACAAGGGCGCATTCGGGAATGTCGAGACCCTCGCGCAGCAGGTTGATGCCCACAAGCACGTCGAAGGCACCAAGGCGCAAATCGCGAATGATCTCGATGCGCTCGATGGTGTCCACATCGGAATGCATGTAGCGCACGCGCACGCCTTGCTCATGCAGATATTCTGTGAGGTCTTCGGCCATGCGCTTGGTGAGGGTTGTTACCAGCGTTCGGAACCCTAGAGCGGCCTTTTCCTTCACCTCGCCGAGTAGGTCGTCGACCTGTGTTTTGGCCGGACGGATTTCGATGATCGGGTCGGTGAGGCCGGTCGGGCGGATGACCTGCTCGGCAAAGACGCCACCGGCTTCTTCCATCTCCCAGTTGCCCGGCGTTGCAGAAACTGCCACAGTCTGCGGGCGCATGGCGTCCCATTCCTCAAAGCGCAAGGGACGGTTGTCCATGCAACTTGGCAGGCGGAAGCCATATTCGGCCAGCGTTGCCTTGCGGCGGAAGTCGCCTCGATACATGGCGCCAAGTTGGCCAATGGTCACATGGCTCTCGTCGACGAAAATCAGGGCGTTATCGGGCAGATATTCAAACAGGGTCGGAGGTGGTTCACCGGGCAGACGACCCGTGAGATAGCGCGAATAGTTCTCGATGCCCTGGCAGGCGCCGGTCGCCTCCATCATTTCAAGGTCAAAGCGGGTGCGTTGCTCGAGGCGCTGGGCCTCCAGCAAGCGTCCATGGGCTTCCAGCTCGGCAAGGCGCTCGTTGAGCTCTTTCTTGATGCTCTTGATAGCCTGATTGAGGGTTGGGCGCGGGGTTACATAGTGCGAGTTGGCATAGAGCTTGATCATCTCAAGCTCGCCCATCTTCTGCCCCGTCAGCGGGTCGAATTCCTTGATCTCCTCCACCTCGTCGCCGAAGAAGGAAATGCGCCATGCGCGGTCTTCATAGTGGGCAGGGAAAATCTCGACTACATCGCCGTTCACCCTGAAGGAGCCGCGGTGGAAATCCATGTCATTGCGCTTATATTGCAGCGCCACCAGATCAGCCATCAGCTGGCTCTGGTCAATCTCGTCGCCGGTTTCGATCTTGAAGCTCATCTCGGTGTAGGTTTCCACCGAGCCGATACCATAGATACAGGAGACAGAGGCGATAATGATCACGTCATCGCGCTCGAGCACGGCGCGGGTTGCCGAGTGGCGCATGCGGTCGATCTGCTCGTTGACGGTGCTCTCCTTCTCGATGAAGGTATCCGTACGCGGCACATAGGCTTCAGGCTGGTAATAATCGTAATAGGAGACGAAATATTCTACCGCGTTGTTCGGAAAGAAATTTTTGAACTCGCCATAGAGCTGGGCAGCAAGGGTCTTGTTGGGTGCAAGGATCAGGGCCGGACGGTTTGTTTTGGCGATGATCTGCGCCATGGTGAAGGTCTTGCCCGAGCCGGTGACGCCGAGCAGCACTTGCGTTGCTTCTCCATCTCCAATGCCTTCCACCAGGTCTGCAATCGCCGTAGGCTGGTCTCCGGCTGGCTCATACTCCGTTTTCAACTCGAAAGAGACGCCGCCTTCCGACTTTTCCGGCCGATCCGGGCGGTGAGGGCGCCATGGTTCGGAATCCATGAATTCAGGTCGGCCATGTTCAATGAGCGATTCCAGTGCGCGCACGGTTTCAGTGACGCCCGAGCGATCATCACTCTTGCCCTTTTTCTTCTGGGCCTTTTTGCGCGCCTTGGTGACACGCTCCAGCTCTTCGGCTTTCTCAAGCGAAATATCCAGACCGGCCACGGGATTGAGCCCGCCCGCAGCGCGGTCGCGTGCGGAGGCCTTTTGGTCCTCAGCCTTCTTGGTGCGCTTGGTGGCCGGTTTCTTGACCGGCCCTTTTGCCTTGGCTTGTGGCTTTGAAGCCTGTTGGGCAGCTTGTGCGATCTCATCAGCCCAATCGGCAATCGAGTCAGAAAGCGGGGCTCCTTCAAAGGAGGCCTGAGGCGCTTCGCCCAACCCGCCTTGTTTTTCAGCCTCTTTCTGCTTCTTGGACGTCATGTGCCTACCTCTCGGAGCTGTTTGTGCTCAATGTAAGGGAACAAAGCAAGAATATGAAGGGGGCGCGGCAAAATTTTTGAGATTGAGCGATGTCTCCTCGGACGCATATCAGTCGAATTGACTATTTTCTGTTGTATTAAATAGTCCTAATATTCGAAATTACTAAAATATAATAGACGCAGTTGACTGCGAGGAGCACCGCACAAAGCGGAGAGTGGTGCTGAAAGGGAGAGAGTATGACTCATGTAGTGGTTTTGGGGGCAGGCCTGGGTGGCCTTTCAGCAGCTTATGAAATTCGCCAGAAACTGACGAAAACAGACAAGGTGACGGTTGTTTCAGACAAGCCGTTTTTCCAGTTCACACCATCCAACCCTTGGGTCGCCGTGGGGTGGCGCAAGAAGAAGGATATCACGCTTGATCTGGCAACGGTGTTGCCAAAGAACAAGGTGGACTTTATCTGCTCCGCCGCAACGAGCCTTGATCCCGAGAATAACGCGGTCGGTCTGAAAGACGGGTCATCCCTTTCCTATGATTATCTGGTGATCGCAACAGGGCCTGAATTGGCCTTTGATGAGATTGATGGTCTGGGGCCTGCGGGCAACACCATTTCTGTTTGCGATGTCGATCATGCAACCACCGGGCATGAAAAATGGGAGGCCTTCTGCGCTGATCCCGGTCCGATCGTGGTTGGTGCCGTGCAGGGGGCATCCTGCTATGGGCCCGCCTATGAAACAGCGATGATCTTTGATACCGACCTGCGCAAACGAAAGATTCGCGACAAAGTGCCGATGACCTTTGTGACCTCTGAGCCCTATGTGGGCCATTTGGGTCTTGGCGGCGTGGGTGACACCAAGGGCATGCTGGAATCGGCCATGCGCGACCGCACCATAAAATGGATCACCAATGCCAAGGTCGACAAGATCGATGAAGGCATGATGTATGTAACCGAATTTGACGCTGACGGGAGCGAGAAGAAAAAGCACGAACTGCCCTTTAAGCATTCCATGATGCTTCCTGCCTTCCGCGGCATTCCGGCGCTGCAGGGCATCGAGGGACTGGTCAATCCGCGCGGCTTTGTTATCGTAGACAAGCATCAACGCAACCCGAAATATCCCAACATCTTCGGTATCGGCGTTTGCATTGCGATCCCGCCTTATGAAGCGACCCCTGTTCCGGTGGGTGTGCCGAAAACCGGCTATATGATCGAATCCATGGTCACAGCTTCAGCTAAAAATCTGAGTGAGATTCTGGCTGGTAAGGACCCGACCCATGAAGCGACCTGGAATGCAATCTGTCTTGCCGATTTTGGCGATTCAGGGCTGGCCTTTGTGGCCATGCCTCAGATTCCTCCGCGCAACACCAACTATGCCGGGCAGGGCAAATGGGTGCATTTGGCCAAGATTGCCTTTGAGAAATATTTCCTGCGCAAGATCCGCAAGGGTGAGACCGAGCCCTATTATGAGAAGGCTGTTTTGAGTCTACTGGATATCGCCAAAATCAAGACCTGAGCAAACCAACCTTATGATTTCCCGTATGGAAGGCTTACCTTGGCCGCTGTTTCTTTTGAGCAGCGGCCATTTTTTTGCTTGCTATTGATTGGCGGGCGTGTGTCAGGCGGGAATGTCGAGCGAAGCCTCTGCGGCTTTCTGTTTGGCGCGGCGCAGGCGCTTCTGGATCTGTGGCAAAAGCTCAACGAGCAGAATGCAGGAGAAAATCAGGAAGCAGCCCAGATACTGGGTTGAGGTCAGGCGTTCGCTCAACAACAGCGCGCCGAAGATGGCCGCAAACAGGCTCTCACCGGACAGGATGATCGCTGCGTCGGCTGGTGGCGTATAGCGCTGCCCGATGGCTTGCAGGCCGAAGGCAAGGGCTCCGGAGAAGACGCCGGTATAAATGATCTGGAACCAGGCCCCCTGCAGACTGGAAAGGTCTATCGTTTCAAAAGGCAAACCGCCAAGGAAGCCGAGCACGCTGGCGGTGGCAAATTGCAGGAAGGCAAAGGCCAGAGGGTTGCCATATTTGACGACCATGCGTCCCACAAAAATGATCTGCAGAGCCCAGAAGAGGGCACTGAACAGCATCAGGATGTCGCCCTCCTTCATGGTTTCCAGACTACCAGCCAGCAAATAGGCGCCGAGAACTGACAAGGCCACCATCGGCCAGATGATCGGCGTTGGCCAACTGCGGAAGATCAGAACGCCGATAACCGGGGTCAACGGAACATAGAGCGCGGTAAGAAAGCCAGCGTTGGTTACAGACGTTGTGGCGAAACCGTACTGCTGGAAAATCATACCGGCGAAGAAGACAACGCCGACAAGAATGCCCTTGCCGATCACGGCTAGAGGGATCGGATTGCTCGCACGGCGCCGTTCGATATAGGCAAAGGGCGCAACCGCCAAGGTCGACAGAAGGAAGCGGACGCCTGTGAAATTCATCGGTCCGATGGAGTCCATTGCTGTGGACTGGGCGACAAAGGCGGCGCCCCACACGATGGCAGCGATCAGCAACAACAGGTTGGCGGTCATTCTTGGCATTGAGCGTAGCTTTCCAGAAGAAGACGGAAGAGTGCGGGCCTGTGCGCCTGCAAGAATGACCGATTTCTAAGGCAAGCGCCTTACCTCTGCAACCGATTTCTATTCATCAATCGAGCAAGAATTTTGATGGGTTGAGCATGCAGCGTCCAGCCAGGTCAAACTGGACTATTTCAGCGGATCAGCTTTGCTGTGTCGCGATTTGGTCTGGCCTCGGCGATAAAGCGCAAGGGGCCGCTAGTAAGGCCATCGAAGGGCCAGCAAGAGGACAGAACAAGCGATGTGTCCAGCGTGTTCTTGACGAGACCGGATTGATCCCAGCGCGCGATGCGTTTGTCATCAATGGTGTAGCGCAGGGTCGGACCGTTCATCTGCTCCAACGCCACTTGCATGCCGATGCGCAAATTGGCGAGGGCCTTGAAATGGGTGTCTCTATGGGCTGAGATAACGCTTGTTCCCCGATGACCCAGTGGTGCGGACTGATCCAGCAGAACCGGGCCGAAGGCGAGACCTTCGCCACCGGCTTCCTTGAGTATGATCGCGTGGAAATCAAGAGCAGAGATGGTCAGTTTGGCAACCGGCCAACTGTCTGCCCATGGCCATGCCTTGTGCGGGATGCCATCGCTTTCGCTCTGCTCCCAGGCTCGTTCCAACAGATATTGGGCGAGGGTTGCTTTTATGGGAATCCAGCTACCCCAGATCAATAACCCCAGCCCCAGCAGTCCAAGAGCCATGGCGCTGACTGCGCCTATTTTAAACTGCGTGGGGCTGGGGGCTGGTTTTGGCATTATGTCCTTGGGTGTGTGTGTTGTGAGAGTGGGATAAAAAGGCGCGTGGACCGAGGTCCACGCGCAGGCTGCTCTTAGGACAAAACTAGCGTAAGTCCGGCCGGATCTTTCTCCATTGTATCCATGCAAACAGGGCTCCGGCCAGGGTCAGCAGGCCAATGCCGATAAGCATGAGAAGGTCCGACCGCGTTGCGGTTTTGGGTAGAAGAATTTGATTGCCACCGGTTGGTGCAAGGGCAATTTGGGTAGGGCTGCTCTGTGGTGCTGCAGCCGTTTTCATGGCTTTCATGACTTCGGGTGCAAGAGATACCAGACCTGCCGCGCGATTGGCTCCGGTCTGGCCGGCTTGCTGTGCCGGAGCAAGCGCAGCATTCACGCGGGTGTCAGCCATCGGGACTGTGTCTCCAAAGACGCTCTCCATGTTCCAGCCATCAGGCAGATTCAGCGGAACCTTCTTGCTGTCCAGTGACTGATCGTCCGGGCGCGATGGCGTGACGTCAACGGCAACGAGGCTTGTCAAGCGCGTGACCAGATGATGTGTGAGGCCGAGGGTCTCGATCGCCTTGTCGAAGGACGCCGGATTTGTCGCAAGCAGGCGTTCATTCTCCAGTTGGCGGATCTTGCCTCGGGCCCACAATTTGTCGATGGCCTCAGAGGAAGCCGCCTTGGTGATGTCGACGGTCATGGACCATGGCTGGTTGTCAAAGCGGCCCTTCAGTGTCAGCTCCGGCCCGAAGTCCTTGCCCTTGAAAGCAACGACGACAGGCTCGCCCTTATAGAGATCGGGCAATGCGCTCGGTGAGGCCTCTATATCCTTGCCTTTGGCAAAAGAGATGCTGAGATCGGTGGCGACCGGTGTCGTCAGCTGGGTAAAGAGCTTCTCCATTTTGCTTTTTACTTCGGTGATGTCGCCGATTTGGGTGAAGGTGCCACGCCCGACTTCGGCGGCCCGAGACATGAAGAAGCTGTTCGGGGCAGAGCCGATACCGACCGTGAAGATACGAGAGCGTCCTTTTTCTGATTTGACGGTTTCAAACAGCTGGCGTTCGTTGCCGATGGCGCCATCGGTCAGGAAGATGACCTGCCGCAGGGTTGGGGCATTCGGGTTCTGATCCTTGAGCGCCGCCTGCATGGCTGACAACATCTCTGTGCCGCCTTTGGCTTCAATTGCTGCCACCCAGTAGCGGGCGGTAGAGATATGTTCCTCATCCGCAGGCTGGGGCGAGGGGAAGAGCTTTGCCATCTCATTGTTGAAGCGGATGATCTGGAATGTGTCTTCCGGCTTGAGCTGGCCGAGTGCCTCGATCAGGCTTTCGCGCGCCTGCCGGATGGAGGGGCCGTTCATGGAGCCGGACTGGTCGATGACGAAAATCACTTCGCGTGGGGGGACCTTCAGGCTGGTCGCCAATTTGTACGGCGGTGTGATATAGGCGAGCAAATAGTGCTCGGCTTCGCTTTCGAGCAGATTTTCCTCTTCTTTATTCTCACCCCTGACGTTTTTGCTTTGGCCGTCTCCGGTCTGCCGCTCATTGGGATCGTCTTTGATGGTTTGGGTGAAGAGGCCAAGATTGGGTGTTTGCGTAGGCTTGCCGCTCCATGTGAGTAGGAAATCCTTGTCCGCCGGAACGGTTTCGCCCTTGAGCGTAAGGGTCATGGCGTCGCCACCTTCGGGTTTGACCACCACATCATGATAGTGGCTGACGACGTTATCGAGGGGAAAACCGGCCTTGAGCTTGACGGTGAGCGCAACAGGATTTCTTTTGCCGTCTGTTTCCGGGTTCAGTATGGGTGCGGTGATTGCCTTACGGTCGGGCACCGGATCTGTGCTACTCCAACCGCTCGCATTGCTGGACTGATTGGGTTTGAGTTCGATGACGGGATTGAGAGGCTTGGCGAGGGGATTGTAGCGTGGCGCGACGACCAGCGGCACGCGCAGGGAAAAGTCTTCGCCCTTGCGCGGAATGCTCTGCTGATAGGCGATCTGGATGGTGATGGAATCCTTGGGGCCTATATTGGCAACGGCATTGGTGAAGAGATTGGGGCGATGCTGTTCCAGCAGGCTCGCCTTCTTGCCTTGCTGTTTGGCCGTTTCATAAATCTGGCGTGCCTCTTCCTTGGGCTTGATCTTGCCCTCGATCATGCGATCGCCGATTTTCATCCTGAGCTCATCCACTGCCGCTGTGTCGGGCAAGGGGAAGACATAGATGCCCTCGACCCATGCGTCGCTCGGGTTGAGGAATTTTTGCGTGATGACGGCGCGGGCGATCGGTCCGGTGACATCGATCTTTATATCGGTTGCCACCTTGGGAGCCTCGATATATTTGCCGGCTTCCTTGGCTTTGAATAGCAAACCACCTGATTGCATGTCATCGGGAGTGATCAGCAATGGCTGCTCCATCCGAGAACTGCTTGTTATGGGTGTCTCAGATGGGGCTGAATGGGCTGGCGTTCCGGCTGCAACAGCAAGAGCGGTACAGACCGCGAAGGCATAGGCGCCGATCCAGAGTTTGAAAATTCTTGAAATGGGATTTTTGCGTTCGGCATATGCGCTTAGCTCAATTGCATGGCGCTTTCTTTTCCGATCACTTGTCCGGTCTTTTGCGTCGGTGTCAGGCAATGTCATTGGTATATTTCCCGTGGCAGGGTTGGTCCGAGGCAACTGTCTCACGGAATTACGGCCCGGGTTTGTGGGAAAAGGGGCGCAAAGGGAGCATATTTGTGACAATTTTGGGGCTCCTGGTACAATTGTATGGTGATGCTGTAAGACTTCCGGCGAGGCGCGACAGCTTGTCTCAGCAGCATTCCTGATCTTTGCTCTTTACCTAGCTCCTGTCTTTTGTTATTTATATTCGAAAGTTCTAATTTAATGGAGTTCTAAAATGTCGCTTGATCGTTCAATTTTCGCATTTGCAGGCTTCATGGTCCTGCTGTCCGTCATTCTGACGGTGTATGTTCATCCGCTGTTTATCTGGCTGACTGTTTTTATTGGCGCCAATATGATGCAGTCTGCTTTCACCGGTTTCTGCCCTGCTGCCATGATTTTGAAAAAAATCGGCGTCAAGCCCGGCACTGCCTTTGAATGATAAGACGTCTGACTGGACGCTCTCTTACGGCTTGATCACATGATCCAAACAAAAGCCGCAGCATGTGCTGCGGCTTTTCTTGTTCCAGTGCCTTTGTCATTATGCTTGTCTATGTCTTGGTTACTTGTCGTCCTGTTTCAGCATGCCCGGTTGTTGCTCTTCGAGATAGGCTTCTTCTGCGGGGGTTAGTTCGATCTTTTCATAACCGGTAATCATGGTCTTGATATAGTGAAATACCGTTTTGCCAGTGGTCGTCATGTAAACATGGATGACGACGAAGGTGATCATGGCAAAGGCAGCCGCCGTGTGCACGAAGGCGACCAGAGAAAAGATCTGTTGGCTGTTCTGGATATTCTCCCAAAGACCATAGAGCAGATAGGCAATGCCGGAGAGCCACAGGGCCGGGCCAATGATGACCATGAAAGTCAGGTAGGCCAGTGCCTGCAAGGCATTCTGTTTGCGGTTGAGAGTCTTTGAGTAGGGGTGTGGCGCACCGGTGATGATGCCATAGGCATAGAATTTTATCACCGCGAACAGGCCTCTATTTTGTGGCAGATAGTGACGCCATTGCCCTGTGGTGAAGTTCCAGAACGTGGTGAAGAGCCACAGCAGCAGCAACAAAATGGCCGCGTAGGTATGGATCATCACCGCCAGCGGGAAGGGCACCAGCGTGAGCGAGCCATGCAGGTTGAAGCCCGAGAAGGCCAGAATGAAGATCAGCAAGGCCTGTGACCAATGCCAGAAGCGTTCATAGCGTGTGTAGATCTTCACGGCCCGCTTTTTGACGTCTGGTTTGGTGGCCAATGCTTCTGATTGGGCAGAGGATGGTATGTCCGTCATGATAATGTCTCCTCAAGCCTGTGTTTTGCGATTGCGGAAGATAATGCGTAGCAAAGCGTGGAACAGAACGCCCAGCAGCGTCAGCCCGAAAGCGGCATATCCGATCCAGTCGAGCCATTTGAAATTATCACGTCCGGGCATGTAAATGCCGGTGATGCCAGCAAGGCGCCCCTCTTTGGCGTGGCATTCCTGACAATGCAGGGCCTGCTCCTTGGGGGCGACCATATGCGTGATTGGCCAATACATATAGGTATCGACAAAGCCCAGCTCGCCTGAGAAATCCTTGCCGATAAAGTCCATGGCGGCAGGCACCGATTTGTCCCAGTCGAAATTGGTCCAGAGTGCTGTCTTGTCTTGCCCGAAGACATGATTATAGACCAGCTGGTTCTTTGTCTTGTCGTATGGCTGGCGCGAATGCATGCGCTTGAAAGGCCAGATGCGGGACTTGCCATCGGTGGCCGATCCACCAAGCGCATTGATCTCGACAATCTTGGAAGGATCGATTTTGTCATCCAGCAGGGTCCATGTCGTTTCGCCATTGAACCAGGAATAGAAGGGCTGGACATTTTCGGCATATTCGAAATTGCCCTTCTGGGACAAGTAGATGGGATGTCCATGCTCATCCATGACCTTGTAAGGTTTGCCATCCTTCAGTTTGCCAGCGGTTGACCAGTCCCATAGCGTTTTGGTGGCAACGCCGCCGCGGGCGAATTCGGGCACATGGCAGGTCTGGCAGGCGACCGTATCTGTGTGGTCATTGAGCTTGATGCCCATGATATCGTCGCCATCATGGGGGCGTGCCGAGTGGCAGCTCTCGCAAGAGGCTGAGGGTTCCATCAGACCTGCTTGTTGATCAAGGGAGCGGATCTTGGCGGTCTTGGTCTCCTTGCCATCCATTGTGACTGTGGTTGGTTTCGCATCGGTGTTATAGCGCGAGCCGGGCCACTGATGCCCTGAGCCGGAATGGCAGGCTGTGCAGGCCATGTTAAGCCCGTCTTCATTCATATGGACGTCAAGGGCAGCATCGGGATGGTTCAGGGAACTGTCCAGATCGCCATGTTTGACGCCATCGCCACCGCCGCCATAATAGTGGCAGGAGCCGCAATTCTCACGCCGCGGATTGGTAACCGATTGAGCAGCCTTGCTGAGATCGGGGGGCTGCACCATCTTGCCGTTCCAGAGGGTTGGTTCATAGAGCGGGTGACCGGCCTTGGTTGGAAATTTCTTGTAAAGCTCCGTATCTGCATGACAGACAAGGCAATCTACGGCTTCGGGTTCGGAAGGTGGGGCTTTGCGCATGTCTTCCCAGCCATAGCCCGCATGGCAGGATGTGCAACGCGGTTCGTTGGAGGCGACATTGCCGCAAAATCCGTTGATGACAGTGCGCTTGCCAAGGGTCTGCCCGGTGGCCTCATTCTTGGTTTCCCATTTCCAGTGCAATGTGTGCTGCACCTGATCTGCCGCTTCAGTGTGGCAGGTAAGGCAGGCTTTGGTGACTTCAGGTCCGGATTTGAAGTCCTGCTGCAGAATTTCAAATTTGGAATGGTCGGCGGTACCGCCGGCGGGTTTGCCAGACAACTGCAATGCTGTTGCCTTGGCATCCACACGAACAGGGGAATGGGGGAGCGTGTCTTGTCCTGATGCCGCAAAGGCGTCAATGCCAGACAATGAGAGAATAGATGCAAAAGAAAGGGCAGAAACAGCCAGAATAAGGCCCGTAAGGCACCTGCTCTGTGGCCGTCTGCCCCCATATGCAAAGTTCGCCATGTGGTCCTCCGAACAAATGCAAAAGGCAAGAAGAACAGCTTTCTCGACAAAAACTGATCTGGTTGTCGTCAAAAGCGGAAGCGGCTCCGGACCGATTCCAACGGGTCTCTCTTAAATAGGACTATAATATGCTTATTTTTTATATTCGAATTTAGTAGATGAGGCATGATGTCACGCGCTTTAAGTTGTAAGCATTTTGGCTTATTTGTCCTATGTTCATTGCTTACGCGCAGGGTGCACAACAAGGCCGCAGGATCATCCTATGGCCCGGCAGAGTATTTGGTGTTGTGCGGTTCTTTGATGTGGTCAGCAGAATTGCTTTTAGATGGGTGCCTCAAGGCAATGCCCGAGCCCTGAAGACTGATGGGGCTGTCATTTGATCCTCCCAATGGATGCAGGAGCTGTGCCTCATCTTTTAAGGCGTTCTCTGCAGACTGAAACAAATGTAGGCAGTGCCTTGTTGGTTGAGTACATTTGTGCGCAAGATTCTTGACATCCAGAGCGCGAAAACGGCCAAATCTTGCCCGGCTTGCCTTGAATTGTCCTGAGGGCTGCAATAGGGTGCGCGGGCGGACTGGCTTGGTAATTATGCTGGCCTAGAAGTTCGTTTGTCTTTTTCTAGCTGAAAATTTGGAGGGCTCAATGAGCTTTATCGCCGAGCAGCTTTCGCGCGTGAAACCATCCGCTACCATTGCGGTCACCAACAAAGCCCGGGAACTGAAGGCCGCTGGACGTGATGTCATCGGTCTGGGTGCCGGAGAGCCGGACTTCGATACACCGGATAATATCAAGGCTGCTGCGATCAAGGCCATCAATGAAGGTAAAACCAAATACACAGCTGTTGACGGTCTGCCTGAGTTGAAAGAGGCCATCTGCGCCAAATTCAAACGTGAGAACGGTCTTGATTATCAGCCAAATCAGATCACCGTCGGTACCGGTGGCAAACAGGTGCTTTACAACGCACTGGTTTGCACGCTGAACCCGGGTGATGAGGTTCTCATTCCGACCCCCTATTGGGTTTCCTATCCCGACATGGTGCTGCTTGCCGGTGGCGAGCCTGTCATCGTTGAGGCTGACAAGGCGACCTTCAAGCTGACCCCGGAAGCGCTGGATGCTGCGATCACGCCAAAAACCAAATGGCTGATCTTCAACTCCCCTTCCAACCCGTCAGGTGCAGCCTATTCGGAAGCTGAGCTGAAGGCGCTCACCGATGTTCTGCTCAAGCATCCTCATGTTCTTGTCATGAGCGATGACATGTATGAGCATCTGGTCTATGACGACTTCAAATTCACCACACCAGCCCAGATCGAGCCAAAGCTCTATGATCGCACGCTGACGGTGAACGGTGTTTCCAAGGCCTATGCCATGACCGGTTGGCGCATTGGCTATGCCGGTGGTCCTGTTGAACTCATCAAGGCTATGGCCAAGTTGCAGTCCCAGTCCACATCCAACCCGAGCTCGATCTCGCAGTATGCGTCTGTCGCGGCTCTGAATGGTCCGCAGGATTTCATTGCCGAGCGTGCAGCAGTTTTCAAGCAGCGCCGGGATCTGGTGGTCAAGGCGCTCAATGAGTGCGCAGGCATTTCCTGCCCGACTCCGGAAGGGGCTTTCTATGTCTATCCGTCTTGCGCGGATTGCATTGGCAAAACCGCTCCATCTGGTAAGGTGCTTGAAACCGACGAAGATTTCGTGACCGAGCTTCTGGAAGCTGAAGGTGTTGCCGTTGTTCAGGGATCTGCTTTCGGCCTTGGCCCGAACTTTAGAATTTCCTATGCGACCTCAACCGAGGCTTTGACCGAGGCATGTGCACGCATCAAGAAATTCTGCGCTTCCCTCAAATAGGGAATGTGGCCAATTAGGTTGGTCATGACAGAACAATGCAATTGGAAAGGGGCGCTTATGCGCCCTTTTCTTGTTTTTGCCTTGATGAGAATTTCCCTTTTTAATTCAATTAGATAATTCGTATTATAGACGAAAGATTAGTGTTGGGCGAAAGGGCGTCATCAAACCGTCAAATTGCGGTGAGTCCATAATGCAATCTCGGTTTCTTTTGCGTTTGATCAAACAGGACGGGCAAATCTCGGTTAAGCTGAACAAGTACTGTCCGCGCTTTTTGACAGTTTGGCGCGTTATTCAAAGGCAAGAGGAGTAGAGTCAAACTCACAAGGAAACACCAGGAGGAGCTGATGGCTGATCGCAATCGAACAGCAAATCAGGCTGGTGCCGGACATCATGCAGCAAACAGAAAGGAGGATCTGCCATGGGACAAGCTGGCAGAAGAGTCGAGGGTCCACGTTGCGTAGCCATCGTCGGGCCCTTTGGAAGCGGTAAGACAACTCTCCTTGAAGCCTTATTGGCGCGAACCGGTGCAATCAACAAGTTCGGATCTGTCGACAGTGGAGGGTCTGTTGGCGATGCATCCGAGGAGGCACGCGCCCATCACATGTCGGTGGAAGCCAATATAGCCGAAACGGAATTTCTTGGAGATCCATATATCTTCGTCGATTGTCCCGGCTCAGTCGAATTTCAGTTTGAAAGTCTTCCAGCGCTCTCCGCTGTCGATCTCGCGATTGTTGTATGCGAGCCCGATGAAAAGAAAATTCCTGCCTTGCAGGTCATTCTCAGGCAGCTTGAAGAGCGCAACATTCCCAGAATTCTCTTTATCAATAAATTGGACAAATGCACGACACGGGTGCGTTCGCTCGTGGAGGCGTTGCAGCATGCTTCCAATACGCCGCTTCTGCTGCGCCAGATCCCGATCTGGAAGAGCGAGCAGGCTATCGGCTATATCGACTTGGCTCTGGAACGAGCCTTTCTCTACCATGAGCATGCGCCCAGCGAACTGGTGGATATGAGTGCGGACGACCAGGAACGCGAATGGGAAGCCCGCTATTCCATGCTCGAAACCCTGTCTGATCACGATGACAAGCTGATGGAAATGTTGCTGGAGGATATGGAGCCCTCCAAGGAGCAGATCTTCAGCGATCTGGTGCAGGAAATGCGCGAAGGGCAGGTCATGCCGGTGCTGATCGGGGCTGCCGAACAGGAAAATGGTGTAACGCGACTTTTGAAGGTTCTGCGTCATGAAGGGCTCGGCGTTGGCTATACAGCGGAGCGTCTTGGCTGTCCTGACATGCCGAATGGTGAGCCTGTGCTGCAGGTCATGAAAAGCATTCACACCTCTCACGGTGGGAAACTGTCCATCTCGCGGGTGCTCAAAGGATCCGTGAAGGACGGGGATGTCTTTTTTGCAGCGGGTGGCGAGGAAATAGGCCGTGTCTCGGGTCTGTTCCATGTGCAAGGGCAGAAAACCGTCAAGGACAACACCGCCGGAGTTGGCGAGGTTATCGCGCTTGGCAAACTGGATGATGCGCATACGGGCATGACCCTGACCACTGCAAAAGAAGGAGTTGAACAGCTTGATATTTTCGAGGCGCCTGCGCCGGTCTTTGCCATGGCGGTAAGGCCCAAGGAGCATCGCGACGAGGTCAAGCTGCACGCCACCTTGCAAAAACTGGTGGAAGAAGACCCGTCCCTGATTGTCGAGCAAAATCAGGACAGCAGTGAAACCATCTTGCGCGGACAAGGCGAGATGCATTTGCGTGTGGCTCTTGAGCGGTTGCAGGGCAAATATTCGATCAACATAGAAAGTCACGTTCCGGTCATCCCCTATAAGGAGACAATCCGCAAAGGGACATCAGTGCGTGGACGCCACAAGAAGCAATCCGGTGGTCATGGGCAGTTTGGTGATGTTGTCATCGAGATCAAGCCATTGTCCCGCGGCGAGGGCTTCCAGTTCAGCGAAACCATCACAGGGGGCGTTGTGCCCAAGCAATATTTCGGCTCTGTCGAGAATGGCATCAAGGATGCTCTAATCAAAGGGCCGTTGGGCTTTGAGGTTGTCGATCTTGCGGTCAATCTCAGTGATGGTTCCTACCACACAGTGGATAGCTCTGATCAGGCTTTCCGCTCTGCTGGTACGCTGGCCATGCGCGAAGGCATGCCTCAATGCAGTCCGGTGCTTCTGGAACCCATTATGAATGTCAAGATTGCCGTGCCCAATGATGCAACAGCCAAGGTCAACACCATCGTGGCTGGCAGGCGCGGACAGTTGATGGGATATGACGCCCGGCCCGGCTGGGAGGGCTGGGATTTGGTTGAAAGCCTGATGCCGCAATCGGAGATCAGCGATTTGATCATTGAGCTGCGGTCTATTTCAGCCGGTGTCGCTTCCTATGAAGCATCATTCGATCATATGCAGGAGTTGACCGGTCGGCAGGCTGATCTTGTTCTCGAAGCGTCCAAGACAGACTGATCGTCGCAATCGCTATCGCGAGGAAACGGGGCCAAGGCTCCGTTTTCGTTTTTTCGATACAGTTTCTGCTGATAATCGCCAGACTTTTGTCAGATTTTTCGTTGCCTTTTGGATGTCGAGGTTCGATAGTGCGGAGGCTTCTTTCCAGCTCTTGGCCTTGCTCTGGCGCAAGGACGATTGACCTGCCCGCGGGCCCGTATGGCTTATCCAAACGACCAAGCGAGCGAGAAGCTATTGCAACCCATAAACATCATAAAATGGCGTCTGGGGTCTTCATGACTAAAGGATTTCTGATTACCTTCTTTTCCCAACGGAGCCGCGAGTATGAGGATCGGCCTCTTGCGCGCTGGATCATTGATCAGGCTATGCAGCTGGGTATTCGTGGTGCAACGCTCTCTACCGCTCAGGAAGGGTTTGGCCATGATGGTCGCTATCATTCCAATGGATATTTCGACATGCAGGATCCGCCGCAGAGATTGACCATGGCGGTGACGGCCAGCGAATGTGAGGCGCTTTTTGCGTTGATGAAGGCCAATGAGCTGAAGGTGTTTTTCACCAAGGAAGAAATCGAATTCGGTTTCACTTCAGAAGATTGATAAGGAGCCCGGCAAGGCAGATATGCCTTGATTGGTTCGAGGTGAAAATCTATGCGAAGGCAAGTGGGAGGACTTTGCCTTTGCAGGTGGCTCGCTCTGTCAAGACCCAGTAAATCAATGGCAATTTGAGCCATTTGCAGTGGCAGTTATAAGCCACAAAGGAAAAACAATGATCGGTCCTCTCATCAACGGTGCCGCGATTGTGGTTGGCTCCACGGTCGGCGCTTTCATCGGTGCCAAAATCAAAGAGAATGTAAAACAGAATATGCCGATGGTGTTCGGCATTGCCTCCATGGGGCTTGGGGTCGCCATGGCGGGCAAGGTTGTGGCATTGGCTCCAGTGGTGCTTGCCCTGATTGTCGGGTCGTTGCTTGGCGAAATTTTCGACCTTGAAAAATCCATTCACAAAATGTCGATCAAGACCAAGAGCCTGCTCTCCAAGCTGACGCCATCTGACGGGGCACTGCCACAAGAAGAATTCCTCAATCGGTTTGTGGCGCTGCTCGTGCTGTTTTCCATGAGTGCGACTGGCATCTATGGAGCGATGGTGGAAGGCATGACAGGGGACACGACCCTGCTGGTCGTCAAGGCCATCCTGGATCTTTTCACGGCCATGATCTTCGCTGCGACCATGGGCTATATCATTGCATTGCTGGCGGTGCCGCAGCTTGTTGTCCAGTCGCTTTTCTTTTTCGCCTCGGTATTGATCATTCCCCTCACCACGCCGGACATGCTGGCGGACTTCTCGGCCTGTGGTGGCTGCATCATGCTGGCTGTAGGAATGCGCATTTGTGGTATCAAGCAGTTTCCTGTGGCCAATATGATCCCGGCTCTCTGGATCGTCATGCCGATTTCCTGGGGCTGGGCAATCATTTTTGCCTGAGAGGCGTGCTGCTATATTTGCTTTAGCGACTGATCATTTTGAAGCGGGCTGGTGATGCGTGGGAAAGCCGCGTTTGCCAGCCCTTTTGTTTATGTAGAGCGCAACTGGGAACGGGATTTGCCGTCAGCTTGTGTAAAGCGGTGAGCGAGGGAAGCAATCGCTCCTGTGGGGCAGGTTGGTTGCTTTTTTGCTCTCAAGAATAGGTGTTTCTTCGAATGCCTGTTTTCGGAAGATGGCATGAGTAGAATGCTCAAAAGCGCACCGCGCTCTTTGTTGAAATAATAGCCATGCCTATTATTTATTCAATTCTTGGTAATATTCGGAAAGGCAGAAAGGCAGAAAAAAAGCCGGACAAAAGTCCGGCTTATAAAGTTTATTCCGCACAAAAGTGCGGAGCAATCACCTTCCAGAGGGGAACAGCTGGCTACAAACATCGTCGCAGGGAGGAGGTTAGCAACGATTATTGCCTTCAGCTGAGGCATATATGCCTATTAAATAGACGCTTTTCAATGCGCGCATGTGCAGTTCTGTTATGCGTCTCATGCATAAATGGGCGGGTAAATACATAGAAGCCCATGAGCGGTAACTCATGGGCGCACTATATTTTCCAAAAAAGCGGCAGTTGAGGCTTAATAATGCCAGCTGGCTGCTTTTGACAGCAGAAAATCGCGAACGGCATTAATGCGCATAGAATTCCGTAGCTCCGCAGCATACACAAAATAGGTCTCGAAACTCGGCATTTCCACACTTGGAAGCAACTGAATCATCTCATCGCGGGGGTGAACTACGTAATCGGGCAGAATCGCAATGCCAGCCCCGCGCATAACCGCATGGCGGATACCCAGAAGGTTGTTCACCTTCAGCGCCATCTGGCGCTTCTTGCCCGGAGGCATCTGGGCTGTTTCGAGCCAGTTGACGTCCTTGAGATAGTTGGGATGATTGTCGCCAAAGCAAATGAGCCGATGCTGCTCCAGTTCATCCATGGAACGGGGCTGGCTGAATTTCTTGAGATAGCTGGCTGAGGCGTACATATGGAAGTGCACGGTGAAAAGCTTGCGCTGAATAAGATCGGGCTGTGTTGGCTGGTGCAGCCGGATGGCCACGTCGGCCTGCCGCATGCCCAGATCGAGATCCTCATTCTCGAGCAAGAGCGTAAGGGCAATGCCGGGATAGAGCTCCATGAACTCGGCCAAATGCGAGGTCAACCAGGCCGATCCAAGGCCCACCGTCGTGGTGACGCGCAATTCGCCGGTTGGCTTTTCCTTGGAGTCGGTCAAATGGGTGCGCACCGTTTCCAGCTTCATGAGCACATCATGGGCGGTGCGGTAAAGAAGTTCGCCTTGTTCTGTGAGAATAAGACCGCGTGCGTGGCGATGGAATAGCGTGACCCCGAGGTCCGATTCCAGAGCGCTAACCTGTCGGGAAATCGCGGATTGGCTCATATGCAGTTTGTCGCCGGCGTGCGTAAAGCTACCAGCGTCGGCGGCCGCATGAAATATGCGTAGTTTGTCCCAATCCATAGTTTCCTCCGGCTGAATTGCGGGTTCTGCAATTCATGCTAATGTCTGATTCTTAACGAGCCTTGACTAGCCGTAGTGGACGCCGCCCATGTTATGCGTTTGGGCTACGCCAGATATGCGGATTCAAGCGTAGCCCTTAGTCTAATAAGTTTCAAACGCAAAACAAGGTAGCCGGAGGTCTTAGGTCGTAATTTCTGGGCAAAACCCGTTATTATTCAGCGTCTTCTTGTTCGGCTAGGAACCGTTCGGCTTCCAAAGCGGCCATACAGCCCAAACCGGCAGCCGTTACGGCCTGTCTATACTTGTCATCCGTGACATCCCCTGCGGCAAAAACGCCCGGAATTGACGTGATTGTCGAATCAGGAGCGGTCCAGATATAGCCGTTTTCCTTCATTTTCAGCGTGTCCTTGAACAGCTCGACGGCTGGCGCGTGGCCAATGGCGACAAAAATGCCGTCAGCAGTGATGTCGGTAATCTCGCCGGTTTTGACATTGCGCAGCTTGGCCCCTGTCACGCTTGGCGGGAACCCTTCCTTGCCGGTAAATTCTTCAACCACGGAATCCCAGATGACTTCGATCTTCGGATTTCTTTCAAGGCGGTTCTGCAAAATCTTCTCGGCGCGGAATTCATCGCGGCGGTGGATGACCGTCACCTTGTTGGCATGGTGCGTAAGATAGAGCGCTTCTTCCACTGCGGTGTTGCCGCCGCCGATGACCAGCACTTCCTTGCCACGATAGAAGAACCCGTCGCAGGTGGCGCAGGCGGATATGCCGAAGCCCTTGAATTTCTCTTCGCTTTCCATGCCCAGCCAGCGTGCCTGAGCGCCCGTGGCGATGATGATGCTGTCAGCGGTATAGTCTGCGCCAGAATCTCCCTTTGCCTTGAAGGGACTGGAAGAGAGGTCCACCTCGGTGATGATGTCCGAAACCAGATTTGTCCCGACATTCTTGGCCTGGGCTTTCATTTGCTCCATCAGCCATGGGCCCTGAATTTCTTCAGCGAAACCGGGATAGTTTTCCAATTCGGAAGTGATGGTCAACTGACCGCCTTCCTGCATACCGGCAACAAGCGTCGGCTCAAGCATGGCACGGGCAGCATAAATAGCGGCTGTGTACCCTGCTGGTCCAGAGCCAATGATCAAGACTTTGCTATGCATCGGATTATCTTTCTTTGATGATGGCCATGAAAGGGAGGAAACTCCGCTTCACAAAGATCCTTCAAGTGGGGTCGGGTTGAGCAGAAGACGGATCTCCTCTGCTATCAGTTCCGTTGAATCTATTGCGGGCCGTACTCCCGTTTCAAGGGGGGCTGGGAGAAGTTGTACAAAAGGGTGTTGGATGAGCTGATTGATCGTCCGTTTCAGCTTCTTTGGATAGGCATCCGGCTCGAAAATGTAAACAGGAACTTCGCTCGAGAGGACATCAGAGAGCATGGAATGGGAATCAGCTGTCACAATGATGGCGTCCGCCAGGGCCAGCATCGCGAAATAGGGATTGTCGCCCTGCTCGTCCCAGATCCAATGCGGTCGTCCAAGCAGAGCCTTCTGCACGGCGGTTTTCAAGTGCGCAGGCGTGCGTCGCGAAGGCGTGACCATCACAGATACATCCGCAGGCAGATCGTGGCTGAGATAGTGAGCAAGACGCTTTGAGGCTTGCTCTCCGAATTTCTCCTTGGCCGTATCTCCACCCAAAATAAGAGCCACACGTGGGGCCGGCAGATGCTGCAGGTCTTGTGGGGCCTTGTTTCTGGCTGCGGCCAACCGCTTTTGTGTGATGCGGGTCGGGCCGGTCAGAGAAACGATTGTATGGGAATCGCGGCGCTTGTCGTGGAAGGGGACCCAGACAAGATCCGCATTAAAGGAGCTGAGGCGTGGATCCTTGAGAAAAACTGTTATGGTTTGCGGGCTGGCTTTCTTGAGTTTCCTCAGATAGGCCACGGTCCTGCGTCCTGATGCTATGGCAACATCGGGAAAGGGGCCGTGGATCGGAGAAGCGGGATTTTGGGGATTGTCAGCGGGTGGTATGGGGCCATGAGGCATAAGCCACACCCAGGGCGCTGACGGAGCGACACGGCGTAGCTCAATGGAGCCGCCCAATCGTTCGGCAACGCTGAGGCATTGATTCTCGTCGCCAGGTTTGCCATCGCTTAAAACCCAGATTTTCCTGCCTGTTGTGGCTACCACTTTTGACTCTCCTGGAGGGGGGATCTTTCCAAATAATTCACCGAAACGATGATCTGTGTCCTAAATGGGCACAGAAATATGTCTAAACTTTCCAGATTTGTCCAATTAGCGCTATGATCGGATGCTCCTGCACGCTATACCTTGGTATGGACAACAGCTCAGGTTTCCATGAGCTTCTCGAAAATAAGAGACCTTTCGCCTTGAAAGCAAGACTTGATCCAATTGACTGGAAAATCCTGAAAGAGCTTCAGGATGACGGTCGTATCACAAACGTAGAACTGGCGCGCCGCGTTGGTATTTCTGCGCCCCCCTGCCTGCGCCGCGTTCGCGCGCTGGAAGAAGCCGGAATCATCAAAGGCTATCGCGCCATTGTAGACGAAAAGCAGATCGGCTTTGACGTTACAGCCATTGCCATGGTCGGACTGCATAGTCAGGCCGAGGCTGATCTGGTTGCCTTTGAAGAGCGTGTCAGAGCATGGCCGCAAGTCCGTGAATGCTACATGCTTTCAGGGGATATCGACTTTGTTCTGCGCTGTGTCGCGCCTGATCTGCAGGCTTTTCAGTCTTTCGTCATCAATGAACTGACGTCTGCTCCCAACGTGGACAGCGTGCGCACATCTTTGACCATCCGTTTGAGCAAGAACGCGCCGAATGTTCCGATCAATTTGGGTGATTGAGACGATAGAGCAACAAAAATTGCTTCACGTGTTTAAAAAGCGCATGGCGTAGATATCGCCGATGCGCTTTTTTATTGGCTTTGCCTTGTGTCACTGGGGGAAGCCTCTATTTTTGAAGCTGACAGCCCAGTGAGAGGAGACAGGTCTTGAAGACCTGTCAGATATATTTGATTTCGAGGATTTCGTAGGACTTCGAGCCACCGGGAGCCGTCACTTCCACAGAATCTTCAACCTGTTTGCCGATCAGGGCGCGCGCGATCGGGGAGGACAGGGAAATCTTGCCCTTTTTGAGATCCGCTTCGACGTCGCCAACGATCTGATAGGTTTTCTCTTCTTCCGTGTCTTCGTCAACCATGGTCACCGTGGCGCCAAACTTGATGGTGTTGCCACTCATCTTGGTTACGTCGATGACTTCCGCACGCGAGAGTTTTTCTTCGAGTTCGGAAATGCGGCCCTCATTCAGGCTCTGCTGTTCCTTTGCTGCGTGATATTCGGCGTTCTCGGACAAGTCGCCATGCGCACGCGCTTCGGAGATCGCTGCGATAATCCGCGGGCGTTCTTCGCTGCTGCGCTGTTTCAATTCTTCACTAAGAGCCTGATATCCGGCAGGCGTCATTGGGATTTTTTCCATTGCCTTCGGAAAGCCTCCTGTTAACGGGGCACAAGGCCCCACAAAAAAGTTTAGCGTCCCGAGGGTTTCGTGCCCTCGAGACGCACATGAATGTTCTTTGCAAGACGGATGTTGGTCTTGCTAATTAGGAGAAATAGTCCTGCAAGGGCCGAACTTCAATATCTCCCTTCTTATAAGCTTCTATTCCCTGAGCTGCTGCCAATGCTCCGGCAACAGTCGTGTAGTAGGGTACCTTATGCAAAAGCGCAGCGCGGCGCAAATCCCGACTGTCGGAGATTGCCTTGGCGCCCTTGGTTGTGTTGAAGACCAAATGCACTTCACCATTCTTGAGAGCATCAACGATATGTGGACGGCCCTCAAGCATTTTATTGATTTTTTCGCATTCTATCCCGTTTTCTGCGAGATAACGTTGTGTGCCACCGGTTGCGATGATGCGGAAACCGACATTTTTGAGGCGGCGCACGGCAGGGAGAATCGCTGGCTTGTCGTCATCCTTGACGGAAATGAACGCAGTGCCCTTGCTTGGAACCTTGGTGCCACTGCCCAACTGTGATTTGGCAAAGGCAACCGGGAAGTCCTTGTCCAGCCCCATAACTTCGCCGGTAGAGCGCATTTCCGGGCCAAGAATGGTATCGACACCGGGGAAGCGCGCAAATGGGAAGACCGCTTCCTTCACGGCAATATGGTTCAGCTTGTCATACTTGACGTCATGATTGGCCAATGGTTCGCCGGTCATGACACGCGAAGCGATGCTGGCAATCGGCTTGCCGACGGTCTTGGCGACGAACGGCACGGTACGGGATGCGCGTGGGTTGACCTCGATAACATAGATGTCGCCATCCTTGACAGCGAACTGAACATTCATCAGGCCGACCACATTGAGGGCAAGCGCCATTTCCTTGGTCTGGCGGGCCAACTCATCCTGAATGTCTTGCGACAGGGAATAAGGCGGCAGGGAGCAGGCGGAGTCACCGGAGTGAATGCCCGCTTCCTCAATATGCTCCATGATACCCGCGATTACGACATCCTTGCCGTCGCACAGGCAATCCACGTCAACCTCGATGGCACCAGACAGATAGCTGTCAAACAGCAGGGCGTTCTGGGCCAGAACTGCGTTGATCTGACCGGTCTTGTCGTTGGGATATTTGAGGCGGATGTCTGGTGGAACCAGCTCAGCCAGCGTCAACTGGATGTATTTCTCGAAGGCTTCGGGCGTGCGGACAATTTCCATGGCGCGGCCACCCAGCACGTAGGATGGGCGCACAACGACAGGGAAGCCAATCTGGTCGGCGACGATGCGGGCCTGTTCGATGGAATAGGCGATGCCGTTGCGTGGCTGCATCAGGTCAAGCTTATGCAAAAGCTTCTGGAAACGGTCGCGATCTTCGGCGAGATCGATGGCATCCGGAGAGGTGCCAAGGATGGGAATGTTGGCATCCTGGAGGGCCTGAGCCAGTTTGAGCGGTGTCTGGCCGCCAAACTGTACGATCACGCCGACCAGTTCGCCGGATTCCTGTTCCTTGCGCAGAATCTCGATGACATCCTCGGCGGTCAGCGGCTCGAAATAGAGGCGGTCGGAGGTATCATAGTCGGTGGAGACCGTTTCCGGGTTGCAGTTGATCATGATGGTCTCGTATCCGGCTTCGCTCATGGCAAAGCAGGCGTGACAGCAGCAATAATCGAACTCGATACCCTGACCGATCCGGTTTGGTCCGCCGCCCAGAATGGCGACCTTCTTGCGATCCGAAGGATTGGCTTCACAGGCAGGCTCACCGCTGAACGGCATCTCGTAGCTGGAATACATGTAGGCGGTTGGCGAGGCGAACTCGGCCGCGCATGTGTCGATGCGTTTGAAGACCGGACGGACCGCAAGCTCGTTGCGCAGGGCATAGACCTTCTTAGCCGACGTGCCAGCCAGTTCCGCAAGGCGCACGTCAGAGAAGCCCATGCTTTTGAGCTTGCGCATATTGTGTGCGTCCTGCGGCAGCCCATGGGTGCGCACCCGCTCTTCCATGTCGATGATGCCCTGAAGCTGTTCCAGGAACCATGGATCATATTTGCAGGTCTCGAAAATCTGCTCATGGCTAACGCCAAGGCGAATGGCCTGCGCGATCTTGAGCAGACGGTCCGGGGTCGCTTTGGCAAGCGCTGCGCGAATGGAGTTCTTGTCATCGCCCTGACCAAGACCTTCGATTTCCACTTCATTGAGACCGGTAAGGCCGGTTTCCAGCCCGCGCAGGGCTTTCTGTAGCGATTCCTGGAAGGTACGGCCAATGGCCATAACTTCGCCGACGGATTTCATTGCCGTTGTCAGGTTTGGTTCCGCGCCCGGGAATTTCTCGAAGGCAAAGCGAGGCACTTTTGTGACCACATAGTCAATGGACGGCTCAAAGGAGGCCGGCGTTGCTCCGCCGGTAATGTCGTTGGCCAGTTCATCCAACGTATAGCCGACCGCCAGCTTGGCTGCGACCTTGGCAATCGGGAAGCCCGTCGCCTTGGATGCCAATGCGGAGGAGCGGGAGACACGCGGGTTCATTTCGATCACGATCAGGCGCCCGGTTTCCGGGTTGATCGAGAACTGAACGTTAGAGCCGCCGGTTTCCACTCCGATCTCGCGCAGGACAGCCAGCGAGGCGTCGCGCATGATCTGGTATTCCTTGTCCGTCAGCGTCAGGGCCGGTGCGATTGTGATCGAATCGCCGGTATGCACGCCCATCGGGTCGAGGTTTTCAATGGAGCAGATGATGATGCAGTTGTCGTTCTTGTCGCGAACGACCTCCATCTCATATTCTTTCCAACCGATGATGCTTTCTTCCACCAGAACTTCGGTGGTCGGGGAGGCATCAAGGCCGCGTTCGATGATTTCGAGATATTCTTCGCGGTTATAGGCTACGCCGCCGCCAGTGCCACCCATGGTGAAGGACGGACGCATGATGGCTGGCAGGCCGACCACTTCCAATGCTTCCAGCGCTTCGGGAATATTGTGGGCCAGGCGGGAAACCGGTGTGTCGAGGCCGATCTTGTTCATTGCCTCCCGGAACAGCTCGCGGTCTTCTGCCTTGTCAATGGCTTCGGCCGTGGCGCCGATCATTTCAACATTGTATTTTTCCAGAACCCCCATCTTGCGCAGGGAAAGAGCACAGTTCAGCGCTGTCTGCCCGCCCATGGTGGGGAGCAGGGCGTCGGGGCGTTCCTTCTCGATAATCTTGGCCACGATTTCCGGAGTGATCGGCTCGATATAGGTCGCGTCCGCCATTTCCGGATCGGTCATGATCGTTGCCGGATTCGAGTTGACCAGAATGATGCGGTAGCCTTCTTCTCGGAGAGCCTTGCAAGCTTGGGTTCCGGAATAGTCGAACTCGCAGGCCTGACCGATAATGATGGGTCCGGCACCGATAATAAGGATGGATTTTATGTCTGTCCGCTTTGGCATCGTTCTTCGCGCTCACGTCGAGGCACCGCTCACCCTTGTCTTGAAGAGGAGCCTGGCCGTTGCTGGTCGGGGTGTGCAGATGAGATTTGGATCGCTATAGCGAAATATTGCCCATATTGCCATAGGCAAAGGAAGTTTTTTTGTCTCTATCTCGCACTTTTTCGGATGATTGTTTGGCTAAGGTCAACAGATAGCTGTTTTCTTGTCAGGATTGAGGCATATGCATCGGGTTTTGGGGAAAATACGTACAGGGAGGGCAAGCGCATGGTGGAAGGCAAAGCGCAATCTCATTCACAGAGATTCCTGTTCAGGAATGTCTGATACGCTTTCCTCCGAGAGTTCTTGTTGATCCTCTCCGTTTGCGCTCTCTTCACCCTTATCCTTGAATTTGGTTGGATCAAATTTGCTGATCACTGTGCCGTCAAAATCGGAAATGCCGATTGTCAGCGCATAACAGGCAAGACGCACCGACTTGGGAATAGTGACGGCTTTGCCATCGCGATTGCCCTTTTCGTAATATTGAATCATGCGCTTTTTCAAGCCAAGCAAATCAGCTGCGTCTTTTTGTTTAAGCCCCATGTCTTTTCTCCACGCACGAAACTGCTGCGCGGTCATGGGTTCATCACCTTGTTTTTGTTCGGATTTTGGCACGGCTTACTTCTTTTTGCGCAAAAAGTGCGCCTTCCTGTTGACATTGATGCACTTAGTGCGCATATTTGATGGCATAAGCGCACTGAGTGCAGTCTGTTCAGCTTATTTAAAGCCTACCTTCGCAGTAAGGTCAATGGTTGATGCTGCATAAGAGTGTGATGAAAACCGGGAACCCAATGGGAACCCATATATGGAGTGCCCCCAATGTTAGTCGACATCATGGTCAGTCGCGAAACACTGGGCGTTCGTCGTCGCTGCGACGTTCACAGATTTGCCCAGCTTCGTTGCTATCTTGCACGCGTGTTCAAAGATTTGGGCGCGTGACGAATAGGCGCCATTGCTTGCTATGCTGCAGAATGGCCCGGGATTAAAATCAAGTCTCCCAAAGAAACGGCCCGATGGTTCATCGGGCCGTTTCTTTTTGGATCAACTTCGAAAAAAATATCCGCTTGTGGGCTGACAAAATGCCGATGATTCAAAGAGCACCTTTGTTGGGGGAGGGGCTGACGGTTAAGGGATGCAGTTTGCAATTGCAGTGCGTCGTTCTTTTGCTCATTGTAAGGGTTCAAAAGAGCGTGCAAAGCGAATGCAGCAAAATCGGGGGCTTTAAAAATATGCGGTGGCGCGGACGTAGACAAAGCAGCAATGTTGAAGATCGACGTGGGCAATCAATCAGGCGCTTTGCCCGGCCGGGGATGCGGCTGCCTCTGGGACGAGGTGCCGGACGGCCCAGCCTTCTGATTCTGATCGTTGTTGGCGCTGTGCTTTGGGTGATGGGTGTCAGCCCGACGACGATCCTGTCGATGCTTCTGGGGGGCGGGGGCTCTTATGCGCCACAAACCCAGACCACACAAACCAGACAGCCGCAACGTTCTGCAGCCGAAGATGAGATGGCATCCTTTGTCAAAGTGGTTCTGGCCGAGACGGAAGATGTCTGGGGGACGATCTTCAAAAATGCGGGCCAGACCTACCCTCAGCCAAAGCTTGTGTTGTTTTCCGATCGGGTGCGTTCAGCCTGCGGGTCTGCCTCTTCCGCAACGGGTCCATTTTACTGCCCGGGCGACCAGAAGGTTTATATCGATCTGGGGTTCTATCAGGAGCTACGCACACGTTTCGAGGCTCCGGGGGATTTTGCGCAGGCTTATGTCATTGCCCATGAGGTTGGACATCATATCCAGAATGTGACCGGTATCCTGCCCAAATTCAATGAAATGCGCCGGTCAATGAGTGAGACGGAGGCCAACAAGATGTCCATCCGGGTTGAACTTCAGGCCGATTGCTATGCGGGGGTGTGGGGGCACTATACCAATCAGAAGGGCTTGCTGGATAATGGCGATCTGGATGAGGCACTCAATGCGGCAACCCAAATCGGTGATGATGCCCTGCAGCGGCGGACGCAAGGCTATGTGGTGCCCGACAGTTTTAATCATGGCACGTCGGCCCAGCGCAAAAGGTGGTTTGCCAAAGGCTTCGCGAGCGGAAAAGTTGGGGCGTGCGATACCTTCTCGGTTGCCAATCCCTAGGCATTTTGTCTCTTTTGTTGCCTGAGTGCCTGAGTGCCTGAGTGCCTGAGTGCCTGAGTGCTTGATCATAAAAGGCAACCAGACCGCACAGTCTTTCTGCCTTTGAAACAAAAAGCCCGCCGTCATGAGCTGCATGAGGCGAGCTTTGTCATTCTTATCATCTCGCTTGAGGCGGGTCTATTCGGCGACCTGCTCAATGCCCTTGCGGGCCCGCATCAGGTTGGTGAAGCGTGTAAAGAGATAATGGCTGTCTTTTGGTCCCGGAGAGGCTTCCGGATGGAATTGAACCGAGAAGATCGGTTTGCCGTTAACTGCCAGACCGCAGTTGGAGCCGTCAAACAGGGAAACATGGGTTTCCTCAATGCCTGCGGGCAGGCTCTCGCCATCAACAGCAAAGCCATGATTCATGGAGGTGATTTCCACCTTTCCCGTGGTCTTGTCCTGCACCGGATGATTGGCACCATGGTGACCCTGATGCATCTTGGTGGTCTTGCCGCCTAGCGCCAGAGCCAACATCTGATGGCCAAGGCAAATGCCGAACAGCGGAATGTCTGCCTCAATGACGGCCTTGATGGCGTCTACCGAGTAGGTGCCGGTGGCTGCCGGATCGCCCGGACCGTTGGAGAGGAAAACCCCATCGGGCTTCAGCGCCAGAATGTCTTCGCCGGTTGCCGTGGCTGGCAGGACCGTAAGCTTGCATCCCTGATCCGCGAGCAGGCGCAGGATGTTGCGCTTGAGGCCATAATCAATGGCGACCACGTGGAACTGAGGATCCTTGAGCTTGCCGTAGCCTTCATTCCAGACCCAGGTTGTTTCATCCCATTCGAAGGTTTTGTTGGCGGTGACATCCTTGGCAAGGTCCGCGCCGACAAGACCGTTCCAGCCAGCCGCTTCGCGTTTGAGCGCTTCTACATCGAACTTGCCGTCCGGCGCGTGGGCGATGACCGCATTGGCCAAACCTTTTTCGCGGATAAGGGCCGTTAGCGCCCGCGTATCGACGCCTGCGATGCCGACAATGCCGCGTGACTTCAGCCAAGTATCAAAATGACGGGTTGCACGATAATTGGAGGGCTCGGTTATGTCGGTTTTGATGACAGCGCCGCGGACGCCTGCATCATTGTCGAGATCGATGGTTTCTACATCTTCCTCGTTGGTGCCGACATTGCCGATATGTGGGAAGGTGAAGGTAACGATCTGGCCTGCATAGGAAGGATCGGTGAGGATTTCCTCATATCCGGTCATTGCCGTATTAAAACAGACTTCCGCGACAGCGGAGCCGGTCGTGCCGATTCCCTGTCCTTCAATGACAGTGCCGTCTGCCAAAACCAGGAGAGCGGTCGGTTTGAAGTCGTCCCAAGGGGCCGGTGTCGTCTGAGCCGGTGAAGTAGCGGGGTGAGCCATGCCGTGGGTGTCCTGAAAATGCTGTTTGTCTGATTTCTGTGCCCGTTCTCGTCCGCTGGAGCCTATTTGGCACAGCGTGATTCTTAACGAGGATGGAGACAGGGAAATGCTTGTTCTCAGAGGTGATGATCTATGACAAAAGTGTCCAAGCGTCAATGAGGGCGGGTGAAATAATTCGAAAAAAAATTTTTCAAAATGATTTGAAATCAAAATTTTATGCTGTTTTGAATATTTGTATTGCTCATATGCCTATTGTGAGGCTGTCGAAGACGGCTTTTCCGCATGCTGCGTGCCTCAGCTGCATTTGGCTGCTCTTCTGGAGTGCACGGCATAATGGAAAGCAAACGGTCGGTGCCCGTTGTTCCTGTCGCGGTGTGCTTCTTTGCAATGGCCGCTCTCAAAAGAGTACCGTTTATCTTATTGGTCAGTAATGTCTTTTATGGATTTTTACATAGATAGAGCGCGCCCGAGCGGTCGTCTTGCGCTTGTCTATCAACAGCGGGCGCGCTGTGAACAAATTGGGGCAGGATGTGGCGAAACGTGAGAGGCGCGCTGGAATTGTCCATGTTTTGTCGCTGTTCATTCTTTGTTAACTGTTTGCCAAACAAGTGCCTGTCTAAGACGTAAGTGCAATGCCGACTTGCCTGTCATTGAAAGTCCCTGTATCAAACATTAAGTTTTTTTGGTGGCAAAGCCATGCTAACGTGGCTGGAAACTGCCAATATCGTGGCGAAAATATGCCACCTTACAGGATTTTTGCTCTTGGCCTTTAAACGGGAACCGCTTTCTTGCCGAGAGCGTTTTGTGATTCCTGACGATGAAAGGCCAACAGAGATGAGAGGCCAGCAATATGCGTGAGCAGATTACCGAAAGCCTGACAGAGGCAATCAAGGCTCAGGACAAACGCCGTATGGCAACCCTGCGTCTGGTGACCGCCGCTATCAAGGACCGTGACGTCGATGCACGCGGTCAAGGGAAGGAAGGGGTCTCTGATGACGACATTTTGCAGATCCTTGCCAAGATGATCAAACAGCGCGAAGAATCCATCCGTGTTTATGAAGAAGCCGGAAGGGAAGAACTTGCTCAGCAGGAGCGCGAGGAAGCTGAGATCATCAAGGAGTTCCTGCCTCAGCAGATGGGTGAGGATGAAGTCTCCGAGACCTGCGCCAAAGCCGTGGCTGAGCTTGATGCTGATGGCCTGAGGGATATGGGCAAGGTGATGAATCATCTCAAGACGACCTATCCGGGCCAGATGGATTTCGGCAAGGCGAGCTGCATCGTCAAGGGCCTCTTGCTCTAACCTCTTCTTCAAGACAGTTTAACTTATGCTTCAGGGGCCTCTCAAAAGGAGGCCCCGAAATCGTCTATGGTTCAATGGTCGCGCTGAAGTGACCATTGTGCTTTCTTGAAATCTGATATTATCATCGGATCGTGTTAACCTGCTGCGATGTCGCAAGAGATCCATGTGGGTATCTTGTTCTGGAATATGCCTGCTGTGGGTTCGTTTTGTTCGGGCCTGAAGCGGATTTTGAGTTCGAGTCTTGCTTATGAAGTTTCCGCAAAGCCTGCTGGAAGAAATCAGAGAACGCATTCCTGTGTCCGATGTGGTCGGACGCAAGGTCAAATTGCGTCGGCAGGGGCGCGAATATGCCGGCCTTTCGCCATTCAACAAGGAAAAGACACCCAGCTTCTTCGTCAATGACCAAAAGCAGTTCTATCATTGCTTCTCTTCTGGCAAGCATGGCGATATCTTTAAATTTCTGATGGAAACCGAAGGGCTGAGCTTTCCTGAAGCGGTCGAGATGCTGGCAGGGCAAGCCGGAGTTCCTTTGCCCGATCCTGACCCACAGGTACAAAGACGCGAACGTGAACGGGCCAGTCTCTATGACGTCATGGAGATGGCAACCAAGTTTTTCCAACTGCAATTTCATTCCGAGCTTGGACGAGAGGCGCGCAACTATGCCAATGGCCGCCGTCTGAGCGAAGAAACCATGCGCACCTTTCGCATGGGGTTTGCTCCCAACAGTCGGGACCATCTGAAGAGCTATCTGCTCGAACATGGTGTCAGCGAACAGGATATGCTGGATACCGGCTTGATCATCAAGCCCGATGATGGTCGCCCCACCTATGATCGCTTTCGCAACCGGTTGATGATTCCCATCGAAGATGAGCGCGGACGGGTCGTGGCTTTCGGTGGCCGCATTCTGGATAAGGATGGCAAGCCCAAATATCTCAATTCGCCGGAAACCCGCCTGTTCTTCAAGGGTAATATGGTGTTTAACGCCCATCGGGCGCGGCAAGCGGCCTATGAGGCCGGGTCGGCGATCGTGGTGGAAGGCTATATGGATGCCATTGCGCTCTATCAGGCTGGCATTCGCCATGTTGTGGCGTCCCTCGGGACGGCCTTTACCGAGCAGCAGATTGCGCGCATGTGGCGCTTTTCCAATGAGCCCTATATCTGCTTTGACGGAGACCGCGCAGGCCGACAGGCGGCTCATCGCTCGATAGAACGCATCCTGCCCAATCTGAAGGCTGGCTTTTCCTTCCAGTTTGTTTTTCTGCCGAATGGTCAGGATCCTGATGATCTGGTGCGCGAGGGAGGGGCGGATGCATTCGCTCCCGTGCTTGGGCAGGCGCGCAGCCTGTTCGATGTGATCTGGGAAAGGGAGCTGGAAGCCCAGCCAGCCGATACCCCTGAGCGCAAGGCGGCTCTTGAAAAGCGCATTGAGGATCTTGTGCGCCTGATTAAGGATGAGCGCGTGCAGCGGCAGTATCAGATGAGCTTCAAGTCTGCATTGTCGAACTTCTTCTGGCAGCAGGAACGCGAGCGGCGGGATCAGAATCGGAATCGCTTCTTTACCGGCGGCGGTGCGCGTGCAGGCAAGGGCGCCGGGCCATCCAGCGCTTTGCAGGCTTCGGGCAATGTGTCGCGTGTGCCAGAGATGGGGCAATCGACGGAATATGAATATTGCCTCATCGGGCTATCGATCCATATGCCCTATCTGTTTGAGCAATTTGCCGAGCAGATCCTGTCCGTGCCTTTCCAGAAGGAAAGCCTTGAGGCCTTCAAATTCGTGCTTTCGCACATTATCTTTGACCAGAACGCACGCACCTACAAGGATATCTATGCTCAGTGTCCGAGCAACCTGAGGGAGTTGCTTGATGACATGCACGGGGTTGAGGTGCGCGATGAGAGTGGCAAGGTCATTCACCCATGGGGGTGGCGCCTTGCGGGACGTCGCAGGGTGCATCAGCTCGTCTACAAGCCCAGTCGGCTATTTCTGGAGCGGCTTTTCCAATCCTATCTCAATGTGCTGGAGGTGCGTGAGACGGAAAAGGATCTGGAAAGGGAAATGGCCAATCTTTCCTCCGGTGTGGATGAGGGCGCATTTCACCGCATTCAGTATCTGACCAATGAACTGCACCGGCGTAGGGAAGAAAATCTGCGTGAAGAGCAGGAACTGAGCGAGCTTTACGATCAGATGAAAAGCGGCAGTGAAAGAGTTTCTCTGGAAGAGGTTCTGCTACAATTGGCGCAGCCGGTTGATGAGTCGGCATGAGTCTATGTGATTCTTAATTCAAGCGAATCAGATCTGGAGGCCGAGACTTGTTCTTCTTTTTGCGGTTTTGGGAGCAAAATCCGTAAAAATGATTCGAAAAGTCCCTCAAAACGATGTTTTTTCTGCTCTTGGGGGTTGCCGAATCGAATCGCTGCGCTAAATATCTAGTTCCGGCAGCCCCAAGCGCCAAATGTCAAGTTGGCGAAGAAGTGATTTATGCTGCGGATAATCGAACGTGATCTGAAGCCGGGGACTTTGCCGTCTAACCGGCCTGTTTTTGTGGATATATGTGCAGGGGATCGTGGTGACTGCACCAAGCAGGCTTGGGTTAAGAGGCGTTTAACGAACCCATCTATATGAATGTACGTGAGTCCTGAACATCATGCGGTTGTTGCGAGCACCGGCATAATTGCATGACCTACCGTTCGTACGAGTGGATGCCGAAGCAGACGCCCCACTGAACCGGGTGTCTTTGGAGACGGGAATGGCAACAAAGGCAATGCAAAACGACGACAAGACCACCAGCGAAAGCTCCAGCTCGGATGCGCCGCTGTTGGATATGACGGATACTGCTGTCAAGCAGATGATCAAAACCGCAAAGAAACGCGGTTACGTCACTTATGATGAGTTGAACGAAGTTTTGCCGTCGGAAGAAGTTTCATCTGAACAAATCGAAGATACGATGTCCATGCTGTCAGACATGGGGATCAACGTGATCGAGTCAGAAGAAGCGGAAGACAACGAGTCAGATAGCAATTCAAAAGAGTTGGTTGAAGCCAAAGGCTCAACCGCTGTTGCAAAAACAACAACCACCAAGGAACCAACCGATCGCACAGACGATCCTGTGCGCATGTATTTGCGTGAAATGGGGTCTGTGGAGCTTTTGTCGCGCGAAGGCGAAATCGCCATTGCCAAGCGCATAGAAGCTGGCCGCGAGGCCATGATCGCAGGCTTGTGCGAAAGCCCGTTGACCTTTCAGGCCATCATCATCTGGCGTGATGAATTGCTCGAAGGCAATATTCTTCTGCGCGACATCATCGATTTGGAAGCGACCTATGCCGGCCCCGGCAATGAGGACGAAGAAGAGGATGAGAGCGAAGAAGGGGACGGCGGAGATGTGAGTGCAGCAGCAACCCCTGTGGTTGAAGCTGTTGCCAAGCCAGCTGTCGTTGCTGGACAGAAGCCGGTTTCCGATGAGGAAGAAAAAGCCGAAGGGGAAAGCGAAGGCGACGACGACGAGGATGATGAGGATGATCTTGAAAACAATCTCTCCCTTGCCGCTATGGAAGCCGAGCTTAAGCCAAAGGTTCTGATCATTTTTGATCAGATCGCCGAAGACTATAAAAAGCTGCGTCGTTTGCAGGATCAGCTTGTTGAGCAGCGTATGGCCAACAAGTCTCTGTCTCCTAGCCAGGAGCGCCGGTATGACAAGCTCAAGGAAGACATCATTGTCGAGGTCAAGAGCTTGTCCTTGAACCAGAATCGTATTGATGCTCTGGTTTCCCAGCTTTATGAGATCAACAAGCAGTTAGTTGGCCGTGAAGGGCGTTTGTTGCGTCTGGCTGAGGCTTATGGGGTCAACCGGTCCGAGTTTCTGAAAAACTATCAGGGCAACGAGCTGGATCCGAACTGGATCGAACGCGTTTCCCAATTGACGAGCCGCGGCTGGAAAGAATTTGTCCATCACGAAGGCGACCGGATTCAGGATCTGCGTGAAGATATCCAGATGCTCTCGACCGAGACCGGACTGGAGATCGGCGAGTTCCGCCGCATTGTTTCCTCTGTGCAGAAAGGCGAGCGGGAAGCCCGACAGGCCAAGAAGGAAATGGTGGAAGCCAACCTGCGTCTGGTTATCTCGATTGCCAAGAAATATACCAACCGCGGTTTGCAGTTCCTCGATCTTATTCAGGAGGGCAATATCGGCCTGATGAAGGCGGTCGACAAGTTCGAATATCGCCGCGGTTACAAATTCTCTACCTATGCTACCTGGTGGATTCGTCAGGCGATCACCCGCTCGATTGCGGATCAGGCCCGTACAATCCGTATTCCTGTGCATATGATAGAGACGATCAACAAGATCGTGCGGACGTCTCGTCAGATGCTGCATGAAATCGGTCGTGAGCCGACACCTGAAGAGCTGTCTGATAAATTGCAGATGCCGCTTGAGAAGGTGCGCAAGGTCTTGAAGATTGCCAAGGAGCCAATCTCTCTGGAAACCCCGATTGGGGACGAGGAAGATTCTCATCTGGGCGATTTCATCGAGGACAAGAACGCTGTTCTGCCAATCGATGCCGCCATTCAGGCAAACCTCAGAGAGACCACGACGCGCGTTCTGGCATCCTTGACTCCGCGTGAAGAACGCGTTCTGCGTATGCGTTTTGGTATCGGCATGAACACCGACCATACCCTTGAAGAGGTTGGTCAGCAGTTCTCCGTGACCCGCGAACGTATTCGCCAGATTGAAGCCAAGGCTCTGCGTAAGCTCAAGCATCCAAGCCGCAGCCGCAAGCTGCGCAGCTTCCTTGATAGCTAGAATCAACCTGCTATCATCGAGAATCACAAAGCCCGGACAAGTCTTTGTCCGGGCTTTGCTTTTTGTGCCTTACAGTGTTTTCCCGGCAGCAAGGCCTATGCTCGCTGCCGGTGCGTCAGTTCTCATGAGGGCTTCAAGTTCCACAAGAGATTTCGCTCCTTCATAAAAGGGGTCAAAGGCTGATCAGTCGTCCTTGAGGAACCAGCTGGCATTCAAAGTAATGGACACTTCCATCTCTCCCTCTGCAACCGGTACGTCAGAGGCGACGCTTTCCATTTTGGCTGCGCGCAGCATCATCGGCTGAGGGTTTCTGAAGCCTCCCGATTCTGAAAGGCTTTGAAGAGAGGCGAGGTCGGTGCCGAGTTCTTTGGCATAGAGTTCCGCCTTGTGGCGTGCATCGGCCAAGGCTTCCTTGCGGGCTTCGTCGAGCAGCTTTTCCTTGTTTGAAATATCGAAACTGAGGCCGGAAATATCATTGGCGCCAGCATTGACCAGAGCCGTCAGCACTGAGCCAACGGACCCCAAATCGTGGATGCGCAGGGTTGCCCGATTGCTGACGACATAGCCGACAACCTTTGGCGCCTGGGGTTGGGCCTTGCTGTCGGAATAGACAAGCTGCGGATGAATGTTGAAATTGGACGTTTGAATATTCTTCTCTTTAATGCCTGCTTTTTTCAACTCTGCCATCAGCTTTGCCATCTTGGCATTGTTGTCTGCCAGGGCTTCCTTGGCATTCTCGGCTCTGGATTCGACGCCAGCGGACAGAATGGCCATATCAGGCGCCGCACTCAGGCTGCCTGTGCCTGAAACGGAAATCATTCCGGCCTTTGTCTCTTCTGCGGCGGCGGGCAGTGCAGTCAGGAAAAGAAGAGCGGTTAATGTGATCAGGCGTTTGTTCATGCTAATGAGGTTCCTCATGAATGTATGTAGTCCTGCCTTGATGTGCAAAAGGGGCGGTAACAACCGCACCTCAGGCAGGTGGTTTGACAAAGAGGACATCTTTTTTCAGCTTTGTGGCCGGAGTAGGGTAGGCGATCGGCTTGTGTATCAGAAGGTGCAAGAATAGTTCAGCTATCCACTGATCGCTTTGTCGGGGGGCTTGCTTGGAAAGGCAATTCAGTATAGTTCAAATGCACCTGAAATTCAGGGCCTGTAGCTCAATTGGTTAGAGCCGACCGCTCATAACGGTCTGGTTGGGGGTTCGAGTCCCTCCGGGCCCACCACTATACTCATTAAGCACTCTGGATTTTGCTTTGTCGGCGGATGCCTACAAAGGATTTTACCAGCGGCCCGACCTTTTCTTCGTAAAATTCACATTCCGGGAACAAGTGCAGAAATAGTTCTTTGTCCAAAAGATCTGTATGTTCAATATAGTTGGCGGCTTTGGCATAATCATGCATAGGTGGAGTGCCTGCGCCCAATCCTTTGTAGGTCAGCCTTTTAAAGCGATAGGGGGCGGGAAGCCAATGCACGATTGGCAACATGTAATGTGGGTCTATCGGGAACCATAAATTCGGCGTTTGAACATAATAATTGCGTCCAACCCTTTGCGTTTCTGATGCAAACTGTTGTTTTCGCAGAAAATTTCCAACATGCTCGACAACGCTATTTGAATGGGCCAAATCAAATTCATCGTCACCATACTCGCTCAAATTGCAGGCGTCTCCAGAGCGAAATTCCGCTTTACCTGCAAATTTATCTGCGAGATCAGAAAATGTTTCTTCCTGCGGTTCATCGCTGAGAACAATTATCGTGCAACATTCTGCAATTTCGGGCTCCAGTAACATCCAATATTGAAGCAGCCCTCCGATATCGAGAATTGTCGCTTCGTTCTTTTCGGCAAGAATTTCTTCGACGAGGTCCTTAATGCGCTTCATCCGCTTTGCTCGCATTTTTGAACCAATTGAATTTGGATTTGAATAGTCATTCAAATATCGAAGAATACTGGCCATTTTCCCACTCTCTGCACTGCAATCCGTTTTTGTATACCACCCGATAACGGGTGTTGCAGAATAAACTATTGGCCTATTTTGGGTTGTATCATTCAAGGAACAGTTAATTTATGCGTTTTCTGTCCAGACTGTACGAAATCTATTCAGACAAGGGGGGCAGCCAATGAGCCGGTCGCCGAGAAGACTTAAGAAAAGACCGGATCTTAAGGATGATGAGCGGCTGAAAAGCACGGCATGATAGTGGCCTTTTTCGGGTAAAGGTCATTCATGCGAGGATTGCAGCTCGGACTTAGCCTATGTCATCCTTTGGGGTCTTCGGAGTAAACACGAAACTGGAGGTTCCGACATTCCTTCTCATAATCAATTCCGCGAGAAGACAATAGGTGCACAATGAAATCGCTGTGGCGAAGGCTGCACCATAAATCCCGAATGAATAGACGAGTATTATATTCAGGGCCATGTTGAGGACGGTGGTCAGTGCTTTTATCTTTGATTCAATGCGCTCGAAACCCAGCATTTTTAAAGAATATTCAGCCCCACCCATGGAAGACTTGGCCAGATAGCCTGCCGACAGGATGATGAGCACAGGATAGGCTTCAGTAAATTCATGCCCGAAAAGCCACAGGAGTGGCCAGCCAAATGCCACGACGCCCCAAAAAACGACGAAGGTTGGCCAGAATATCCAAAAGGCTGTTTTTTGAATGAGTTGATGCAGTTCGCGTGTGTTGTTGGTTGCATTCAGGCTGGACATTTTCTGCGCAACAGAGCTCGCGACGGCATATTGGACCGCGCCAACTTGTGTGCTGATCCTTGTTGCCGCAAAATATAAGGCAACATATTCGGGATCTAAAAAGAAACCGATGATGATGATGTCGCTATAGGCCAACAACAGGTCGAAACCGTCTGCCATCAACATCGGAAAGGCAGTTTTGACCCATTTTGCGTGGTCTTTTTCTTTTGGGGTGTGAGAGATGCTCTTCCTGGATGATTTGAAGAATAGAAAGCTTTGAATTGCCAGTGACGTCACGACCGCTACGAGAGCCGAGCATATAACAAGGAGCGCGTTCATCGGGAATGCCATTAAATAAAGACCACCAACGAAAGTGATGATCAGCAGTTGTCGCAGCATATAGGGGGGGATGTGAGCCAATCCTGTCCAGGAAAAGGCAAGTGCAAATCCCTTCACGAGCTCTTGCAACGCAAAGAAGGGCACACAGACAAGCGAAATGCAGATGGTCCAGAATTGATTGCTTGAGAGTTGGTCAGAGAATAGAATTGCGAGCGTAATGCCTATCACTGAAACGGTCAGGGAGAAAAAAGACACAAATGCCAGACTGCTTGATATGTAGCCTTGATATAATCCCAGTTTTTGTGTCTCGCGGTATTCGGCGATGAATTTTACCGCAGCTTCTCCAAATCCCAGAGAAACAACAATCGAGCCCACATAGATCCAGACCCAGAAGAATGAGTATATTCCATATTCCTCTTGGCCCAGGATTTGTGCCAATATTGTTTGGGTAAGAAATCCTAGACCGGCTGCCCCAATCTTTACCAATAGAGCGATGCTTGCGGCCCTTTGCAGCATATTGTTTTTTTCTTTTAAGCTCTTAATGTAGTTGAATATTTCCGCGCTTTTTTCGTTGAAAATTGACATCAAATAATCGCTTTTCTTTTAAGAACTCTGTTTTAAGAGCAAAAGGGTCAGTTGCTTATCAAAAACTACAAGACAAAGAGACTGTTGTGAACAGCGCGACTCTACCCAGAAAAGTCTAAGAAATTGTATTTGGCTTTCGCGTTCATTCTGAGGCTTGGTCTTTGTCGCATGCTTCCAGTTTTGGCAGATGGCCGAGCCAACGCTATCTCTCTACTTTTGTGAGACTTGTTGCTCAGGTGATCCTGTCTGCTTGGGGGGATGCCCTCAAGTTCATCTCCCACCTATAAGCGGCATCCTTTCGAGGTCTGCTGCAGCATATTTCTGCGACAAAAAGCATAATAGGTTCATTCGGCTCTGAGGGTTAAGGTTAAGATTATGTAAATTGAGCCAACTATTTTATTGTATTTTATTGTATGGTATACCTAAAGGTGCAAATGGCGATCAGGGGCAAGTATCGCTAAACAGGTTTGATTGGTGATGGAGGGGGCTGTGTTTGAAAAAGTGTCTGAGTTTTTCTCTATCCTGGGGCGTGCTGCAACCGCAAACTGTCGGTATGCTGAAATCCAGGATATGATGTCTCTTCTTGACGATGCAAAAACAGCTGGATTGCAAATTCCAGAAGGAATGAAAAAACAGGTGTTGAGCCTGTTTGAACGTAGTTTTTCTGAAATCGTGAAGTTTAGACACACGAATAGAGATTTCATTCGTATGGAAAATTTTCTCGAATTGATGCATCGTGATTGAAATCATTTGTATGCGAATTTGTGTCGATGCATCTCTTGTGGCTCTACGCTGTCATCAGTTTCAAGGTTGATAGCGCAGCGCAATCGTTAGAGCCTACGCCAGCCTGTCACTGTGACGGAATCTCAAAAAAAAACAATGCCCGGCGCATCAAAGCCACTGGCTGCGCTTTTGTTCGGACAAGCTTGCAAGAAGCTTGTGGCAAAATCTAATCCGCTTTCATATCTCCCTTAAATGCATCAATATCGGACCGAACCAACCAAGATTCGGATTATGAAATTGATCGAAGAAATGTCCATACCATCTCTGATTGCTGCTGAAATCGGCTGTCAGGCAAAACAGGTCATCGCGGCTGTCGAGCTCATAGATAATGGTGACACCATTCCATTCATTGCCCGCTATCGAAAAGAAGTGACGGGTGGGCTTGATGATATCCAGTTGCGCAAGCTCGATGAACGGCTCCTTTATCTTCGTGAGTTTTCAAAACGACGCGAAGCAGTCAAGAAGGCGATCGAGGCACAAGGCAAGCTCACGGACGATATTCTCGCCCGACTTGGTAAGGCCACAACGAAGGCCGAGCTTGAAGACATCCACGCTCCTTTCCGCATCAAGGTGAAAACCAGAGCACAGAAAGCCATTGATAACGGCCTGCTTACCCTTGCTGAAGCCATTCTGGCTCAGGCTGACCGTGCCCCTGAAGATCTGGCGCTGCCCTTTATCGGTGAAAAGGTCGCAGATGTGAAAGCTGCTCTGGATGGTGTGCGTGATATATTGTCTGAACGGTTTTCCCAGCATCCCGATACTGCAGCCAGGATTCGCCCTGTCGTCAAACGGTCTGCCCGGCTGAAGGCCAGCGTTGTGGCTGGCAAGGAAGAGGAAGGACGCAAGTTCGCGGACTATTTTGATCATACGGAAAACTGGGCCAAAGCGCCCGGACATCGCGTTTTGGCGATGTTGCGTGGTCAGGATGCTGAATTTCTGTCCATTGATATTGAGTTTGACGACGAGGCGGTCGCCTATTCCAAATCTGCCATCGTCAATGACAATAAAGTACCGCACGGCAATGCTTTTCTTGACAAGGTTGTCGACTGGACATGGAAGGTGAAATTCACAACGCGGCTCGTGTTGGAAATGACATCCGAAATGCGCGAGAGGGCTGAGAAGGAAGCGATAGATGTCTTTGTCACCAATCTGAAGGCCCTGTTGATGGCAGCGCCTGCGGGGATGAAGGCAACCATGGGGCTCGATCCCGGTATCCGTACCGGCGTGAAGGTGGCTGTTGTGGATGCGACGGGAAAGCTTCTGGCGACCAGCACAGTCTACCCTTATGCGCCGCGTAACGATGTGCGCGGCACAATGGCTGAACTTGGCGCGCTCATCAAAAAATTTGGCGTGGAGCTCATTGCCATCGGCAACGGCACGGCATCGCGCGAAACGGATGCCTTGGTTGGTGAACTGCTCTCAGGGATGGAAGGCAAGAAGCCGACGAAAGTGGTCGTCAGTGAGGCTGGCGCATCGGTTTATTCTGCGTCTGAATTTGCTTCTCGCGAGTTCCCCGAGCTGGATGTGTCCTTGCGCGGAGCGGTGTCTATCGCACGTCGTTTACAGGATCCCCTCGCCGAGCTCGTCAAAATCGATCCCAAGTCTATCGGAGTCGGACAATATCAGCATGATGTGGATCAGACGCGTCTGGCAAGGGCACTGGCTGGCGCGGTGGAAGATGTCGTTAACGCGGTTGGCGTTGACGTCAATACTGCATCGCCTGCCCTACTATCCTATGTCGCTGGCGTTGGGCCTTCTCTTGCAGAGACCATCGTCAACTATCGCGATACAAACGGCATCTTCACAAAGCGGTCGGAATTGAAATCGGTCCCGCGTCTTGGTCCGCGTGCTTTCTCGCAATGCGCAGGTTTCTTGCGTGTGATCGGGGGCACAGAGCCGCTTGATGCATCTGCGGTCCATCCGGAAGCCTATAAGGTCGCCAGAAAGATTGTCGCAGATTGCGGTCGTGACCTTAGGGATATTATGGGCGACGCCAATAGTCTCAAGAATGTTGATCCTGAAAAATTTATTACCGGTGAGTTCGGCATTCCAACGATCAAGGACATTCTCGAAGAATTGCGCAAGCCGGGCCGCGATCCGCGCCCACAATTCAAGACGGCCACCTTCAAGGAAGGCATCAATGAGATTTCCGATTTGCTCCCTGGAATGAGACTTGAGGGAACCGTGACCAATGTTGCTGCTTTTGGCGCCTTCGTGGATATCGGAGTCCATCAGGATGGGCTGGTGCATATCTCGCAACTCTCCGACAGCTTTGTGACTGACCCTTCTAAGGTCGTCAAGGCGGGGCTGGTCGTCAAGGTCGTGGTCACATCAGTTGATGAAAAGGCCAAGCGTATTGGCCTGTCCATGAAGTCGGCACCAGAAATCGGAGAGCCGGTTCGCGGCAAGAAACCTGTGCCCAAACCGCGAGGAAAAGGGCCTGCAAAGCGTCAAGATAAAGGCGATGGCATGGGGCAATTGGGTGAGGCGCTCGCCAAAGCGTTTCGCAAATAGAAAAGTGAGCGTGGTTGGCGAATATGCCAACCAGACGGGGCAGTGTGATGGGCCAAGAGCCCATCCTGCCACGGGGCCAAACGTACGATTTCCGCCTGCATCTTTCGCTTGCCCAACCGAGCCTGCTTGCCAGGTATCACGCCTTTGTGGGCCAGCATCAGAAAAGACGGAACAGCGGATCTTGCTGCCAAGAGACAAAATACATGCATAGTCAAAGGATTGATCAATGACGAGAACCGTATGGATTACCGGTGCTGGCTCCGGTATTGGCGCTGCGATGGCCCTTGCCTTTGCAAAGGCTGGCGATCGGGTTGCTCTTACCGGGCGGAATGAAGACAAGCTGCAAGAGGTGGCCCGCTGCCTGTCTACCGATGTTGATCATCTGGTTCTGCCCGGCGATGTGGCTGATCGTGAGGGCATGGTCCTGGCCGCCGAAAAGATCGCTAACTGGGGAGAGGGGCTGCATGTGTTGTGCAACAATGCGGGCCTCAATGTTCCCAAACGCTCGTGGGCCGAGCTGGACTGGCCGAGTTGGGACAAGGTGATTGAGGTGAATATCACCGGCGCTTTGAATGCCATTGCCGCCTGCCTGCCGATCATGCGGGCGCAAAAAGATGGCGTGTTGATCCATACATCAAGTTGGGCCGGTCGCTATCATTATTCAGTGGGTGGGGTGGCCTATGGCGCTTCCAAGCATGCCCTTTCGGACATTTCCGCCAGCCTGAATGATGAGGAGGGCAAAAATGGTATCCGCTCTACGGCTCTATGTCCTGCCGAAGTGGCGACCCCTCTGCTCAAAAAGCGACCCAATTTTGATGAAAGCACGATGGCTGGCATGATCCAGCCGGAGGATATGGCAAAGACAGCCCTGTTCGTTGCTGATATGCAGCCCGGCGTGGCACTGCATGAAATCGTGCTAGCGCCGGTACGCAAATAGGATCTGTTCTACCGAGCAGGTGTCGCCGTATAAATGGCGCTGCATTTGCTGGAATGGACCCAATGGTTCCGGCTTCTCCTTGTGGGGGAGGGCCTCGCGCTCAAATTGCGCGGGGCTTCGTGCTGCTCGATCTCACTGCATGCTTACTGCGCGATATATCCGATGTGGTAGATTTGGTTGTTCTCATCAAGATGAGTTGGCAGGATTGGCCACATCGCAAAAAATATGTGGCGCCAGGTTTGAGGGTCAAAGCCCGCAAATGTTGCCGTCGCTCCTCTTTTGCGGGCGTCACTGATGGCATTTTTCATCTTTGCACGCAAATCGGCGATGCTGGCATTCGGCGCAATGGGCGCAATGGGCGCGATCTGGCGGGTGGCGAATTGGCTCTTAGTTATATTGTCCGTTTCGCTATGGGAAAGAGGAAGCCAGATATCCAGATTGGGTCTACCAAAGCTGTCTGTTACCGCTTCAAAGCCCTGATTGGAAAGAAATGCACTGGCCCCGTCAGCCTCATTCCAAATGTAGAATGGTGCATAGAGATTGTGTCGGCTGGTATAGGCTGCATCCTTCCGCTTGGCGGATAGATAGGCCTTGAATTTCAGATGCGGAAACCCGTCAAGCATATGGCCTTTGGCTGCGATCCTCTCGTCAATGCGCGTCATGTCGTAGTCGGCGGGCAAGGTAAAGCTATATTGCATTGCGATCATTGAAACGCTCCGTATCAAGGGGTGGGCTCAAGGCATAAAATGGGCTGTGCGCGTGGTGTTCCGCCTCATCCATCTCTTTGCTCGTGATTGACATCCCCTTTTTACTGCATCATGATTGTACTGAAAATCGCATAGTTTTTGATGATTGGTTCTGAAAAATGGGATGGTTATGCAGAAAATCAATCTGGATATGGCAGCTCTGCGCACATTTGTGACAGGCATTGAAGCTGGTTCTTTTGCAATTGCCGCCGATCGCTTGGGGCGTTCGACCTCCGCTGTCAGTGCGCAACTGAAAAAACTGGAAAGTCAGATCGGCAGCCCCCTGACCCGGAAGTCCGGAAGGGGTCTTGCGCTGACCGATACAGGAGAGCAGCTTTTGTCCTATGGGCGCAGGCTGATCGAACTGAATGACGAAGCCATCAGCACCTTGTTCGACCCTGATCTTGAAGGGTGGGTTCGGGTTGGCTTGCAAGAAGATTTCGGGGAAAGGCTGCTCCCCAATATGCTGAATCTGTTTGCTCAGGCTTATCCAAAGGTTCGCATTGAGGGGCGCATTGCACGCAACAGGGAACTGCAGGAAAAGGTTGCAAACGGGCAACTTGATCTTGCCCTGGCCTGGAATGACGGAGCGTTGGGTCCCAATTCCGAGAAACTTGCCGATATCCCGCTTTGCTGGCTGGCAAGTGAGAATGGCAGGCGCCTTTTGGAGCAGACTGCAGGGTCTTTTGTGCCCTTGGTTGCGCTTGATATGCCCTGTTTGATGCGCGCTATTGCGTGTGATAGTCTGGACCGACAGGCTACAGCCTGGCGCGTTGCGTTTGAAAGCACCAGTCTTGCAGGCATTTGGGCGGCAACCGATGCGGGGTTGGGGGTTGCGTTGCGAAGCGAGATCGGGCGGCCTGCCAATGTGCATCCCCTTCGGCCCAAGGAGCATGGCCTGCCGCAGTTGCCATCTCTGGGGGTGGCCTTGCACTATTCCAGTCATGCGCCAAACCTTGTCACCCAGCATTTTGCGACAATTCTGAAAAAGGAAATAGAGGAAGCGGTTGCTTCCATATCTGCACCAGAACCGGCTTCGTAAAGCTTCTGGCAGAGTGATGCTCCCCCCTATCTGCAGAGACGGATTGTCCCAGTCTTTCCCTCAAGCCGCTCTTGGATAATCTGGCATCTTGCTACAGGAAGCGGGCTGGCTTATAGATCAGAAACTTTCATTTTCTCTATTGTTTTGTTTGGATACGAGACGTCATGATTACTCCGGTTTTGTTATGTGGTGGGTCAGGTACACGCCTTTGGCCTCTTTCGCGCAAAAGCTATCCCAAGCAGTTTGTGCCCCTGATCGGAGAAGAGACCCTGTTTCAGGCATCGGCCAAGCGATTGTCCGGAGAGGGCTATGGCAAACCGGTCATCGTGACCAACGCCGATTTTCGTTTTATCGTGCCTGAGCAGCTGCTTGAGGTCGGTATCGACCCGGGCGCTATTCTGATCGAGCCGGATCGCCGCAATACCGCACCTGCCGTTTTGGCAGCGGCTTTGTATCTGGCTGAACAAGACCCTGATGCGTTGATGCTGGTGGCGCCTTCTGATCATGTGGTCCCGGATGCCGCTGCATTCCGTGCTGTGGTCAAGATTGGCGAAGCGGCAGCCAAAGATGGCAAGCTTGTTACCTTCGGTATTGAGCCAACCCATCCGGAAACTGGCTATGGCTATCTTGAACTCTCCGATTGTCTGGGGGAGGACAAGGCAAGGGTCGTGAGCCTTGAACGCTTTGTTGAAAAGCCGGATTTGCCTGATGCGGAAAAGATGGTTGCTTCGGGGAAATTCCTCTGGAATGCGGGTATCTTCCTTTTCTCTGCCAAAGCGATCATCGAGGCTTTCAGCCAATATGCGCCCAATTTGATGGAGCCGATTGAACAATCCGTGCGCGGCGCTGCGCCGGATCTGGGATTTTTGCGTCTTGATCCGGAAAGCTGGGCGCGTGCGGAAGATATATCGATTGATTATGCGGTGATGGAACGGGCGGACAATCTGGCGGTCGTGCCTTTCTCTGCTGGCTGGTCCGATCTTGGTGATTGGGGAGCCGTCTGGAAAGAAAGCGAACAGGACGATAAGGGCGTGGCTCTATCGGGCAATGCGACCGCGATTGACTGCTCAAACTCTCTGCTTCGTTCAGAGGCTGACGGGCTTGAGATTGTCGGCGTCGGGCTCAACAATGTGTTGGCCGTTGCAATGCCGGATGCCGTTCTTATTGCCGATGCAAGTCGGACGCAGGATATTCGCAAAGCCGTGGACGCGCTCAAAGCGAAGAAGGTACGGCAGGCAGAGGCCTTCCCGTTGGATCATCGTCCTTGGGGCTGGTTTGAAAGTCTGGTTGTCGGCGGACGGTTTCAGGTCAAGCGCATTGTGGTCAAGCCCGGAGCCGCCCTGTCCTTGCAATCGCATCATCATCGGGCCGAGCACTGGATTGTCGTTGAAGGAACCGCGAAGGTGACCATCGGTCAGGAAATCAAGCTTCTGACGGAGAATCAGTCGGTTTATATTCCCCTTGGGGAAACGCATCGTCTGGAAAATCCGGGTAAGGTGAATATGGTGCTGATCGAGGTGCAAACCGGTTCCTATCTTGGCGAGGATGATATTGTTCGCTATGAGGATATCTATTCAAGAGATTAGGCCACCACGAGATCCTGCACGGGTCGGTAGGCCAAGCTTTCCCGAACATCCGAACAGGATGCTCTAGGCCTCAGGCATTTGGAATAAAATTATGGATGTGAAATTTGGGACAAGCGGTCTGCGCGGGCTTTCAAGCGAATTGGTCGGGCTTCCAACTGCCCTTTATATGACAGCTTATTGTCGCTTTCTGGAAGAGCGGGGAATTGCCCGGATAGGGGATACCATTCTGGTGGGGCAGGATTTGCGTCCTTCCAGCCCGCAGATTGCGGCACTTTGCTTTGGGGCCATCAAGTCTTGCGGCTTTGTGCCGATTGATTGTGGTGTTCTGCCAACCCCGGCGCTGGCGCTCTCGGCGATGGCGCAGCATGTCGCTTCGGTGATGATTACCGGCTCCCATATTCCGGCAGACCGCAATGGAATCAAATTCTATGTACCCTCTGGCGAGATCACCAAGCAAGACGAGCTGGCGATTGTTCGGTGGGCGGAAAAGCTGAGCGGCTCTGTTGAGCAGAAAAAAGGGCAAGCTGAAAGCGATGATGGCGCAGCGATTGCAGCCTTTTTGCAGCGAGCGGCCGATCTCTTGCCCGAGGGAGCGCTTGAGGGTAGAAAAATCGGTGTCTATCAACATTCCACGACCTGCCGCTCCATGTTGGTTTCATGCCTTGAGGGCTATGGCGCAAAGGTGGTTCCGCTGGGCTGGTCGGATGATTTCATTCCGGTGGATACGGAAGCCGTATCAAGCGAAACGGTCGCCTTGCTTCAAGGCTGGGCCAAAGAGTATGGCCTTGATGCTGTCGTCTCCGCTGATGGCGATGCGGATCGGCCATTGGTGGCCGATGAAACCGGCCTGCCGTTGCGCGGCGATCTTGTGGGTCTCGTAACCTCTGATTTTCTTGGCGCGGAGGTGGCGGTTACGCCCATAACCTCCAATTCTGGCATTGAAAAAAGCGGTTCCTTCGAAGTGGTTCGCACCAAAGTCGGCTCTCCATATGTGATCGCGGGTATGATGGAGGCTCTATCTCAGGGTAAAACCAATATCGTCGGGTTTGAGGCCAATGGTGGCTATTTGACGGCCACAGCCATTGTCTCTGCTGGGCACTCGCTTGCTGCTCTGCCGACGCGGGATTGTTTCCTCCCCATTCTCGCCACGCTGCATAGCGCCTTTAGCGCACAAAAGCCTCTGTCCAGACTGGTCGCTGAGTATGCTTTGCCTTATGCGGATGCCGACCGGATCAAGAATTATGCGCAGGAGCGAAGCTCTGCCCTGATGGCTTATTTACGAAAGGGCGACGACAATCTTGAGCAATTCTTTTCATCGATTGGTGCCGTGGATTCCAAAAGCAACATTGATGGCTTGCGTGTATTGCTCAAGAACGGCGAGATGGTTCACTTTCGTCCCTCGGGCAATGCGCCTGAAATGCGATGCTATGTGGAAGCGGAAAATGAAGCCGCAGCCAAGGTGCTCTTGAAAAAAGGGCTGGGGCTGCTGGACAGTTTCAAGGGCTGAGCGGCATCTATTCTTTCCTCACCAACAGCGTGCCAAAATGCAAGAAACTCGGTTCAATATCCCAACCTCTGTGCTCACTGTCTCGCAAGATATTTCTCTTCCTGTTTGAAAGGCAGTAGTTTCCATGCAAGCAACGTCAAAGAAACCTGATCTGGAAAAGATCATCGTCACGAAGCTTCAGGGTGGTTTGGGCAATATCCTGTTTCAGTATCTGGCGGGGCTGGCTTTGGCGCAAAAGCATGAGTGTCCGCTTTTCTGTGCACAGGATGGCGGGATCATGCATCAGTCAGGGTTGGAGCTTGTGGGCATAGAGCCAGATTATATTGATCTCCCGGATCCTCTGATGCGTCGCTCGCGGCGTAGGAAGGATCGTCGATTGGGCGATTATCTCAGAACAATGCTGGGGTTATGGCCGTTGAAGCCTGTGTCCGAGCCGCATTTTCACTATTGGCCGGGCTTTGAGCGCTTACCCAAGGGGATTCTGTTGTCAGGATATTGGCAAAGCGTGCGTTATTTTGCACCTCTTGCGGATCAGCTTGCCGATATTATCAAGCTGCAGCCCATTCTTAATACGTGTGATCAGTCTCTAGTGTCGCAATTGTCGAGCGGTAACACGGTGAGCGTGCACATTCGCCGTGGTGATTTTTTGAAAAATCCCGAGGCTATGGCTGTTCATGGTATTGTCGAGGCGGATTATTATGACCGGGCGCGGCAGCAGCTGGAGCGCACGGTCAAACCTGATCTTTACTGTGTCTTTTCCGATGCCCCTGAGGCGGCAAAAGACATGCTGTCCCACTGGGATCGCACCCTCTTCATTGAAGGGAATAAGCAGCAGCAGGATCTGGCGTTAATGAGTTGTTGCAAGCACAATATTATTGCCAATAGCAGCTTTAGTTGGTGGGGAGCTATGCTCAACCGCAATTGTGACAAACAGGTTTTTGCCCCGCGCAACTGGTTTACGCCTGAGGCTTTGAAACGCCGGTCTTTGGCCGATTTGTTCCCCGAAGGGTGGCATACAATCTAATGCAGCCCTTGACCTGAGCGGTTTTCAGCTCAGTGCTTTGGGAAAAAGTGATCACCTCATGAAAGCGCTTTAATGAAAGTTTTGAATTACTTGCCTCGCAACATGTATTTTGGACCGGCCAAGGCCACGTCCATTGATTTGTGCGTTCATCAGCAAAGCGTGAGAAGCGAGCATGATATTCTGGTGGTCTGCGATGAAATCGCGCAGCCCTTTGACGATGTGGCGCTGAGGATGCTTTCTGCTGGTAGCCGAAAGCAAAAGCTGCAACAGCTAAAATCCATCGTGGCCGAGTTTCAACCTGATCTGATCGTGGTTCAACAGCATGGCCCTACAGCGCAAAATGTCGCAAAGCTCTTTCGACCAATCCCGGTTATGCTGCATCGGCATAATTTTGAAGATGTAGCAAAACTTTCCTGGTTCAAAAAGTGGCGCCATCAGAAGCGATATGAAGCCTTGCAGGGGCTCATTTTCGTATCAGACACCTGTCGAACGAGCTTTCTGGAGCAATATCCGGCCATTAAAACGCCGCTCTATACGGTCTTTAACGGGATTGACTGTTCGCTCTGGAAGGCGGATGCAGACAAGAGAAACGAGATCCTTTTTATTGGACGTATCGAGCCACAGAAGAATGCTCTTCCGGCAGCTGAGGCGATGGCTCAGTTTGTATCACTGCGGCCAGATTGGTCTGGCTGTCTGGTTGGGGCTTTTAGCGGGCCTGATGCCTATGTTGAAAAGGTGAAGCAGGTTGTTGCCGGGTGCGAACGCCTCTCTTTACTGGATGGGTTGCCGCATAGCGCCATCAAGGAGCTATTGCAGGAGACCAAAATATCTCTCATTTGTTCGGAGCGAGAGAGCTTTTGCCTCGTCGCAATTGAATCCTTTGCGGCCGGAGCAGGTGTTGTCTCCACAAAAAATGGAGCCTTACCCGAAACCATCGGCGAGGCCGGTGTGTTTCTCAAAAGCCTCTCCGTTGAGGATATCACCGCAGGCTTGGTGAAAATGGCCGATGAGCATCAGCATTTTGCGGCTCTTGGGCATCAACAAGTCCAGAAGTTCGACTTGCAGCAGACCGTTCATAGTCTGGACGACGTATATCGCAGAACTGTCGGATAAGGCGGAAAGCAAATCGTGGACATGATGGAAAAAGCACCCGAAATATCAGTTGTCTTGCCGGTATATAATGGCGAGAAATATATTGAAGATGCGCTGAACAGTATATTGACGCAGGATTTTACTGATTTTGAGCTGTTGGCCATCAATGACGGATCGATTGATGGCACTCAGGCGATATTGGAGCGGCTGGCTGAGCAGGATGATCGCATCAGGATCCTCTCGCGCGACAATGACGGGCTTGTATCCGCTCTCAACTGGGGGCTAGAGGAAGCGCGTGCTCCTCTTATTGCCAGAATGGATGCGGATGATATCTCCTATCCCAATCGCTTTTCCCGGCAATGGCAATTTCTCAAGGATAATCCTGATATCGGGCTGGTCTTTGCCCAGATGAACAAGATTGATGCACAGGGCAAGTCCATAGGCAAAGTAACCAATACGCGCCTGTCGCCTCAGGATGTGGCAGCGGCGCTTAGCAAGGGCAATTGTTTGCCGCACCATCCCACTGTGATGGCCCGACGCTCTGAAATGCTGGCGGCTGGTGGCTATCGGGAGGTCTTCAAAGGGGCTGAGGATCTTGATCTCTGGTATCGCATGAGCAAAAGAACCCGGTTGGCCGGGGTGGCTGATGTGCTTCTGGATTACCGCCTGCATGATGGACAGGTCACCCAGACATCCATCGTGCGGCAGCGCTTCTCTCAGGATCTTATCATTCTGAGAGCCAAAGAATTGGATGCTGGTAGGGATGACCCTTCAAAGGGGTGGGATTCGGTGCCCGCATTTGATTGGGATGCAGGCTCGCCTCAGCTCCGGGATGCACCATCGGATTTGGTGGCACTCTTTCGCTATTATCATCTGATAGATTGCATCCTGACCCGCAAGGGCATAGGGGCGCTTGCCTCAGAGGATCTTGGCGCTTTGCTTGAAGGGTTGAAAAGTAAATCTTTCTTTGGCAGCGCCAAGGTACGGCAAGTGCTCGCCCATCATATCACGCAAGAAGCCAAACGGCGCAGGCTTCGCGGGTTGACGCTGAAGGCGATGCTTTTTGCCCTCAAGACCAACCCGTCCCGCGCTCTTCGGTATGGCTTCAAGCCGTTCTGATCTGGCGGTTGGTCGGAAGGAATATGCTTTGAATGCTCTAACGCCTTCATGCAGCTCATTTTTTACCTGCATCAGACAAAAGCTGATGCTCATAGATCTTGGCGATGCGCAAGAAGCGTGAGTAAGCATAATTGTGGGCCAGCACCAGTCCCCAGAAACCATAGCGATAGCTGCGGCGCAGGATGTAGCTTTTAAGAAAGCTGATGGGAAATTCATAGACGAGACGCCAGTGTGAGATATGCCGCCCCTTGGTGACGATGTCGTCGCGCTGCATGTCGGAATAGCGGTTCATTTTCTCGACGGCCCATTGAACCGAACGAATGGAATAGTGCGCGATTTTTTCATCGATCTTCTTGATGATCGCATCTTTCTCGGGTCTCACCGTGTCGTGCACGGTGGATTCGGAGAAGCGGCCTTTTTTTCGGTTATAGAGCCGATATTGCCAATAGCCGTAAGCCCATTTTTTCGGCTTGTCTTCATGGGCGAAGACATCAAGGATCTCGATCTTGTAGATGTCTGCGTTCGGGTTTTGAGCAAAAATAGAGCGAATTTTGTCGCGCAGTTCCGGGGTGACAACCTCATCTGCATCAATATTCAAAAGCCAGTCGTTACGACACAGATCTTCACCAAAGCGCTTCTGCCGCCCGTAGCCCGGCCATGGGTTGAAGTGAACTTTTGCCCCCAAAGCCTCTGCTCGCTCGGTCGTGCTGTCGGTAGAGCCGGAATCAACGACGATCACCTCATCAACCCAATTGATGACGCTGAGAATGGCCTTTTCTATCCGGTCTTCTTCATTGAGCGTAATGATGAAGGCTGAGACGGGAAGGGACGTTTCTTCTTTTGAATTCTGCATGCAAACGCTCTTTGGTACCGCGTGTCCGGATTGATCTTTGCGGATGATAGTGCCCTTTGGGAATACTCCAGACACCCAAGGGGTAGAGCGTCCGAGAATAGACTATTTGCTTCAGGGCTGTCATCCATTGAATAGCGATAATTGGGGCTTGAAAAGCAGAACTCCCCAGTTGGAATGGCCTTGCAAATACAAATGCAAACAGGCTTTGCTCAAAGCTTGGCTTAATGGGTGACAGGTTGATGGGAGTCGGTCTATGATCGCGCCAACTTAGCCATGGGCGCGCCGATATGGTTTGCCCACAGCTCCATATTTTAGCTGGAGCTGGACTTGGAAAACAAAGACAACCTTTGGCTGGTAAATGGGGCCGACCTTCGCTGCGTTAGGCGCGCGTTGAGCCTTTTCACTGGCCGACACATTAGAATTTGAAGAGGGCAAAGATGACAAAACGGGCGCTTATTACCGGTGTCACTGGACAGGACGGGTCATATCTCGCCGAATTCCTGCTTGAAAAAGGCTATGAGGTCCATGGTATTAAACGCCGAGCCTCCTCTTTCAATACGCAGCGTATCGATCATATTTTCGAAGATCCGCATACTGATAATGTGCGTTTCAAGCTGCACTATGGTGACCTTACCGATAGCTCGAACCTGACACGCATCCTGCAGGAAGTGCAGCCCGATGAGGTTTATAACCTTGCGGCCCAAAGTCACGTGGCTGTCAGCTTTGAAAGCCCGGAATATACCGCAGATGTAGACGCGACCGGCACTTTGCGACTGCTTGAAGCCATACGCTTTCTCGGACTGGAGAAAAAGACACGCTTTTATCAGGCGTCTACCTCCGAGCTTTATGGCCTTGTTCAGGAAACCCCTCAGACAGAGACCACGCCGTTCCATCCGCGCTCACCTTATGCTGTCGCCAAGCTTTACGCCTACTGGATCACGGTCAATTATCGCGAAGCCTACGGGATGTATGCCTGCAACGGCATCCTGTTCAACCACGAATCGCCACGTCGTGGCGAGACCTTCGTGACCCGCAAGATCACCCGCGGTCTTGCCAATATCGCGCAAGGGCTGGAGTCTTGCCTTTATATGGGCAATATCGATGCTCTGAGGGATTGGGGGCATGCGAAGGATTATGTCCGTATGCAATGGATGATGTTGCAGCAGGATCAGCCCGATGATTTCGTCATAGCGACCGGCGTGCAATATTCCGTACGCGAGTTTATCAAATGGTCTGCGGCGGAGTTGGGTATTACCATCCGCTTTGAAGGGGAAGGGCTCAAAGAGGTCGGGATTGTAGATGCCATCTCTGGGAATGACGCCCCTTCACTCAAGGTCGGGGATGAAATCGTGCGTATCGATCCGCGCTATTTCCGTCCCGCCGAAGTGGCAACCCTCTTGGGCAATCCGGCCAAGGCCAAGGACAAGCTGGGATGGGTGCCGGAGATTACCGTGCAGGAAATGTGCTCCGAAATGGTTGCCAACGACCTCAAGAATGCTCGCCGCGCACGGCTCTTGCGCGACCATGGGCTGGAGCTGCCCGTGTGCACTGAAAGCTAATATCCATGACAAAGAAAACACTGCTTCTTACCGGTGGTTCCGGTATGGTAGGGCGCAATATTCTCGAGCACCCGGCTGCCAGTGACTGGACAATCCTCGCGCCCGGTTCCAAAGAGCTCGACCTGACGGATGCCAGAGCTGTCGATGCCTATCTTGCTGCACATATACCTGATCTTGTGATCCATGCTGCCGGGCAGGTGGGTGGGATTCAAGCCAATATGGCTCATCCGGTCGCATTTCTGGAACGCAACATGGCCATTGGCCGCAATATCATCATGGCAGCGCATAAGGCCGGTGTGCGGAACTTTCTCAATCTGGCTTCTACCTGCATGTATCCTAGAGCTGCGGAAAATCCACTGCGCGAAGACATGATACTCATGGGTGAGTTGGAGCCGACCAACGAGGGCTATGCCCTTGCCAAAATCATGGCGACCCGTCTATGCCAATATATTCGCCGTGAAGATGCGAGCGCAAACTACAAGACCATCATTCCGTGCAATCTTTTCGGGCGTTATGACAAATTCGACCCCAAGCATTCCCATCTTTTGCCAGCGATCATTCACAAAGTGCATATGGCCAAGGAAAATGGCGAGGCGACGGTCGAGATCTGGGGCGATGGTACGGCGCGTCGCGAATTCATGTATGCCGGTGACCTCGCTGATGCCGTCATGAAGGCGTCCGCTGATATCGAGACCTTGCCCGAGCTGATGAATTGCGGCCTTGGCCACGATCACGAAATCAATACCTATTATCAGAGCGTTGCCGATGTTATCGGGTGGGAAGGGGACTTTACCCATGATCTTTCCAGACCCGTGGGCATGAAGCAGAAGCTTTGCGCAACGGACCGCCAAACCGATTGGGGGTGGTCGGCATCGACCGCGCTGGTTGATGGAATCCGTGCGACCTATGAATTTTATCTCAATGAGGCTACGAAATGAGTATCCGTTTTCCGCTTGCCACCTCTTCCTGGGATCAGAAAGAGCTGGATGCCATTCAACGCGTTGTTGCGTCAGACCGTTATTCCATGGGCAATGAAGTGGCCCATTTCGAGCAGCGCTTTGCGGATTATTTCGGCTCGAAATATGCTGTCATGGTCAATTCGGGCTCTTCGGCTAATCTGTTGATGACTGCTGCTTTGGCCTTTACCAAAAATCCCCAATACAAGTTGTCTCGGGGCGACGAAATCATCGTGCCTGCGGTGAGCTGGTCGACGACCTATTATCCGCTCAATCAATATGGACTGCATCTCAAATTCGTCGATATCGATCTGGAAACCCTCAATTATGATCTTGAGGCGCTGAAAGAGGCGGTCAGCGATAAAACGCGGGCGATTATGGCGGTCAACCTGCTTGGCAATCCGAATGATTTTGCAGAGATCAACCGGATCATCGGTGACCGGGATATTGTTGTCATTGAGGATAATTGTGAATCGATGGGCGCAACATTCGGCGGCAAGCAGGCAGGTACCTTTGGCGTGATGGGGTCCTTCTCCTGTTTCTTCTCGCACCATATCTCCACCATGGAAGGCGGCGTTGTGGTGACTGATGATGAGGAGCTTTATCATGTCATGCTGGTGCTGCGAGCCCATGGCTGGACGCGCAATCTGCCCAAGTTCAATCAGGTAACGGGAGAGAAATCTGACGATCCCTTTGAGGAGAGCTTCCGGTTTGTCCTGCCTGGTTACAATTTACGGCCGCTGGAAATGTCCGGTGCCTTGGGGATTGAGCAGTTGGACAAACTACCCGCGCTCATCGAGGGGAGACGGGCGAATGCGGCGCTGGTGCAAAAGCAACTGTCTGATCATCCGGTCTTTATGATCCAGAAGGAAATCGGAGCGGCCAGTTGGTTCGGCTTCTCGCTTGTGATCCGCCCTGATGTGGAGGTTTCCCGAGCGTCTCTGGTCAAAGCCCTCGTTGCTGCTGGTTTTGAATGTCGCCCCATCGTTGCGGGCAACTTCGCCAGAAATGAAGTGATGCAGTATTTTGATTATTCGATCCATCAGGATTTGAAAAATGCCGATTATATCGACCAGCATGGGCTGTTTGTCGGTAATCACCATTACCCGATCCCAGAGGCTGTTGAAGCCTTGTCGCAGTTGATGCGATGAACCGGATATGACCTTCCCCGACAAGTGGTGCCCCTGTGCGGGGAAGGCTGAGCGCTTCCGTTTTACTGTCTTTCATGCATTGGGGCTTAGCTGTTGCCATATTCGGCAATGAAGGGCAGGGGTGCGTCTTTGTTGCTATAGGAAAGCCCTTCTGCTTCCAGCCAGTCTGCCAGATGGTGATTGAAATCCCTTATTCCATATTGCACGGGGCGGAAGCGCGGCGCCCATGGGGCTGGATGATAGGTGCCATCAGCATCGAATGATCCGCCGTTCCAGTCTGTCCATGGGGCCAAGGGATTGATATGCGCGCCAATCCGGCTATGCAGCACGGCGACCTTACCGACCGCTTCCAGTGTTTTAAGCGCAATGGTGCCAATGGGCTCTTCATAATGGGAGACCTCCCCCAGTGTGCAACGATAGCCCGGTACAGGCGTGGGGCCGTATGGGGTTGCGCGCACGCGCTCGAACCATTGCCGACCAAGAGAAAAGCATCCCTGTTTTGCCGCTTCACTTTCATCATGGGTGAAGGTGCAATCCCAGAAGACGATACCATAAGGAATATGGATGTTGGTGCTGGGTGCAGCAACATAAGTGTCTGTAGTGCGGGCCCCTTTGGAGCGGATTTCGCAATGGTCGAAAAAGGCTGTGCTGTTGCCAAAAATGAAATCGACGTCGCCCTCGATATAGCAATTTTTATAGTAGGATTTGACTGTTACGCGTGGTTCATTGGTCTTGAAATAGAGTGTATCCTGATCGCCTATCAGGCGGACATTTTCAAACAAAACCCGATCGGCTGCATCCACGAGCACGGCAACGGCCTGATGCTGGCCGTGAGAAAGCTGTCCCTTTTCGTTGCGGGTGACATTTGCCTGATCTGCGATGTCCGGTGTGATGCGGTCTTCGTTATAGCTGTTCTTGACGCTGAGATTCAGCGCCTCGAAGCCATCATTGCGGATGCGCATGACGCATGAATTGGTGGTGCCAATGTCGAAATCACCACGGGCCGAAATCTCTTCGAACATCGCCTTTATGCTTTCCTCTGTGTGGTGGAAAGCCGCACAGAAACGCATTGTATAGGCATCTGCGGTAAGGCCCTGATCAATGTCGACCGAGATCACAGTTTTGCTCGCATCCTTGTCGCGGCCATAGAGTGTGATGGGCACTTTCTGTCCGTTGACTTCCAGCGCAGGGATATAGACCAGCTCATTATAGGTGCCCGGGGCGACCTCGATAAAGATGCGCTTTGTCAGCCCTTTGCTTTTGGCCTCGGAAGTCGCATGGCTGATGGCCTGTTGGATGGAGGCAAAGCAATCCGGCTTGCCCATGTCGCCCGGGTCTACACGATAATCGGGCTCCAGGTTACGTGTTGCCCCCTGAAGGGCAGGGGCAATCGGGTCCCAGTCCGCAATGGATACCGCATCAGATGTCGCGCTTCCTTCGGGCGCTCTGTCATGGCTGAGGACCATTGCGGGGCGGTAGAGCTTTGCCATGTCTTTGGTCATCTGCGGGCGTGTCGGAGTGTTGGCGATGGACTGGTTTGTCATTCTTGGGCCTTTGGTGACTTGATTGCTGCCATTTACTCGGAGGAGATGGCCTCCTCTTTACTGCACCATTCTGCGCACCACCTTGGCGCCATCGGCGAGGCCTGCGGATGGATAGAGGATGACTTTGTCTCCCGCGTTCAGACCTTCAAGAATTTGCGCTGAAATGCCATTGTCTTTTCCGACCTTTACACGGGTTTGATGTGCAGTTTTGTCCACGACCCTGAAGACAGCCCATGTCTCGCCATCCCTAAACAGCGCGTTGGAGGGAATAAGCAGGGTCTTGTCTGCTGACCAGATGGCGATTTGGACTTCAACCCGATAGCCGTGGCCAAGTTTTTCGCGCTCGCTTCTGGGGCTCGTGAAGCGGATGATGGCCTTGACGCGTTGTTCTTCCACGCCGAGGGAGGAATATTTGGTGTAGCCCCATGGCTCGACCCGATCAACGACGCCTTCTAGTTCCTTGGCTCCGCCCCAATCCTCGATCATGACGCGGTCGCCGGGGGTGACCTGAACGGCATCGGTGGAAAGCAATTCCACGACAACCTCGAGATCATGATCGATGTTGCCGATTTCCATGATGTCGGTGCCCGCCGATAGGGTGGTCTCACTCCTCTGCATGACGCGCAGCACGGTGCCTGTGGCCGGAGCGGTGAGGGGAACGGAAGAAGAGGAGGAACCATTCGCGTCGGATGTATCCTGGTCAAAGCCGATAAGCCGGGCGCGGGCATTGTCCAGCTCAGCCGTCCTTACGGCGATCACGGCTTCAGCATTGTCTCTGGCGGCGCTGGCTGAGCGATATTCCGCTTCGGCGCGATCCAATGCAGCCTTGCTGGCGGTATCCTTTTCCGTGAGCGTGCGTGTGCGGTCCAGCTCCTGTGTGGCCAGATCCAGATCGGATTTGGCCTTGTTGAGATCAGCCTTTGCGACCCGTAGGGTGGCTTCTGCTGCGCTCACCGAGGCGCGGGCCTGTTCGCGGGTTTTGATATCCAGCATGGCAGGGCTGGCGGGGCGCATCTGGGCAATGACGGTCTCACCCTTGAGCACAGGGTCGCCGGGCTCCACTTCCACGCGCAGCAGGCGGCCTGCAACAGGGCTTGAAACCACATAGGCATCATGCACGCGGGTGAAGCCCTCTTCGTTGACAGTGATCTGCATGGCCCCAATCTTCGCTTCGCCCATATCCACCGGGATGGGGCGTGGCCAGAAGGCATAAGCCAGCGCCGTCACGAAGAGAAGCGCTGCCGTGATGGCGAAATAGGACCGGGATCTTTTTCTGGCCATGACTGTTAGCCCTTTCGGTTTGGGATTGCCGCTGATTTCATGTTCATTTCCTCCCTTTCTTCATTCCCGTATTTTCAGGGCCGAGACGAGATCTGCGCGGTCGATATCGCGCCGGACGATCCAGCCTGAAAAAATGGCTGCGACAAGGACAGCAAGGGCGGCCCTGCCATAGCTTTCCGGGATGAAAAGGATCGGGATCTGATAAAGATCCGTGCTGAACCCTTTGGCAATCACCATGGTGAAATAGTAGCCCAATATGGAGCCGATTGGCAGGGCGGCCAACGTGATGACGGCCAGTTCTCCCAACAGAACGAAAGACACTTCCGCGCGGGTGAAGCCCATCACCCGCAAACTGGCGAGGTCGCGTTCACGCTCGGCAAAGGCAATGCGGGCTGCGTTATAGACAATGCCGAAGGTGATGATGGCTGCGATGATCAACATCACATAGCGCATGGAGCCTGCGCCCGTATCCATCATTTTCTGGAAGGCGGCTCGCGCATCCGACTTCATGCTGACCCCGGCCACAAAGGGCCTGCTCTTGAGCGCCTTGAAAATGGAGCCGGCTTTGTTCTTGTCGATGCGCAGATAGGCCGCTGAGATACGTCCGGGTTCGCCTAATAGTCTGGTCAGGCTTTGTATCTGCATATAGGCAGGGGAGCCAAGCAGGCTTTCCGCCACTCCGCTCACCTGAATGTGCAAGCTGGGGCGGGCGCCTTCCAGCACGTCAATAGTGAGAATTTCGCCGGGTTGGATATCAAGCTCTGCGGCCAGTGATCGTGACAGGATGATGCCGCGATCAGGCAAATCAATGGGCGCGCTCTTTTCGTCAAGTGCCCGCTTCAAGCGCGGGTGCGGCTCAAGCCCCGTGATGGCACCGCGATAGCTCTCTACACCATTGCGAAAGACAACGGCGATGCTCCGCTCCGGTTCCGTTTCGATAATGCCGGGTAGGCTTGCCAGCTCATGGATGGTCTTAGCGCCCAGTGGATGGGTGAAGGTTACGAGGACATCGGATCGATCCAGCACCGTGTAGGTGAGGTCTATGGTGTGGTCAAAACCCGCCAGCATGGAGATCATCGAGACTGAAAGGGCCATACCGCAGGCGATGCCCATAAGCGAACCTATCATCCGTCCCGGCTGGCGGGTGATCCGTCTGAGCACCATGCGGCTGGGTTGATCGAGCAGGTGGTTGAGGCGTTTGCCAAAGCGGTTGGTTCTGGAATAATCCGGCGGAGCAGGCGGGCGCATGGCGACGGCGGGCGTGAGGGCAAAAACCTTGCGCAAGACAAAAAGCCCCCCCGCAGAGGCCGCCGCGATGGAGGTAAGGATTGCCGTGGCAAAGGAGGCCGGGTCCAGTCGGAAGACCAGCATGGGGAATTTGTAATAGGTCATATAAAGGGGCATCATGGCTCGCCCCAAAGCGATACCGCCAATGCAGCCAACAATGGCGCCGCCTATGGCGATAACCAGCACGAATTTGAAATAATGAAGGCCCACTTCCCTATTGGTGTAACCAAAAGCCTTGATGAGGCCGATCTGTTCGCGTTCAGCTTCAACCATGCGGGAAATGACGATATTGAGCAGGAAAGCTGCAACGGCCAGAAACAGCGGTGGCACAATGCGCGAGGAAGAGCGCATGCCATCGATTTCCTCTCTGATGAAGCGGTTGGAGGTGAGGTCTTTGAGCCCATAGGCTCCCAGCCCACCATAAGGGGAGAGGATCGTGTCGATCCGATCCAGCGTTGCCTGCAGATTGTTGCTGCGCCCGATGGAGAGAATGGCTTCGTTGAAGGCCCCTTGCATGTCAAAAGCGGCAGCAAGCGCTGTTCGGCTCATCCAGATGACACCGAAGCGGCTGTCGTCAGAGATCATTTCCCCTGGCGCGACGCTGTAGAGATATTCCGGCGACTGGGCGAGACCGACGATGGTCAGGGTGCGCTTGGCACCATTCATCGTGGCCGAAAGAGTATCGCCTGGCTTGAGAGCATGTGCCTTGGCAAAGCTGGTAAGCAAGATGATTTCATCGGCATCCTTGGCGTCTATTCGGCGCCCTTTGCTGAGTTGAATGGCATTAAGGCGCGGCTCGCCATTGTCGGGCAAGGAAATGGCAACCGCGCGCAAAGGCAAATCGAGGCTTGGCAGGCTGATGAGCGCTGAACCGGAGATGCGCCCTTCTGCAGCAGACACACCGGGCAGGGCTGCCAGTTTGCGAATGATATGAGAGGGGGCGCGCTTGACCGGTGCGAAAATGTCTGCAAGGCGGTTGCGCTCATAATAGACCCGCCGGGTTTCCTCCAGCGAATTGATGACACCGGCCATCATCACCAGCAGCGTGACGCCCGTGGCGATAACCATGGCAATAGCAATGGCCTGCCCCTTGATGCGCCTGAGATCTCTTGCCAGCTTCTGGTCCAGTGGTGACATGGGAAGCCTCTCCTACCACTCAATGTCTTCGGGGTCGCGCTTGACCTCATTTTCCACCACTTCTCTGATGTGCCCGTCGGCAAAGTGGATGACACGATCAGCCATGGCTGCGATGCTGGCAGCATGAGTAACGATGAGCACCGTCGCGCCGAGCTTCTCATTGATGTCCTTTAAGACCTTGAGCACGACCTTGCCGGTTTTGCTGTCAAGCGCGCCAGTTGGTTCATCGCAGAAGAGAACTGTGGGCTGCTTTGCAACAGCCCGTGCGATGGCAACGCGCTGTTGCTCGCCCCCCGAGAGTTGGGCGGGAAAGTGATCTGCCCGCTCTGCAAGGCCAACCAGCGCCAGAGCTTCCTCCGGCTCCAGCGGATTATCGGCGATTTCGGTGACCAGCTCCACATTTTCATGGGCCGTCAAGCTTGGCATCAGATTGTAGAACTGGAAGACAAAGCCCACATGATCGCGGCGATAGAGCGTAAGCTTGTCGTCTGGCAGGTCAGATAGGCAAAGATCCTGAAAATAGACTGTGCCATCGGTGGCGCTATCCAGTCCTCCGATGATATTGAGCAAGGTGGATTTGCCGCTGCCCGAGGGGCCGAGCAGCACCACGATTTCACCCGCAGGGATTTCCAGATCGACCCCACGCAGGGCATGGACTGCCGCATTGCCTTCGCCATAAATCTTGGTGAGGCCTTTGGTTTGGAAGGCGAAGGGTTTGCCTGAGTTATCTTGCATCAGATTGCCTCACTGATGAAACCGATTGGGCGCGCCGAATGGGAGCTGTTGATGATCCCGACGCTTTCGCGCTTGGGGCCATCATACATCAATTTCATGCAACTTGCTGGCAGTTTTGCCCGGATCAATTACCGCATCAATCCAATGTCTTACGGAAGCGAGCGAGCGAGAGAATGACAAGCAGGATAGAGAAGCCTATGAGCGCGAGCATAGGAGATCGCATCGCTTCCAGATCAGCCCCTTTGAGCATCACTCCACGCACAAGACGCAAGAAATGGGTGAGCGGGAAAATCTCTCCGATCATCTGGGCCCATTCAGGCATCCCCTTGAAGGGGAACATGAAGCCGGAGAGCATCAGCGATGGCAGGAAGAAGAAAAAGCTCATCTGCATGGCCTGCATCTGGCTACCTGCGATGGTTGATATGAAATAGCCGATGAGGACCAGCGACGAGATGAAGATAAGAATGCCACTAACCAAAAGCGCCATAGAGCCAACAAAGGGCACGTGGAACACCAGTTTGGCGGCAACCAGAATCACCAGGACCTGCACGGCCCCGACGCCGAGATAGGGCAATATCTTACCCAGCATGATTTCGAAAGGGGTGGCGGGCATGGCAAGCAGATTTTCCATCGTGCCGCGCTCCACTTCACGCGTGAGGGCCATGGCTGTCATCATCACCATGACAAGCTGCAGGATGACGCCGAGCAGGCCGGGCACGATGTTATATTGCGAAATGCCCTCGGGGTTGTAGCGGCGATGGACGATGATATCCAACGGGCTGTCGGGTTGGCTCTGGAGACCCAACTCACGGGAGAGGGCCCTTTTGGCGACGGTAGACAGCGTGGAAACAGCACCGGATGACGCGGACGGATCCGACGCATCGGCTTCGATGAGGATTTGGGGTTCATCGCCACGCAGGGCGCATTTTGAAAGATCGGACGGAATGGTAACGATGAAGGATACCTTGCCCTCCAACATCAGCTCGTCGGCGTCTTTTGCCGAGATGCCCACATAGTCGAAGCGATAATAGTTGGTCATCTCAAGAGCGGAAACGATGGCGCGCGTGAACTGGTCTTGCGATGTCGTCACCAGCGCTGCGGGCAATTGCTTGGGATCGGTGTTTATCGCGAAGCCGAAAAGCGCCAATTGCACGAGGGGAATGCCGATCATCATGCCAAAGGTGATGCGGTCGCGCATCATCTGCGTCATTTCCTTGGCGAGTAGGGCAAAGAGGCGTGAGAAGGAAAAGAAATGGTTCATGTCACTTTTCCTCCGATGCCGATTCCGGCTCGGCCATATTGTCTTTAGAGCCGCTCATATATTGGATGAAAACATCCTCAAGGGTGGTCTGGCCGGGCTCGCAGCTGACGTCAAACTGTTGGCTTGCCTTGCTGACTGCGGTTTCCAGCAGGGCCTTGTTCTTGCCCACCACATGCAGGCTGTTGCCAAAGGGGGCGACTTGATCGACGCCTTTGGCCGCTTGCAACATATGTGAGGCTGATAGCGAGCCCTTGCCCGAGAGGATGAAGGTGTGAAGCCCCGCTTGGGCGATGACGTCATCCACCGTTCCCGAAGTGAGCAATTTGCCATAGGCGATGTAATTGATGCGGTGGCAGCGTTCGGCCTCATCCATATAATGGGTGGAAACCATGACCGTCATCCCGTCGGCTGCGAGATCGTGGATTTCATCCCAGAATTCCCGCCGCGCCTTGGGGTCCACACCGGCAGTGGGCTCATCAAGCAAGAGAAGCTTGGGCTTGTGCATGATACAGGCAGCAAGCGCCAGCCTCTGTTTCCATCCGCCCGAGAGCAGGCCCGCCAGTTGGTGACGCCTTGAGGTAAGACCGAGCTTGTCCAGCGTGTCGCGCACATAGGTGCGGGCTGGTGACAGACCATATAGACGGGCGACGAAATAGAGATTTTCCTCGATCGTCAGATCGGTATAGAAGGAAAATTTTTGCGTCATATACCCCACCTGCCGCTTGATCTTGAGCTGATCTGCATGCAGGTCGTAGCCCAGCACGGAGCCCTCGCCTGCGTCGGGGGTGAGCAAGCCACACATGACGCGGATGGTGGTTGTCTTGCCGGACCCATTGGGGCCGAGGAAGCCGGAAATCTCGCCTTCTTCAACCGACAGGGTGACATTGTCGACCACTGTCTTGTCGCCGAAGCGCTTGACCAGATTGCGGACGTCTATCGCCTTCATCCGTTGCCTCCGCTCCCACCTTCGGCTAACCAGGCCGAGACGATTTGCCCCGGATTGAGGTGCGATCCCTTGTGGGCTCTGGCTTCGATGAGATAGACGAGCTTTTGCCGGTTTTCGAGGGAGTAGATCACTGGTGGCGTGAATTCAGGTCCTTCTGAAATGTAGCTCACGGTGGCAGTGAGATTGTCGCCGCAGGAGTCGCATGTAATGGCCAGCTTGCTCCCCAGCTGGATATTGGAAAGACTTTCCTCGGGAATATAGAGTTTTAGCTTGATGCCATCATCGGGCAGGATTTCGAGAATGGGCACCTGAGGCCCGGCCATTTCGCCTGCTTCATGAATGATGTCTGTCACCACACCGGCATGTGATGCCGTAAGGGTGCGCTGTTCTTCTTTCCATTGAGCCGCTTTTAGGGCTGCATCGGCTTGCTCCATTGCAGCCTTGGCGGCCGCGATTTCATTTTCGCGGGCGGGCAGGCTGGTATAGGCCAGATTGGAGCGGATTTCCTCCACCCGTGCCTTGGCTACATCATAGGCTGTTTGGGCATTGTCAAAGACGCTCTGGGCGACAGAGCCCTTTTCGAGCAGGGTTTGTTGTCGCGTCCTGTCCCGCTCTGCTTGCCGTGCGCTCAATTCAGCGGCTTCCAGCGATGCCTGAAGGGCTGCGATCTTCTCGGGGCGCGCGCCCTGTTCCAGATTGGCCAGCTTGCTTTTGGCCTGTGACAGGGCGGCCTTGGCGTTGTCCACGGCGATGATGGCGTCCTGCTTTTCAAGGCGGGAAATGATCTGGCCGGGCGCGACATGATCGCCCCGCTCCACCGGCACTTCGAGGATCCGGGCGGTTTCGATCGGGGCAACCTTGATGTAGGTGCCTTCCACATAGCCTGTCGCCAGCGGGGAGGGAGGGAGGCAACCGGCGATCAAAACGCCAATGACCGGTAGCGAGCAGAGAAAACTCATGTTTTTCTCCTGTAGGTTTCAACGATGGTGCGGATGTTGTTTTGCAGGACCTTGAGGATGATATCGATCTGTTCAGACTGATAGGAGGGCCAGTTCTGGTGGCGCAAGATTACCGGTTCTCCAATGCGGAAATAGGCGAGCATGCTGATCAGGGAAAAAATCGCTACCTTCAATTCCTCCCTGTCCGTCTCGCTGTCGCTTCTCTCAGTTGCTTGTAGGAAAAGCTGGTAGAGCAAGGTGACGATCGGGTTGGCGAAATGCTCATAGACATGGTCGAAAACTTCACCCTCCTCATGAGCCTCGCGCAGCATGAAGCGCATGATCGGTTGCGCTTCCTCAAGGCTTAAAATCACAACGGCCTGTCGCAACAGGGCATTTTCAAACTGGGACTGTGGTTCTTCCAGACTGGCCGGTAGTTGGATCGCTTCAGGATCTTGGTGCATGCGGTTAAAGCGGGCGACAATTGTCTCCGCACATGCCAGCCGTAATCCGGCCTTGCCGCTGAAATGATAGTTGATCGAGGCGATATTGGTTTTGGACGCTGCGGCTATTTCGCGCGTGGAGGCGCCTTCATACCCTTTTTCTGCGAAGAGTTTGAAAGCTGCACTGATGAGCAATGCCTTGGTTGTGTCTGATCGGGGTTGTGCCATGGGTAAGTCGCTGGATATGACGTTCATATTTTTGTCTAACGCGCAATATACCACCAAGATAAAATTAAATCAATCGATTGATTTAATTTTACTGAGGCGCCTTCGGGACCGAGCGGAGGAGAGGAGAAACAGGCCGCATGGGCATGGGGAGCGATGTTGCTGCGGAGTTTGCTTGTTAATGCAAAGCTCTGTATGGTTCGCCCCAAAATCAGACAGTTTGCAAGGCCTTCCCATGAACTCATCATCTGACATCGCACACGCAAATAGCGGTGCAACCGTTTCTTTCCGGCATGCAAAGCGGGAAGATGCCGCGCTTATCCATCAAATGGTTGCCGATCTATCCGCCTATTTGGGAGAAACGCGCAAGCATACGGCCAGTGTGGCCGATTATGAGGCTCACGGCTTTGGTGATCAGCCCAGATTTGAGGCGATTATTGCCGAGGTGGCGGGCGAAGCGGCTGGTATGTGTTTGTTTTTTGATAGCTTTTCGACATGGGCAGGCCAGCCGGGGCTTTATGTTCAGGACCTTTATGTGTCTCCTAAGGCCCGCGGGCTCAAGCTGGGGCGCCTGCTGCTCGAAAGAGTGGCGCGTTACGGGATGGAGAAAGGCTATGGCTATGTGCGTTTGTCGGTAGACGCCAACAATGTCAACGCGCAAGGCTTTTACGAAGCGTGCGGGCTGACATGGTCTGATGCGGAACGCCTTTATGTGGCAAGGGGTGATGCCTTTATCGCGCTGGCGGGGAGCGGCGCCTGATGGAGAGCTTGCTTGATGAATTGGCTGCCTGTGAGGGCTGGTGCGAGGCTCTGGCGGGAGAACAGGCCCGCCTTGCCGCGCTTGAAGGTTGGCTGGAAGAGGAAGAAAAGCTTTATCAAATTTTGCCCGAACGCGGATTGCGTCTCAATGCCTTGCGCAAAACGCCGCTTGATAGGGTAAAGGTGGTGATCACCGGGCAAGACCCCTATCCGGGGCTTGACGGGCCCGTGCCGCACGCCATGGGGCTCTCCTTTTCTGTGCCGCGTGGGGTGAAGCCACCGCGCTCGCTCAATAATATTTATAAGGAACTGGCCGAAGAGTATGGGCTTGTGCCGCCCTGTCACGGGGATTTATCAGCATGGGCTGAACAGGGTGTATTGATGCTCAATAGTACCATGACATTGCGTCAGGGTGCCTCCGCCTCTCATGCCAAAAAGGGCTGGGAAGCCTTTACCGCCTGCGTGCTTTCCTGCGTCAACAGGGCTGCCGATCCGGCGGTCTTTCTGGCTTGGGGCAAGCATAGCCATAAGCTGGTTGCCGGTATTGATGAGAGCAGGCATCGGGTGATCCGGACCTCTCATCCAAGCCCCTTGGGCGCGCGCAAGGCGGGGGGTGATTTCGAGGCCTTTCTGGGGTCGCGCTGTTTCTCTCGCGCCAACCGGTTTCTTGAGGAAAATGGGCGCGAAGCCATCGACTGGTGTGTGCTCTGATTTGGCCGGTGCCGACCGCTTCTGGCTTCCTCAGCCCCCCTTCTTTGGAACAAAGGCAGGCTCTCCCACGTTCTCTGTATGCATTAACAGTCATGTTCAGAGAGCCATTTTATGTCCAATCCTCTTACTAATGCCCAATCAGGATCTGTCCGTGCAGAAGTTACGGGGATCTCAACCGAAGAGCGGTTGCGGCGCGTCGCCTATAGCGCGCTGATCTTCATCGGCTTTGTTACGCTCGTGGTGGCGCTGGACCTTGCTCAGTCCATTCTGGCGCCTCTTGTTCTTGCTGTGATTATCGGGCTGGTGTTCGGGCCCTTGGTTGATGGCATCGAGGCCTACGGTGTGCCCGCGTGGTTTTCTGCCATGACAGCGGTTTTGCTACTGCTTACCCTCATCGGAGTGGCGATAACCGGATTTGCCGTGCCGCTGGCTGACTGGATGGATCGATTGCCGGTGATCTGGTCGCGCTTGCAGGCCGAGCTGGCCAACTGGAAAGGTCTGTTCGCCTCGCTTGCCAGCCTGCAGGACCAGTTCAGCGAGATTGCCGGTGGCGATCCCGCCTCCATGACAGTCAATGTCGCCGGAGGTGATACCGTCAAGCAGGTAGCCTTTTTCGCGCCATCGCTGGCAGCCCAGATCATTCTGTTTCTGGCGGGATTGTTTTTCTTCATCGCAACGCGCCATCAAGTGCGTTATTTGGTTCTTTCTCGCGCAGACCATGGCAGACGCCGCAAAAAGCTTGCGAGCATGTTTGATGATGTGGAGAGCCGTCTTTCCAGCTATATGCTGAGCGTTTTCATGATCAACCTGTTGCTTGCCGTCGTCGTGTCCGGAGCAATGTGGTTGCTCGGTGTGCCTTCGCCGATGCTGTGGGGGCTCTTGGCCGGTATGCTCAATTTCATCATCTATATCGGGCCTGCGGTCATGGCTTGCATCATGCTCGCGGTGGGGCTTTCGCTTTATAGCCAGTTTTCGATGATTGTGGCACCTGCTGCCGTCTATCTCTTTATCAACTTTCTCGAAGCGCAGTTTGTTACGCCGCTGGCTCTGGGTCGTATCATGACAGTCAATCCGTTCCTGATTTTCCTGTCGCTGGTGGGATGGATCTGGCTATGGGGGCCGATTGGTGGATTTATTGCCGTTCCTGTTTTGCTGATTGCACAGATTGTCGTCAATCATAGCGATCTGATCGGATCAGAAAAAAACGCTGAGGGTTCAGTGGAAGAGTGAATGATAATTTTCAATCATTCCGCGTAAAGTCCATTTTTGCATTACCAAATTTAAATAATTCCAAACGATACTGTTTAAAACATTCTGATGTTCGATACCCTAAATCTTTCCAGAAGGGGGACTAGCTCTGGAAATTGATCAGGACAAATTCGTGCCAAATATGTTGGAAAATCTGGACAAGTCCTTTTATGCGGCTGTCCTGGATGCGCTCAATGACGGGGTTTATTTCGTCAATCGCAAGCGTCGGGTTCTTTATTGGAACAAGGGGGCCGAGCGGCTTAGCGGCTTTACCGCAGAAGAGGTCTTGGGCAAGAGCTGCGCCGATCATACGCTCAACCATGTTGATGATGAAGGCAATTGCCTGTGCCTTACGGGGTGTCCCTTGGCTGCCTGCATGCGGGATGGTCAATCCCGTGAGGTGAATGTCTATATGCATCACAAGGCTGGCCACAGGATACCGGTCTGCATCCGGTCTTTCCCAATTCGCAATGAAATGGGGAAAATCACAGGCTCTGTTGAGGTGTTCAGGGATAACAGCCAGCATCTGACGATGGTTTCCGAATTTGAAACACTGCAACAGGAAGTCCTGACGGATCCCTTGACCGGTGTGGGGAACCGGCGGTTTTCCGACATATCGCTGGAACGCCTACAGACAACGCAAAGCATGGAATATAGGCCATATGGTGTCATCTTGGTGGATATTGATAATTTCAAGTCCATCAATGATACGTGGGGGCACGGGGTTGGCGACCGTGTGATTGTGGCCATTGCGAGAACCATGTCAGCCATTCTCAGGCCCTCCGACATTGTCTGTCGGCTTGGCGGGGATGAATTTATCATCCTTCTGCCCAATGCCACTCCTAACGGGCTTGAGATTGTGGGCAACCGGCTTGATACTCTGATCAAGGAATCCTGGATGGATCTGGGAGAGGAAATTCTCTCCTTTTCTGCGTCCATGGGAGCGGCCCTTTCCGATTCCGGCAAGTCTGCCGAAGCCATCGTGGAGCAGGCTGACAAGCAGCTTTATCTCAGCAAAGCTGAAGGGCGCGGGTGCCTGCATCTCAATGGCAGGAAGGTCTGCGCTTCTTGCTAAACGCTTGACGTTTCCTCATTGGCGGCGGCGAAAAGTCTCCAGAATGGGGATTGAAACGCCGCGCCGAGGCCTTTACAACGGGGCAACTCATGATTTCCCTCAAGTAATTTCCATGATTCCTGAATTGCGGGAGAGGCGGAAATCCTTTGGAACCACGCGTTTGGTCACCATGGTGGCCAATTTACGCGCAAACACTCTATTCGGACGGTAGCGATATATGGCGCGACAATTCATCTATCACATGCATGGTCTTTCCAAGACCTACGGTGGCGGCAAGAAGGTTTTGGAGAATGTCAATCTTTCTTTCTACCCTGATGCAAAAATCGGTATTCTCGGCCCGAACGGTGCTGGTAAATCCACCGTGCTTCGGATCATGGCCGGGCTGGACAATGAATTCACCGGTGAAGCCTGGGCCGCAGACGGAGCCAAGATCGGCTATCTGCCTCAGGAGCCGGTTCTTGACGAAAGCAAGGATGTTCTTGGCAACGTGATGGAAGGGGTTGCCGAGAAGCAGGCCATTCTGGATCGTTACAATGAACTGATGATGAACTATTCCGACGAGACCGCGGAAGAGGGCGCCAAGCTTCAGGATGTGATCGACAGCCAGAATTTGTGGGACCTGCAGTCTCAGGTGGAGATGGCCATGGATGCGCTGCGCTGCCCGCCATCGGATTCCGAAGTCTCGGTTCTTTCCGGTGGTGAAAAGCGCCGCGTGGCGCTTTGCAAGCTGTTGCTTTCCGAGCCAGATCTGTTGCTGCTCGATGAGCCGACCAACCATCTGGACGCTGAAACGGTCAACTGGCTTGAAAAGCACTTGCGTGAATTCAAGGGCGCCGTTCTGATCATCACCCATGACCGCTACTTCCTCGACAATGTGACGGGCTGGATTCTGGAACTCGACCGTGGTCGGGGCATTCCTTATGAGGGCAACTATACCGCCTATTTGGAATCCAAGGCGAAACGTCTGGCGCAGGAAGGCCGCGAAGAAGCCGCCCGTCAGCGCGCATTGTCTCGCGAACAGGAATGGATTGCCGCCAGCCCGAAAGCGCGTCAGGCCAAATCCAAGGCTCGTATCCGGGCCTATGACGAGTTGCTCAAGCGCAACGAAGAACGTGCCCCGGGCACGGCGCAGATCATCATTCCACCGGGAGAACGCCTTGGCGATGTGGTGATTGACGTTGAAGGGCTCAAAAAGGGCTTTGGCGATCGTCTGCTGATTGACGGGCTTGATTTCAAACTGCCACCGGGGGGCATCGTTGGTGTGATTGGTCCGAACGGTGTGGGTAAAACCACCCTGTTCAAGATGCTGACCGGCCATGATCAGCCTGATGAAGGGGCCATAACTCTGGGTGAGACCGTGCATCTTGGTTATGTTGATCAGTCTCGTGATGCTCTGGATGCGGACAAGACCGTTTGGGAAGAAATCTCCGAAGGGGACGACATCATCAAGCTTGGCAAACGTGAGATGAATAGCCGTGCCTATTGCTCCGCCTTCAACTTCAAGGGTGGTGATCAGCAGCAGAAAGTTGGGTCTCTTTCCGGTGGTCAGCGCAACCGCGTCCATTTGGCCAAGGTTCTGAAATCCGGTGCCAACCTATTGCTGCTCGACGAACCGACCAACGATCTGGACACGGAAACGCTCGCAGCTCTGGAAGACGCCCTTGAGGATTTTGCCGGTTGCGCTGTGGTAATTAGCCATGATCGTATGTTCCTTGACCGCCTTGCCACGCATATTCTCGCCTTTGAAGGCGATAGCCATGTGGAATGGTTTGAAGGCAACTTCGAGGATTATGAGAAGGACAAAGTGCGTCGTCTTGGTCCGGATGCGGTCAATCCCAAGCGCGTCAAATACAAGCCGTTTACCCGCTGATTTTGCGCACGCTTTCTTGGTATGAATTTGCTCAAAGCCCTGTTTCCTGAAGCAGGGCTTTTTGCTTGGAAATTTCTGTCAGCTGACGCCCTGCGCTGCTTTGGGGCGCACTCTGAACGCTCTGGGGTCTTCTTCCACATGTGATTTTACAGGCTGTTTTTTCGTAAAAATCGGCCTTCAGAATGCCTTGCAACTTTTGATGATTATAGGGTTGATCTGGGTTTGGTTCTTGAATTTACTGATAAATTGCTTGTTTTGAATATATTGAAGATGGATGCTTCAAATTTGAATCTAATTTATCTAAATTTTTCAGGAGTTTATCTTTAAATTCTGGTTTGCTGTTTAGGCGTTTGTAGATCGCTTGTCTGTAATTTGGTCTGAAACTCGAATTTCCAAACGGGATTCCAAATCAGAACGGGAACTGTCAAATGCAGGCTGCCAACGTAAAAACCGAACTTGTGGACTGGAAAGTTCTTAGCGGTCAGAGCGATAATGGTAAGAGCGATGAATTGATGCGCCATGTCGCGTCGTTGTTTTCGCTGACGGCATCTCATTGCGATGATGAGCAGCTGGCCACCTATGATACGGTGATGCAGCGTCTCGCAGACCTGGTGTGCGAAGATACTCGCTCCTTTGCTGCGCAAAAGATCTGTCATCTTGAAAATGCCCCGCACAATATCATACGCCGATTTGCCTTTGATGCGATCAGGGTTGCTGATCCTGTGCTGCGCCATTCGCCGGTTTTGACGGACGATGATCTGATTGAAGTGAGCGAAGCGAATAGTGAAGATCATTTGGTTTCAATCAGCACGCGAAAGAGCATCAGCAGTGTGGTGACCGATGTGCTTGTCAAATCTGGGCGCGAAACTGTCATGATCAAGCTGGCTGCCAACTGCGGCGCGGATCTCTCCGAAGATGGGCGGCGGCTCCTAGATCAGGCTGCGGCAAACGATCGGTTTCTGGCACGGGAGTTGGCCAACAGGATCGCTGACAATCATCGTTCGGCTCCGGTTCTGAGCAGGCAGGCTTCTGCGAGAAAGCATGTTGATCTCAGCGGTGTGTGGGAATGCATCGAACCTTTGGTGGATGAGCATTTCTACAATCTGTCTCGTCATTCCTATTTGTCGCGCTACAGGTTTGACTCCTCCTTGACCAAAATAGACAAACTCCATGCGCAGGGCTTTCTCGGGAATGGTGTCTTGCGGCAGTTTGCCTGCAATGACCAGTTTGCCGATCTGGTGTGTGGCATCGCAAAGATGACAAGCTTTCCTCATCAGATCATTGCGCGCATGATGGCATGTCTGGAGTGGGATCAGGTGCTCAGCCTGTTTCGGTTGCAGTCCTTTTCGGACGAACTGGTGCGCGACACGCTGGAATGCGGTCCGTGGATGCTTTGTCTTTCGGCCAATCAATGCAGCGCCGTTCTCAAGCGTTACAGACAATTGAGTACGGATGAAGCCCTGAAAATTGCCAATAGCTGGCCACAAACGGGCCTGCGTCTGGATTGACCGGTTCGAGGTCCGGTTCGAGGTCCGGTTTGAGTGCAGTGTTGATTGCTTGATGCTCTTGACCCGCAAGCAAAGAAAAAGGTGACCGCTTTATGCGGTCACCTTTTTCTTTTTGTCACTTTTATTTTCACGTTCACCATTTGTAGTGTCCCAGTCATTGGAAATTCGTTGTATTTTCGGCCTGACACTACTTTCGCTCAAGACAACTTGTAAAAACAAAGCTTTGATGCACTTCAATGTTCGGATAGAATCGATAAGAGCTCAGTTGATTACAACTGTTTTGCCTGCTATGGATTTCCAATGTCGGCGTTTAAAAGGTCCGACAGGCAGTATGGGGGCCAGTCAATGCATGTAACCGCATTTCGGATTTTCGTTAGAGATCTTGCAGTCGCGCGCGATTTTTATGCAAACTCGCTAAAATGGCCCATGGTGTGGGACCGTTTCGAGCAGGGAGCTGTCGGTTTTGAACCGGGAATGCTGGTCATCATCGAGGAAGAAGATGCGCGAGGCCCTCAGTCGTCTCTGATCGGCCGTTTTACCGGTCTGTCGCTGGCCGTCGATGATCTGCCAACTTTGTATCAGACGCTGAAAGCGCGTGGCGTTCCGTTCGTAGCTCCGCCGGAAAGGCAGTTCTGGGGTGGATCGCTTGTGCATCTGATTGATCCGTCCGGCAATATCATTACACTTGTTGAATAGCAGTCGGGATTGCGTTCTGGATGCGGTTGAAGCGTTCAGAGCGGATACTGGCCTTTTTGCTTTTCTGCCTTCGTGATATGTGATGCAGGGATCAAGGCAGATAGAGAAAAAGCGGACCATATGGCCCGCTTTTGTCGTTTCTGAAGGATGGTTGGCCTCTTATTTGTGGCCATTCTCCACGTCATATTTCTCAATGATGGAGCGGATGGTGCTTGCCACATTGGGCGCAATATCATCACGTTCCATGCCGTAGGCCACATTGGCCATCAGGAAGCCGGATTTGGACCCGCAGTCATAGGTTTCGCCATCATAGATCATGCCGGTGAAGGACTGATCATTGTTGAGGCTGATCATGGCGTCGGTCAGCTGGATTTCGTTGCCACTGCCTGGCTGCTGGTCCTTGAGGTAGTCAAAGATTTCCGGCTGCAGGATATACCGCCCCGAGAGGATCAGGTTGGAAGGCGCAGTGCCCGGATCTGGTTTCTCGACCATGCCGTTGATCTCTACGCTGTCTTCGAATTTTTTGCCGGGCTGAATGACACCATATTTGAAGGTCATTTCCATTGGCACTTCTTCAAGGGCCACAATGTTGCCTGCGCGCTTGTTGTAGATATCCATCATCTGGGCGAGGCAGCCCTTGGGTGACTTCATGATCATGTCGGGAAGCAGCAGCGCGAAAGGTTCACGGCCAACAAGCTCTTTGGCGCACAAAACAGCGTGTCCAAGGCCCAGCGGCTGCTGCTGACGGGTAAACATGGTGTGGCCCGCTTTCGGCAGGTCTTTGCGCAGGCTTCTGAGAATATCATATTTGCCGCGCTGTTTGAGTGTGTCTTCCAGCTCTACCTGAACATCGAAATGGTCCTCGATGACTGACTTGTTTCTACCTGTAACGAAAATGAATTGTTCGACACCCGCAGCCCTGGCTTCGTCAACGACATATTGAATCACTGGTCGGTCGACAATCGTCAGCATTTCCTTGGGCAGGGCTTTGGTCGCTGGAAGGAAGCGCGTTCCAAGGCCTGCTACAGGGAATACGGCTTTGCGGATTGGCTGTACCATTTGATTTTGCTCCGATAAGTTAATTTGTTCTTCAAAAATTGCTACGTTTCAAGAAAAGTGTGCGTTCATTCAAAACAGAAAAACGCTGATGATGCAAATGTGGAGAATTAATTTGGATGGTGCACGGTTACTATCTTGGCCATAATTTGGCAGCATAGTGATTCACACTGCTGCTTTGTTTGCGATAACAAGGATTGTTTATGCCTATACGAAATTGGACAAGTCTTTGTGGGTTCACCTCCATTAGGGGATTAATCACCACAGGCTTTCTGTTGCTCGCACTTTTCTCTACAGAGTCTAACGCGCAAACGGCGCAAGGGTTCCAAAATTGGATTCGGAATTTTTGGCCGACGGCTCAGTCCGCCGGTATTTCGGCGAAAACATACAATGCTGCCTTCGCCGGCGCCCAGTTCGATAGCTCGGTTATCAAGCGGGCGACCAATCAGCCCGAGTTCGTCAAACCGATCTGGTCTTATATGGATGGTGCAGTCAGTGACCTGCGCATCAAAAATGGCCAGAAGATGCGGCGCAAATATGCTTCCCTGCTTAGCAGGCTGGAAAAATCCTTTGGTGTAGACCGGTATGTCCTGTTGGCGATCTGGGGGATGGAAACCGCTTATGGGTCCATCTTCAGCAACAAGGCGTTGATCAAGCCGACGATCCAGTCACTTGCGATGTTGGCCTATGCGGATCCCAAACGTGCGCAATTTGGGCGCACGCAATTGCTCGCAGCACTCAAGATCCTGCAGAATGGTGATGTCGCTCCTTCTGAAATGGTTGGTTCCTGGGCTGGTGCAATGGGGCACACACAGTTCATTCCCACCACTTTTTTAAGCAAGGCGGTGGATTATGATGGCGATGGGCACCGGGATATCTGGAACTCCATTCCGGATGCTTTGGCCTCCAGTGCCAATCTCCTGAAGGAAGCCGGATGGGAAACTGGCAAGACCTGGGGCTATGAGGTCTCTCTGCCCAGCAACTTCGCTTTCGAGTTGGCCGACGGAAAAGTGACCAAGACTCTCGCCGACTGGCAGAAAATGGGTGCAAAACGCGTGCATGGCCGGTCGTTCCCGCGCCCAAGCGATCAGGCTCAACTGATCATGCCTGCTGGCTATCGCGGGCCGGCATTTCTCATTTTGAAGAATTTCTCGGTCATCAAGCGCTACAACAATGCCACATCCTACGCTCTGGCTGTTGGGCATCTGGCTGACCGTATCCGCGGCGGGCGCGGTTTTGCGCATGAATGGCCCCGCTCTGACCGTATGCTCACAACGAGTGAACGAAAAGAGCTTCAGACTATTCTGAATCGCCTTGGATATGATACAGGTGGCATTGACGGGCGGCTGGGCTCCAAATCTCGCGCCGCTATCCGCCATTGGCAGAAACGCGCTGGCCATGTGCCGGACGGGTTTGCCAGCGGTGATCTTTTGGAAGCGCTGCGCAAGGGGCGCTGACCGCAGCTTTTGAGTTGGGGTATGTTTGGAGACTGGCCAATGGGCTTGAAGACGGAACAATCCGGTTTTGCCTTGATGCATGGGATGGTTTGCCTTGTGACGGCCATCTCTTTTCTGCTTCCGCTGCTTCTGGCCGCGCCAGCTCCGGCCGCTCCATCTCTTTCCGGTTCCTCCATAAATAGCACTCTACCTTCTGAGCCGCGCGCAACTCCCGATGACGGGCGCTATGATGTTGCGCTCGGATTCTTTGAGTTCCTGTTCAAGCGCCGCACGCCCAAAAAGGAAAAGAAGCCTGATCGCTCGGCCAACAAGCCAGTGAAACGGGCCCCGGTGGCTCCGGTGATCAAGACCGTTGAGAAAGATCCTGATGCGTCCGTGATCGCTGTTTTCGGCGATGAATTTGCGCAGGATATTGGGTGGGGGCTTAAGGATGCCTTCGCCAATGTGCCTGATGTGAAGGTCGAGATTTATTCCAAACCCAACAGTGGGCTTGTCTATCGGGCCAAAAACAATCCCTTGAGCGATGCAGAGGATTATTTTGCGGCCCATCCCTTCAACTTTGCTGTCGTGATGGTGGGGCTGAATGATCGGCGTGAAATGCCTGCGCGCAAGGATGCCGAGGGCAATGAAATCGCACCGGCTTATGATTTTCGCACGAATGAATGGGCCAGGGCCTATCAGCGCGAGATAGACCGGGTGCGGCTGGCCTTTGCCAAGCAGGACAAGCCCGTTTTCTGGGTCGGCTTGCCGCCGGTGGGCAATGAGCAGCTTGCCGCCGACATGCGCTATCTTAACGACCTTGTTTCCAGCCGACTGACCGAACGGGACGAGGAGTTTATTGATATCTGGGACGCCTTCTCCGATGAGGAAGGGAATTTCTCTTTCCGGGGGCCTGATCTGTCTGGGCAGGATGTCCGGTTGCGTCTCAAAAATGCGATCCGTTTCAACAAGGCCGGTCGGCGCAAGCTGGCATTCTATGTTGAAAAGCTGGTTATCCGCGTGCTGGCCCAATCCGTTGATGAAGATGTGCTGCCCAAAACGCTCGCCAAGGCTGATGAGACAGCCTTGCGGGAAGGGCTGGGTGCAAGGCGTGACATTTACGCTCTGCGCAAGCCGCCGCTCGATTCCGAAGAGCTGATCAATCCGAGCGTCTATACATTGTCTTTCTCAACAGGGGCAAACGGGGACGACCCGTTGGCAGCAACAGAAAATGCTCCCAAATACCGGATTGATAATTTTGCATGGGGTGGCAAGCACTAGGGCTTTTTGAGCCTAAAGGCTGTGCTTTTGTCCCTTGTCGCTGATCTGTGATTGCTCCTCTGCATCTCATTGGGTAAGACTCGTTCCATGCATATACAAGGCCTCTCTGACAGGCCTTGCTCGTCTTCATTCCGGGCCTGTGTCTGAGGGCGGAGCGCATATATCTTGTGTGTTTCGCCTTGATCCTTCTGGCCGATAGCAAAGCAAATTGGAATTTTCATTATGAGCATTGAGCGCGCACCGGATTTTGATTTTCTGCACCAACTCGCTGATCTGGCCGGAGCAACGGTCATGCCGCTTTTCCGCAAGGCTATCGAGATTGAAAACAAGCTCGATGGGGGCTTTGATCCGGTGACCGATGCGGACAAGCAGGCCGAGCTGAAACTGCGCGGGCTGATTCAGGAAAATTTCCCGAGCCACGGCATTCTGGGCGAAGAATTCGAAGGCAAGGATCTTGATGCCGATGGCCTGTGGGTTCTCGATCCGATCGATGGCACACGCGCCTTTATTTCCGGTTTGCCAACCTGGGGGACATTGATCGGTTATCGCCATTCTGGCGGGCAGAGCCTTGGCATGATGAGCCAGCCTTTCACAAAGGAGCGCTTTTTCGGAGACGGCACGCGCGCCTTTTATCAAGGCCCGGACGGAAAGCGCCCGGTGCAAACGCGGCCCTGCAAGGCGATCAGCGATGCAACGCTGTTTACCACCGCGCCGGATATTTTCGCTCCCGATGAACTCACTGCCTTTCAAAGGGTCGAGAGCGCTGTGCGCCTGTCGCGCTATGGCGTTGATTGCTACGCTTATTGCATGCTGGCCATCGGTATGGTGGATCTGGTGATCGAAGCGGCTTTGAAGCCGGTTGATATTGCACCGCTCATTCCGCTGATTGAAGGCGCCGGAGGGGTTGTTACCAACTGGCAGGGTGGCTCGGCCTTTGATGGTGGGCAGGTGGTTGCCACGGGCGATCCCGCTCTGCATCAGGCGGTTCTGGATCTCCTCGCAAATAAAAGCTGATACCGTCTTTTTTGATGCATAAAAGGCGCTTTTCAGAATGCTTTGTGCGTTTAGGCACTTTCCTGCCTGAGCGCATTTTCTCCTGGTATGAAGCGGTCAAAGGCTGCCCAGAATTGCTCGCGAATGATTTCGCGCTCCATCATGATTTCATGCTTGCTACCGGCAATGGAAATGGCTCCCGCTGCCCGTGTTGTCATGGCAAACAGTTCCGCCGCTGCAGAATCGACCACTGTGTCGTTGCTTGCTGTGATTATGAGAGTGGGAGTGTGGATCGAAGACTGGAAATCGCTTGATTGCAGGCGATCCATCGCCTTGCAGCTTTCATGGGTCCATAGCACAGTGGGGCCGCCGATGCCCAGTGCGGGGCAATCTATGAGAAACTGGCGGTTCCTGTCATAACGAGGGCCGTCCGAAGTGCGCTGATTTGCATAAAAACCCTGCCGATCAAAGGGTGTCCGGCTGGCTCCGGGCACATAGCTTTCTCCCAGCCCCAAATAGCGTAGAACACCTGCCAGCCTGCGAATGCTGGGCTGCTGTGGCTTGATCCCCAATATGCTGTGTCCCTTTGTGAAGATCTCGATAAGAGGGGCGCACAAAACGGCACGGTCAATCTTGATTCTGAGATCGGGCAAATTGGAAAGCAGAATGAGCCCCCCCATGGAATGCGTGAGGGCGAAGCAGGGCGGAGGACAGTCTGGCAAGATGATGTCTTGGATGAATTGCTTGAGATCTTTTCCATAATCGGAAAAACGCCGCACATGCCCTTTCATACCATTGCGGGTCAGGCGATCTGAGAGGCCTTGCCCGCGCCAATCCATGGTGGCCACAGCAAAACCGCGCTGGCGTAGCTCGGTGATGACTTCATAATATTTTTCGATGAATTCTGATCGCCCATGCAGCAGACAGATTGTGCCTTTGGGATCGGGCATCAGGGATGGCCAACGGGCGACGCGCACTTTGCGTCTATCCCAGCAGACCATTTCATGGCAGACGCCGTCTGCCAGCTCGGGATATTTGTCGAGATTATTCAAATGCATATCTACCCAGACGCCCTTTAGAAGCCCTTTTGATGCGCAGTTTAGCGAAAACTACTCCCGATGGGAGGGGAAAATATCACTTGTTGGCTTTTTTCGCGTTCAACGGTTGGGGGAATGAAGCCGGAAGGGGAAATGGCTTGAGAAATGCCGATCGGCCCCACCAGGGCGGGGCCGATTATCGAGGCAATATTTGACTTGTAAGCCCTAGTAGGCACGCCCCTGATTCAGGAAAGAATTGAGGCGCAGGACGAAGGAGTAATTCACATCCTTGTCCGGGCGGGTGAAGCTGTGTGAATAGCGACCAGAATTGTGGCGATAGTCGCTCCAGTTGTGGCGTGGTCTTTCAGTTGCCAGACGGGCCTGCTTGATGAATTTCCCGGTGCGGGCGCTGATTTCCAGAAGGAACAGGCGACCATGTCTGTCGCGGGCCTTCATCGAAGCAACATTGCCACGGCGGGAGAAATCTGTGATGTCACGATACCCGTTCTGTCGTGCGATCCGTTTCAGATCATGACGGGAATAGGCCTTGTGAGCGCGAACGGCTTTGTTCTTGATGACTTTGCGTTTGACGATCGTTTTCTTCACAATGACCTTTTTGCCGTTTGCATTGCGGATCACTTTCTTCTCGACAGTCTTCTTGCGGACGACCTTTTTCTTTTTGTCTGGATTGTGAGCCTTGCGGACTTTTTTCTGATTGTGATGGCGCGTTATGTCTTGGCCTGCGCTGTAGATGTGGACGTAACGGCTTAAGTCAGTAGAAAAGTCGCGTGCCTGTGCTGGCTGGCCAACGGTGAATGCGATCATGATGGGAAGTGCGATTGCTGTCAGTTTCATTGTCTTGCCTTTCCTTTTTTCAGTTCGGTTCGGCCTGTGCCGTTGTTGTTATGAAAACAAGGTAGCAAAGGCTTCCTGAACCCATTCAGAAAGGGTTGTTCATGTCGAATTCAGCATCATGGCAACTTTGTGGCAACAGTAGAAAACGGCAAAATTCAGCCATTTTCAAAAAAATGCATTCGGGGCTTGAAATGCATTTGGCGCATTTCCATATCGAATAGTGTCGGAGGCCAAAACGGCTCCGGCTTCATTTCCTTCCCGCCACGAAAAGGGGGAAGGAGTAGCGAAACGAACGCAACTTTTGTCGCTCAAAGGAGGACTTTATTATGCGTCACTACGATCTTACTCCGCTTTATCGCTCTACTGTTGGCTTTGACAAGCTCTTCTCCATGCTGGACACCGTAACGGGTCCGGACAGTAGCACTCCGTCCTATCCACCCTATAACATCGAACGTCTGGCTGAGAATTCCTATCGAATCTCAATGGCAGTTGCCGGTTTCTCAGAAAAAGATCTTTCCATCGAAGTGAAAGAGAATTCGCTCAAGGTAACCGGTGAAAAAGTTGTCGATGAAAATGAGGCGGACAAGGACTATCTGCACCGCGGCATTGCCTCGCGTGCCTTTGAACGCCAGTTCCAGCTCGCCGACTATATGCAGGTTGAAGGAGCAAGCATGGAGCATGGTTTGCTTCATATCGATCTCAAACGTGAGATTCCTGAAGCCATGAAACCGCGTCAGATTGAGATCCGCTCACCTGATCGCGAAGAGGATCCCACAGTGATCGAAGGTGCCAAGCACTGATTTCCGACATAATGTCACCCGGCTTCTGAAGGTCGGGCGCGACCGGTGGCCCTTAATTGGGCCTCCCACGCTTCTTTGTCTCAATAGCGATTGTCGGAAGGGATCTGACCTTCATGCCGCTTTCGGTAATCACTCTCACAGAAAAAGCGCTCTTCCATCCGGTCGAGCGCTTTTTTGATGTTGGTCTTATTCTCGGTCTGGATACGGGCTTTGAGCCTTGATCATTTCAGGCAATCAAGAAACTGGTCGACTTCCTCTTCTGTGGTCGAGAAGGAACTGACCAGACGCAGCAGGATTTCGTCTTCTCCTGGGCATTCCTCGGGATCAAGGCCAATGCTTGGCCAATCGTAGAAAACGGCGCCCGCTGTCTTGGCTTTTTGTGCCGCTTGTTTGGGAACGATGGCAAAGACCTCGTTGGAGCCGGTTGGCCAGGCTAGGCGGGTATGATCCAGAGCCTCAAGCCCTTTGACCAACCGTGTTGCCATGGCGTTTGAATGGCGGGCGTTGTCCAGCCAATGATCATTTTCGAAATAGCCTTCAAACTGGGCAGCGGCAAAGCGCATTTTCGAGAAGAGTTGTCCGGCGCGCTTGCGGCGATAGATGAAGTCCTTGGCATAGTTCCTGTTAAAGAAGACCACGGCCTCTGCGCACCATGCTCCGTTTTTTGTTGCACCGAAGGAGAGCACATCAACGCCGGCTTTCCATGTCATTTCAGCCGGTGTCACACCCAGCGTGACCAGAGCATTGGCAAAGCGGGCGCCATCCATATGCACGGCAAGGCCGTTATCCTTGGCCTGGGCGGAGAGTTGTGTGATTTCCTCGATGCTGTAAAGCGTTCCGGCTTCCGTGGCTTGGGTAAGGGACACTGCGCTTGGCTGACCATGATGCACAACGCCGTGGGGCACTTCCTGAAATCCGGTTTGCAATGCTTTTCGGCTCAGTTTGCCATGCTTGCCATCAAGCCCCCACATGCGCGCCCCTGAAGTGAGGAATTCCGGTGCGCCGCACTCGTCTACACGGATGTGGGCTTCCTTGTGGCAGAAGACCGTCCCGGCAGGGCCTGTTAGCGCGGAAAGCGCCAACGCATTGGCGGCGGTTCCTGTGCCCACAACAAAGACTGCGCACTCTGTTTCGAAAATGTCTTGAAAGCGCTGCTCAATGGATTCGCTGATGGGGCCATCGCCATAGGCGGGTTCGTATCCGTCCTTGTGTCGCATCAATGCGTTCATAACGGGCTCGGAGGCTCCGGCCCAGTTGTCGCTGGCAAAATACATGATTGGTTCCTTGAGGTGGGGCGTCTGTTTCTGTCTATACGACAGTTTTGCCGCCTCAAGGTCAAGGGAAAAGGAGCAGGCACTATCTGCTTTCGGAGCCCAGCCATCGCGTGAGCAAATAGTCCACAGACAGGATACCGGGGCCTTTGGTGATGAGCAACAGCAGTGGCATCAGCCAGAGCAGGCGTTGATCGAGAATGGCCGAATTGTGAACGCTGTCAAAGAGTTGCCCGATGGTTTCTGCGCCCACGGCATGGAAGTGGATGTCGACAAAGGTCATCACCGCTATGAAGCCGATGAAGGCAAGGGCTGCAAGGCGTGTGGCAAGACCGATGAAGATCAGGAGCGGCAGAATGAATTCGGCGAGGGTGCCAGCAAAAACGATGAGACCCCACGGCATAAAGGCGATCTGGTTGACATCATACCCCGCCGCTTCAGCAATCGGTGGCACGATCTGGGCATAGGCGCCGATAGAGGGGGAAAAGAGCCCAAGGGGGCCATCTCCCAGTTTTGTCAGCGCTGAATTGAGAAAGTAGACCATCAACACGCTGGAAAAGATCAAACGGGCACTGAGACCGAGGAACCATGGCTCAAGCTGGCGTTCGATCCAGCTGAAGGCACGATCATGAAGCGAAGCGGTTGCAACAAGTATGGTCATCATGGGTTAGCTTTCCTGCTGCGGGTGCGCTTGGTCAAGAGGGGATTGGTCAGCCTCTGGTCTGTCGTGTTCTCGTGTGGATTTTAGTTGCCAACCTGCCAAAACACCGGTTTCCAGAAGGCCGCCAAGATTGCGGGCAAAGTCGAAGGCGGGATCAGCTGTAAAGGCTGCTTCTGTCGCTTGACCAAGGCAGAGCCCTTTTTCGAGTGCACTGAGAAAGGCAAAGCCGCCAGAGGGGAGTTTGATGGCCATTACATCCCATTGCGGGCGGGTGATGAGACAGTCTTCGGGCTCATCGGATACTGTTGCCATTGTAGCTTGTGTGGCTTCTTCCTTATGTGCAGCCCAGATACTGTAGGCGGGATAAGGAGAAGCCAACAAGCGACAGGCCGGATGGAGTGTGAAGGTCAGATCTGCCAGCTTGTCAGGTGAGATCTGTTGCAGGACGGTTGGATCAAGCGGGGATTGATCTGCTGCATGATAGGCTTCATGCCATGCAAATTCGATGCGGGCGACATCACCCAGATAGGGAAAGCTTTGCACCGGTTCGAAGCCATCAAGAAAGCTGCCAAACATATCGCCATAGCGGCTCAGGATGGCTGAATGAGGTGGATGGCTGGTTATGAAGACACGAGCCATAGCGCGGAAGAATTCTTCTCCAACCAGAGCCAGAATGGTGGGGAAGGATGCCATCAGTGCTTCGGTAAGGCTGACAATCACATTGTTGCGATAAACCCCGAAGCGCTTTTGTGCCTTTCTATCCGGCTCGGGGCCGACGACGTCGCTTGGCACGGGTTGCTCTGTCTGGATCAGCGCGCGGGCAAAGGACGTCTGTGTATCGTGAAGAGAGTGGCTAGCTGGCATGGCGGCGCCCCAAAAGCAGGTCCGATTCTGCTTCGGTGTCTTTTGCCCTTACTGCCTGCAGCTTTTCTTCAGCTCGCATGGCCTCGGCGTATAGAATATCCCAGTGGGGGATGTTGTTGTCCCATTCAATCAAGGTGGGAACCGCGCCAGATCTGGCCAATGTCTGGTCATAAAGTGCCCACACCGCATCTGCCACTTCTCTGTCATGAGCATCAATCAGCAGGGGCTCGCCTTCATCATCTTCATCGCGGGCAAATCCGGCGAGATGAATTTCCCCCACATGTTCTACGGGGAAGGCATCAAGATAGGCAACGGGATCGTAATTCTGGTTGGTTGCAGAGACATAGACATTGTTGCAATCCAGAAGCAGGCCGCAGCCAGTGCGCGCTACGAGACGCTCAAGAAAGGTGATCTCGGACATGGTGGAGCTTTCAAATGCCACATAGACCGATGGATTCTCGATGAGAATGCGTCGGCCCAGATGGTCTTGAAGCTGGCTCACATGATCCACAACGCGATCAAGGCTGTCCTGCCGGTAGGGCACAGGCAGCAAATCGTTGAAAAAGACCTCGTCATGGCTGGACCATGCCAGATGCTCGGAGAACAGACCGGGAGCGTAGCGCTCGTTGAGGGCCTTTAGGCGCTTGATGTGGTCGGTGTCGAGAGGCTTGTCCGCTCCGATGGATGCCCCCACGCCATGCAGGGAGAGGGGATAGCGCGCAGCAATTTCGCCAAGATAGCGGTGTGGCGGGCCACCGGCACCCATATAATTCTCAGGATGCACCTCGAACCAGCCGATATCGGGCAGTGTTTCCAGAATAGTCTGGTAATGCTCGGCCTTGAGGCCGACACCGGCCCTTGGCGGGATCTGTTTTTTTGTTGCGTTAGATGATGGGGACGTGATCTGGGAGGTTGGCATCGGATCATTTCCTTTTGGCGATCAGAGTGCCTGCTGTTGGCCATCTGCGCATCGCGGCAGGCTAGTACGTGGTTGGGTGTGACTAAAAAGAGTAGACGTCAAAGCGTGGCGTCTGGAGCAGGTCTCCTTCTGGGATGATCAACCATGCCAGAAGGGACCGCTGACTGGTGGCGTCAGTTTTCAATCGGTTCAAGGCTGCCCATACCGTTCGGGGTTTTCATGGTCGTGCATGTGCCTTTTGGCACCAGCTTCCAGGCGTTGCCCTGATAGTCTTTGGTGGATGTGCCTGCACATGTGGTGCCAGCACCTGCCTTGCAATCATTCTGGCCTTTCAGTGCGACGCCGTAGCATTTTTCCATATCGGCCGCCTGAGCATTGTCTCCGGACAGTGTGGTTATGGCTCCAGCTGAAACGATGGTTGCGATGGCGCCGGCGAAGAATGTTGCGGAAAGCGTATTAACTTTGGTGGACATGTGAGTCTCCCGAATAAGATGAGTAAGTGAGTGGGGCCTTGTGAATGTCAGCTGCCCCTGAACGCTTTCAATCGTGCCTAGAATGATGATCAATAGGAAATGAATTGGGTGTGAGACTGCGCACACGCAGTTTCACCAGGTTGTGAGGGCTGCGTGACAGTTCAAAGAACGCGTCTGTTGGTTGTTTGCGCGCGAGTTTTTTGTTGCGAATTGGTCGAGTTTGCATCCGAAATGGGCAAAATATCCGATTTTTGACGCTGCGCAAAAAATATGCACATCAATTGCTTGCCACAGGAGGCTGCATTTAAGGCATCTAAAAATATTTAGTTTCAGCTACTTGATGTAATATGATTAAATATTGTGCAATTTTGCAATGCAATAGCGAGCGTTCAGGCTGGGAACCATTCCGGGGTCGCTTGACAGTTTCGGGTTGCAAATGCGACCCTGTTCTTGCGGAACATTTTTCCCGCCGCCCTTGCTGGGCGTTTCCTCCTTAGACTTTTCGGGCCGCTATTAGCGGCCCTTTTTTCTTTTTGAGATCAAGACCATACACGCAAGAGAGCATTTGATGCCCAATGGCGTTAAGGCGCCTTGATCCAGGCCTCTTGCATTTGTGATAGAGCTTGATTGTGACGCTTGAGGGAAGAGAATGGGGAAGGCTTTGGAGGTGCTGAATTCTACTCTGCGGCGGCGGCTGTCGGGTATAGCGCGTCGCTTGCACATTGAATAAGCAATTCGGCAAAGCGTCCAAACAGATTGACCAGCTCCTGAAAATGGGGAACAGGTTCGAAGGTTTCCTCATTCATATAGAGGCTGCGATCGATCTCGATCTGCAGAGCATGCAACCCTTTGAGGGGGCGACCATAATGCTGAGTGATAAAACCGCCTGCATAGGGGCGATTGACGTCCACGCGCAGGCCCAGATGGTTTAGAATGCTTTTGGCCGAATTGACCAGCATCGGGTGGCAACTTGCACCGTAGCGATCCCCCAGAACGATATCCGGGCGGTTGTTCGGATTGGCATTTTGAAACACCCGCGATGGCATCGAGTGGCAATCGATCAGGCAGGCATAGCCGAAATTGACATGCGCCAGGGCCAGTTCTCTGCGCAATGTTTGATGGTAGGGCTTGTAAAGCGTTTCAATCCGCTCAAGCCCTTCTTCCAGACTCAATTTGTGGCGATAAATTTCCTTGCGCTCGGAAACGATGCGGGCGATGGTGCCCAAACCGCTTCCGACCCTTGTTCCTGAAGTTTTGGCATAGGCGGGAAGGGGATCCTTGAACACGATCGGATCAAGTTCATAAGGCTCACGATTGAGATCCAGATAGGCGCGGGGAAAATTGGCCGCTATGAAAGGCACACCGCAAGAGGAGACTTTTGAATAGAGTAGATCCACATAGGAATCCTCAGAGCTGCGCAATTCAAGCTCGGACAAGCGACTGGCATTTCTGAACTCCGCCGTATAGCACCGCCCTGAATGGGGGGAACTGAAGATGAAAGGCGCCAATTGTTGTTCGGGCCGTTCGATCCAAAATGGTACATCCAGCGTGTCTTTTGGCTGAAAATCGTCGGGGTTCAATGCGCTCTCTGTTCTTTTCTTGTCGTCGCAGAGCGACTGAAGTGGATAAGCCATATGCCCTTTTTGAAAGTTTGTGCCTTCAAAGGGGCAAGTCGGGCGGTACAAAAGTCTTATGCGTGGCTATCTTATCTCTTGCCAGATAAGTGTATTTCAATATTATCGGGATTAAGTGCGTCAGTTACAAGGAAAAAGGATGAAAATTGCCTGAATCTGTGAGAAGCAGGTCGAAGTCGCTTTTGGTTCACGGGATTTTTACCCCGAGGTTATTGAATTGTAGCTTACCAAATCCCGAATTCGGGTTAAGACGAATTTGCTGAAATATGCCCGGCAGCGGGCTGGAGAAAAATAGAACATGTCGCAGATTTTGCTTGCTGAAGACGACAATGACATGCGCCGCTTCCTTTCGCGTGCGTTGCAGAATGCGGGATATGAAGTGGTCTCGTTTGATAACGGGAAAAGCGCATATGACCGGTTGCGAGAAGAACCGTTCACCTTGTTGCTTACCGATATCGTTATGCCGGAAATGGATGGTATCGAATTGGCGCGACGGGCAACCGAGCTGGATCCGGACCTGAAAGTGATGTTCATCACGGGATTCGCCGCTGTGGCGTTGAACCCGGATAGCAATACGCCCAAAGATGCCAAGGTGCTTTCGAAGCCTTTCCATTTGCGGGATCTGGTCAATGAAGTTAGCAAGATGCTGGCCGCCTGAACCGGCGCATCTTGGGCATAGGGCACCAATCGGGGCTGTTGATATTTATGGTTTTTCACAGCTTCAATGCCCATTGATGACAGAATTGTAAAAGGGGGTTGCAATCCCTCTTTGAGGGCGGTAGAAGCCTTCTCACCGCACAGGCTGAACTAACAGCCAACCAAGGATGGGCGTATAGCTCAGCGGGAGAGCACTTCGTTGACATCGAAGGGGTCACTGGTTCAATCCCAGTTACGCCCACCATCCTTTCCTCAATGAAAACAATACTATAGATTTTCGGGCCGCCTCTGTGACGAAGTTCCCTGTGGTTCATCGTGAACCGGTTGTTCAAGAGACCCTTCTGTTTTCCATTTTGCATGGGAAAAGAGGGATGTTTCCAGTTAGATAACACTGGAGTGGCCATATCTTCTGGTTGGATTCGCCGGATCATTCCTCTATGTCCAATTCTGTAGCTTTCGCGGTCTTTCGAAGATATTCCGGTGAATATTTCGCGTATACCTTTTCTGTGATCCGCGTATCGGAATGGCCAAGAAACTGTGCGATCTCTGACATGGGTCGACCTGCTTCTGCCATCCAGACAGCAGCACTATGACGGAAAAGATGGGCCGGTAACCCTTTTGAGACCAGCCTTGGCCGACGCGGTCGCCAACGAGCGTTTGAGGGATTTTACTGGTTTGTCACCCCACGTAATGACATGTTCGGTCATCGCCTTGGGCTTTGCCTCGAGGAGTGCATTATAAACGGTGTCATTCGTGGGCACCACCGCACGGCCCTTACGCCTTTGAAGATCTTCTGGTTGCTTAAAATTGATCTGTCGCCGTTCAAAATCGCAACGATCCCAGGTCAGTTCTGAAACTGCTCCGATCCTCGCTCCTGTAGCGCTCATAATCGCAATGGCCAGCTTAACATGGGGTTTGGTCGCGCATTCGATGAGCGTTTTGACTTCGGCTTTTTTGAGGTATCTGTCGACAGGGGCTGGTTTCTTAGGTCGATGGATATATGGAGCCTTCTTGATCCAGTCGTTTTTCTCGCCGAAAATCATCACTGTGCTAAGATGACCGAGTTCTGTCCAAATCGTCCCATCTGCTTTGCCTGCAGCCCGACGGGTTTCGATATGGTCTGTACAGGTTTTCCTTTTTATCAGATTTGGCAAAAGATAGCCAAAATGCTGTCCAAGAGCTTTCCATGTATGTTCCATGGTCTCGAGAACTGCTTTGCCCTCGTTCTCTTGCACATACTCCTTTACGGCTTCGATTGGGATACGGAATTGTTTTTTGCCTAAGCGGAACGCTGACAGTTTGCCCTCGTTGATCGTCTCGATGACAAGGGTTTTGGAGCATTGCCAACGTTCTGAGAGTTGTTACGGGGTGAGGGGCTGACTATCCATTTGCTGGCCTTCCAAGACACTTTCTCGGCGAATGGCCCTGTCGCAAACTCTTGTCGTTAACCAGGATTTGAGATTTGTGCGGTGAGAAGGTGCTCCGATTTATTGACGGAGCGTCGTATGATTCTCAATGCCATTGCCGAAAGACTGAAGCAGAAATCAAAGAATGATTTCAAAGGCAGACAATTTGAGGCATGGCTGATCATTCAGGCGGTGTCCTGGTACCTGCGTTACCCGCTGAGCTATCGTGATCTGGAAGAAATGTTCCTTGAGCGTGGCTTCGCTGTTGATCACAGTAGCATCAACCGTTGGGTCTTGGCCTATGCTCCTCTGATCGAGAAACGGTTGCGTCGGTTTCGAAAACCCCATTGTGGTTCTATCCGGGTAGATGAAACCTATATCAAGGTGCGCGGGGGCTGGAAATTCCTGTGCCGGGCCATAGAGAAACATGGGAATCCGGTTGATTTCCTGCTCACCGCTAAGCGAGACCTTGGTGCTGCAAAGCGTTTCTTCAACAAAATGCTCAAGGATGCGCCGCTTCTGTCTCCGGGCAAGATCGGCACAGACGGCGCTAACACATTCCCGTCAGCGATCAAACAATCAGTCGATCAGGGTCAAATCAACCGTATAAGAGCAGGGGGAAGGCACTAGATATAACCCAGCTTGATGGCCAAAGCGACAGCCTGAATCTTGTTGCTGGCTCCAAGTTTCAGGCAACTGTTTGAAATGTGGTAATTCACGGTGGGCGCTGAAAGGCCCATATGCTTGGCCGTAGCGTCACTGGAACAGCCTTCAGCTGCCCAACACAGAACTTCCTGTTCACGTGATGTCAGGTGTACGGGCTGATTGTCGTTTCTACCAAAGAGAATTCGGACGGCGGCTGCATGAAACTGGGCAGAGAAAAATTGCAACAGTTCTTCATTTTCGCTGACAAGCCCTTTCACATCTGACTGATCTTTGCAGCAAACCGTTAGGCCTCCAAAGTCACCTTCGGGACCAGCTGTGGGAATGGCATAGCCTTCAAATAGACCGAAAGCCCGGGCTTCGTGCATCACAGCGCGTTCTGCTTTCTTCATAGGCTTGAATGACTCTTGCTGCCCCCAAAAAAAGGGTAAGCGCGACTTCTTGTAAATCAGTGCCACCGGATCATAATATTTATAATTGCGCTTGATATATCGACTGACCCATTCATCCGGGTAGTTGGTGAGAATGACTTCATCACGTGTCTTATTCCTGGTTGGTGGGCGCAGAAGCAAGTATGCAAAATGGTTACAACCCAATGACTTGCAAAATGCCGTTCCCTTCGCAATCAACTCCACCCGAGAGGTTGCTTTGCGTGTATCGAATTTATCATAGTTGATCACAAGTTGTATTCCTCACGAATAGGTGTCTCAATTTCATAAACCTTAATAGTTTCCTAAAGTGCTTATACTTGACACAATATCTTGAGCTAAAATCAGCAAAATAGGAAGCATTATGAAAATAAAGCCAGATTGTTACTCTGCCGAAGCCCGTGTTAGAGCCAAAGCGCTACGCATAGTTGTGCCTTCTATGCTATTTACGTCTTTGCTTGGCAGTACTGCGCTTTGTTCCTTTTTGGTTGTGATACCAGAGCGTGCTCATTCCGCCGATCTGTTTGTTGGACAGATGAATTCGGAAGAAATTCATAATGTTTCTGGAAACGAAGTCTATACAGACTTTTATGTTAGCAATCTCACTGGCGAGATCGGACGCGTCAATATTCATGGCGGATCGATATTGACCACCGGAGTGGGAGCCTCTGTTGTTGGCGCTCAAAGCAATGCTGTCGGGACTGTCGATATTTCTGGGTCGGGGTCACAATGGAACGCCAGCGGGGATGCTAGTGGCTGGACCTTTTTAGGCTATGCGGGGAACGCAACTCTTTCGATTTCCAACGGTGGCTCTGTCTCCATGAATCGGGCATGGCTGGCGAATGAGAGTGGAAGCAGTGCCGATGTTACGGTGTCGGATAGTGGATCTAAATGGCATCTGGATGGAGATATCCTGATAGGAAATTCCGGTGCAGCCAGCGTGACAATCAAAGATGGAGCCATTTTTGAAAATAGTGGTGTTGCGATCGGAGGACCGTCCTACGCTTCCGACGCGACAGGCAGTGGTTCACTGACCATAACCGGCTCAGGGACAACCTGGACCAACAGCGCTGGGGTTTCTGTTGCTAGGGGTGCAAACGCTACAGGTGATCTGACGATCTCGGATGGCGCTGTCGCGACGATAGCGAATGGGCTTTATGCTTTTACAGGAGCTACAGTTCTAGTTACCGGAGACGGCACAAACGTCACGATTGGAGACAAAAACAACGATTCTTCAACCCAATGGTTTAGTTTCACCGGTGGAACGGCAACCGTCTCCGATGGAGCCTATCTATATACTGATGGCGGGTATATCGGGGGGAGCGGTACTGAGGCCTCGACTATGACTGTTACAGGGGCTAATACTGTTTGGAATACCACGCAACGCATTTATGTTGCAGGTGATGATGGCGGCACCGGAGGAGGCAATGGCACTCTGACCATTTCCGATGGTGCTTCTGTCAGTTCGGCAACGATTGGTGCCGGGTTGGACGAAGATTCGACCGGGGTCATCACCATCTCAGGATCTGACACATCTGTTCACGCTAAAGCTGTTCCAGTCCTTGATGCCCTTGGTAATTTTTATGTGGCCTATGCGGGCGACGGGACGGTCACCTTGTCCGACAGTGCGACACTGAGTGTCGATAATGAGCTTCGCATCGCGAGAGTTTCAGGTAGCACCGGAACGCTCAATATTGGCGCTGCAAGAGGATTAGACGCAGCATCCGCAGGCCAGATTGTCGCCCCAAAAGTGGTTTTTGGGGAAGGTGTGGGTAGCATTGTCTTCAATCATAGGGATAGCAATTATACCTTTGCGCCAGCTATGAGCGGCGCTGGTGATATCGATTTCTATGCGGGCAAGACCATCCTGACGGGGGACAGTTCCGGCTTCACCGGGACAACGGATGTCAATGGGGGGACCTTGCTTGTCAATAATGCACTGGGAGGTGATTTGACGGTGCATGCAGACGGCATCCTCGGCGGTGTGGGATCTGTATCCGGGGTTACCCTAGCGTCTGGCGCAACCATCACACCAGGCAATTCCATTGGTACCTTAACGGTCAATGGCAATCTGGAGTTTGGCTCGGGGGCCTCCTATGAGGTCGAGGTCGACAAGGATGGGCATTCGGACAAAATCGTCTCTACCGGTGCGGTTACCATCGACAAAGGTGCTACCCTGAAGGTTCTGGCCGAGAATGGCACCGATGATGGCTCAACATATGCGGCCAATACCGATTATGCTATTCTCTCCGCAGCTTCTCTTTCTGGCTCATTCGGGACGGTTACTGAGAACTTCGCCTATCTTGATGCCTCCGTTGCTTATAGCGGTACGGACGCAACCTTGACCCTCAGTCGAGCCAATTCCTTTTCAGTTCAAGCAAAAACACCCAATCAGCATAGGGTCGCCGATATTGTCGAGAAGCTTGGAGGCGGTAATGACCTCTATCAGGCTGTTGAGACCCTACCTGATGGTGAACCGGCAAGCGCTCTCAATCAGCTAACCGGCGAGCAACATTCCAATGTGCAAGGTGTTCTGGTCACCAATATTACCCCGGACCGTAATGCAGCTAATCAACGTCTGCGCACCTCGATGGGCGGCATTGGTGGCTCAGGAAATCAGGTTTCCTATGGCTTCCATGGTGAGGCGGATGATATCCCCCTGTCCACCACCCTCACACCACAAATGTGGGTTCAGGCCTTCGGCGGCTGGGGGGAGGTTGGCTCCACAGCCAACACAGCCCGGATCACCCATCAGAGCAGAGGTTTCCTGGTTGGTATGGATGCCGAAATCTGGAGCGGTTGGCGCACAGGCGTGTTTGGTGGTTATTCCTCAACGAATAGCAAGACAGAAGGAGCCAACTCTTCAAGCGACATCGATAATTATCATGCTGGTGCTTATGTCGGCACACAATGGGAAATATTCGATGGCCTTGTCGATCTCAATTTTGGTGCCTCGACCATTTGGCATCAGGTTGAAACGGATCGCAGTGTTGCCTTCACCGGTTTTAGTGATCATCTCAAATCCGACTATGATGCGGCCACATCGCAGGCCTTTGCCGAGGTTGGCTATACCTATGAGCTTGGGCGGGCCCGTTTGCAGCCCTTTGCTGGTACGGTTCTCATCCATCAATGGTCTGATGGCTTCACAGAGCGCGGTGGAGCAGCGGCTCTGAGTGCCAGTTCGAGTGATGAGGTGATTGGGATGACATCACTTGGTGTTCGCGGAGATGTTCTTGTTGGGCGGTTCAACGGAGTTGAGGCAGCATTAAGTGGCTCGGCCACCTGGCAGCACGCCCTTGGTGATGTTGACAGTTCTAACAGCATGCGCTTTGCATCTGGTGGAGAGGCCTTTTCTGTGGCAGGAGCGCCGATTGACCGGGATGCAGTCTTCATTGAGACGGGGCTGTCATTCACGCGCGGTTCAGATCTTTCCATTGGCGTCGCCTATCAGGGCACTTATGGAGAGAATGCCCGCGAACATGGCTTCAAGGCAGGCTTCAAGTATCAGTTCTAAGATTTCAGAACTTGCGTGGCTGTCTCTTCGGGGACAGCTGCCTTCCTCCCACGCGCCGATGCTGCAATCGCAGGGAATGTAAGCTTTGAGAAAGCACATTGGCGCCACCTTTCGTTGTACGAACTGCAGGAATGCAGAAGTCATTCTGAGGCAGATGTCAGCTGGCGAGAGCCCGGTAATGGGATGTACCGGCTGCTTCCCCCAACTCAGCAGGTTATAGTTTGACTGTTTCACCTGCAGATTAGGAGAAGTGGCCTGACGAAGAAAGCAATTGATGCATTGATGTCGATTGGTATCGATATCGGCAAAGACACGTTCCATCTGGTTGGCTTTGATTACGATGGCCAACTTGTTCTGCGCAAGAAGATCAAACGACTTGCCTTGCTGCAGACCTTTGAGAATCTTCCAAGATGCGTTGTCGGCATGGAAGCATGCCTGAGCGCCCACTTTGTCAGTTGATCCTTGCGCAAACCCGGGTTCAAATCTCGGATTATCCCTGCCATTTCTGATTGAACAGGGCATTACGGTTCGCAAGGGGCTGCGGGCTTTGAAGAATTCATTCGAAGCCATTTTGGAGCAGCGCAAAGATGAGATATCGCCCCGGATGCGCAAAATCCTGTTTGGTCTCTATGGAGACTGCCTTTGGCTTGATGACAGGATTGAAGCCGTTTCCAATGAGATTGAAGAGATCAGCCAGAGGAAAGAAAACGGCATCAATGTTATGACGATCCTCGGTGTCGGCCCAATGATCGCGGTCGCGATTTTGCTGCATGGGTTGGTCTGGTTCCAAGGCAATATAGCACTGGAGGTCGAACGATCCTTGGTCGAATATCCAAGAGGGGCAGTCGATATTTGCGCATGCTCTTCGTTCAGGCAGCAAGGGTCATCCTGATGAGGACCAATCGATGGCCTGACTTCAGTTTTGGGGAATGGCTAACACGAGCAGCAGAACGAATGCATCGCAACAAGTTGGCTGCGGCTTTGGCCAATAAGCTGGCCCGGATGGCCAGGAGTATCCTCAAACACAAAACGACGTTTGACGCGCCAAGAAATGCGGTCGTGATTGGCATCTGAAACCATTCTCGACCTCAAAGGAGTTCGCGATAGGCTGAATGCATGGAACGGAAACATTACGCCCCCAGAATCTGACGGCCCTTTCGGTCAACATGGACCTTACCGCTAATGAGATCACGGTGCGAGCGTAACCCCAACATGGCCACGACCCGCGTCTCGATCAAAAGGCCGGATACATATGAGCGACTTCCTGCGACATGCAAAGAAATCTCTTGCGAACAGCAGCCGGTACATACATTTGGGCCGCGACTGCAAATGATGATAGCTAATTGGTGATGCTTGGCATCAGTCTGCTTTGAGCCCTCTTGCACAGAATGATCCACTGCTCACGAACGGCGGAATTGGAGGATCGCGCAGAAATTGTGGTTGATCTGCACCCGGCTTTTGCTGCGTAGTGGCCCAATTCCCACAACTACCAGGGCAGGCGTCCATATGTGGCGAAATACCCGCCGGTTACGCCATCCTCCTCCGACAGGGCCAGCCGGACAGCTTCAGCCGCGCCTTGCGGGATAGTCTGGTGTCCTTGGTAACCGTTGATATTGGTCGCAGTAAAGCCAGGGTCGGCGGCGTTGACCCGGATGCCGGAATCTTTGAGCGCGGCGGCAAGCTGCACAGTGAGCATGTTGACGGCCGCCTTTGAGGCACTGTACCCGATGAGCTTGTAGCGTGCGTATTCCCAGTCCGGATCGCTATTGAGCGTCATGGACCCAAGGCCACTGGAGAGATTGATGATCCGTGCCGAGCTCCCTTTTCTCAAGAGTGGCAGCATGGCTTGGGTGACGGACAGAGTCCCCAGGAAATTCGTCTCGACAACACGTCTGACGGCGCCGAGTTCGGCATGCTCCGGGCTGCCATCCCTCGGGTCGCTGATACCAGCATTGTTGATCAGAATTTTGAGTGCCCCTTCGCGGCTCCGAATATCGGCGGCGGCCTGATCCGCGGACCCCGGGTCGGTCAAGTCGATATGCAGGTACCGCGCGACAATACCCTCATCTGCAAGTTTGTGTGCCGCTTCTCCTCCACGCTCCCGATTGCGGGCGCCGATGATGATCTGCAGTCCTGCTTGTCCGAGCTGGCGGGCGATCTCAAATCCAATACCCTTGTTGGCCCCTGTAATGAGGGCGGATGCTCCGGCTGATACTCCCATGTTGGTTCCTTTAGTCAAGTTTTTGAAGTATAGGGTTATGATGCATGATATGAATTATCCTTCAGTTTTGGAATTCGCATATGAAAAGATGCTCCGGTCAGGCGCTAACCGCCCGTAAACAGCCCCGTCAGGCGCGCGCACGCCTCACAGTCGATGCCATTTTTGAGGCAACCATTCAGGTATTGCTGTCGGAAGGTCTTTCAGCTTTGACGACCACCCGGGTCGCAGAAAGGGCTGGCGTATCGGTTGGCACCTTGTACCAATATTTTCCGCAGAAGCAGGCTCTTCTGTTTGCCTTGCTTCAACGCCATCTCGAAGCCGTCGCAGATGCTGTGTCTACAACATGCACGCGTTGCCTTGGCATGTCCCTGGGCGACATGTCTGACGCGCTGGTCAAGGGATTTCTGGACGCGAAGACGCAGGATATTGCCACCACGCGGGCACTTTATATGGTTGCCGCGGAACTAGACACAGACGACCTTCTGGGCACCATCGCCCAGCGCAATCATGCAGCGATCCGCACGCTCCTGTTGAGCGCCAAGGGTGTCACATTCGACAGACCTGACGCGGTCGCCTTTACCCTTCGTGCGACACTCGCCGGGGCGACACGCGCTGTGTTGGAGCGCGATGCCACGCCCGAGGATCTAACCGCCTTGCAGCAGGAATTGCCCTTGCTTTGCAGAGCCTACCTGGTTGCACGGTCTAATCCTCTCTGAGGTCGCCTGTTATCGTCCACGAGGGTGGTGGTTAACGCCTTAAAAGATGCGTCCTGGCCCATAGATCGTAGGTTTTACGAACTGCGCCACCATGCGCCGAGCTGTCGTCTGCCCCGATTCCACCTTTTCTCAGTTCGGCCTTCATGACGTCAATGAGGCCGTCGCCCACGCAGCGAAAACTGCCGGACCCTTCGCATGACAATCCTTGGGTCAAGGGGGCAGGCCTAGGGCTAGGGACAGGCCTTGCCGATCATCCCGGCAAACGTAGTAAGCGCCATCTTTGACCCGCCGGAAATTATTCTACCGATGGGCGGTACACAGATATGACTGTGTTGCGCAACCATTGATGCGCAGGATCCGCTTCCATGCGGGGATGCCACATCGCCGAGACAGCAATCTCGGGCGTGGCGACAGGCAGTTCGAAGCCAACCAAGCCTTGTGCGAAGAAAGGATCGCCAAGGCATGACCGGGGTATGAGCGCTACGAGATCTGACTGACTGGCGATCCTCATGGCATCGGGAAAGCCCGGCACGACCGCGATGATGTCCCGCCGCAACCCGAGCGCCTCCAATGCGTCATCGACAGGCCCCGCAAAGCTGCCTTTTCGTGATACGACCACATGTTGAGCAAGGGCGTAGCTTTGCGGCGTTATCGGGGCAGACAACAGCGGATGGTCCACACGGACCGCACCGATAAATCTGTCGCGGAAAATAAGATGGGTGCGCACTTCGGGTGCGAAGGTGCCGAGAACCCCAATCTCGAGGTCGACCACGCCCTCGCGCAGCGGTCCTGCATCCTTGGTGGGTTTGGGCGCAAAGCGCAGGCTCACATGCGGCGCGTGCGTCCTGACTGCGGCGACCAGAGGGGCTGAAAACAGCCCAACGAAGCCTTCATTTGCACGAATTGTGAAGGTTCGATCAAGCGTTTGCAGATCCAGCCGGTTGTCTTGTGGGCTGAGAACGTCCTGCACCTCTCGGGAAAGCAGGTGAACACGATCGCGCAAAGCGATGGCGCGCGGTGTCGGCACAAGGCCGCGCCCTGCACGCACAAGCAGCGGATCGCCGGTGGCAGCTCTTAGCCTGCCGAGCGTCCGGCTCATGGCGGAGGCGCTGAGGCCAAGACGACGCGCCGCACCCGTTACGCTACCTTCCGTCAGAAGGGCATCCAATGCGGCAAGCAGATTGAGATCAATACCGTCCATGACCGCACCCTATACCATCAGACAGATTTGGGATAGCGTCATATGCAATAATAGCTTGCATCCTGTGCGTCTGGCGCATTGCCCGTCAGATACATACCTTTGCCTTGAACAACCAAGACGAAAGGTATCACCATGCCCTCTCATAATCCCAACAACACAGCAGGCACCCTCCTGCTCATAGGCGCATCGCGCGGCCTTGGCTATGCCATGGCGGCAAGCTTCATTGAACATGGTTGGATTGTTATCGGAACAGTGCGTGGACCGGGCAGGACCCTGCTGCATGATCTCGCTGAGAACCATCCTGGCCGTGTGGAAATCGAGCAGTTGGACATGACCGAACTGGACCAGATCGGCAGCCTGCGCCAGCGCCTTAGCGCACGCAGCATTGACATGCTGTTCGTGAATGCCGGCACGGCCAACGCCAATCAGGACGAGACGATCGCTGAGGTTTCGACCGAGGAATTCGTCCGCGTGATGGTCACCAATGCGCTGAGCCCGATGCGTGTCATTGAATGCTTGCAAGATCTCGTCTCACCGACAGGCATGATCGGCATCATGTCGTCAGGACAGGGCAGCATCAGTAACAACAACAAGGGCGGTCGCGAGGTTTATCGTGGCAGCAAGGCAGCACTGAACCAGTATATGCGCTGCTATGCAGCGCGCCATGCAAACGAAAAGCGTGCTTTGGTGCTGGTCGCTCCTGGCTGGATCCGCACTGAACTGGGCGGGGCCAACGCGCCTTTCAGCACGGAAGAGATCGTGCCTCAGATCGTGACCATGCTCTTAGCGCAGCAAGACAAAGCCGGTCTCCAATATCTGGACCGCGAAGGTCAGACCGTTTCATGGTGACTGACGGCATCGGCCAGATTGGTATTCTTGGAGATTCTATCTGGAGCAAAAAGCTCGGTTCGGACTATCCATGATGCATTAAGAGACAAATATGAATGCAAGAATAGCGGCGAGCCAGGAGACTTTCTGATAGTCCGCACAGGCAATTCGACTTCCAAACAGATCGCAGAATCTCAATGATCAGCGATGTATGCTCATTGCTATCTTCTCGTATGTCACGCTTGTTGCTTCAGACGAGAGAGATTGATAATAGGAGTGCCCAGCGCTTTCGAGTATTGTGAATTCGTCAGGTACACTTGAGAGCCATTCGGTTGATGGTCTGCCAGGGTCATCTGCACCAAAGAAGACTTGATTGGGTGTTGAAATAGTCGCTTCCTCCCGCAGTCGAGTAGACGAAATGCAGAATATTGCGGTGAAAGAAAGACCTGCTGCTGCCGCCCGCCAAAGCGCAGTACCGCCTGCGCTGTAACCAATCCCGACAGAGCCGCCATTCAAAGTCTGCGTGAGACCCCGAACAACTTCATCCATGCCATCATCATAGAATAGATAGCGATGCAGTGCCTCTCCACACAGATCGGGCCTACCACACAGATCATTCAACGCAAATCGACTTACTCTCGGTCTGGTCTCAAGCTTGCCAATAATGCAATGCTCATGTTTGGGTTGATCGTGGATGTCTGTTACGATGCAAATATTCATAGACCTTCGTACCACTGCTCATCATAAGTCGCCAACCTACCCTACAGACAGTCTTGGAAAATGGCGAACTTTGGTTCGCAGATGAGGTGTCTGATCGGTGGAAATGCTGCGTTGCGTTCGAACGGCTGCAATGGGGAAGTCATTTTGAGGCAGATGTTTGCCGGCGAATGCCCGCATTGGGCCGCGATTGCTATTCTTGGACCAAGAAGGGCGGTTTCACATGTTGATTCACCGTATCAGGTTGCGTCTTCCATGGGCCTCAATGAGAACTGGTCAGGAATATGCCAATCTGAGCATCGAAGATGCGCTTATGAATAGACGCCTGATTGGACCGACAGCAAATAGGCAAGAACTCTGTCAGATTTGCGCTCCGACACCAAATCAAACGCAGTTTTTCCGGCCCAACCAGAAATTGGTTGATGTTTAAACCAAAGAGCCGCACGCTGATCGGATCCAGTCATCTCGCTTACTAAGTTGAGGATGCTCGTTAATGGGCGAACTGCTTCGTCGAGTTTGAGCAAACCCGATTGCGTGTACAAAGCATGTCGATCAATGCCGGCCAACTTTGCCAACTCGGTCTGAGTGATGCCAAGTCTAGTTGCGAATGATTGTGCAGATGTAATCTGTTTGCCACTATCAAATGGCGTGGTCATGTTTGCAGAACCTCTTTGCGAAGCAGCCATTTGACGTGCGTGCGAGACTATCCCATTCTGCGACCATCCTTCGAACGTTTCAAGCCTCTTTAACGGTCCGAGGTTTGCCGGAAACCATCATCTTGTGACTGATGGTTATCCAAATACCTTCAGTGAGGTCTATGAAAGCAGCGCACTTCATCTTACCGACAGAAATGCGGAAGGATACTGAGCCCGTAGATGTCGAGTGGCTGCTCTGGTTCGTCAATACAATTGAAGCAATCTTGACAGCTGTTAAGATCTAGAGTCGGAAATGCTTAGATGGGCATTCTCGCGGCGTGATCACTTTAAATATTACAAAAGCAGACGACATCGTAATTGCGTCTGAGTATAAGGGGCGTCTTTAGCGTCCTTCCCGGTTCTGCTCAAACAAGCATGCGATCAAGATAAAAAGTCTATTCGGGCAAAACGAAGTCCGGCCAGATTTCCATCATCGGTATGACAGAAAGCGGAACGGCTCGATCGTTGCGCCGGTCCATAATCTGGATCTTGTCTCTTGGTGTAAGCAGGATGGTCGCTGCGTCAGAATCCAGACTATGCATCTCCAAATCCGCAGCTGCCATGCTCGCTCCAATGAGCACCGTCGCTCCATCGGCATTTGGGCATACCCGAATTATGTCGTCGCCAATCTGATCGAGTTTCAGGTTTGGTCGGTCCGCGAGCCTTTCATTTAGGCTCTCACTTGCAGGTTCTGGAGAGGCGCCGTTTCTGTCTCCGGAGTCCGTCTTGTCGAATTCCTCGATTACGCTGCCGTAGAGGAGTTTGACATCGGATCCGTCATCCTCTGTTGGCCACAAAACACCATCAGCAACAGTTCGCTTCTTCTTCATGAGGCTGTGTAGTAAACAATCGAAAGATCCCCGCCCCAATCCCGGATGTATGGCCAGAGGCAGATGGACTGTTACCGGCTTCTTCTGGCCAATCCTGTGGGTGCGATCATTGCACTGCTCTTCGACCGCCGGGTTCCACCATCGAGAGAGGTGAATAACATGATTTGCTGCGGTCAATGTAAGGCCTGTTCCTGCCGCTCTTGGGCCGAGTATCAGCACATCGAATCCTTGGTCATGTTCTAGATGACGCTGAAACCGATCCCGAATGGCTTTTCGGCCATCCGCAGAAGTGTCGCCATTGATGATCCGGGCATCGTCTACCGAAAGGCCAAATTCGATCTGCAAAAGCTCGTTTAGCCACAGCTGCACATCCCTGTTTTCGACAAAAACGAGTGCTCTTTCTCCCTTGGATTGAATATGCCGAAGGATGTCCATGGTTGCCTGAATGCGCGCTGAGGCCTCAACAAAGTCTTGAGATAATTCACCTTCCAGCAATCCCGGATGAACCGAGGTTCGCCGAATATGATGCAGCAGGCCAAACATTGTCGACTTTTGTCGTGCCTCGTCATACCGCAATGCTTGCACCTCTGGCATCATGCGGGGATGCAGAATTCGGGTTTTGGATGGAAGATCGGGCTGCGCTTCCTCTTTGGTTCGGCGCAAGGCAAGCGGAGGATGGCCCTTCTGGCTCGTAAAGAGAGCCTTGTGGAGCTGAGCCATGTTGATCGGATTTGGCTGGCCGAAATGGGTAATGAAGCCGCTGCGAGACCCCAATGCACCCGCGAAAATCAGGTTCATTATGGCCCAGATGTCCTTGGTGGAATTTTCAACCGGCGTGCCAGTCAACGCAATCTGAAAGTCGGCCTTGATTGATGTCGCTGCGGTAGCTCTTGTCGTTGCAGGGTTCTTCAGGTTTTGTATTTCATCATAAACGGCGACACTAAAAGGAACAGTAGCAAGACTGACAGCATAGTTGGCCACCGTTTGATAGGTCGTTATGACGACACTGGGTTTGCGTGATCGTTGCTTGAGGTCACCAAGATCCAGACGAGCTTTGCCATCTTGAATATCCTGCCCACTCGAGATGACTTTGCGGCGTTTCAAGTCTGGACCGTATAGCCGCTCAACAGGGCCCAGCGCGCCCTGTTTGAGATGCCTGATGATCTCGTCTTCCCAGTTACTGAGTAGGGATGTGGGGGCCACAATCAGAATTGGGTAGATGCCATCTTCTTGCTGTTCTGTAAGCCAGCAAAGAAATGTGAGTGTTTGCAGGGTCTTGCCCAGTCCTTGCTCATCGGCATTGACGATTCCCGGCAAGCCAGCCATCCACGCATTTGCCTGCCAATTCAGAGCATCAACCTGATGAGGCTTCAATTGTGTCTCGGGATTAATGCCGACAGGGATTTCCGCTTGGTAAGGACCAGATCGAAGCTCGATTTTGCTGCGATATTTAAGCTCCCAGAAATTGTCGTGGGTGATTGGCAGATAAGAAACTGTATCTCCGGGCGAAGGGGCTCCTTGATCGATTTGGAGTGACGCAAGGCGGCGAGAGAGTGCTTCTTCGACATCGTGGTTAATGGGCAAAACACCGAAATCTGTATCCAGTTCTGGTTGATTGTTGCCTAGCGCGTTGCGAACATCCTCCAGAATTCGGGCAGCATCATCTTCAGGAATGGATGCTAAAAGCTCTCCGACCTCCCGGCCGAAAGCGTCCGGTAGCCAATTGGTACCAGAGCCCTCGATCGTGTCCAATTGTGGCCGTTTCCAGCGATTGATTTCGATGACACGATCAGACCATTCCTTGGTTTCAGTCCATGTATTGGCCGTAACCTGTTCGATCAATTCGGTTTTGGCCTGTTCACTCATGTTGTCAGACAGACGCCCCGTTTTGCGCAGATGCTCTTCCACCGCATCGGCAATGATGGTGCTGGCATCTTTCACAAAGGCAATGCGCTCACGTTCATCTGCCCTAGCGTGTTTAACTACGACGTCGAGAACAACTTGAGCAACTTCATCAACCACCAGAAAAGCACCATCGCCGATGCGGAAAGAAGGTTGTCCTCCTCGTTTCAGGGCCTCAGCTTGAAATCTCCGCAGTTCATCGCCCGTTAGACTTGCTCCACTCCTATCGGGGAGTTCATCCGGGTTTGTCTGGATTGAGTCTTGTTCGTTGGTAAAGGGCAGGGGAGCAAAATCGGTCTTTGCTTCATCGAGAAAATCAATGCCAACGGAATCTGTTGTCTTTATGCGAAGATCGCGCAAGAAGCCTTCCAGTGCCACCTTGCCAGTTTCCTTCCCGTCCGGCTCCAGCATCTGACGGAACTGGCTCAATGCAAGCCAATGATCTTCCAGTGCCTGTTGGTCGGTCAGGGAATTGGCAATTCTGATGGCTTCAAAGATGGGGAACGGAATACGTTGATATGCTCCAGAAACGCCAAGTATTGCGCCGGTCAGCGGTTGGTTTTCCGTCCTGCCATATTTCTCCCACCACCAATTGAGACGAAAATCCGGGCTGCCGATGGTGCTTGTCATTTCAGCACGAAAAATTAGGTCCTTCACGAGGTCGGGTAGACCCAGCACTCTGGCAGTCTGCCGGTCCAGTCTGGAGACCAGTTTGTGGGAGATGAAAATATTGGAACCGGCAATCTTGTGTTCCTGATGCTCTGGATCGAGGACCCTGAGCTTTGCCAACGCCAGTGCCAGTGGCCGTTCTGTTGCGATCAACTGGTCGAGCTTGACCGGCATCACCTTTCGCAGTCGGGTCAACAGGCCTTGGCGGGGTTGGTCAAGTGTCGACTGTGTCCAGACTTCATCAAAGGAAAATGAAAAGATAGGGGTCATAAGATCGCGCGTTTCACGTTGGTTTGCCAACCAGAGAAATGGTAATACGTATCAGGATGATGGTTGGGCAGCGTCATTGCTTCTGCGTTGTAGTCGGTTTGATAGAGTTCTGGTCTGTTCGTCATCTGAGGACGGAAAATATGGACCCGATAATTGTGGGAGCCCTCGACCACGATTTTTTCACCAATTTTCATGATGAGCAAAGATGTGTTCTTTCTGTTTCCCTTGGCAATCTGTCGCCCAAAGCCCAAATAGGACTGATCTCCCGACTGTGCGGCTTTGCGCTGAGCAATTTTCTCCCCGCCAGGGGGGAGAGCCACCCATGCCTCGTCGACATAGCCCTGCTCATGCAGAGCCATCCAGAAGACACTTCGTGGCTCCCACATATGGCCGTCCTCTATTTCAGAAACAATGGCCATGAAAGCTTCCATGCTTTTCCCGGCCAACCAGCGCATGATCACGCCTCGACTGGGAGTACTGACTCGTTGCCAAATTTCCTGATGGTCTTTTCGTGGGTCACCGTAAAGACGCAATACTTCCCGGATGAGGTTGTCCTTGAATGACGTTTCGGGGTCCTGGCGAAGCCACGGCGACAGGAGTTTGTCAAGCGTCAATTGTGCCGGATCGCCGGATAATATCTGATCTTTCGATGGAGAAAGCCACAAGATCAGAGGCTGAAGGCGACTTTGCGTTGTGATCGCTGGCAGACTATCCAGATAGTGCTTGAATGTGAACTGCATGAAGCCGGGGCCATGGGGTGCCACCATACCGTTGTCTTGGAGCCATCTATAAGGGTTGCTTTCTCCAAGCATTCGCTGGGCCAATTTCGTCGGACCATCTTGCAACTCCAGGCATTCGGGCAAGAATTGGAACAGTTTCTGCCACCGGCCAGGCAAGTGGGTGCTGCGCTTGATGAGACAGCCTGCCATGAATTTGGTCAAGGGGTTGTCTGGATTCCAGCTTTCCAGATAGGCTTCGGCAATTGTCCCCAAAAAGGAGGGACGGGTGGAGGCGCTTGCCTCGTTGCACAAGAAATGAATAACCTTCTCAGGAGCATTGCCTTTACCTGCAAAGACACATCTCGCTATGGTATCGATGTCACCTTGATGGATCCCGTCCCAATTCCAATGCTCCAGTCTTGTTTGCAGGTCGGCGATCAGTTCGTCCAATGCTTGAGAAGGAACGGAGTCTGCACCGGGAAAGGCCAGCCTGATTTTCTCGCACTCCCGTTGCAGTTTGTCTGGAAAAGACAGTTTCGCGGTCCTGATGACCGTTAAAGCAGTAAAAGCTTGCCGTAGAGTCATTTTCCAGTCTCCAGTTCGGACAAGGCATGCCTAATGGCCTGAAGATCAGTCAGGCGAGGTGGCACGGTCATTATGAAACGGAGGTCGATGCGGCGGTTGGCGCTTTTTCCTTCATCCGTCAGATTGCTGTCCACAGGGCGGTTTTCACCGTAGCCAGCAACCGAGATGACTGGTTCTCTCTGAAAATTGAGATAGCTAGTCAATTCAGGGATATATTGTGTCATCGCCAGATAGGTGGACGCGCCTCGATTGGCGCTAAGAGGAATGTTTATCTCGTCCGGCCCGTCGCTGTCTGTATGACCTTCAACCTGCAAGGCTTCGATAAGGGCATATGAAGGGTTGCAACTTTCCGAGAAATGGGAGTTTTCACCAAGGGTGAAACAGCCGAGAATGTCGCTGACCATCTGTGCAACATCCTTGATCCGGGCCTTTCCGCGTTCTGTCGGTTCGAATTGTCCCGATGCGAAAAGACCTTCACCTTTGAAGCGGAGAGCATCTTTTGTTGCGCTGATCTCTACTTTGAGATCCGGATATCTTCGATCAATCCTGTCGCGCAAAGACTGGAGCAAGTCGGACAATGCCTTTGAAGCTGCGAGGTTATATTGCTCGAGCGGATTGACTTCCTTCTGGCTTAATTGGTGGCGTGCCAGTGTTAGCTGTTCCAATAGATCTTGAACTCGCGCCACCATGTCTGACTGATCGCCCAATTCAGTGAGCAGGCTCTTCGTTGCGTCAAGGTGAGCCTCCAATAGACTGACTTTACTAATCAATTCAGTCTTCTCATCGGATTGTTTCGCAGATTCCTTCAGCATTTGAGACCGTCGGAGATCATTTGTCATCAAAGCAGTCTTGAGCCGATCCTGCTCATTCGTCAGTTCTTCGTTGAGTTGGAGAAGCTGTTCTTTGCTCAGCGGGTCGTTGGGAGTTTCGTTGGTTGCTTCCGGCACATATTGACTTGCAAAAAAAGCAAGCAAAATCATAACGATAAATAAGAAACTGACCGTCATGTCCGTCATTGAAATAAAAACGGATTCTTCCTCGACTTCCTGCTGCCTTGCACTACGTGTTGGCCTCATGAGGTCTCAATCTCCAGCGCATGTCTTTGACTTTCCGGTATAAAGGCTTCGGCGCTCTGGATGACGGCTTGAAGGGTAGACAGAGCTTCCGCGTATTGGCCATGAACACTTTCTGCGTGGGTTTCCACCTCGCTCATCGATTGAGATATTAGCTCTCTGAAAGAACGGAAGGCCTTTTCCAGTTCGCCATCATAAGCTGCGGCTCTGGCCTCAAAAGTGGCTATCTGCTGCTCTATGGCGTGCGCCGCGCGGATGACGACGTCTCGCTCACTTTCAAGCGTCTTCTGTGCGGAGGAAACCATGGTGATACTGCTATCGGCAATATCTCGGGTAGCATTTGCAGTGTTTGTCGCGGCCTCGGCCAGAGGCATTGTTGCTTCGGTCAGGCTTGAGGAGGCACCTGACAAGTTGGTGGCTATCGTCTCAAGGTTCTCCGTAACGGCAGCCATGCCAGCGGTGGCCCGTGTCATTGTTTCTTCAAAGCGATTGGAGACGCTGCTCAAAGTCTCTGCCATTCCTGCCATATTTTCGGCGGCTTGATAAATCTGTTCTCCAATCGCCTGCATAGACCCATCCAGATTATGCGACAATTGGCCGATCATGCTCTCAACATGGCGGGAACTGCCCTCCAGCGCGTTATTCAACGGAGTGGATATAGCGGAAATCAACTCATGATTGAGCTTTTGTGTATGATCGCGCTGTTCCTTGATGGCCAACAACTGATCATTGGCAATGCTCTCAAGGCTGATGAAGCTCAAGCATTTCTCAAGCTGGTTGGCGAGTCTTTCTACAGACTTTCCCAGCCTCGACAGTTGCCAATTGTAAAGAGCCGAATAGATGATTGAACAGACCAGACCGGTCAGTGACATGATGAACTTTGCAGAAGCGATCTTGAGCAGTCCTTGAAGCGCAGCCTGTGTGCTATCCATGTCTCCACCGGCTGTTAAAGCTGCGCCAGTTTGTTGCAACGCAGAAATGAGTCCGATGAAGGTAAGCGCCAGCCCAAGCGAAACAAACAGCCCTTGCCAGAAGCGCCATCGCGTCAAAGCAAAGCCAAGATCGTCGAGATTGAAAAATACCTGAGGTCGAATACTGTTGCGGATCGCCGTGCCCTCGTTTCCGCGCGGCTGGATAAGTGTCTCGGAAAACTCATCCCAAGCTCTCGAGATCTTTTCGGACTCCCTGTCTCGTCGCGAATGGATCTTTTGCTCGATTTCACGGAATTTGTTGCAAAACTCTTCTTCTTCGACCCCTCGGATTAGACTCGCCGCGTAGTGGACGGCGTGCATTCTCCGATTTACGCAAACAGCAAAGCTGACCCCAACAATAACCAGCAGCAGAACAAGGCCGAGTGAGACTATTCCGGGAACGGCTTCGTAAATCAAATAGGAGGCAAGCTTGAGTACAGTCTGAGTAACAAGCAGTCCAATTTCAGAGAACTTAGTGATCACTTCTTGGGCCTCCAACTTTCTTGCTCAGGTAGATTTCGCTTTTTCTTCCTCTTTTAATTGAATAAGAAGGCACGGGCAAAAAGTAAATGATTTCAGTCACAATTTTGACACTAGAATACTCCCCTCTTTGCCAATTGGGCTTCTTTGCTGTCAGTTGGTTTCAATTAAGCAGTCGTTCCATCTCTTCTTCGAAGGCATCCCGGATTCTGGAGGGTATGTCTTGAGCAGTTCTTCTAGCAGTCCTGACGACATTACAACGTGAATTCGTTCGCCATTATCCGCCGAATATCGAGGTTCTTGGGCTGCTTCGATCAGGATTTCATCGCTGTTTGCGGCCTACGTTTAGAGCTCCTGTTCGATAAGATAGAAATCCATATGATCCCGCGCGACCATGAAACTCTCCTTCCACGCCTTTTGAGACATGTTTGAGGGTGGATTGAATTGGAAGAAGTACCCCACCACTAGCATGCGGCAGGTTTCATCGACCGCTGTCATATAGTTGAGATTGGGTAATTGATCGCCATCTTCGTCGGGCTCACTCATGAAATCATTTCCGGTCAATCTTGTCCCTGTGATGGCTTCAAAAGCGAGGAGCAGCTCATCGAACTGCTTCATGCATTCATCTGACAGATCGGAGTCGAACCTATAATATCCGGAGATTTCACCACCATTAGCTCTTGTCTCGGCGACCACCTTAGCAACTTCATCAGACGCCAGCTCTCGACATCGGAGTGATCCAATACCTAAATTTTTCACGCTTATGTCATGGCCCATGCTGATAAACAGGTCTGCCATTTTGTGCCTCCATTTCTGCCATTTCGGCTTGCGGTCCTGCCTATCGAGACTGCGAGCCGATCGGTGTGGGTGATTAATTTTTAATGTGTCCAATTCTGGGTAGTGTAGGCCTTGTTTTGTGATATAAATAATATTATTGTATTATTAGTTATATTTTTTGTGGTTTGATACTATTATGATATCACTTGTTGCAGCATCGAAGGCTAGGTCAAAGCTGCGGGACAATGTCCGCGCAAGACGACTTGGCATGAATTTGACACAGGCCGGTCTTGCTGATCGTTCGGGCGTTCCTTTGCCGACATTGCGGAAGTTTGAACAGACCGGCTCAATCTCGCTTGAGGCTTTTCTCAAGCTCCTGATGGTCGTGGGCGGGATCGAAGAGGTGATCGAGGCAACGGAAAATCCGCCGGAAGAATTTACCTCCATTGATGACGTCTTGAAGCCGGAACCGGGGCTCAAACGCCAGAGGGGGCGTCTTAAATGATCGGCTTTCAACCAGTCAGGGAAATCAAGGTTGGCCTTGATTTCGGAGAGGATGCCATTTCTGTTGGTCGCCTCGCCATTCGGGATGGGCGGATCTATTTCGAATATGATGCCTCTTTTATCAATGCCGGGAAGGAGCTTTTCCCTTTGCGTCTTCCTTTGAAGCGTGGTGTTTCAAGTTTCGATCCCTTTCTCTTTGAAAGGCCTACCGGGTCTGTTCAATGACAGCTTGCCGGATGGCTGGGGGAGACTGCAGTTTGATCGCTTCGCCCGATCGCATGGTGTCTTGCCGCAGGAAATCTCTCCTTTGGATCACCTCGCCTATATGGGGCATTGGGCGCTCGGCGCGTTGGTTTATGAGCCTGATCATGCTTTCGACGAGCAGGACGGGACCATCAGTCTTGATGCGTTGGCAGATCAGGCCCAGGAGATATTGCAAGGGCGAGCGGAAGATGTCCTTGAAGATCTGCTGGCATTGAATGGCTCCTCCGCGGGAGCCAGACCAAAGGCTCTACTCGGTGTCGATCAGGATCGCAGAGTGATTATTCATGGTGTGTCTGATTTGGCAGACGGATTTGACCATTGGCTGATCAAGTTCCCCGATAGCCAAGACGGGATCGACGCGGGAGCCGTGGAATATGTTTATGCCCTGATGGCCAAGGATGCCGGCATTGAAATGCCGGATGTTCATTTGTTCCCGGCAGCTAGCGGACCTGGATATTTCGGGATCCGGCGGTTCGATCGTGTGGGTGAGCAGCGCTTCCACATGCATACAGCATGCGGCTTGCTTCATTCAGATTTTCGAACACCGTCGATGGACTATGAGGATCTGGTCGCCTTGACTCAGATGCTGACAAGAAACATTCGAGAAGTTGAAAAGCTCTACAGACTGGCCGTCTTCAATGTTCTGGTTCATAATCGGGATGATCACTCCAAGAATTTCAGCTTTCTCATGGCGCGTGATGGCAATTGGCGTCTGTCACCGGCTTATGATCTGACCTTCTCTTCCGGTCCACGAGGAGAGCAAAGCACCATGGTGATGGGGGAGGGGCGCAATCCCGGCATTGAGCATCTGAAAAAGCTGGGAAAAGAAGCCTCTCTGCCAAAAGGTCGGGCAGATGAAATCATCGCTGATGTCAAAGCCGCGTTATTACAATGGCAATCTCTGGCGAAAGAATTTGGTGTTTCGCCAGAGACAAGGCAAGTGATTAGCAGCAGGCTTTTGATGGAGCCATAATGATTTCCCGGTTTTAAGAAGTTCCCGCTGGTTCACGTGAACCGGTAAACCGGAACAAATCAGGAATATATCGGCTCTGCCGGTTCAAAACGAAGTTCTCGCTTGTCGATTTCCTGCGGCTTCGAGTGGGGAGAAGAAAGTTGACATCGAAGGGGTCACTGGTTCAATCCCAGTTACGCCCACCATCCTTTCTTCTAGTAAGTCAAGAAGATAGAACGACCTTTCCGCAAAGCTTCTGACATCAATAGTCGACAGGCTCTTTGCCGATGCTTGCGGGTAAATGTCGCCTTATCGCTATATGAGTGGGCGGCTCTTTTCTGGCATTCCTTCCCACCCTGCAACTTCCAAGAGGCCTTCGATGCTGAGGACCTCGCAGCCGCGCTCTTTCCATATAATAAGGTCTCTTTGCGCCAACTTGCGCAGAGTCTTGTTTGTGTGAACGATCGACAGCCCCAATGTGTCGGCGATATGTTGTTGTGTGATCGATAAATCTGAAGATTCGTCTTGCGCAAGCCCAACCGCGGCAGCTTTTTGATGGATATAGGCCAAAAGATAGGCTGCGCGTTCAAGTGCTGTCCGACGGCCTACACTTACCAGATGCTCATCGAGAATCCGCTCTTCTCTGGCGGCAATCCATGTGACGTCATACCCAAGGTCAGGGTGTTTTTCATACAAGCTCATCATATATTCGCGTTCGAACACACAAAGGGTCATGGCGGAAAGCGCCTCTACCGTGTGTTCCATTTCCCCCATGATGGATCCTTGTAGCCCGATCATATCGCCCGGCATGACATAATTCAGGATTTGTCGACGGCCATCTTCCAAAAGTTTTGATCGAAAGCCCCAGCCGGAAAGGACAGTGTATATATGCGGGTTGTTGCTACCTTCCACAAGGATGGTCGCGCCGGGGTCCGTATGTAGCTCGCCCTTCTTGAAGTTGGAAACAAAATCCAACTCACCAGGATCGAAGTCGCGAAACGCCCTATTTTCCCTTAGTGGACAATTTTCACATTCTGTGCGCTCAGCGCGCGCTTTGTGGTTCTTCATGTCATCACCCGCCGATTCATTGATCAAAGAGAAAACGAAACAAAAGGACAATAGTTCCAAAAGCGTGATTTGGTATGTCTTATTTAAATGCCTTGCCCTCTGGTTTGGACCATACTGAACAATTGGATTGCACTTATCGGGGGGCGCATCATGACTACCAGAGGGCCGTACTTTCTGATCGCTGAATCATGGTATGTTGTTGCCTTGGAGCTGGAGTATCATGTTGAGCGGCTTTTTGGGGCTCGATGCCGGATCGTTTCACCAAATGATCTTAATTCTGCGCTTTTGAATGAGGGGCCATTCGCGTGCATTTTATGTGATACTGGGCCGGTGATGGACCTGCCCGCCGATCTTTTGCACGCGATCCAAGCCTCAAAAATCCCCCTTGTGTTCACGACCTCATGTGACACATTCTTGACGGGCGTTCCGGGCTTTGAGACAGTACCCGTACTTGGCAAGCCTTATCACGTCCATGACTTGGTGAAGATGATCAATATGGTAATGCGAGCATCATCGACGCCGCCTGATGCATCCTCCCAACAAGCGCAGCAATTGGAACAAGATCGCTTTTAAAATCACTCCTAAGTCAGGGATTTGCCTGTCGCATTTTGCCTCGCTCCGCCTTGGCTCATCGGGAGGCTGTGCCAATGCGCAGCTTGTCTTTTGCCTGTTGGGATTGACTTCTTGATTTGACAACCGGGGGCGGCGTTTAGGATGGCAACTCATATTTTCTATTTTTTACCGGAAGATCTGTAAGCATTCATCAGATCTGATCGTGATCCGATCACATCTGATCTGAAATAGACGCATCCTCCAAGTTGATTTTCCTCCAGATTGCTTCTGCGAAGGAATAGCCCGCAAAGAGGATAACACCTATCCCCAAGGCAGATAGAAACCATACGCCAAACGGCAGATATTGAACATATATCAAAGCATCTTTCACATCCGGTGGGGCGCCTTCACCGCTTTCGACACCCAGAAAGCGAAAGATCAGAATGGTGGCAATAATCGCAAAGACGATACCACGCGCGGTGAGACCCACCATGGAGATCGGGAGAATAATCGTCATGATGTGCGCGTCGGCCTTAAAATGATCTGCATATTTCTGGGAGATTGCTTTCCACCAATGCGCGATGGCAATGCCAATGAAAATACAGGCGAGCACGAGTGCGACATATTTCTGGCCGATTATCTGGCCCATTTGCAGTGCAAGTCCACCGCTCTTGTCGCCATTATCGGAGGCAAAGGCACCGATAAGAGAGGCTGAATAAAGGGCCAAACCGGCGTAGGTGATGGCACTCGAGAGCAAGCCCAACCGTATCGCCAATCCTTTCACTGACCAACCATGATTGTCAGTGTCCAGAAGAGACTGCACCAGGCGCCACATAATATATCCTGCCAAACCCACGATCAGGATAACAACAAGTGTCTCCCCGAAAGGCTGCTTGAGAATCTTGAGGACCGCCCCTTTGGTGCCTTTGCTTTGGGCTGCACCCCAAGCGGCAAAAATCGCAAAGCCGCCCACAATCAAATAGACAACGCCGCGTGAGAAATAGCCGGCGCGGGCCAGATATTTGATCCAAGTCTGTGAATTGCTTTGCATTGCGCTGATACTTTCCAATTCGAGCCAGGATTTTCCCGGGGGTCATCACGGAGCAGAATGCCCAAATGAGCCTTTGTGTTTTTTGTCTGTTGCAAACCAATTGGCCAAGAGCCAGCAAAAGGCAGCCCATGCCAGTCCGAGAAACCAGCCAGCGATCACATCCGTTGGCCAGTGAACGCCCAGATAGACGCGACTAAGACCAATCAAGATCGCCAGGAAGAAGGCACTGATATAGATAAACCGACGCAGCATTTTGTGATCGATGAAGCGGGCAATCATGGCCGCTATGCTCAACCAGAAGATCATCGATATCATCGCATGCGCGCTGGGAAAGCTGGCTGTGAAGGTGCGATCTAGATGGGTCATAAAGTCTGGCCGGGCGCGGTTAAACAAAAGCTTTAGGCCATGGGACACGATCGTCCCACTGACCAGTGTCGCCAGCAGGATCAACGCTGCGCCCTGTCGTTTCGTGATGAGAAGGCCGATCAATACCAACAAGGCCACAAGGGTCAAAACCGTACCACCGCCTAACGCAGTGAGTTCGAGGAATATCTCTTCAACCCATGCAGGGCCTAATGGACTTGGCGTTTGCCCTTGCTCCACGAAGAAGGCCATCACCGTCTGATCAAAGCCGATTGTCGCATCCGTTGATACCAGATAGGCAATGGCTGCAAATCCGAGCAATCCGGTTATCAATGCCCCCCAAACCAGAGTGATCATCATCTTCAAATTGTCAGGCTGAGCTTCATCACGCATGCGCGGTGAAGAGGGGCGCCGTGAAGTGGAGCCCGATGAAGAGGGGGAAGGCGAGGGCATTTGCGAAATTCGGTGCGGATTCTGCATATGTTGAAACCATGGATAGGATCAGGAATAATAGGAAATGCGCTCGCCTTGGTGATCTGATCATAGGAGGCGATGTCGACAGGCCTCAGTCATGAGCCGTCTGAAGATCTGTTGCCTTTGCCCAGATCCCGCTCGGCGCGCACGTCTTTGTCGAGTTTTTCAAAGCTCTCGATAACGCCGTCAGTTTCCTGCTTTTCGTCGGGGACGGCTTGGCGCTGGTTGCGAACCTGTGCTTGGTCATTCCCCTGAAGCTGGTTGTTGCCCATTTTGTCTTGAGCAATATCTGACTCGGTCAAGACATCTTCATCATTGTTATTCTTGGAAGTGTTTTGTTTTTCTGCTGATTTCTGTTCGTTGTCAGGCATGTCGATCTCCTTTCGTCTCTATGAGATAAAACGGAACAGGACCGCGATTGGTTCCAACAAGGTGTCTTGACACGCGCACAAAGTCACAAGGATGCCCGCACTTATCTTGCAGGCCCCTTCTCTAGGCGAACCAGAGCATCGCGCTTGCAATAGCTCCGATGGAACTTGTTATAATCAGCATAAGGCCATCACGCGCAGCGATTGCAAAACCGATAATCGAAAGCGCGATGGATGGGATGAATACCCCGCCGGGCACCAGAGCCAAAGGGATCATACTCAAAGCAAAAGCAGCGATCAGGATGGCCGTTAAAATTGCCCATGGGGATTGGGTCATGTAGGTCAGGCGTTCTGAAAAAAGAAAACTCAATTTGCTGACATAGGGCCTGACTTTCTCAATGGCTGAGGCAACGCGTTTGCCGTCAACGCCGCGCACCCTTATAAATTTTGGCAGGGACGGTGGAGAGTCTTTGAGCGCATATTGTCCGGCCAGTATCAGGCATAGAAGGCCCAGAAATATGCTTGCACCCGGGATCGCTCCAATGGGTGATGCAGACACCAATCCTAAAACGGCAATGATCGGGCCATGGGCGCGTCGCCCAAAGGCGTCAAGAAGATCGCCGATGGTGAATTTCCCCTCATTGTCAGCCTTTTCTTCTATGGTGTCGAGTATGTCAGATATCAGGGCGTTCTTATGCAACGGCTTGCTCCGTCATTTTAATGGGCACCGGAGCAATGATAGGAAAGCCCCGATATAGGAAACGGAAAGGCGATATGCGCACATGCTGGCTGATGAGAGTTGGAACCTGTGCCGAGATATGCGCGTCCTGTGTGAACTAAAGTTTTTGCCAACTTCAATGGTGCATCTCTCTAATCAATGCTTCATGTCCTGCTATGTTCCCCTTGTCGAGGAGAGCTCTGACTGCAATGCCATCGGAAACTGCCGGGCCGGTCTTCGCGCGCAGTTCCTCTTGCAGGCTGCTCAGCGATGCGGAAATCCCTTTTCTGTTCGCCGTTTCAGCTTGAGGGCGCATCCGGATCTGGGGGGGAGAGGGCCAACCATTCAGCAGGCGGAACGGCAAACCTGACTAACGCGATAACGCGGTCCAGTATTCTTATGCATATGCAAAGCATCGGTGTGGAGAGGTCGAAAGCATGGCTTCTTAATGAAAAATTCTACATTCCGAACAAGGTCTTACAGGGCGTTTCATCAACTTGGAAACACAGATCATTCGACATGTGTAGGCGAATGGATTCCATTTTTTCAAAAGAAAATCTGGAACCCATCCACCTCAGCTACGTTGAATAGACAATGGCACGTGAGGTTCGAAGGTCGCGTGCAGTTCGAAGTCTAATCTTGCAACATAAGGAGCTTGCCAAATGAAACGCATTCTTGCAACCACAGCCTTGACACTTCTTCTTTCTACGTCCGCTATGGCAGACGATCAAATGTCCACTTTCAAGACCTATGATGAGCATAACGTAACGGACATTTATGCTTCGGACTTTATTGGTATGCGCGTTTATTCCGCCCAGAATGACTATGACGCGTTTGATGAGAATGCAACTGTTGACGCCGGTGCGGAAACAGAATGGGATGATATCGGTGAAGTCAATGACATCGTTCTCAACCGGGATGGCAGCGTCAAAGCCGTTATTCTTGGTGTCGGCGGCTTCTTGGGTGTTGGCGAGAAAGACGTATCCGTGGATATGAGCAGCATCAAGATGGTCAACGAAAAAGGCGATGATGGCGACTTCTTCCTGGTTGTCGATGCGAACAAACAGTCTTTGACCGACGCCCCGACCTTTGAGCGTATGATGGATAATGCTAAGGCAGAAATGAATGCTGCCGGTACCAAAGCCAAAAATTATGCTGATGGCGCTGCCAAAGATCTCTCCAAGACCATGCATGATGCCAAAGACGGTATCGTGAAAACGGCTAAAGACGCCAAAGAGGGCATGGTCAAGACCATGAATGAAACCCAGAGACAGATTTTTGGTGTTCCAAGCATCGAGCGTGAAGGTTGGAAGTCCGTTGAACCTTCCGAGTTGACCACTGACGATCTGACCGGTGCCCGAATTTACAGTGTGAAAGATGAAGATATTGGTGAAATCGATAAGCTTCTGGTCAACAACGACGGCAAGATCGAAAAAGCCGTTCTCGACATCGGTGGCTTCCTGGGGATTGGCGAGCATCGTATTGCAGTGACCATGGATGAGCTGAAAATCATGCGTGATAATAATGGTAGCGATGTGCGCGTTTACATCGACGCAACGCAGAAGGAACTGGAAAAGCAGCCTGAATATACTGGCTCTTAAGGTTCGCAGACCAAGCGTGCCTCACAGGCTACAGATTTCTGATTTCTAAATGACATGCCCCTCGTCAAACCCGGCGAGGGGCATTTGCGGGTCTGGCCTCTCGGTTTAGCGCATTGGTGAAATTCGAATGGACCCCTAAGTAGCTGTTCAAGAAAAACCATTGGATACGGGTCGGCAGTCGCCAAAATACGCGTCGACGCGTTCAGGCAAAGCGCTTATCTGCTCAGCCTGTGTTCTGGGGCAAGAAAGACAAAGAGACAATAAAGGCAACTGCTCTATCACAAGAAGCTAGGACACCGTTACCAAATGCCTCCACTTTTGGAATGCCCCAGAATGAAAGTGCTTCGCGACATAGGGTGCTTTCAATGGGCGAACAATTCTTGTCGGGTGAGACCAATGCACTTGTCAGAGCTTGGCACCAACGTCACGCTCGGGCCTCTCTAGCCCTGCAGACCGTCTGTTTGTGACTGTCAGGAATTGAAAAAACGCGAGTTGCCAGCGCGGGATTAGATAGCTGAGAAGACATAAGACAATGTCCTGCTTAAGCTGTCTTTGTCGTCTTCATCGGTGAAACGTATGCAGCTTGGTAGGACGCTTAGCCATCCTTGATGGATTCTCCCAAAATGTCAGCCTTGGTCGCCCCGCGTAAACCCATTGGTTTTTCGGGACCTACCGTGGAATCTATTTTAGTTTGCGCCTCGATCTCGGCGTTCAACTCCGCTCCCATCAAGATGATAAAGCTCGAAATCCATAACCACATCAGCAGGATGATCGCCCCAGCCATACTGCCGAATGTTTCATTGTAGCTGGCGAAATTGGAAACATAGATCGAGAAGCCGATTGATGCGATCAGCCAAAGCGCGCAAGCGGCCACTGCGCCCGTGGTCAACCATTGCCATTTGGCCTCTTTGCGCGATGGGCCAAACCTGTAAACAATTGACAGTCCTGTGACAACCAGCAGGGCCATCAGGAACCAGCTCGCGGTAGAAAAGATCCCTTGTATCCAGCCCGGAATTGCCAGAATGTTAAAGATGGCTGGCAGCGCAATAGCCGCGGCTACAGCGAAAACAAACCCCACAACCATGATGAGCGTCAAGGCCAGCGTGACCAGGATCACCCTAAAAAAGCTGCGTTTTTCCTTCTCATCATAGGCAACATTTAGTCCCTGAACCAGGCTCGCCATGCTGCGCGAGGCGGAGTAGAGCGACAAACTCAATCCCAGAACCAACGCCAGACCCAAGCCGCCTCCCTGCGAACCCGCCACAGATTTCGCCTGATTAAGGATAATGGCGGCAGCATCTTTGGGAACGAAATTTGTGATCAATTGGAGCTTGCGGGCGACTTCCACGGGTTCGACCACAAGCCCCGCGATCGCCATGAGGGCTGTGATCGCCGGAAAGATTGCAAGCAATGTATAAAAGGCAACGCCCGCTGAGATGAGGCTTATGCGATCTTCGATCAGTTTATTCGTTACCCTGAACAGTATGTCTATCCATCCTGAAAAGGGTATTTGTACCGGATTTTTCGCTTGTCGACCTCTTGGCATCTCTTGGTCTCTCCTGATCGTCGTGGTGATTGTTCTAAGGCGTGATCTGCCAGACTATCTGTCAGTGATGAGACTAAAGGCAGGCTGTATATTCTAACCGATCAATAAAGCTCTTTGATTGGGCCTATAGATCATGTAACGAAATTCGGGATAGTGAGGACGTTCACAACGACACTGACACGATAAAAGACAATAGGCATAATATGTTCATGCATGTTGAATATGGATTACTTCTATTCAACGGCGGGCGTTGCATTTGGTTCCTATTTTATTGTGAAACACAGACCTGCTATGAGCAGATGCACCAATTTGGAAGACTATTCCTGATGGTTTTCTCGTCTGCCGCACACCCTGTTCCTCTGCCGCTGGAATGGATAGGCAAACAGTTGAAGCGCATGCCTGTTCGACATGACCAGTCTACATGCCTCCGGTCTGCTATGGATGCTTTCATGCATGCGAGCAGGGGAACTATTTCAGGCCCACTCCCGTTATGAAATTAGATGCTTGCAAGAACGCTCTGGGCGCTCCATCAGCATAGAGCCAAGCGTGGGTGACGGATTTGTTCGCAAGAAAGGTGGTTGCGTTCCCCCGGAATTAACGCGCCAAGCCAACCAAGGAGGATCAATTGACACTTTCAAAATCGAGCCCATCTCGTGGCAAGTCCTCGCCAGAGGTGTTCGGATTTTACGATCAGGATACCGGAGGAATTCAGTATTTGGTCGCGGATCCTGAAACCCGCAAAGCAGCATTGATCGATGGGATCTTGGCATTCGATCCTGAAAGTGCCTCGACAAGCAGCGATGGTATCGATGCGATTTTGATGTTTGCCGAGAGTGAGGGATGGGAAATTGACTGGATATTGGATACCCATCCTCATGCTGATCACCTTATGGCGTCATCTTACCTCAAGGATCGGTTGAAAGTGCCGAATGCTATCGGAGCGAAAGTCAAAGAGATCGCCGCGTTGTGGCGCGACTATTACAACATGCCGGATGCGTTTGATCCTGAAACCTGTTTCGATTATTTGTTTGAAGATGGAGACACATTCAAGATCGGCAATTTGCCGGTAAGAGTCATGCTCTCACCGGGGCATACCCTCGGATCCATCACCTACATTGTCGGCGATGATACCGCCTTTGTGCATGATACATTTATGCATACAGATGTTGGAACCTCGCGTGCCGATTTCCCCGGAGGCACGGCAGATCAGCTCTTTGAATCCTTGCAAGAAATCCTGAAATTGCCCGATGAGACCCGTCTCTTCATTGGTCATGATTATGGAACCGATTATCGGACAATTCCGTCTTGGGAGTCGAGTGTCGCCGAGCAACGCAAGCATAATGTGCATATTGGCGGCGGGGTGCAAAAGTCGGACTATGTAGAGATGCGAAAAGAGCGGGATGAAACGCTCGCACTTCCAGATCGCATGCTGCATGTCATACAGATGAACCTTCGTGCTGGTCAGCTCCCGCCTGCAGAAAATGATGGCAATCACTATCTGAAAATTCCGATAAACCGCTTCTGCTGAGGGCGCGATAATAGTGCCCGTGATTGAGAGAACAAGACCGATCCTTCCCGGTGAGTGGTCCAGATCTTCTTTCATCAGTCATGGCCCACATCTTTTCTGAAGACGCGTGCGAATGAAAACGGGTGGCCCCATATAGCTGGGGCCACCCGTTTTCATTTTTAAAGGCTTTGGCGCATTGCACGAAAGCCTGTCTTGGGAGGAAACCTATAGCATTCCAGCATAGTGAGGAAGCCACAAAACCAATTGCGGAAAGAAAGTCAGCAGCAACAGCAGCATGATCAACAGTGCAAGGAAGATCCAGGATTCACGAATCATTTCACCAAGCGGTATTCCGTTCAGCGCCTTGATAATGAAGAGCAGGATGCCATATGGGGGCGTTACCAGACCAATCATCATGTTGAACACCAGCACGATGCCGAGATGGTGTAGGTCGATGCCCAATGCCAATGCCGTCGGGATGAACAAGGGCGTTACGACCAACATGATTGTTGAGCAGTCAAGCACGCATCCAAGAACGAGAAACAGAGCATTCAGGATCAGCAGGAACTGAACGCGATTGAGATCCATCGCATCAAAGAATGCAAAGACCTGCTGGGGAACCTGCTCTACGGTAACAATATAGTTGAAGATATAGGCGCCACAAAGGACGATTGTCACCACAGCTGTTGTTTTGACTGTGTCTTTCACCACCGAAATGAAGGAGCGCAAGCCAAGGACGCGATAGGCAAAGGCCGCCAAAAGCAGTGCATAGAAAGCAGAAACCGCAGCCGCTTCAGTTGGGGTAAAAGCGCCCGAATAGATGCCGCCAAGCAGAATGATCGGCATCATGAGCGCTGGCAATGCCCGGATCAGAATGAGAGGAAAAGCTCTAAGAGGGATGGCTTCTTCAACCGGGAAGCCACGAACTTTGGCCATGATCATAACCGCGATGCCAAGCGTTGTGCAGACCAGAAAGGCCGGTACGACACCGCCAAGGAACAATACGCCAACGGATGTGGAAGAGATAAGGGCGTAAAAGATCACGGGAATGGATGGGGGAAAAATCGGGCCGACAACGGCCGAAACCGCGGTAATGGCTCCGGCAAAACCGCGAGGATAGCGATTTTCCTTGATCATCATGTCAGTTAGGACTTTGCCAACGCCCGCCACATCCGAGATGGCCGATCCGCTCATGCCCGAAAAGATGAGCGACGTCATGATATTCACCTGGGCCAAACCGCCGGGCACCCGCCCAACCAACGCCAAGGCAAAGGTCAATATTCGGTCTGACACCTTCCCTGCGTTCATAATATTGGCGGCAAAGATGAATAGAGGAACTGCAAGCGCCACGAAGTTGCCGAACACACCATTCAGAACATTTTCGGCAGCCAGACCAACATCTTGCCCGGAGAAAAAGAGATAGAAGATACTGGCAACGATCATCGAGATACCCATCGGCAGCCCGGCAATCGTGATACCAATCATTATGATCAGCATCAGACTTAGAGCATGATCTGCGAAGAAGGTCATTCTAGCTCAACCCTTTTAAATGAATTTTTCCCACTTCTTGCTCAGCAAACCGGACAATCGATAAACGGACTGAACGATAAAACCCAGAATGAACAGCATGTAGCAGCCGTAGATCCAATACATGGGCAAACGCAGAACAGAGCTTTTTTTGCGGGTGAGGAACTGGAGATAATCCCATGTCGCCGGAACCAGCAGCACGAAAGATATGAACAGTGCCAACATGGAAATGATGCAGAATATCCGGCGGGTTTTGGGATTTACGATGTCGTAAACCACATCGAAGGAAACGTGAGACTGTATCGGCGTCATGAATGCAGCCGCCCAGAACACGGTCCAAATGAATGCGATCATCGTGATTTCTTCTGTCCACAAAAGCGGTGCGTTCATCACATAGCGATAGAAGATTTGTACAATGAAGCCGCTGAAGGCGAACAGGAAGAGCAGGACGCCAATCGCGTCGGCCGCCTTTTTCAAAAGGCGACCGGTTGCGAGCAGCATATCCTTTGAAAGGATATTAGCCATAACAGCAAATGCTCCTTATTCGGCCATTGCGTTGATCTTTTCGACCCAGCCTTCCGGCCAGTTTTTGGAACGATCTGAACTGAAGTAGAAATCCTGCACATGTTTGCGGAATGCATCTACGTTTGGCTTGATAACCTTGAGGCCTTTTTCCTTGAAAAAGTCGATCAAGCGGGCTTCTTCCTTGTAGCGCTGCTCGTTGTTCCAATCACAAGATGCTTGCGCAGCTTCGGTCATTGCTGCTTTCTCGCTAGCGCTGAGCTGTTCCCAAGTCTGGTTGTTCACGGCAATGTTCAGACCATCAACAAGGTGATCGGTCAGAGTGATCTGCTTGGTCACTTCGTAGAATTTTGCAGCTTCAACCGTTGGAAGCGGGTTGTCCTGCGCGTCGATCGTGCCGGTCTGCAAGCCAAGATACACTTCGCCAAATGGTAGCGGAGTGGGACTGGCTCCCAGAGCCTGGCCAAGGAACAACCAGGCATCAGACCCTGGCATACGCAGCTTGACACCTTTCAGATCATCAGGGGTCTGAACGTCTTTTTCCGCACGCAGGTTCAGCTCGCGGGTGCCGAGATAGCACGTATCAAGCAGCTGAACGTCCATATCGTTGGATACAGCTTCTTTCAATTCTGCGCCCAGATCCGAATTCAGGAATGTGCGATAGTGTTTCGCATTCTGGAACAGATAGCCAGCCGTCAACACGCTGAATTGCGGTAGATTGTCTGCGATCAGCTGAAATGACAGATAGGTCATTTCTGCGTTGCCGCGCTGCAATGCGTCAAGGTCAGCGCCTTGAGCGAACAGGGTGCCTGAATCATAGAGCTGAATGTCAAAGCGGCCAGGCACTTTCTTTTCCAGCTCTTCCTTGAAGACATGCATTGCTTTGGTATGCAGGTCTGAAGGAACCGAAGCGGTGGTAAATTTGATCGTGAGCTTATCTTGAGCCACAGCTGGGGCGGCAATGAAAGTGCAGCAAAGGAGAGCGGCTGCGATACCACGTGAGATCATATTTGTGTCCTCCCGAACATAGAATGGTCGTGCACCAGAACCCTCCAGTTCTGGTGTATTGGAATAGCTCCATGACAAACAGTATCGTGGCGAATTTTGTTTGACTAGCTAATATTAACACTTATTGTATCAGTTATCAAATCTGGTATACTACATTCGATTGAGATTTTGATGGGAGGCTTCACCTGATGTTGGAAAATTCCGACCTTAAGGGTGTCGTCGGCGCGGCTATTACGCCGTTCACCGAGGATTATGAAATAGATATCGAAGAGCTTAAACGGCATTGCGATGCGCTGCTTGAGGCAGGGTGCGCCTATATATCCGTTTTTGGAACCACTGGTGAAGGGCCTTCATTGTCTGTGCGCCAAAAGCTCGAAGCGCTGCGCGCACTTGCTGAAATGGGGCTGGATATGTCTCGCCAGCTTCCTGGTGTCATGACATCATCACTTGACGATGCGGTCTCCATGTATGTGGAAGCCCATAAGCTGGGATGCAGAGCGGCCCTCATTATCCCGCCATTCTACTATCGCAGCGCCGGCGTGGAAGGTGTTGCAGATTATTATGAAGCCTTGGTCAAGAAAGCAGGAAATCCTGGTCTTGATATCGTCCTTTATAATTTCCCGCATTTCAGCGGAATTCCATTCAGCGTTGAACAGGTCAAAGCCGTTCAAAAGCGTATCGGCTCTCTTGTTGTTGGCATCAAGGATTCAACGGGCAATCTGGCTGGCGGTCTTGAGCTGATCAAGGCATTTCCGGAACTTTCCATATTCACTGGCAGCGACGCAATTCTGCGCGATATGGTCGATGCTGGCGGCGCTGGCATGATTGGCGGCATGACAAACCCGTTTGCAAAGGACTGTGTGCAGCTGTATCTTGGGGGCGTTTCGCAAGGGTTCGTTAAACGTGCCACAATGCGTATTGAGACAGTGGACGGAAATGGCGGTCTGAATGTGTTGAAAGCTCTGATGGCCAAGGTTTATGGCAACCCTGCTTTTGCTCGCACCATGCCCCCTATGGAGTCTCTGTCTTTCGACAAGTTGGCAGCAATTGAAGCTGATCTGGCGGAAGCTGAAAAGGCTCTTTAGAAATGCCGTGCTGAAAGGAAACCGAAGTGATAGCAGGTCGCGCGATGACAGAACACGCCGATACATCTCGCAGTGTCAAGGAAACAGCCTATGAGCTTTTTCAGGCTGCCCTCTTTGATGGCAAGTTGAAATCTGGTCAACTTGTTAGCCAGAAGGATCTGGTCAAGCTGTTGAATTTATCGATTGGTGCATTGCGCGAATTGCTGCCGCGTCTGGAATCGGAAGGTCTTATAACGGTCGTTCCCCAGCGTGGTATCCAGATCACGGCCATCGATCTTCCGATGATACGCGACGCTTTTCAGATGCGTGCAGCTCTGGAGCGGGAAGCTGTCATTCATGCGGTTAAGAAAATGCCGGATAGTGTTCTGGAAGAGCAGCGTCAAAACCATCTCAACATTGTTCAAGCTGTTGAGAATGGGCTGTCCGAGGCTATTTTGAAGCGAGGGCAGCAGATTGATACCGATTTCCACAATGTATTGATCCGTCTGACCAACAATGAAATTCTCATTCAGGCTTACAATATAAACGCGATCCGTATCCGGTTGATCCGCCACGACAGGATCAGTTTGACGGAACTGCTGCTGCCTCACACTTTCACCGACCACCTGGCAATTATTGACGCCATCGCCAAACGCGACACCGCAGCCGCCATTGAGGCGATGGATATTCACATCTCTCATGCTCGACAGAGGGCAACGGAGCTTTAGGTGACTTTATCAATTATCGGGCAAGACGGATCGGTGCTTGCCACCAACCTGCGATGTCAGCACCTTGCGTGCGTGTCCGGGTTGAACAGCCGCCCCCCATTTTTCGGCTGGGCGCTTGATAGCGCAAAAGCGGCTCAAGATTCTTTGCGACAGACAGCATGGCGGCTTGTTATCGGCGCAAATGAAAATGCTGTACGTCAAGGCTGCGATCTGATCTGGGATTCGGGGAAATGCATTGGGGAAAGCAACTTCGTTTATCCTGACGAGACTCTGATATTCCCTCCGGACAGCCATCTCTGGTGGAGCGTTCAGGTTTGGGATCAGGATGATGAACCCAGCGCATTGGCTGAACCGGCTGAACTATTTACAGGTTTGGCGGCGAACCAATGGCAGGCCCATTGGATCGGGCGTTACTTCGTGCTGCCAGCAGGGCGCGACGTGCCGCAAGACAATCTCTATGACAATCGCTTTCAGGCGCGTCCCGCGGATTATTTGCGCCGGGAAATTGCCCTGTCGGAACGCCCCGTGCGCGCCACTGCTTATCTGTCCGCGCTCGGTCTTTATGAGTTTTATATCGATGGTGAGCGCATCGGTGAAGACGTCATGGCTCCCGGCTGGACTGACTATCACACTCGCGTTGAATACCAAACCCACGACGTAACCAACCAGCTCACGGCTGGCGACAACTGCCTTGGCGCGATCATTGGAGAAGGTTGGTATTCTGGCCGTATCGGGCATAATCAGCGCCGCGCTGGCAACCATTATGGTGGGCGTCCGGCTTTCCTGTGTCAATTGCAGCTTGAATATGCGGATGGGCACGTCGAGACAATCATTTCCGATGAAAGTTGGATGACCCGGCAGGGGCCAATTTGTTATTCCGATTTTCTGGCCGGCGAAATGGTTGATGCCCGATTGTCGCTGGATAATTGGTGTGCGTGTGGGATCGATACGACTTATTGGCAACCGGTAGAAGAAATCATTCCCGAGCCGGGCCTGCCGCAAATCGATGCAGCACGCAGCCAACCAGCACGAGAAGTTGCCCGGCTGGAACCAAAGTCGCGGTTTGCTCAAGATGCGAATACAACAATTTTTGACTTTGGCCAGAATCTCTCCGGCTATGTTGAAATGCAGGTGGACGCGCCCGAAGGCACCCGTTTTCTTTTGCGCCATGGTGAAATGCTGGATGCAGACGGCAGGCTTTATACCGAGAATCTGCGCTATGCCGTGTCCGAGGATATCTATATTGCAAGCGGCAAGGGCAACGAGATTTTCCATCCCAAATTCACCTTCCATGGCTTTCAATATGTGGAGCTTACCGTGGAAGGGGAATCCTATGCCCAACCGGAATTGACAGCGATTGCGATCCAGACGGATACACCGGTGGTTGGGCATATGAAAACGGGCCACCCGATGGTCAATCAGCTTCTATCCAACATATTCTGGAGCCAGAGAGACAATTTCCTTTCTGTTCCAACGGATTGTCCGCAGCGCGATGAACGGTATGGGTGGGCAGCCGATGCACAGGTTTTCTGGCGCACCGCTGGCTACTTCATGGATATATCCGCTTTTCTGACCAAATGGATGGAAGATCTGATCGATGGCCAGTCAGATGACGGCGTTTTCCCCGACGTAGCTCCAACAAAACCGCTCAATCCTTATCGGCTAACGCCGCAACCGGGCGCTCCGGCCTGGGGGGATGCCCCGATCATCATGGGCTGGATGCATTACCAGCGGTATGGCGACAAGGATCTTCTGGATCGGTGCTGGACGCCTTTTGTGAGTTGGATGGAGTATATCGAACGGTGCAACCCCGATGGCATTCGGCGCAATCAGGTTCACAACAACTATGGGGATTGGCTCAGTGTCGGACCGTCGACAGATCGCGAGCTGATCAATACCGCCTACTGGATTTATATTGCGGACTTGATGGCAGGCATCGCGGCAGCACTGGAGCGTGAGTCGGACCCCTGGATCACGCTTGGCAAGTGGTTGCGCACGGCATTCACAGAGGCTTTCTGGGCCGAAGATGGTCGGCTAAAGGGAGACACGCAAACCGCTTACCTTCTGGCTCTTGATTTTGACATCTTGCCAGAAGGGGCCAAAGAGCTGGCGGCGCAACGTCTCCTAGAGTTGATCGAGCAAGCGGATGGGCATCTGCAAACCGGCTTTTTGGGCGTAAGGCATCTTTGCCCAGTTCTTAGCGACAATGGTGCAGAAGAGTTGGCTGTTTCGCTTTTGCTCAAGGACACTTACCCAAGCTGGGGTTTTTCCATCAAACACGGAGCCACAACCATTTGGGAGCGCTGGGACGGCTGGACTGAGGAAAAGGGCTTCCAAAGCAAGGCCATGAACAGCTTCAACCACTATGCCTATGGCTCGGTTGGTGAATGGATCTGGTCGCGCCTTGCTGGCATTGACTGGGATGAAGAGGCCCCAGGCTTCCGGTCCGTCGTCATGCGGCCCATCTTTGATAAGCGCATAGGGTTTGTCGAAGCCACGCATGATGCTCACACCGGTCGCATCACAAGCAATTGGCATTTTGAGGAGAATGAAATTCACTGGGAAGTGTCCCTGCCGCCGAGCGTTCGTGCCAAGGTTACGCTTCCCCAGAATATGACGTCCGATCTGGGTTCGGATTTTGCGCTGGAATGCGGTCGTCATGTCATACGGGCTTACCCGCGATCAATTTAAATCAGCACTATAGATGCCCTTCTTGGTCTTGAAGGCGAAGGAAGGGTCTGGGAGGACAATCTATGTATTATATCGGCATTGATGTCGGCTCTGCGAGCACGCGAACCGGGGTCTATGACCCATCGGGCAACCGTCTTGCCTTTGCGACCCGCGCCATTAAACAGTTTCACCCCAAGGCCAATTTTGTCGAACAGTCTTCAGCGGACATCTGGTCCATGATCTGTGAAGCCACCAGGGAAGCCGTTGAAAAGGCCGGAATTGACGTTTCGAAGATACGCTCGATCGGTTTCGACGCGACTTGCTCACTGGTTGCCGTTGCAAAAGATGGCTCACGCATTTCGGTCTCCGAGAGTGGCGATGCCGAGCAAGATATCATCATGTGGATGGATCACCGCGCTGATGCGGAAACCGCAGCAATCAACGCAACAGGCAACGACGCCCTCAAATATGTAGGTGGAGAGGTCTCCATTGAAATGGAGCTTCCCAAGATTCTTTGGCTCAAGAGGAATTTTCCGGACCGCTACGATGTTGTCTGGCGTTTCTTTGATCTGGCGGACTATCTGGTCTGGCGCTGCACGGAGCAAGATGCGGCCAGTACCTGCACTTTGACATGCAAATGGAATTATCTGGCTCACGAAGGCCGCTTCCCGACTGAAATGCTCGATGCTGTTGGGCTCAATGATCTGACAGACAAAGTCCCGGCAGATGTTCTGCCTCTGGGGGATGCTGCCGGTCAATTGGGCAAAGCTGCAGCTCAGCAGCTGGGCTTGCCTGAGGGGATCACCATTGCAGGAGGCATCATTGATGCCCATGCCGGTGGGCTGGCTCTGATTGGAGCCAAGCCGGAAGGTGGTTTGGCGATCATTTCGGGCACCTCCAACTGCCACATGATCGTCAATCAGAATCCAGTCATGGTTCCCGGTGTGTGGGGGCCATATTTCGGCGCCATGTTGCCGGGCTTTTGGCTGGGGGAAGGCGGCCAGAGCGCGGCGGGTTCCCTCGTTGAATGGACAATCCATCAGTGCGAGGCATGGCCTCAGCTACAGGAAGAAGCCAAGGCGGCTGGCAAGCATCCGATTGCCTTGCTGAACGAGTGGGTTGCTGATCTGGAAACCCGCGAAGCCAATCCCACGGCTGCCCTGCATGTGTTGGGTGATCATCATGGCAACCGCTCGCCGCGCGCCAATCCCCATGCACGGGGCGTTGTCTCCGGCTTGACGCTGGAAACCGGCCGCGACCAGCTGGCCCGGCTCTATCTCGCCACCCTGCAGGCCGTTGCCTACGGCACGCGCCATATCATTGAGGAAATGAGCAAGGCGGGGCATTCCATCTCAACGCTCTATATCTGCGGTGGAGCCACCAAGAACCCGCTCTGGTTGAGAGAATATGCCAACATTACCGGCCGCGAAATTCAGATGGCCAGTGAAGAGGATGTGGTCACGCTCGGGGCGGCGATCCTCGGCGCCGTGGCATCGGGCGACTTCGTAAACATTTCGACCGCAAGTGCCGCCCTCGTCCAGCCGGGCGACAGCGTCAAGGCCGATCCATCTACAGCTGCATTCCATGCGGCTAAATATCAAGTCTATCTCAATCTCTATGAAAACCGCGAACATCACAATGCGCTGATGGCTCCGGTCCTCTGATTTGTAAAATTCGGGAGTTGAACCATGTTGAAATTGCCTGAACCGGCCGAGCTGATCACAGCTGGCGACAAAGAAATCCTGGTCGTTACCAACGCCGACCTGCGCGAAAGCGCCAATGTGCCTTGCTGGCCCGTTTACCAGAGCTTCTCCGAAGCGCTGGAAAAGGAACTGAATGCGCAGGGCTACAAAATGAAGCGCACTCACCCTTATCATGAAGACCGCAAACACGGCTTCATTTCGTCCCAAAAGGAAGGTTCCGAGCTGTTCTCGCGTATAGATCCGGATGCTCCGCTGATCGTGCTGCTGACCGCTTGGCAATATTCCCACCATATCGCGCCGTCCCTTGCCAAGCATCGTGGCCCGATCTTGCTGATGGCAAACTTCGACGGCACGTGGCCAGGCCTCGTCGGCATGCTCTGCATGGCCGGCACGCTCACCTCGCTCGGGGTTTCCTATTCCCGTCTATGGTCGGAAAAGTGCGAAGACGACTTCTTCAAACAGGGGCTGGCCACATGGCTGAAAGACGGCAAGCTTGATCAGGATACCAGCTATCTCAGCGATGTCACCGCCGATCATCCGCTAATGAAGAGTGATGCCGGGCAGGATGGCGTCAAGGTTGGCGAATATATTCTCAAGCACAAGGCCATTCTCGGTCTGCATGACACATTCTGCATGGGCATGATGAACGGCTTCTTCCCGGTAAAGGCCCTTACCGAAATCGGCATGCCGCTGGAATCTCTTTCCCAGTCGGCCCTTCTGGTCGAGATGGAAAAGGTTCCTGCCGAGATGCGGGAAGCCTGCCTCAAATTCTATGAAGACCGCGGTATACAGTTCCAGTGGGGTAGCGACAGCGCAACCGAGCTGACCCGCGAGCAGGTGCTCGAACAGTGCGCCATGATGATCGCCATGGCCCGCATTGTCACTCGCTTCGGCCTCACCGCCGTTGGCGTGCAGTATCAGCAGGGCCTCAAGGACTGCTGTGCAGCTTCCGATTTCGCCGAAGGCGCCATCGGCTCGACCGAACGCTTCCCGATCCCGGACGAAGACGGCTCCATCATTTGCGAAGGCAAGCCGATTCCCTGCATCAACGAAGTGGATATGGGCACTGCCATTCCGCAAGCCATGCTGTTCCGTCTGCTCGACGCCATGGGGCTGCCATCCGAGACGACCCTGCATGATGTGCGCTGGGGCAGCGAATATGAAGGCACCTTCTACTGGGATTTCGAAATCTCCGGTGCCGTCCCGTTCGAACATATCAAGGGGGGCATCGCGGGCGCCAAAGGCTATCGCCAGCCAGCCATGTTCTTTCCCAAAGGCGGTTCAACCATCGCCGGTCAGGGCAAGGCAGGCACCTTCATTTGGGCCCGCGCCCACTATGAAGGTACCGATGTTTTCATGCATATCGGCACCGGTATGGCGTATGAACTCCCAGAAGCTGAATGGACCCGCCGTAGTCAGGCAACCAACCCTGAATGGCCTCTGATGAATGCCACTCTGGACGGCATGGGGCGCGACGATCTGATGGCTGGGCATCAATCCAACCACATCACGATCGCTTATGTGCCTGAAGACAAGCTGTCTTATGTGCTGAAGGCCTTTGTAGCTCAGGCTTTGACACAAGGCATCAAGGTGAAAATTGCCGGAACAGCGAAAGACATGCTCTGATCCGTCGGGTTTTTCTGAACGAGACAAGAAGGGGGAAGTGTTCATCACTTCTCCCTTTTTCTGTTGCGGGGGGGGGGCACGAAATTCTCTTTGACCGGCCGGTGGCGGTAAGCTGGATCAAACTTCTTGCGGGATGGTCTCATTCAGGAGGACAGAAAGTTCATCGAGCACGGCCTGCAGGAATGGTTGCCCGATTACGACTGGGCCATTTTGCAGGCTTTGGCTCATAGCGCGGCCATGCTGGATGGAGATGCCCAATTCTTCGTTGATTAAAAGACCTGCCAAACAGTCCCAGGGGTTCAGATCGCCCTCGAAATAGCCATCAACCTTCCCCTCTGCCACCTGTGTCAATGCGATTGCTGCTGAACCGGCGCGCCTGTGGTCGATCTGCCTTGCATCAAGAAGCCTGATTGCATCAAGATAGATCAACAGGGGAATGCGGCGTGAGTGCCCCAATGCCAAGATCGGGTTGGCAGGCGTATCTAGAAGGCTTTTGCGCTTGGGCAATGGCTTGCCGTTCAGAAAAGCTCCGGTGCCTTTTTGGGCATGAAACAGCTTGTCTCTAGAGGGGTCATAAATGACCCCGATTTCGCTGACACCGTTGACCACGCATGCGATCGAAACACCCCAATTGTCTAGATCCCGAATGTAATTGGCTGTGCCGTCTATCGGGTCAATCACCCATATGATTGCGCTTGTCAGCTGGGCGGGTGCCAGCTCTTCACCCAATATTCCGTCGTCAGGGAATTGGGCCGAGATTTTCGTCCGGATGAAATCTTCCACGTCTCGATCAGCACGCGTTACAAAATCAAGCGCACCCTTTGTTTCGATCTCGATGGCCCCGCTCTTGAGTTCCTTAAGGCGCTCAAGGGCAAGAGCACCGGCTTCCCGTGCCAGGGTCATGGCGAGGCTATATCTTTCGTGCATCATATTTTCCTTGGGGTTGGGCACTTGTCTTGCGGCAACGCCCAATCTCTTCCGGAGAGTGGTTTTGGCGCACAGATCGAGCCTTGATCCCATTTTATAAGGTCGTGCTGCGTTCAATCAGCGATACGGGCAATATGCGGGTGGTTGCAGGGGCGTCCGGATTGGCAAACCGGGCGAGCAAGGCGGCCACAACGGCATCGGCGAGCTTTTGTGTATCCTGTCTGATGGTGGTCAGGCCGTAGCCTTGCCATGCAGCCTGACGGATATCGTCGCAGCCGATAATCTGCATTAGCTTTGGGACGGGCTTTCTTCCGTCCATCCTCAATGCGTCCAGAGCGCCAAGTGCCATGTAATCCGTGACACAAAAGATGCCGTCGCAGGCTTGATCCGATTGCAACAAATGGTGGACGGCTTCCGCGCCACCTTCGTAATTTTGAAAGCGTCCGGTAAAGACACGCGCCGGTCTTTCGCATTGATCCGCGACCGTTTGCAGAAACGCCGTCTGCCGGACTTCTAACGAGAAGGAGGGGCTTTGGGATGTAATGAGTGCCAACTGACGGCAACCTTGCCGCAAAAGGGTTTCCGCTGCGATTCTCCCGCAATTCTCATTATCCATCAGGACACGATCAACAGGCGCGTCAATGTCGCGCTTGTTGACCAACACCACCGGCACGCCGAGCGAAACACATTCCTGACAAATGGCCTGAGGTGGCGTGTCCGATGTGACGATCACGCCCGATACGCTATATTCGAGCAGCAAGCCGATCACATGGGAGGGATCTTCCGAGGCTTCGGCGGGCATCAGGATCGGGCGGAAATTCTGCTCGATCAATCGCCGGGAAATTTGTTCGATCTGTTCGACGCGAAACGGATTGTCCAGATTGGCAGCTACGATGCCTACCAGCGCAGAGCGTTTGTTGGTCAGGCTTCTGGCCAGCTGATTCACGCGGTAGCCAAGATCTTTGGCAGCTTCTAGAACCTTTTTTCGGGTTTCGGGCGCCACGCTCGCTCCGGGGGTGAAGGTGCGGGAAACAGCAGATCGGGAAACACCAGCTCTTTTGGCCACATCAAGGGATGTGACCGGCCCTGCTTTATCGTCATCATTCTTCATGTGCTGAGGGTCTTTCCTCCAAGGGCCAGAAGACTGCGGTGCCATGTTTCTTTCCACAAATGGGGATTGTCCAGATTCACCATGTCCGGGGCAAGCGAAATGATGCGCTCCATGATTGCGGTCTCTTCGCCCATATAGCAGAGCATGGATTTTGCGCCTCTGGCTCTGATCCGGTCAATCTCGTCCTTTATCTCTTCGCGAATGTTGATTTCCACTATGGCCGGATTTGCTGTCTCGAAAAGAGCATCAAGCGAGGGGTAGTCGATCGTCCGTGCCATGATGTTGGCCTTTGGCTCAAGCTGGTGCAGGGTTTCGATCTGCGACCATTCAAAGCTCCAGAAGAAGCAATGATCAAGGAACCCTTTTTCATGCACGAGATCGAGGACTAGCTTTGGATCCGCCTGCTTGATTTCGATATAGATGCGCTTGTTCCACGCCTTGGCCAAATCGACCATTTCGGCCAGGGTCGGAATCTGTGCTCCAGCATATTGGTCCGAAAACCAGCTCCCAGCATCCAGCGCACGCAGCTCTGACAGCGTTTTTGAGGCGACAGGGCCACTGCCGTTGGTGGTGCGATCAAGGTCTCCATCATGGATGACCACCAGATGATTGTCCGCGGTTTGATGGACATCCAACTCCAGCCAATCAAATCCCTGTTCAAAGACCAGCCTTGCAGCTTCAAGGCTATTCTCGGGGGCCAGTTTGTTGATGCCACGATGACACACGACCTCCGGTCCCTTGGGGAACCGTGAAGGTCTGGCAGGAGAGTTGGCATAGGGAACCAGCAATTCGGGACGGTTGGAGCAGACGCCAATGACGTCTTTTTGCATGATTTCCCTGATGACCTCTGGTCGTTCTTCATGCCAGAGTATAATGGGCAAATCTTCAGCTCTTGCCCGCTCCATCAGAGCGTCGTTGAGCAATTGATCTGGGCGGTCGCTTGCGCGCTCCCAGCAAAGATGGATGGCATCTGCGTGGGCTGCATTGGCTAGCTCAAACGGATCATGATCAGGACCGACAAGCACCGAAAGAGGGTAGGGGCAATCACACTCTGCAAGGTCTGCCAAATAGTCCGGTATGAAAGATCCAAGAGCAGCAAAGCCGAAAAATTTCTCTTGTAGCAGCTTAAGGGTCGTGAGGCTGGCTCCTTCACCCTTGATTTCTATATAGAGCCCTGTGTCGAGATGATCGGCCAGAATGATCGCCTCTTCCAGCGTTGGTACATGGACATTTTCCAATGCCTGCAACTGGTCCAGCGTCAGGGATGAGATGGTCGCGTCTACGTCGAATACGCGCTCCAGATTGTCATCATGACTGATCACGGGAATGCCATCGGCGGTGTTGCGGACATCCAGTTCCCACATGTCGGCACCGAAGCGGGTGGCGAGTTCGAAGGCGGGCAGGGTGTTTTCCTGTGCATGGCCACTGGCTCCGCGGTGGGCAATGATCATCGGGCCGCCAAACTGGCTCGCCGGCTTGCCGTCTGCATCAAGCGCCCAACCCAGCGCCTGGATTTTCTTGAAGAATGACATCAGAGGCGGTCTCCCTGGCTATTGAAGACCAGCAGTCTGGAGCAATCGATGGACCAAGTCACCTCATCCCCCAGTTTCACATCGTCTCGCACATGTTGAATGGATCGCAGTACGGAGCCATCAGCCATGGTTATGTCATAGAGATTTTCGCGGCCCTGTGTCTCGATGAAGGAGATGCGGCCCGAAATGCTTGCTTCGCCTCTGGTGCCAATCAGTTCTGGCCGGACGCCCAGGCGGATTGGGGTCGAACTGTTAAGGGATGACAGATGGTCGGGTAGCGGCAAGGTGACTTTGGAATTGGCAAGGGCGAAGGCTCCACCCGTCGCTGTGCCCTCCAGAAAGGCGATCGGGGGATTGCCCAGAAAGCCAGCCACGAAATCATTGTTCGGGTTGGCATACATGCCTTTCGGGGTATCGATCTGAAGGATCTTGCCATCTTTCATGATGGCGATGCGGTCACACATGGACATGGCCTCGACCTGATCATGGGTGACGAGGATGGCCGTGATGCCCGTTTCCTGCTGAATGCGGCGGATTTCCGAACGCATTTCAAGGCGCAGTTTCGCGTCGAGGTTGGCAAGGGGTTCATCCAGCAAAAGCACATCAGGTTTGCGGATGAGCGCACGGGCCAGAGCGACCCTCTGTTGCTGTCCGCCTGATAGCTGGGCGGGCTTGCGCTTGAGCAGTTCAGGGATATGCACCAGATCTGCAATAGCCTGCACCTGCCGCTCAATTTCCTTCTTGTCCAGTTTGCGGATGGTGAGCGGGAAGGCGATATTCTCGAACACCGACATATGCGGATAGAGCGCATAATTCTGGAAAACCACGCCCACATTGCGCGACTGGGCGTTGGTGTGCGTGACATCGCGGTCGCCGAACAGGATGCGCCCGCCGGTGACCTGATGAATGCCGCATATGGCAAACAGGGTTGTGGATTTGCCGCAGCCGGAAGGGCCAAGCAGCGCGATCATTTCGCCATCGGCGATGTTCAGATCCATATTGTCGATGACTTTTGTGTCACCGAAGCTTTTGGAAAATTTGTCAAGCGTGATACGCATCAGCCCTTTGTGCCTCCGCCGTAGATATTCATCAGCTTCTTGTTGAAGATGAGATAGAGAATGATGACCGGGATCACATAAAAGAGCCCGATGGATTTGAAGAGATTGAAGTCGAAATGCTCGTTATCCTGGATCAGCTCCGCCAGAAGAACCGAGAGCACGCGGACATTGGCGCTTGGCGCAAAGATCTGCGGCAGGAGATATTCTTTCCACCCTTCGAGAAATGTGAAGACCCCCAGCGCAATCAGGGCCGGTTGCACCTGAGGCAGGATCAGACGACGCCAAACGGTGAAGCGGCTGGCACCATCCTGAATGCCGGCCATCTCGATTTCCCATGGCACCGTGTCGTAAAAGCCCTTCATGATCCAGATGCCCAGCGGCAGGGTAAGGGCTGCGCGTATCAGGATGACGCCGGTCAGCGTGTCGTAAAGCCCGACCATCTGCAACGTGATAAAGAGGGCGATAACCAGCGTGATGGTGGGGAAGGCATGCAGCGTCATGATACCAGCTAGAAAGAAGGACCGGAACGGCATGTTAAGGCGCGAAAGCGCATAGCCAGCCGTGAGCGATACGGCCAGTACAATAGCCGTCATGATCGTTGAGAAGAGGAAGGTGTTCCATGTGGCAAGCCACACTTCCTGTGCCCCGTCTGCGGCGCTCCACAAGAAGCGCCAATGGCTAAGCGTGAACTCGTTCGGGATGAGCGAGCCCGGTTCCGTGTTTGTCAGCGTGTCGATGACCAGATAGGCATACATGACAAGCGTCGGCAGCGAAGTGATGCTCAGGAACAGCAGGATCGGCCATCTGTTGAAATTGCGGGTTTGTTGTTTTTTCATGCTGTGTCCTCCTAATTCTCGATGCGCGGCTTGGCGACAAGCTCGTTAAACTTGAAGATGCGCAGATAGAGGAGGGAAAGGGTGATGCCGACAACAACGAGCACCAGAGCCATGGACGCGCCATAGCCATATTGCAGGTTTCCGGCATAATTGTTGAGGGCGGTGAAATAGGCCTCAAGTGACCAGACCGTTGTCGAGCCTCCCGGACCACCATCGGTGGAGAGCAGGATTTCCTGAAAGGAGGTCAGGAGCGAGAGCGTCTGATAGGAAGTGACAAACAGGATCGGCCATCTGAGTTGCGGCAGTATGATATGTCTGATTTGCTGCCAGCGTGAGGCGCCGTCCACTTCGCTGGCATGCAGCAGGGAAGCAGGAATGCCATTGATGGCGGATGAGAAGATCAACATGCCCATAGAGGCGCCAATGAAGCCGTTGATCAGAATGACCGCCGTCCATGCGCTGGGCACGGACCCGAGCATATAGTTGAAAGGGGCGATGCCGAACCAGCCGGTGATGGTGGAGAGGAAGCCATTGTCCCAGAGCAACCATTTCCATAGCAGAACATAGAGTACGGGGGGCGAGATGCGCGGCAACAGCCAGACAGCGCGGAAGAAGGTTGCCTGTCCCTCGGGCAGATAAAAGGTCGTGATCGCAAGAAACAGCGCAAATCCTATGTTGAACAGCACCAGCGTGGTCGCAACATAGAAGACGGTGTTCATGACGATGAATTTCGTGCCGGGCTTGGAGGCCATCGTCTTGAAATTCTCTGTCGTCCAGCTCCAGCCTGTATAGGCATTCGCGAGAATGGTTTCGCGTTGGGCGTCGTCCAGAGCGATGTCCAATTCGTTTAGTGCATCAAGGAAAGCGGATTCTGTGGCAAACCGTTCGTTGAGGATAGAGCGGGAAAAGGGCGTGGCAGCGCGCTTCAGATCCCGCATGCTGCGTGGGCGGGTACGCAGCTCTTTCAGGCTACGCACAAAATCGCGGTTGGATTTGAAGCTTTTGCCGCTGAGCTCTTTGCTGATCTCTTTCAGGAATGCCGGTTTGATGCCTTCACTGGCCGCTTTTTTCAGGCTTTCCTCATCAACGCGATAGCTTTTCGAACCGAGTTTATCGATCAGGGCCTTGTTGAGGGAAGGTGCGTCCGCAAGCTGTTTGACCGTCTGTGGCGTGACCATATAGTCACCGCCACTGATCCCTGTTGCCGTGCTCATGTTGGTAAAGGCAAACACACCGGTCAGGACTACCGGCATGAGGAAAAACAGCAGGACCATTATTAGAGCGGGAGTCATGAAGCCGATCCCCAGCAAACTGGTTTTCTGACGCATTTCTAACCGTCTCCTCGCAAGTGTCTATTCATTTGGAAAGGCCTTCTTTATTACCCGTAGCGGGCAAAGGTGGCCGGACGCTGGAGAGGATGCGCCCGACCGAAGTTTGAAGATCCTGATCCCTCTTAAAAAGAGGGCTATTCAGGGTCGCGCTATTTCATAATGATGGTGTCGGCCATGGTTGCCTTATATTCCGCTTCCACGTCGGCAACGGCATCCGCTACGCTCTTCTGGCCGGTCCATGATGCTTCCAGCCCCTTGAACATGATGGTCCAGAAGGTGCCGAATTCGGTATTGTTCGGCATGGACACCGCGTGCGGTAACAGGCGTTCGGTGGCTTCGGAGGCCCACCGGTCATTGGCATAAAGCGGAATGGATGTCTGATCCTGACCAATCGCCAGATGGCCGGACTTGATGGCATGCAGGGTATTGAGGCGTGGCTCTGAGGCTATGGAAACGAGCTGGGACGACACTTCAGCCACATCGTCATCACCGGTGTTGCTGATCAGATAGACCAGAGGATGGGTAACGGTGTTCGGCTTGCCATTGTCGTTGCCTTCGGGAATAAGCGAAAACTGGATATTGCCGAAGAAGTCCTGCTGACCTTCTTTCTTGTAGCGCGCATAATGCCAGGTGCCGCCATGCCAGATGCCAGCCTTGCCGTTGGCCACTTCGCTGTACCATTGGCCCCAATCGGTGCCCAGATGGGTCGGGGAGGTGACGCCCATTTCCACCGCATCAGCGAAGAACTGATACATGTCCGTCATGGCCTGTTTGTTGAAGACCAGCTTTCCGGTTTCCTCATCCTGAATTTCACCGCCGAAGCTGACATAAAATTGCCAGTAATCCGGGCCGTTGGAAACGCGCGGGTAGAAACCATGCCCCTTCTCGACAAGACCGGCATCCTGCATTTTCTTGGCGTCGTTAAGGGCATCATAAAGGGTATAGTCGCCAGCTTCGATTTTGGCAGGCAGCTCTTCAAGCTGTTCGTCGCTATAGCCGATTGCCTTCATGTGAGGTTTATAGAAGAAGAAGGGGCGGGATTCCGCATCCTGTGGCACCCCCCAAACCTGACCATTGAAGGAAGCAATATTGATGAGGTTGGGATAGATCTGGTTGATCGGCCAAGCATCAAGGTCGATATAGTCTTCGATGGGCCGGATGAGGCCGGATTGTGACCATGGAGCGATGTCTTCATGGCCGGTCACAATGATGTTCGGCGCTGTTTTTGATTCCGCGGCCAATGTGACGGCCTGTTTGAAATCGTCCCAGCTGGTGAAGGCTTTCTTTTCCACCTTGATGGTCATATCGTCGCCACGGATGGCGGCTTCCCGCATCAATTCTTCTGCTGCAATTTCGATATTGTCGACGCGATAGTTCTCGTTCTCACCGGTCCCACCAGACCAGACGCTGATGGTGTAATCTTTGGCGAATGTTGCGGTGCTGGACAGAGCAAGCGCAGCGGTCACGGCCGCAACCTTGAGGGTTTTGGAAATGGTCATCCCGAAGTCTCCATGAAAAGATAATTAGCTGAAATATGGCTCTACGCGAATGCGTATTGGTTAGATGAAGGCTTTTGCACGCGTGTGCATTGCCCAAATCTAAGCGGCCTCCGTGACATGAATATTACGGTTTGCCAGAATCTTTGTGACAGGGAGAAGGGGGATGATTTTTTACGCAGAGTGGCACAAATCTGCGGGTTTACTATTTATACCGGGGATGAAAGCGGGGTAGTTTGTTCTTGCTGCATATTCTTGTCCCCAATCGGGCAGGAAATAAATATGCTTGGAAGAGCCCCGTCTGGTGACGGGGCTCTTTTGAAAGGTGCAGGCAGTAACCTATGCGGGGAGTATGGCCTCTGCTTCGATTTCCACGCGATAGGGGCCAACGAGCTTGGCCACCTGCAGCAGGGTGTTGGCGGGGCAAACCTCCGAGAAGAAACGCCCATGCGCAATGGACACCGCTTCGCAGTCTTCCACATCGACAAGATAGATGCGTGTGCGCACCACATGTTCCGGACCTGCCCCATGAGCGCGAATGGCGCCGATGATTTTGTCCAGAATGTAAGTCGCCTGTGCTCCTGCATCGTTGGGGGCGACCGCATGGTCCGCGCCATGGGTTGCCGTGGTGCCTGAGACGAGAATGCGGTCGCCAACGCGGATGGCGCGGCAATAGCCTGCCAATGGCTCCCATTGCGAGCCGGAGAAAACGCGGGCGCGATCAGCAAGGTTCGGGTCTTGTACAGCTGGATTGACCGGAGCAATCGAGGAAAGGTGATGGGAGAGATCGCCAGATGCGGTCAGGAATGGAGGCTTGCGATACTCATCGCCACAGTCACCCGGCACGGGGGCCATATGGGCAAAGGCAGCATCCAGCGCGGCATAGTCTTCGGCATCAAGAGCGAATTTGAAGACATTAAGGTTGCTGGCGCGATGCTCTGCTTCGGTGATGCGTGCGCCGATGATGGTTGCTGCAACCGAGGCATGCTCCAGCACCCAGCGGCTGGCGACGTTGGAAAGCGAAACGCCATGCTTCTTGGCGATGGCATCGGCGGTTGCCAGCAGGGTTTGAAACGCATCCCACCCACCGGCCGTGTCGATGAAGCGCTTGTATTTCATGCGGCTCCAGTCGGTGATCTCCAATGGCTCAGGCTTGTCCAACCATTTCTCGGAGATGAAGCCACCGCAAAGCGTGCCATAGGCCAGCAGCTTGATGCCATATCGAGCGCATAACGCAGACAGTGGACCCGCAGCACGACGGTCAACCAGCGAGAAGCTGACCTGATTGGAGACGATCTTGATGCCTTCCTCAAGCGCCAGGGCCAGATGGGCTGCGTCGAAATTGGTGACACCAATGGCTTTGATGAGGCCTTCATCGCGCAGCTTTTCAAGCTCATGCATGGCGTCGAGCCAACGCGGGTCTTCAAAGCTCCACCAATGGAACTGCAACAGGTCAACCGCATCGACACCAAGCCGGTCAAGGCGTTCCTGCACTCCGGTACGCACGATTTGTGGTGTCATCGGGCCGGGCTCCGGGCACCATTTGGTGAAGGCGCGGATCGGGGTGTCCTTGGGGCTGTTGGCGAGTAGGGCTCCGGTGATCAGCTCGGCGGAGCCATAATGGTCGGCCATATCGAAGCTGTCAAAGCCTGCCTCAGCATAGGCGGCAAGACGCGGGGCTGTTTTTTGCGGATCCAACAGGTCTCCGTCCTTTTCCAGATCGGCAACCTGCCACAAACCACAAACGAGGCGGGAGATATTGAGCCCGGGGGCGAGATCGATGTGATCAGGTGTGTCAGACATCTGTTTTTCGTCCTTCAGATAGAGAATTCAAGTCGCGACGAAGGGCCCGCCGCAATGGTGTGCGCAGCGTGCCTGCCTCACCCAGAATGCCGTAAGGGCGCAATAACAGCACTAGGCAGAGAGCAACGCCGATGAGTACGATTTGCAGGGAAGCTGCGCGGGCCTGCTGATCGGGTGGGAAGACACCGGCTACGAGGCTGCCCGACAAGGCCCAGATGGCCCAGACCAGCACCGCACCAAGAATGGCACCACGCATATTGCCAGAGCCTCCGACAATCAACATGGTCCATACCTGAAAGGTGAGGGTTGGCATGTAATTGTCTGGCGCGATAAAGCCGATGAAATGGGCTTGCGCCGCACCGCCCAGCCCCATGACAAAGCCGCCGATGGCAAAGGCTTGTAGTCGATAGGTGACAGGATCTTTGCCAAGCGCCTTGGCTGCTTCTTCATCTTCGCGCAAGGCGCGGAGTACTCGGCCCCAAGGGGAACGCGTGAGTTGCTGTAGCGCGAAATAGCAGACCAGCACCAGAAGGATCAGCACGCCCAGATTGGCGACGGCAAACAGGCTGGGATTTTCTGCCAGCTCTCCGAATGGGCGCGGAATGAAGCCGATCCCGAAGGGGCCGCCCGTGATGCCTTCCAGATTGAGCAGTGCCAGCTGGATCACCACCGCTGCACCGAAGGTGGCGATGGCCAGATAGTCTGACCGGAGGCGCAAGGTCAGCGCACCGAGCAGGAAGCACAGAAATCCTGCCCCCAGCCCTCCGCCAAGCCAGCCGATAATGATCGGTAGATCAAAACCCCCAAGGCGTCCGTCAATGGCAGGCGTTGTCAGGATAGACGAGACATAGGCCCCAACGGCGACAAAGCCGGCAACGCCGACATTGAAGAGGCCGGTCTGGCCCCATTGCAGATTGAGGCCAAGGCAGATAACTGCGTAAGTCAGGGCCATGGTGAGGAAAAAGGCGCCGTAAGAAAGAAGATCAATCATGCTGCAGCCTTTCCGAAAATGCCCTGCGGCCGCAACAAAAGCATGGCGACAAGGATGACAAAGGAGACAGCGGCCCGCCATTCGGCTCCGATGATCTGCACGGTGAAGGCTTCGGCGAGCCCGACCATCAGTCCGGCGATCATGGCCCCGGGGACAGAACCGATACCTCCTAGAATTGAGGCGGCAAAGAGCGGCAGCAGCAGATCAAGCCCCATGGTGGGGCGAATCTGGACAACCACGCCGGACATGATGCCGCCAACAGCGGCAAGGGCTGCACCCAGCATCCAGACCATGCGGATGACTGCACGGGTGTCGATCCCCGCAAGGCTGGCGAGATCAGGGTTTTCCGACACGGCTCGCATGGAGCGCCCTGCAGCAGATCTGGTAAGCAACAGATGCACCGCAATCACCATGATGACGGCCAGCACCAGAACCAGAAGCTGGTCGGGTGTGGCTCTGAGACCGGGCAGAATTGGGCGCGATATCTGCAATGCATTGGTGAAATAGGCCGGACTGGAGGTGTAGATGAACTCCAGCAGATTGCGCAATGCCAGCGCCGCGCCGAAAGATGACATCACCAGAATGATCTGTGCCGAGCCCGCTTTGCGCAGGCGGCCGAAAAGCAGCCAGTCCACCGTGAGAGCAACCAGACCAGTCAGGACCATGGAGGCGACCATGGCAATCGGCACCGACCAGCCAAAGGAGAAGGGGCCGATCGGTGTGCCAAGGCCGGGCAGCATGGCGCCAAGGGCTGCGCTGACTGTGAGGGCGAGATAGGCGCCCCAGGACAGCATTTCGCCATGCGCAAAGTTGGCAAAACGCAAGATGGAATAGGTGAGCGTGACGCCTATGGCACCAAGGCCGATGATCGAGCCATTCACGAGGCCATCCATGATGGGTTGCAAGGTCATTGGACTTTCTCCTTGGCACAGCCGCCAAGATAGAGCTCGGTGACAACTGGATCCCCTGCAAGATCAGAGGACGGGGCATCATGGGCCACTTTCCCTTCCACGAGAATGACGCCGCGCGAAGCGACCTCTAGTCCAACGCGTACATTTTGCTCGACAAGAAGGATGGTGACACCGCTCTGGTTGATCTTTTTGATGCGGTCGAACACTTCATCAACCAGCCTGGGGGACAGACCTGCGGAGGGTTCGTCAAGAATCAGCAGGGCAGGGTCCGTGATGAGGGCGCGGGCCACTGCGAGCATTTGCCGTTGACCACCCGAAAGGGCGCCTGCACGTGTGGCTGGTCTCGTTGCCAGATCGGGGAACATGGCGAACATCGCCTCTATGCGTTCCGAGCGCAGCTGCTTGGGCAGGATTTGAGCGGAGATCTGAAGATTTTCGCGGATGCTCATCTGGGTGAAAATATTCTCTGTTTGCGGCACGAAGGTCATGCCGCTATGCAGTTTCAGATGAGCGGGGAGGTGGGTGATATTCTCTTCTTTTAGTACCACCATGCCCGAATGAATGGGCACCAAACCGGCAATCGCTTTCACGAGGGTTGATTTGCCAGCGCCATTGGGGCCAAGCAGAACCACGAATTCGCCCTGCTGAACTGTCAGATCGATGCCATTGATGATGGGCAGGTCGGGTTGATAGCCCGCATGCAGGGTATGCAGCGTCAGGATGTCGTTCGTCATGCTGCGTCCCCCAGATAGGCGCGCACGACTTCGGGGTCACGGATGACTGCATCGGGCGCACCTTCCGCCAGCTTCTGGCCCAGCGCCATGACCATCACCCGGGAACAGAGCCGCGCCACCATATCCATATTATGCTCGATCAGCAGGATCGTTACGCCTCGTTCATTAAGGGCAACAATCCGTGCCATGATCTCTTGCAGCAGGGTCGGGTTAACGCCCGCGGCCGGTTCGTCAAGCAGGATGACCTCGGGATCGGCCATCAGGATACGTGCCAGTTCGAGCAGCTTGCGCTGTCCGCCGGAAAGCACACGGGCCTTTTCATTCTCCAGATGAGAGAGCATTAGGAAATCGGTGAGGTGACGGGCTTTTTCGAGGGCTCGGGCTTCGTCGTGACGGCTTTTGCCCGGGCGGAAAAAGGCGCTGATGGCGCGTTCCCCCGATTGGTTCTGTGCACCACATAACACATTTTCCAGCACGGTCATTTCGGGAAAGGGGTGGGGAATCTGAAAGGTTCGACCCAGCCCGCGCTTTAGTCGCTTCTCAGCGCCTTCGCGACTGACCTCCCGTCCCTTGAGCAATATGGAGCCTGTACTTGGAAGCAGGGACCCGGCCAACATGTTGAACATGGTGGTCTTGCCTGCGCCATTGGGGCCGATAAGCCCCAGTATTTCGCCCTTATGAAGATCAAGGGACAAGCCATCCACCGCCTTGAACCCCTGAAAGCTGCGTGTGAGCGATCGGGCAGACAGAATCACCTCTGTTTTTGGCGGGCCGGTTTCTATCGGACCTTGTGGGCCTTCCTTGGTCTGCGTCATTACATCCCCAGATTCTTGCTGATCTGCTTCTTGTTGGTCTGTCCGACTGGTGAATGCGTTGGTTGTCCCATGACGCCCCTGGCGGATTTATATCTTATATCTTTGATCAAAGATTATTGACACAAGCCGTATTTGCAAGCAAAAAAAGAATGAGAAACAGAAAATCCATCAAATTTGGTGGGAACCGGGTTGTTGATGGCGGGAGCGACGAGCGAACAATGAAAAACATGCTGAGTGCAGATCAGACCATTGATGCAAAGGCCATTCCGGGGCTGGGGTCCGTCGCTCGGGAATCCCTGCAGGAGCGGGTTTATCAAGAGCTGGCCAAATCGTTGATGCATGGGGTCTTTGCCGCCGGACAGGTGTTGCGCATGCAGGCACTGGCCGACACCTTGCAGGTTTCGATCATGCCGGTGCGGGAAGCTTTGGCCCGTCTTGTCTCGGACCAGGCGCTGGAAATGATGCCGAACCGCTCAACCCGCGTGCCGTTGATCAATGCCGAGCGGCTCGAGGATCTTGCTCGTGTGCGCTGTCTTATCGAGGGCGAACTGGTGCGTCTGGCCACGCCAAAGACCGATAAGGCCACGATCGAGAACCTGCGCGATATGACGGCGGCCTGTGAGGCGGCCTTTGAAAAGCCTCTTGATGACGAGCAGGTCAGTGTCACCTCCGGGCTCAATTATCAGTTTCATTTCACCGTCTATGCGAAGGCTGGCTCGGAAGTGCTTTTGCCCGTCGTGCGCAGCTTGTGGATGCAGTCGGGGCCTTTCGTGCGTGCCTCGGCGCTTGTGTATGGCCGCAATCCCTCGATGACGGCGGTGCATCATCATTGGGCACTCATTGATGCCCTGGACAAAGGGGATGCCGAGGCTGCGGTGAGGGCCTTGCATTGCGATATAACCCAGTCTTTCAACCTGTTGCGTCAGGACATTGCTGATGGGGAAGCCAATGAGTGACAGTTTTGAATTATGGGACTTGCGGGTAGAGGTCATAGCGCCGGAAGGCGGACCGATTTATTGCGGCGCCAAGGTCGGTGATTATTTCGAATTGCGCGGCGAGATGATCCATATGCCACCCGGGCAGGGATTTTCCATCTATTCGCTGGCGGCGCTTTTGCCTCTACTGCCTGCCAAGCAGCGCGATACACATCCCAATGACTGGATGAGCACTGATGCCGAGGTTGCATGCCCGGACCCCAACTGCAGTACGCGTTTTCGCATTACGCGCATTCGCAAGCGCATATTCCGTCATGCCGAAACAACAGCCGTTCCGCTTCAAGCAGGTGTGGCTTCAGAAAGTGAGATCTGAAATGACGACTCTACCAAAATTCAGACTGGCGCCGGACTATGCCATTTCGCGCGTTATCCGCGGCGGGTGGCAATTGGCCGGCGGGCATGGGGTGATTGACAAGAAGGCTGCCATAGAGGACCTGATTGCGACCGCAGAAGCGGGGATTACCACATTTGATTGTGCCGATATCTATACCGGCGTTGAGGAAATCATTGGGGCTTTCCGCAAGGCCTATGCAGACAAGCATGGCTCCGAAGCGCTGGACGCCATTCATGTGCATACCAAATGCGTGCCGGATCTTGACAAGCTGTCTCATCTCACCCGCCCGATGTTGCAGGAAACCGTTGATCGATCTCGCGTCCGTCTGGGTGTTGAACGCCTCGATCTGGTGCAGTTCCACTGGTGGGACTATGCGCAGGGAAACTGGCTCGAAGTCATGCAGTGGCTCAATGAGTTTCGTCAGGAAGGGCGCCTGCGGTTCCTTAGCTGCACCAATTTCGACAGTGACCATGTTGCGAGCATGAAGGCTCAGGGGATACCGCTGACCACGATACAGCTGCAATATTCCCTGCTGGATAGCCGCCCGGAAAAGCGCATGGCTTCTCTTGCGGCTGCGCATGGGTTTCATTTTCTCTGTTATGGCACCGTAGCCGGTGGCTTTTTATCAGATCGTTGGCTCGGCGTTGCGGAGCCGGAAGGCGCGTTGGAAAACCGGTCCTTGACGAAATATAAGCTGATCATCGATGACTTCGGTGGCTGGGATCTTTTCCAGTCCCTTTTGCAAACCCTGCGCACCATCGCCGACCGGCATGAAACTGACATCTCGACCATCGCTTCGGCCGCCATTCTGGAAAGGCCCGCTGTGGCCGGTGTGATTGTCGGAGCTCGCAATCGTAGCCACTTAAAGGCCAATCTGGGTATTGGCGCGGTGCGTTTGTCGCCGGACGATATGGCGGCCATCGATGCCATTCTCTCTCGCTCATGCCCGCTTGAGGGCGATGTTTACAGCCTTGAGCGCGACCGTTCTGGTCGGCATGGGTCCATCATGAAATATAATCTCAATAAAGAATAGGCTGAAGCCTTCGCCAAACAGGCCCACAGGGGTCCCTTCCTACAGGAGTGTAAAATGAAGAAATCTTATTTAGCACCGTTGGCCGTTCTGGCGGGGCTTGGAGTGAGCATGCTGCCTGCGATGGCGTGCGATGTTGAAGTCGGGATGGTTATGGAATTGACCGGTCCGGCTGGCGTTTATGGGCAGGCCGGTGCCAAGGCAGTCGAGATGGCCTTTCGGGACATAAACGAAGCGGGTGGCGTTTTGGGCTGTAGCCTCACGGCTGATACGCGCGACAGTCAGAGCCAGGGCAACGTGGCCGTGGATCAGGCGACACAGCTGGTGAATATCAAGCATGTGCCGGTTGTCATTGGCGGTATCATTTCCTCGGTTTCCCTGCCGATCCTTACATCCGTAACCGCTCCTGCCAAGGTTGTTCAGGTGTCTCCGGCTTCTTCTTCTCCGACGCTCACCCAGTTGGGCAAGGAGGGCAAGACTGGCGGCTATTTCTTCCGCACCATCACCTCTGACGCACTGCAGGGTACGGCTGCGGCACAATATGCGATCGATCAGGGCCTTAAAAAGCTGGCCATCATCCATGTCAATAATGACTTTGGCGTCAACATGATGCGCGAATTTTCCGCCACCTTCAAAGCGCTTGGCGGCGAAATCACCTCTGTAACCCCGTATAACGAAAAGCAGGCCAACTATTCCTCTGAAGCCACCGCCGCGCTTTCCGGTGAGCCTGATGCGCTTTATCTGGTCAGCTATCCTGTTGATGGCGCGACCATCGCCCGCGCCTGGATTTCCAATGGCGGCCCGCAGAAATTCCTGCTCAATGATGGCATGAACTCCTCCGACTTCATCAAGGCCGTTGGCGCTCAATATCTCAACCAAGCCTATGGCACGTCCTCGGGCACGGATGAGACTGCTTCGACCAAATATTTTTATGATAATTTCGCTGATTTCTCCGGTGGCATCGCTCCGGATGCTCCGGCCGCCGATCGCTCCTATGATGCGGGCGCCATTGTCGGTCTGGCCATTGCCAAGGCAGGCGAAGCCAAGGCTGACAAGATCCGCGATGCGATTTTTGACGTCACCGGCACAAAAGGCACGCCGATCTATGCTGGTCCAGAAGAATTCAAGAAGGCACTGGACCTGATCAAGAAGGGCGAGAAAATTCGTTATGAGGGTGTGATCGGCCCTGTCGGGTTCGATCAGTATGGCGATATCACCGGTCCCTTCCGTCTCTGGAAGATCTCCGACGGGGCTATTGAGACAACAGGTATGATGCAGGCTGAAGACGTGGCCAAGATCAAGGCCAAAGCCAATCAGTGATCTGAAATTGATGCTTGAGACTGAAAGGCTGGAGGGTTTCCTCCGGCCTTTTTTTTGGGGGGGGGGGGCTACCGGCCAAACATCGCCGGATGGGGCTAGATTTGGTCTTCAAGTGGCACCGGGATGATCGAGCCGGGCACAGTGCATTCGTCGATCTGGTCTCGCAGCATGTCGACGAGCGTGTTGACCATGGGGTCGGGATCATCTTCACAGTGACGGATGACGCCGAATGATACCCAACGCTCGGGAACCAGTGGTCTTGTTGTTACAAGGGTCTGGTCCATTGCCAGCGTGCTGAGGCGATCTATGATGGTCAGCCCTGCGCCATGGGCTACCAGATGCTCTGTAATCTGGGATGTTCCCGCAAGAATTTCCTTTTCGATCCGGATGCTCTGCGCATCGAACATCATGTCGGTCTGGCGTCGCAGCAGCATACCCGGAAAGTTCTGTACCAGCGTTTCGCTTACCAGATCCTCCAGTGTTATATGGGACTTTTTGGTAAAGGGGTGGTCTGTCGGCATCAGCACTTCAAATACGGCCCGGACCAGCGGAGTGCTTCTGGCCGAGCGAAAACTGATAGGCACATTGCCAAAGCTGAGATCATATTCCCGCCCGTTGATCCAGCTCTCAATATCGCGGTGGGATCGCACATCCAGCGATAGTTTGACCTCGGGATATTCCTTTGAGAATCGCGCCACGCTTGGTGCTACGACCGAAAGTGCGGTGCGGGGCATGGTCACCATTCTCAGGCGCTTGGGTCGATGGGCGCGGATTTCGTCGGCAATGGCGGGGATTTCCCTAAGGCCTGCGAGAATGCGATGCGCCTCGCGGTTGAAGGCTGCGCCTTCTTCCGTCAGGTGGAGGCGCTTCTTCTCGCGCTTGAACAAGGTCAGCCGCAACTCTGCTTCCAGAATGGCAATCAGGCGGCTGACGGCCGGCTGGCTTAGATGCATGGCGCGGGCTGCTCCGCTGACCGAGCCTTCTGTAATCACCGCCTGAAATGCCATTAAGGCCTTGATGTTCATTCTATAACCAGTCTAATATTAGTAAATTTTATATTATTATATAGTATATGCATAAGCGCTATAACTCAATAAGAACTATATTGGTCGGAAGTCATTTGTCCCCGCATTTGTCTGCCTTATTTGTCCCGCACTTAAAGACGAGTCCCCAATGTCAGTTCCTACTCCTCGCCCGAGAAACGTTGGCGCCCTTATGGAGCGTCTTCACGAGCGCCAGACCATTGACGTCAATGGTTTGGCGTTATCCTACCGTTCCATGGGTGAGGGCATGCCGATCCTGTTTCTGCATGGCCTTTTAGGCAGCGCTGACAGCTGGGTACTACAGTTGCTCGGCCTTTCGAATCGCTATCGGGTGATCTCGTGGGATGCCCCCGGCTATGGTCAGTCCGATGGCGTGAAAGACCCTGATATCGATCTGTTCATAGAGCAATTGCAGGGCTTCATCTCGGAACTCGGGCTTGAGGCTCCTGTTTTGGTCGGCCATTCCATGGGCGGCGTGTTGGCAGCCCGGCTGGCGGCAGCCCCCCGTCAGCCGGTCTCCCGGCTTGTTCTTTCCTGCACCCATCCCGGCTATGGCGCCCCAATTGACACACCGCCCACCCAAAAACTTCAGGACCGTATGGTGGCGCTCAAGGAACAGGGGCCGGTCGCCTATGGTCGCGAGAGGGCGGGCAATATGGTTGCCCATCCGATTGATCCTTTCTTGCTGGAGGTGGCCGCACATGTGGCTGCCGGAACGCGCTCTGACGGGCTTTTTACGGCAACCCGCATGCTGCAATTTGCCGACCTGCGCCCGCATTACCAACATATCAGTATACCCACCAAGGTGCTGTTTGCAGAACGTGATCCTGTCGTTCTGCCCGCTCTTAGCGCTGAGCTGAAAGAGCTTACGCCTTTTGCGTCCCACGAAATATTGCCCAATGTCGGCCATGCTCCCTATCTGGAGGATGCAGACAGCTATGAAAGGGCAATAACCACGTTTCTCAATGAAGAAACGGATTTGACAGAAGCGCACTAGCTCGAATTAGGGCGCTTCTTTTGTCCCGCACTTAGCCGTTTCAGAGTGAAGCCTTTTGCAGGGGCCTCTGATGCTACGGCGCACAAATCATTTTCAATAGTATCGTGTTCATGCCGACGGACCATGGCTTTGAGCGCGACAAAAAGGAGAACATCCATGACCGGATTTCTAATCGGGCTTGTGATTACTTTGCTGGTGGCTTGGCTCATCATCAAGAAATATCAGGCCCACACCGTGTTGCTGATCGCAGGGTTACTGCTGCTCAGCCTCACGCTGCTGGTGCAGCCAGAGACGTCTATTCTATTCAAGAATGCCAAGAGCACAGGGCTTTCGCTATTTGACATTTTCGACTATGTTCGCAGCTCTCTTGCCTATCGCGCCGCTGGTCTTGGCCTGATCATCATGTCTGCCGGTGGCTTCGCCAAATATATGGACCATATCGGTGCAACCGATGCCATGGTTGATGTTGCAATCCGGCCTCTCAAGCTGCTGAATGCCCCTTATGTTGTTCTGGCTCTGGGCTATGCGGTTGGTCAGGTGCTCAACATCTTCATTCCAAGCGCAGCTGGTCTTGCCATGCTTTTGTTGGTGACCTTCTTCCCGACGTTGGTGCGTTTGGGGGTCAGCACTGCCGCTGCCGCTGCGATGATTGGTACCACAGCCGTGCTCGACCTTGGTCCGGCGTCCGGTGCTTCCAACCTGGCCGCCAAAACGTCCGAACTTGATGTGGCTGTCTATTTCGCCCAGCATCAGATTCCGGTGGGCATTGCGGCGGTCATCGTCATTTCATTGCTGACCTATGTGTCTGGACGCTATTTCGATGGCAAGGCCGGTCATGTGGCCACAGCTGAAGATGCCAACAAGGTTTCTGAAAATGAAAGCGTCAAACGGGCCCCTACTTTCTATGCCCTGCTGCCGATCATTCCATTGTCCCTGATCCTGATCTTCTCCAAGCTGCTCATCAGTTCCGTGAAGCTCAATGTGGTTACGGCCATGATCATCGGCGCTTTGTTTGCCTTTGTGTGCGAGCTTATCCGGCATCGCAATGGCAAGGAAGTTGCCAAGGGCTTCATGGCTTTCTTCGATGGCATGGGCAAAATGTTTGCTCGCATCGTCAGCCTGATCGTTTGTGCGGAAGTTTTTGCTGCCGGTCTGCAGACCATCGGCATGGTCAACTTCCTCATTGAAGCATCCCAGAATGCCGGTTTCGGTATCACCGCCATGACCATTGTCATGTGCCTGATGGTTACCGTGATTGCTGTCATTACAGGGTCGGGGAATGCTGCCTTCTTCTCCTTTGGGCATCTGGCTCCGAATATCGCATCCAGCTTCGGTGCAACGGCTGTGTCCATGCTGCTGCCGATGCAGCTGGTTGCCGGTCTGGCGCGTTCCATGTCTCCGGTCGCTGGCGTCATCATTGCCGTGAGTGATGCAGGCAATTGTACCCCGATCGACATCGTCAAGCGCACCGCAATGCCGGTGCTAGGCGGGATCGTAACCGTGGTCCTCATTTCCGTAATCTTTGCCTAAGAATTACGCCTAGATAACGGGGAAGTGGGCCTTCTCACTTCCCTTCTTCTCCCCATTCCCAATCTGTGAAATCGACTGGCTTCCTTTGGGGATCTGGTCTGAAAGAGACGACTATGAGCAGGACACCACTTGATATCGAGAGCTATCTCCAAGACCTTGAAAATCTGGTCAATATCGATAGTGGCAGCCATGACAGGGCCGGCGTTCTTAAGGTTTCTGAGTTTTTTGCCGAGGAATTCAAAAAGCTTGGTTGGAAGGTTTCCAGTCATGAGGTTGATGACGCTCTGGCGCCTTGTCTGGAAATACACAGTCCCGGTGCCGGAGATACATTCGATATCCTCATTCTGGGCCATATGGATACGGTGTTCCCCAAGGGGACCGTGGCGGAAAGGCCCTTTCGCATTGAGGACGGGCGGGCTTATGGCCCCGGCGTCATGGATATGAAGGCTGGTGATCTATATGCGCTCTATCTGGCGCGCACTCTGCATGAAACCGGGGAAGACATGCCCTCCATCTGCGTTGCGTTCAACAGCCATGAGGAAATTGGCTCCCGCAAGGCCCGGCCATGGATCGAGGCGCTTGCCGCAAAAAGCAAACGGGCCTTCATCCTAGAGCCCGGGCGCGTCAATGGCGATCTTGTCTATGAGCGTAAGGGTTGTAGCCGCTATCATCTGGAATTTCATGGCAAGGCGGCGCATTCTGGTGTCGATCCGCAAAATGGGGTCAGCGCAATCAACGAACTAGCCCATTGGGTCTTGGAACTGCACAAGCTGACCAACTTCGACGAAGGCCTCAATTTGAATGTCGGTCTGGTTTCCGGCGGCAATTCTGTCAATGCCATTGCCGAGCGGGCCGAAGCCGAAGTCGACGTGCGGCTCGTGACCATCGAACAGGCGCAGCGGGTGCAGGATCGCATTGACGCAATGCAGAAAGCGCCTTTCACCAAAGGTGTGCGCGTTGACATAAGCGGAGGCATGACACGCCCGCCGATGAATGCGACCGAAGAAACCCACGCCCTTTGCAGACGCATCGATGCTGTTGGTAAACGGCTGGATATCCAGTTTGGCTGGCAGAAAACCGGTGGCGGGTCGGATGGCAATTTCACCGCTTCGCTCGGGCTGCCCACCATTGACGGTATGGGACCGATCGGAGGGCGTGCGCACAGCCGCGAGGAATATCTCGAAGTGGACAGCATCGCCGAGCGTTTTGCCCTGCTTGTCGACATTGTGCGTGATTTCAAAAACAGCTGATCCGGCCCCTTAGATCCCACTTTCGTGCCGCCGGATCAGGCTGCGACCCTGTCTGTATTCCTGATTATACAGACAGGGTTTCCTCTGAGCTCCCCTTCTGCTCCTTGTCAGAAGGGGAGCCACGTTTCTTCCCCCGACCCCTTCAGGGCCGCTCGAAGCCCTCTTCATGTGGTGCATGGTTGATCTCATCCGCATGAAGCATGAGACCATGTGCCGTTTGGCACCCTTATGAGGTGCGTCCGGAAAAGACCCCTCATTGCCCAATTTTCTATATGAGCAGACAAATGAAAATCGAAAACAGTATTCTCCGACAGGCCGCGCTCAACGCGGGCATCGGAGCTGAGGAACTGGCCGTCTTCTTTTCAGAAGGCAAAGTGGTCACCTATCAGGCCAATGAATGGATCTTTCAGGAATCCACGCCACGCCTTTGGGCCGGGGTCATTCTGGAAGGGGATCTGGAACTTGTTCGCGGTCTGCATGGGGCCTCTCGCAAAATCGGAACCATGATTGCCGGAGCGTTGATCGCCGAGGGTGCCTTTCTGGAAGGGGATGCTCATTCCAATGGGGCCTTCACGCGCAATGGTGTGAAAATTTGGCAAATCTCTCGCGAGCGGATCGAAGACATCAAGGCCAACCAGCCCGAGCTGTTTTACAAGATCGTCTCGCAGATCGCTGTTGGCATCAATCGACGCCTGCGCGTGCTGTCCAACACGCTCTACCAGAATAGCAAGCATCTGGATGTTGAAATGAGCGGCTTTCGGCAGGAAAGCGACTCGTTGGGCACGCGGGAAATTTCCGATTCCGTCTATTACGGGGTGCAGACCCAGCGAGCGCTCGAAAACTTCCCGATCTCCGGCGTAAGGCTCAACAATTTCGACCATATGATTGAAGCGCTGGCCATGGTCAAGAAAGCAGCGGCCTTGGCCAACTACCAGCTTGGCCGTCTTGATGAAGCCCGTATGAAGGCCATTTGCGGCGCTTGTGACGAAATTCTGGATGGCAAGCTGCATGCGCACTTTAAGGTCGACATGTTTCAGGGCGGTGCAGGCACATCAACCAACATGAATGCCAATGAGGTGATCGCCAATCGCGGCCTTGAATTGATGGGGTACGACAAGGGCGACTATCAGCATCTGCATCCCAATGATCATGTGAACTGTTCCCAATCGACCAATGATTCCTACCCCACAGCGATCAAGCTGGCGGTGCTGCTTTCCAATCGCAATCTCGTGAGAGCGATGAATGCCTTGCGCGGGGCGTTGGCCCGCAAGGCCGAGGAATTTCAGGATGTGCTGAAGATGGGCCGCACGGAGAATCAGGATGCAGTGCCCATGACATTGGGGCAGGAATTCAGCGCCTATGCGGTCATGATCGAAGGGGCCATTGCCTCATTGGAAGCGGCCGCGCTTGCCATGCAGGCGGTGAATATGGGCGCGACAGCGATCGGTACGGGCATCAATAGCCCCTCAGGTTACGCACCTCTGGTCGTGGAAAAGCTGTCTGAGGTTAGCGGCTTTTCGCTGCGTCTTGCTCCCAATCTGGTCGAGGCGACGCAGAATGCGGGCAAATTTGTGCAAATGTCGGCAACGCTGAAGCTGGCCGCGGTGCAAATCTCCAAGATCTGCAATGATTTGCGCTGGCTGTCCTCCGGGCCGCGCTGTGGCCTGAATGAAATCAATCTGCCGCCGATGCAACCGGGTTCTTCCATTATGCCGGGTAAGGTGAATCCGGTCATTCCGGAGTTGGTCAACCAGATCTGCTATCAGGTCATGGGGTATGACAGCGTGGTGTCCATGGCTGCCGAAGCAAGCGAACTGGAGCTTTGCATGGGCGAGCCGCTCATTGCCTATGATCTTCTGCATGGCATGATGATCCTCAAGAATGGCTGCGTTACGCTCGCCTCTCGGTGTGTGGAAGGCATTGAAGCCAACCGCGATGTCTGCCTTGGCTATGTGCAATCGAGCATCGGACTGGTGACGGCGCTGGTGCCTCATATTGGTTATGAGCAGTCTGCGGCCATCGCCAAGCAGGCACTCAAGTCCAATGAGTCTGTGTATGATCTGGTGTTGCACAAGAAGCTTCTTTCGCAGGAAGAGCTTGATGAAATCCTGAAGCCGGAAAACATGACGGACCCCCGCAGTGCTGGTGATGCGTGACTGGCTGAAAAATCCGGTCTTTGAATAGAATGACAAGGAGGGGGCAAATTGCTTCCCTCCTTTTTGATATGGCCTGAGCTTGATCTCGTTCCTTCCAGACCAAGACGCAGCCAACAACGACCTGATTGTGTCCATGGACATAGTCAGGGGCCGAGGAGGCGTTCTTCTAGCGTCAGCGGGCGGAATGGGCGCCGGGAAACACCGGTCGGAATTCCTGTGATCTTGAAGGCTTCAGCTATGTCGCCCTTGAGCGTAAAATTGAGAAGTTTTGACTGAATATTTATTAATAAATTCAATAGGTTATTTTCTAACTAGTGCGGTGTTTCAATGAGAGCTAAGGCGAGAAAGGAAGACCCTCAGCCTTGGCAGATACATTTCCCCAACTTGTTGATCATTTAAATAATTACGTGTAAATACTTATTTCCCCCTATCGTTTGAGGTGTGTTTGGGCTTCATCTGAGGGTGTTTAGGGGTAGTTAAATTTGCCGAAAATAGTGGTAAGTGTTTGATGTGGCAATTTTGTTGCCATTGCGATTTGCGCGTCTGGCGTGTGTCTTTTGGTAAGGTGTCTTTTTACGACTCTTGTCGTTCTTACGGACATGCATTGATGGACGTTTCGCAAAGATTTCAAGTTCATCGGGCCGAAGGAAAATCGGCCTTTACAATCTTGTATATAAGATATATTAGATATACCTAAGAGGAGATACCAATGATCAGCAGTCTGGCTGTTGGTGGAGGAACCATGGCGGCAGGTGGCAATCATCGTGCGTTGACGACAACGCAGATTGTGCATCGCCGGCTTCGTACCGAAATCATTTCAATGCAGCGTCTCCCCGGAGAAGCGATCAGTGAAAAAGAGATCGCTTCAGAACACGGGGTTAGCCGCACTCCCATCCGCGAGGCGCTGTTGCGTCTTTCTGAAGAGCGGTTGGTGGACATTGTTCCGAAGTCGGGCACCTCGGTGGCGAAAATACCAATTGCTGATGTTTTGGAATCTCAAGTGGCAAGGGCTGCTCTGGAACAGGTGACGACGAAAGCCGCCGTCAAGCTGGCCAAGGGGAGCGATATCGCAAATATGCGCGCACTGCTGATTGCTCAGCAGGAACATAAGGAAGCGGCCGACTACGAGAAATTTTACGCAACGGATGAGGATCTCCATCACGCAATTGCTTTGGCAGGCGGATACCCCGGAATCTGGGCGATCATAGACCGCATCAAGATCCAGGTGGACCGCTATCGGCTTCTGACGATCCAGCAACCTTTGCGCATGGAGCGGGTGTTGCAGGAGCATTCCGACATTGTCGAGGCGATTGCCGCGCATGATGAAGACCGCGCTGCAGAAGCCATGCGGTTACATCTTGATGGCCTGAGTGACGAGGATCTGAGTGATATCCGAGATCGCAACCCGAGCTACTTTATAGGGGACTTTGAACAAGTTCTCGATAGATGGCGAAGAGAAACCACTTCGCTGAATTAGCGGCCGCTTCTTAATGAATTAAGGGGTTGCCGCTGTGTTGGATCTACATGTGTTTGATCTACCAATGGAGGAAGTTATGAAACATTTTAGTGCTATTGCTGCAGTCGCAGGAGCGGGGGCGCTCGCTCTTTCGGCTGTTTATGGCGCAACCCCTGTTATGGCGGAAACCGTATTCCAGGTTGCTTTCAACCAGCCTGAATCCCACCCGCAGTTCAAAGCCATGCAGAAATTCGGCGAGGCTCTGGCTGAGCGCACAAACGGTGAGTATAAGGTCGAGGTTTACCCGAACGAACTGCTCGGTGCCCAGAAAGAAGCCATCGAAATGACCCAGACCGGCACCATTGCGATGTCGCTGGCTGCTGCAAGTCTTCTGGAAAGCTGGAACCCAGATTTTGTTGTTTTCAACCTGCCATACATGTTCGACAGTATTGAGCAGCAGCGGAAGGTTGTGAACGATCCTGCAATCGTGGGGGATCTTTATCATTCCGTTGAAGATCAGGGCATCGTCGTTCTGGCTGCCTTCCATGGTGGTGTTCGCAACGTATATCGCAAATCCGGCCCAGTTGAAAAACCGGCTGATCTGGCTGGCGACAAAATCCGCGTGATGCAGTCCGACACCAACATCGAGATGATGAATCTGATGGGTGGTAACGGCATCGCAATGGGGCAGGGCGAAGTTTACACCGCTATTCAGACCGGTGTTCTTGACGGTGGCGAAAACAACGAAATCGTCTACTCTTCCCTGAAGCACAGCGAAATCGCGCCTTACTATTCCTACACCCAGCACCTGATGATGCCAGACTATCTCATTATGAGCGCTGACATCTACAATGAACTGCCGGACAATGTGAAACAGATCTTTGCTGAAGAGCTGCCAAAAGCTGTCGACTATGAATATGAGTCCTTCGCTGAAGCAGTAACCGCTGCAAAGGCTGATGCTGAAAAAGCTGGTGCCAAGTTCAACCAGGTTGATCTGCAGTCCTTCAGAGATGCCGTAAAACCGCTCACTGAAAAGAAACTGAGCAGTGACGTTACCAAGAAGATCTACAAACAGATCCACGGCGAATAATCTGTAGCACAATTCCAAAGCCAAAAGGGGCCGGGTGCTTGCATCCGGTCCTTATTCAAGGGCGAAGGAGGAAGTTTCAATGCATGCTATTAAGCGCTGGGCTGACCGCATTCTGGCTACGACTTGCATCATCCTGTGTGGTCTTCTGGTGGTTGCTGTAACCTGGCAAGTTGTGGGGCGCTTTTTCTTCAATAGCTCCGGAGCATTCTCCGAGGAGCTCTCCAAAATCATGTTTGTCTGGTTTGTCCTTTTGGGCGCGGCTCTGCTGTTCGGCGAAAAGGGCCATATGGCAATCGAGATCGGTCTCGACATGATGTCAGCCAGAAAGCAACTGGTTTTCCAGATCCTTATCAGTCTTTTAATCCTCGGGTTTGTCACCTCCATTCTGCTTGTTGGGGGAATTGATGCCGTCAACCGCACGATGCGTCAGACAAACGCCGCAATACCGTTCATCAGAACAGGGCAGATCTATCTGGCTCTTCCATTGAGTGGTGCTTTCTCTGTTTTCTATTGTTTCTACAATATCTGGAACGATTTCAGATCCTTGGCCGGAATGGACCAGGACCAATCCAGCAAGATGGAGGGCTGACCCAGTGGCAAACGCAGCCGATATCGGCCTAATTATGCTCATTTCCATACCAATTCTTCTCGCAATTGGTGTGCCCATCAGTATCGCTATGGGGATTGGCTCCGTGGCGGCCATGACCACCATCTTCGGTTTTGATCGGATGGCAATTACCGCAGCTCAGCGCATATTTGCCGGAGTCAACTCATTCTCCCTGTTGGCCATTCCATTCTTTGTTCTGGCTGGGATTATTATGACCAACGGAGGTATCGCCCAAAGGCTGATTAACTTCGCCAAGGCGGTAATCTGGTTCATTCCGGGCGCTCTGATCCAGACCAATATTGTTGCCAATATGCTGTTTGGTGCGATCAGTGGTTCAGGCGTTGCCGCTGCCGCCGCCATTGGTGGCGCAATTGGACCGCAGCAGAAAAGCGAAGGATATGATCCCAACGTTGCTGCTGCAGCCAATATTGCCTCAGCGCCAGCTGGCATGTTGATCCCGCCCAGCAACACCTTCATCATCTATTCGCTCGCCAGTGGTGGTGCGTCTGTTGCTGCCTTGTTTGTTGCCGGTTATGGCCCAGGTATCCTGTGGGGTCTGGGGTGCATGATCCCGGCCATGTTCTTTGCGCGTAAAGCTGGATACAAATCCGAGAAGCTGGGTAGCTTCCGTGACAATGTGAAGATCACTGTCGATGCCGTTCCATCGCTGTTCCTGATCTTTGTCGTGGTCGGAGGTATCATCTCAGGTATCTTTACGCCGACAGAAGCCAGCTGCATCGCTGTTGTTTATGTGACGATCCTGTCCTTCCTTTATCGCACCATCACGGTGAACATGATCCCGCGGTTCCTGTTGGCAACGGTCAAGACAACATCCATGATCATCTTCATGATCGGTGTTTCTGCCATCATGGGCTGGATCATGGCTTTTGCCAAAATCCCGAACATCATTGCGGACTCGCTCTTGAGCGTTACCGACAGCCCGATCCTGATCATGATCATCATGAACTTCGTGATGCTGCTTCTGGGCTGTGTGATGGATCCGACACCTGCAATCCTGATTTTTGCTCCCATCTTTTTGCCGATTGCCATGTCTCTCGGATTTGATGTTGTGCATTTCGGTGTGCTGATGGTCTTCAACCTCTGCATCGGTACGATTACGCCGCCGGTCGGGCCTATTCTGTTTGTTGGTTGTCGCATAGCGGATTTGAAGATTGAACAGGTTGTCAAACCGATGCTGCCTTACTTCCTGATCCTGTGCTGTTTGTTGATGGTTGTCACATTCGTGCCAGAAATTTCGCTCGCGCTGCCGCGTCTGGCAGGCCTGATTAACTGATCATCGAAAGCAAGGCGAAGAAAAATAGAATTGCCGAGCATTTTTGCCCGGCAACGTAAGAGTTTTGACCTTCTCGCGCGCTATGTCGACAGGTCAGGCAGGCGATCGGTCGCCGAGTGGAAACGCTTGAACGCGGTCGCCTCATCAAGGAGAAATAAAATGAAAGCGCTAGTATATACGGCCCCGCATAAGGTGGAAGTGCAAGACGTTCCTGCGCCCGAAGGACGCAGCGGAGCAGCCAAGATCAAGATGCACTATTGTGGTGTTTGCGGTACGGATATCGGCATTTTTGCAGGCAAGCACCCACGCGCCACAGCGCCGTTGGTGCTCGGACATGAATTCGTGGGCACCATCGAAGAAATTCAGGATGGTTCCGGTCGGATTGCTCCTGGAGACCGCGTTGTTGCCTATCCGCTTTTGTCCTGTGGGGAGTGTCTTGCCTGCCGCACCGGTCATCCGCATGTGTGCAAATCCCTGAAGCTTATCGGCATCGATCAGGACGGCGGCATGGCTGACCATGCCTGGGTCGATGAAGATGTCTTGTTCAAGGTTCCTGACGGAATGACCGACAAGATCGCCGCTCTGGTTGAGCCACTGGCCGTTGTCGTGCGCTCCCTGCATCAGGCCCGCTTCGATGTGCTGGATTCCGCGGTGGTGACCGGCGCAGGCCCCATTGGTGTTCTGACCGCTATCGTTCTGAAGCATTCGGGTGCCTCCCGCATCGTTGTTTCCGATATTGATCAGGCCCGCCTTGATGTCTGCAAGTCTCTGGGGCTGGAAACCGTCAATGTGAAAGACACCAACCTTGTTGACTATATCAACGAGACTACCAACGAAGAAGGTGTCGACATCGTGTTCGAATGCTCGGGCGCTCCCAGCTCGGCAGCTGAGATGACCAAGATCTGCCGTATTGGCGGCACCATTTGCATGACTGGCATTCACAAGGAAGCGCGTCCGGTTGATCTGCGTGACATGAACTTCAAGGAGCAGCTCCTGATCGGCTCGCGCGTTTACACCAAGCAGGAATTCGAGATGTCCGTTGCCTATGCGCAGACCATCGCCGAAGACCTGGAAAAAGTGGTGACCCAGATTATTCCGCTTTCGGAATCCGAAGGCATCTTCGACATGATCGCAGACCCGGCTGTCAATACAGTCAAGGTTCTGGTCGACTGTCAGGCATAAGAAATTCAGAAGGACAAAATCATGAATCCGTATGACGTAAAAGGTCAGAAAGCCATTGTAACCGGCGGTACGCGCGGGCTTGGCAAGGGAATGGCCGAAGTGCTTCTGGAAGCCGGTGTTGAAGTGGTCATCTTTGGTTCAGGCGCCAGCGTGCATGATGTGGCCAAGGAATTCTGCGACCGTGGCTTTGCCTGCCATGGCCTGACTGTTGATCTGGCAGACGCCAAGGCTCGCGAAGAGGGCTTTAGCAAGGCGCTTGAGGCGTTGGGGGGCGATCTGGATATCCTTGTCACCGCAGCGGGCGTTCAGAAACGCCACAAGAGCGAGGAGTTTCCGCTTGATGACTGGAATGCCGTTCTGGAGGTTAACCTGACCGCCGTGTTTGATCTGTGCCAGCGGGCAGCCCGTGTGATGTTGCCCAAAGGGCGCGGCAAGATTGTCAATATCGCGTCGCTCCTGAGCTTCTTTGGCGGCTATACCGTTCCCGCTTATGCTGCCAGCAAGGGCGGGATTGCCCAGTTGACCAAGGCGCTTGCGAACGAATGGGCCAGCATGGGCATCTGCATCAACGCCTTGGCTCCGGGCTATATGGCAACCGACATGAATACGGCCCTTTTGGCTGACGAAGGCCGGAATGCCGAAATTTCCGCGCGTATCCCAACCCATCGCTGGGGCACCCCTGATGACATGAAGGGGCCGTTGCTGTTCCTTGCTTCCGGGGCATCGGACTATGTGAATGGCACCATCATCCCCGTTGATGGCGGATATCTGGGTCGCTGACCGCGCTGTGTTTTAGACGTGAAAGAAAAGCTTATGAAAGTCATCGTTTCTGATTGTGACCACGAGTCGATGCAGATCGAAAAAGACGTGCTCGCTGAGGCCGGTTTGGATTTTACCCATATGGCTGCCCGCACCGAGGATGAAGTGATCGAACAATGCAAGGGCGGCAACATCATTCTCAACCAGTATGGCAAGTTTGATGATCGGGTCTTTGCGGCTCTGCCGGAGGTTAAGCAGATTGTCCGTTACGGCGTTGGTGTCGACAATGTAGATCTGGAAGCTGCGACCCGTCATGGGGTGCAGGTTTGCAACGTGCCTGACTATGGCATGCATGAAGTATCCGACCATGCCCTTGCTCTGATGATGTCCCTCATCCGCAAGATCCCGGCGACTGTCAGCCACACCCGTAATCGCGAGTGGGATTTCCGCCAGATGGCTCCGATCCGTCGTATCTTCGAAATGAGGATCGGCGTTTTGGGCGTGGGTCGCATCGGTGGGTTGTTTGCCAAGAAGGCTCTGCCGCTTTGCAAGGAAGTGCTGGTTCATGACATGAACAGAACAGATCTTGAAGCCAAGATTCCCGGTGTAAAGCAGGTGAGCCTGGAAGAGATTCTGAGCAATAGCGATGTTGTCTCGGTTCATTGCCCGCTGTCTGATGAGACGCGGAATCTTATCGATGCAGACAAGCTCAAAAGCATGAAGCAGGGCGCCATCATCATCAACACCGCTCGCGGTGGCATCATCGATGAAGAGGTTCTGGCTGATCAGTTGGAAACCGGTGCGCTGGGTGGTGCCGGACTGGACTGCATCTCCGCTGAGCCGATCGACAAGACATCGCGGCTTCTGGACATGGATAATGTCTTTATTACCCCGCACATGGCTTACTATTCTGAAGAATCTTCTGCTGAACTCAAGCGCAAGGTTGCTGAGGAAGCTGTGCGGTTTGCAAAGGGTGAAGCTGTTCATTACCCGGTCAATCAGCTTTGAGAGACTGATTAATCCTCCCTCTGACCGGGAGAGTATCATTCACCCGCACGGTCCGGCCATAGTGGCCGGACCGTCAAATAGTAAAGGAGATTGGTCTTGATCTATGGTCGACTTGATAACCTGCCCGAGGTTTCCGCAACGCTGCCTCAGGGGATTCTGGAGGGCCTTCGTTTTCTCGCACAAACCGATTTGATGGCGCTGCCCGAAGGGCGCAACGAAATCGACGGGGATCGGATCTTTGCCGTGGTGCAGAATTACGAGCCCAAGCCGAAGGACGAAGCAAGGCCCGAAGCGCATAAGCGCTACATCGATATTCAGTATGTTGCCAAGGGCAAGGAACTGATTGGTATCACAGCCCTTTCAAAGGCACCAAATGTGATCGAGGACCTGCTTGAACAGAATGATGTTTACTTCCTCGACGGGCTTGAAGAAGAAAGCATGCTGACTATGTCTGAGGGCAGCTATGCGGTCTTCTATCCTTGGGATGTGCATCGTCCATGCTGTTCAACAGGGGAAGCCTCACAGGTTCGCAAGATTGTGGTCAAGGTTGCAATGGAGCCGGACAATTCCTGAGGCTGGCTTGTTGTGCTGAATGCTCTTGGCGCGTGAGGCCTATAGTCATCAAGCCAACCACCATGGCCGGTGGATCTGGCTTGATGGTCCGTGGTTTGCTGCGCCCCTGCTGCAAGAGGCGAGTTCGGGTGGAAGAGCTGGCAAGAGATACAATGCCTGCCAAGGACGTCGCAATCGCAGCGGCTTAGCTGATGTTTGGCGACGGTTTTCTCCTTGAGAGCTGTTGATTGTTAAAACAGGACAATTAAATGCGACTTTTCTCTTGGCGCAGGAAATATGAAGAGTATGAATAAATGTATGGATTCATTTTCGTTGTTACTAACTGGTAGATGACCATACCGAATTGAGCGAACACCAAAGGAGATGCCACATGGATATCCGCTATTCCGTTAATCAGAAACATTTCAAACGGATGACCACCGAAGAGGTCGCCGAAGAATTCAAGATCACCAATCTTTATGTCGCCGACACCATTCAGGCTGTCTATAGCCATGTGGACCGTATGGTGACCTTCGGCTGCATGCCGGTGAGCGAAACCGTTCCTCTGGATAAGGGCATCGAATGCATGAAGACATTCGGTACGGACTATATTCTGGAACGGCGCGAAATCGGTATCTTCAACCTTGGCAACACCGGTACGATTGTTGCCGATGGCGTCAGCTACACGCTCGATTTCCAGGATTGCCTCTATATTTCCCGCGGTACCAAGGAAGTGACGTTCCAGAGCGCTGATGGATCCAAGCCTGCCAAATTCTACATGGTCAGTGCTCCGGCCCATAAAGCCTGCAAGACAACCTTCCTGAAAATGGCTGATGCCAAAAAGGTTCCTCTGGGCGATCAGGAAAATTGCAACAAGCGCGTCATCAACCAGTTCATCCATCCTGACGTTCTGGAAACCTGCCAGCTCTCCATGGGCCTGACCCAGCTGGAGCCGGGCAATGTCTGGAATACCATGCCAGCGCACACCCATGAGCGCCGCATGGAAATCTACACCTATTTCAATCTGCCTGAAGATCAGGCTGTCTTCCATATGATGGGAGAGGGCGACCAGACCCGCCATATCATGATGCATAACGGGGATGCTGTTATCAGCCCATCCTGGAGCATTCATGCCGGCTGCGGCACCTGCGCCTATACCTTCATCTGGGCGATGGGTGGTGAGAACCAGACCTTCAATGACATGGACGTTATCCCGATCAACGAACTGCGTTGATTTGAAATTTTAACGGGCTGTCTTTTTGCAAAGGCAGCCCGTTTGTGTTGGGTAACCCGCAAGAGCGTTTCGAGTGCCTTTGCGGGTTTTCGTCTTTTGGGGAGAGGCTTAATGCGGTCCCTTCAAAATCGCTTGGGTCAGCTCAGAGACGCTTATGCCTTCCGCCGGTGTGCAAGGATTGGGGGCGTCATCGAGAAAATGGGCCACCACGCGCTCAACGAAGGGCTGATGTACATGGTGCGGATCTTCAATTTCGATAAGCTGTTCCACCCCGTCAATGGTAAGCGAAATTGCAGAAGGGGCAAAGAAACACATGCTGGCCACACCCTTCTCGCCATGTAGTGTCACCCGCTCTTCGCTTTCTGCAGAAGCGTAGGCGCAAAGGCCAACCACTGGGAAGGTTTCATAATCCAGCATGAAGGTCACCAGATCTTCTGCCTTTGTGTGCTGGCCTTGTGTTTTTTTGATACCGGCAGCTGAGGTCGGGCTGCCAAACAAATAGGTCAGCCAGTCCAGCGTGTGCGACTGCATATCGACAAATAGACCTCCGCCATTGATGGCAGGGTCAATTTTCCAATGAATGGCAGGGCCGTCTTCGGCGCGCATCAATTGGCGCACTTCAATCATCCGCAAGGCCCCGATTGTGCCATCCTTTGCGATCTGCTTGAGCTTTTCAAAGCGCGGGAGTGCACGTCGATAGTAGGCGACGCAAAGCTTGCGTCCTGTCTCTTTGGCTGCGGCCTCCATTGTTCGGCATTCTTCAGGATTAAGCGCCATGGGCTTTTCGACCAGAACATCCTTGCCTGCCCGCATCGCCCGGATCGCATAGTCTGCGTGGGTATGGGGCGGCGTTGCGATGTAAATCGCTGTCAAATCCGGATTTTGAATGAGTGCATCCGCATCGGCTGTCCAGTCCGCTACACCGTGTCGTTTGGCATAGTCTGCTGCCTTTTCCGGATCGCGGCGCATCACGCAGCAAAGCTCTGATCTATCGGTCTTTTGCAGGGCCGGGCCGCTTTTCTTCTCGGTGACATCACCGCAGCCAAGAATGCCCCATCGAACGTGTTTTTCACCTTGTGCTGACATATCACCTCCTGTTGTCTGTTGCCCTCTTTTGATGAGATGGCATCAGTTTCAGAATATACCGCCGGGTATGCGGGAAGCAATGAGAAGGATCGCTTGTGAGTGATGATTGGGTGGTCTATCTGCGAAAAAAACACAAAGTGAAACAAAGACTTTGTGCTGCCTCTTGTTGGAGGGTGGGAAAGGGGAGACCGGTTTTCGGTTGGGGGCAAGATGCGGTTTGACTTCTTGAACATACATTGGATGTTTTTTCAATTATCAGGGAATCCAAGGCAATATTCCTTGACAAAACTATGGGAAAACCGATATTCATGGGATGAATTAAGAGTGCGCCTGATGGTCGGTTTCCTGCCTTCAAATGCGTCTTCAGCCCGGGAAAACGGGCATGGATGCGATGAAACGGCGATGTAGGACCAGTCAAATTAGACTTGAAACGGACCCCATATCACGGCGCGGGCAATGAATTTAAGAAAGGACTGCGGGAGAATGAGCAAGAGACCACCGATTGTTTTGAACCCAATGGACACAATAGCGGTTTTGCCTCATGGAGCGAAGAAGGGGGAAGATCCCCTCGCGCTTGGTACTGTGCTTGATGGCAACATCATGCCAGGGCACAAGATTGCCCGCAAGGCACATGAGCTGGGCGAGGCAATCATCAAGTTCGGCCAGATCATCGGGCGTGCCACGCAACCGATTGCCGCTGGTGAACATGTGCATTCCCACAATTGTGCTTTCTCGGATCATGGCCAGAATTACGAGATTGGCTGCGATTATGAAGCGGCCAAGGCTGCCGTGCCCAATCTGGAAGCGCGCACCTTCATGGGCTACAAACGCGCCAATGGTACAATCGGCACGCGTAACTATGTCGCCCTCTGCTCAACGGTGAACTGCTCGTCCACGGTTGTGCATCGCGCCGCTCAGGAGCTGCAGATCGAAGGCGCTTTCGATGATTATGAGAATGTCGACGGCGTGGCGATCTTCACTCATGAATCTGGCTGCGGCATGAATAACAAGGGTTTGGGCTTCGAGATTCTCGATAAGGTCCTTTGGGGCCATGCAACCCACCCGAATGTTGGCGTGGCTCTGTTTATCGGTCTTGGCTGCGAAGTGATGCAGATTTCCAAGATGCGCGAGAATTTTGACGATCCGAACCAAAGCCTGATGGACCGTTTCATTTCCATGACCATTCAGGAAGAAGGGGGCACCCGCAAAACCATCGACGCCGTGAAGGCGAAGGTGCGTGAATTGCTGCCAGAGCTGAACAAGGCCAAGCGCGAACCTTGCCCGGCGTCTGAGCTCAAGATTGCCCTGCAGTGCGGCGCATCCGACGGCTTCTCGGGCATCACCGCCAACCCGGCTCTTGGTGTGGCCTCCGATATGCTGGTTGGCCTTGGGGCGACCTCGATCCTGTCGGAAACCTCTGAGATCTATGGCGCCGAGCAGCTTCTTCTGCGTCGTGCCGTGAGCAAGGAAGTGGGCGACAAACTGGTTTCCCAGATTCATTGGTGGGAAGACTATGTGGAGATGCACAAGGGCAGCCTCGACAATAACCCGAGCCCGGGCAACAAGGCTGGCGGCTTGACCACCATTCTGGAAAAATCCCTCGGCGCAACGGCCAAATCCGGCTCTGCACCGCTGGCGGCGGTCTATGACTATGCCGAACGGGTGACCGAGCATGGCTTTGTCTTTATGGATACCCCGGGATATGACCCTGTGTGCGGCACCGGTCAGATTGCTGGTGGTGCGCATATGATCATCTTCACAACCGGTCGCGGCTCTGCCTATGGGTCCAAACCGGCGCCGACCATCAAGGTGGCTTCCAACGATCATTTGTTTGCCTCCATGCCGGACGATATGGACATCAACTGCGGTGACATCCTCTCTGAAGGGGTCACGCTTGAGCAGAAGGGTGCCGAGATCGTTGAGGAGATCCTCAAGGTTGCCTCTGGCGCACCGACCAAATCGGAAGCGCTTGGTCTTGGCGATAACGAGTTTATTCCCTGGCATATTGGCGCGGTGATGTGATCTCCGCCTCTTCGGTGCCCGATTGGGCACCGAAAGATTATCAAATTCAAGATCTTAAAAGGAACGAATTCAATGCAACGCGTGAATGAGAGCAATCTTGGCGGTCGGCCTCGTCCGACAGAGCGGATCATTCAGTTTGGCGAAGGCAACTTCCTCAGAGCCTTCATGGACTGGAAAATTGATCGCATGAACGAGGATTGCAATAGCGATTATGGTGTCGTTATTGTCCGTCCGATCGATGGCGGTGTACCGATCTCGCTCAATGACAGCGATGGTGTTTACACGGTTCTCTCCCGTGGTGTTGGTCCGGATGGGGAAGCTGTGTCCGATGCGCGGCTGATTTCGGCTGTGCGCCGCGAACTCAATGCTGTGAAACAGTGGGATGAGGTTCTTGCGCTGGCCCGCAACACTGATTTTGTTGCCGTGGTCTCCAACACTACAGAAGCCGGTATCGTTTACAATGCCGACTGCAAGGCAACCGATACGCCTCCGGCTTCCTATCCGGCCAAGGTCACCCGCCTGTTGCTCGAGCGCTTCAACAGTTGCGGCGGTGTGGATGCTCCAGGCTTCCACTTCCTGCCTTGCGAACTGATTGACCACAATGCCGATGAGCTGGAAAAATGCGTGCATCAGCATGCCAAGGATTGGGATCTGGGAGCAGATTTCATGAGCTGGCTGGAAAGCAAGAACGCCTTCTTCAACACGTTGGTTGACCGCATCGTGCCGGGCTATCCGCGCGATGAAGCTGCGGACATCGAGAAGGAACTGGGCTATCTGGATCCTCTGATGGTGACCGGTGAACTGTTCCACTTCCTCGTGATCGAGCAGCGCGAAGGCAAGCCTGATCTGTGTCTGCCGATGGCAGAAAAGGATGCCGGTACGGTGATCGTGCCCAATGCGGACGGCTACAAGGAACGCAAGGTGGCGATCCTGAATGGCGCCCATACCGGTCTTTGCCCTCTGGCGCTTCTGTCAGGCACCAATTCGGTGAAGGAAGCCATGGATAATGAGGCCGCCCGGGGCTTCCTCAATACCATGCTGGAAACGGAAATCATCCCGTATCTGTCGTTGCCGCGCGAAGAGCTGAACGAGTTCAGCGCAGAGGTTCTGCGCCGGTTTGCCAACCCGTTCATCGTGCATCGCTGGTACGATATTTCGCTGAATGGTCTGGCCAAGTTCCACACCCGCAATCTGCCACGCTTTGAAAGCGCCATGGCGGCAACGGGCAAAGCACCGCGTTGCATGAGCCTTTCGCTGGCTGCCTGGCTGGCCTTCTATACCGGAGCCTTTGAAGGCAGTGCTGAGCTTCCGCCGCGCGATGCCGAAGACGTGATTGCCAAGATGGCTGAAATCGGTGCGCTCAAAGAGGCGCAAGGCGTTGAAGCAATGGTCAAGGCCTACCTCGGCGAAGAAAGCATCTGGGGGAAATCTCTGGCGAACGACACACTGGTCGCTGCCGTCTCTGAAGCTTATGCGTTCCTGACGGATGGAAGCTTCTCTCTTGATAGTCTGAAACAATGGGTTCAGTGACCGCGTTTCTCTGAAGGTCAGAGTAAAACGGGCGCAATTCAGAACTTATAGTTTTGCATTTTTGAAGTCTGGCGCCGATCACGGCGGCAGACTTCTTTTTTAGGTTTCGTGATCCTGATGATGCCGCGCCAAAGGCGGTGTATTTCTGGCTTCTTCTACCCTTGATATTGCTGCGCAAGGCCGATGTCAGATGTCTCTTTCGATATTCTACAAAAATATACCAATTCTCTAAAACATAGGATGTATATTGCGAAATAGGCAGAAAATAGCCGAATATTTATTGACATAAAGAATAATTATGTGGCAATCATGGGATGAAATGGCGAGCGATGAGGTCCCCCCTCATCTCGCCATGTAAAGGTCCACATTCAATGGATCTTGCGAACTTCAGGACCCTATATGGGAGGGATTATGAAAACTCTGCTCAAATACTCCGTTGCAGCTGCCGTCGCATTGACTGCCATGGTTAGCGCTGCAATGGCTGATGTGACCATTAAAGTTGCTTACGAAAACAACCCAGGCGAACCTCTTGACATCGTTGTCAATAAATGGGCCAAAGATCTGGAAGCAAAAAGCAACGGGACCATCAAACTGGAACTGTATCCTAGCTCGCAGCTTGGTTCCAAACAGGACGTGACCGAACAGGCTATGTTCGGCTCTAACGTCATCACCATTAGTGATGTTGGTTTCCTTTCCGATTTCGTTCCTGATCTGGGTATTCTGTTTGGCCCATATCTGACCGAAGATCCGGCAAAACTTTTCGCTATCTATGAGAGCGACTGGTTCAAGGAAAAAGAAAAAGAGCTGAATGAAAAAGGCGTTCATCTGGTCATGAAGAACTACCTGTATGGTGTTCGTCAGCTGATTGCCAACAAGCCGGTTCGTACCCCTGAAGATCTCAAAGGTCTGAAGATCCGTACGCCAAATAACGTCATGCAGATCAAGGCTATCGAAGCAATGGGCGGTACGCCGACCCCGATGCCTCTTGGTGAAGCTTACACCGCTCTGTCTCAGGGCATCATTGATGGTGTAGAAAACCCGCTTGCCGTGATCTATGGCGCCAAGTTCCAGGAAGAAGCCAAGTATCTCTCCATGATCAACTATCTGACGAACACCTCCGTGTTCATCGGTGGTGAAGCTTTCTTCCAGACCCTGGACAAGAAAGACCTGGATCTGATCCATGAAACTGCATATGACGCAGGTGTATTCAGCCAGCAGCTCGCAAAGGAAAGCGAAGCTGACTTCATTGCAAAATTCAAGGAAGCCGGTGTAGAGGTTATCTATCCTGACACAGCTCCTTTCCGCGAAAAAGCAATGGCTGTTTATAGCCAGTTCCCTGAGTGGAGCGATGGACTTTACGACAAAATCCAGGCCGAACTGAAGTAATTCGGCATTCCATTTTAGCCTGCCGCACATGGTGCGGCAGGCTTTTTTCAAAGCTTTGACTTGAAACGGAATTCCAATGTCTATAACGCGTCGAATCTTTACGATTCTGCTGGGCCTACCACTAGCCTATCTGGTTCTGGCTACCTCCTATTCAGTTTTTATGCGTTACTGGATGGAAGATCCCATTTTGTGGATGGAAGAAACGTCCGGCCTTGCCATGATCTGGGTTGTCATGATCGGTGCAATGTGCGCAGAGCGTGATGGTGAAAACCTGTCCATCGCATTTCTGACCGAACTGATGGGCGAGAAGACCCGTTTGGTTTGCTCGGTTTGTGTTTCCCTGATCTCTATCGGACTGCTGCTCTATATCGCCTATCTGGGCCACAGCCTTGCCAACCGTGTCGCTTTCAAGCTGACGGGCGTGCTGAAGCTTTCCTGGTACTGGATCGATATTGCTGTGCCGGTCGGCATGATCGGATCTGCGGTGTTCGTCGCCATCAACATGGTGAAAAAAATCCGTGGTCTGGATCATCAAGAACATAATAAGGAAGGAGAAGCAGCATGACATGGCTGTGGATCGTCCCTCTCATGTTGGTCGCCTTTTCGCTCAACATGCGCCTTTATCTCGGCATTCTTTTGGCCGTGCTTTGCTACTTCACCTTTTTCTCATTTACCCCGCCTGAAATCGCAATCCAGCGTTTCATCGCGCCTGCACTCAATACCTCTCTGCTGGCAATTCCTTTCTTTGTCATGCTAGGTACGCTTATGGCGCATTCCGGGGTGGCTGAACGCATCATCGACGTTGCCCTGCTTCTGGTTGGCCGTATTCGTGGTGGTCTGGCTCTGACCAACATTCTGGTAAGCAGTCTGCTTGGTGGTCTTTCTGCCTCGAACCTCGCCGATAGTGCGATGTTGACCCGCATGATGGTTCCCGAGATGGAGCGTCATGGCTATGACCGCGGCTTTTCTGCTGCCGTTACGGCTGCAGGCTCTCTGATCACGCCGATCATTCCTCCCGGAATTGCTCTCATCATTTACGCGCTGATCGCCGACGTGTCTGTTGCTTCGATGTTCATGGCCGGTATCCTGCCCGGATTGCTCTGCGCCGTCCTCTTGATGGTCACCGCCTATTTCGTGTCGGTCAAGCGTGGCTATCTGCCCAAAAGCATGGAGCGTCCTACAAGACGTGAAGCTGGTATCACCATTCTGCGCTCTTGGCCTGCTTTCCTGCTGATCATCGTTATCATCGGTGGTATCCGCCTTGGTATCTTCACGCCGACGGAAGCGGGCGCTGTTGCCGTGCTTGCCATCATCCTGATCGGTACTTTGTTGCACCGCACGATGACCCTTGGTGACATTCTCAACTCCATCTATTCCGCAGGTAAGTCCACGGCATCGGTGCTGTTGATCATCATGGCCAGTGGTGCGCTTGGCTGGATCTTCTCCAATGAGAAAGCCGGTATCGCATTTGCCGAGTTGATCACGAACTTCACCACCAACAAGTATCTGTTCCTGATCACACTCAACGTTGCCCTGTTGTTCTTTGGCATGTTGATCGAGGGTACGGCGCTGATGATCATTCTGGTGCCTCTGCTCAAACCGACCCTTATGAGCATGGGGATCGACCCGGTCCATTTCGGTATCATTATGATCCTCAACATGTCCATCGGCACGCTGACCCCTCCGGTTGGCACGGTGATGCTGGTTGTTTCCCAGCTTGCCAATGTTGATGTGATGCGCTTTACCAAAGCCGCAGTGCCTTTCTACATCGCTCTGTTCCTGGCGCTTGGTCTGGTCATCTTTATTCCGGAAATCTCCCTGCTGCTTCCTCATCTTAGTCAGTAAGAGATTGATACAGATAAACAAAAGCCCCGCAGTTTGACTGCGGGGCTTTTGTGTTTCTTAAAAGAAAGGGAATGAGGAATATAGCCTGACAGGTTACTTGTCCTGATCGGTTGTCTCGACCGGCTCTTCGTCTAGCGAGAAGAAATCGGGATGCGCCTTGACCCAGCTCTGGACGCCGCTGACATGGGTATACATGGCATATTTGGCGCCTTCGACATCCTGAGCTTCAATGCAGTTCAAAACTGCTTCATGTTCGATGCGTAGATTGTTGGTTGCACTATCCGTCATGCGGTTGCGCCAGATGCGTGCCCTGAGGGCCGGGGCGGAGACCACATTGAGCAGAGAGACCATGATCGGGTTCTGGGTTGTCTCTGCGATGATATGGTGGAACTCGGAGTCCTTCTTGAGAAGAGTGCCGGTGTCCTCTGCATTCAGCATGGCCTGATGGCATTGTTTGAGGCGATCGAGGTCTGATTTGGTGCGTCGCGCGGCTGCAATGGCCGTTGTATGCAGTTCCATCATGATGCGGATTTCCAGAAACCACAAGACAGCTTCCGGACCGGAAACGTCGACGGCGAACCGCAGGGTTTCGATCATCTGGGTTGGATCAAGGCCCGACACATAGGTGCCATCGCCCTGCCTGGCCTCGAGAATTTTCATGGCGCTCATCGCACGAACCGCTTCACGCAGGGAATTGCGCGAAACTCCGAGTTGTGTAGAAAACTCGGCCTCGTTTGGAAGGCGATCTCCGGGTTTGATTTTTCCTGTTCGAATCAAATCCTGAACCAATGAAATAGCCAGATCTACCTTGGGGCTGCTCATGTGCGTGGGTACCTCATTTGAAAACTGATAAGTTGTAACATGATCAATTTGACCCTTTGAGTCAATGATCCCACCAATTGGTGAAATCATGCGGATTCCATGCCGTTCCTTTGTCTTTATCTTGACAATCATCCTATGATTATGCAATAAAACATCCTATCAATTGCACGTAAATCACAAGCTATAGGTGAATTTTCGTGCTTTTAGGAACAAACATAGGAGCTATATGGGGATTTGTCCGAAAAAGAGACTTCGGATAGCCCAACATGCCTGAGCGGTTGAGACTTGGCCTTGAGTGCTACGCACACTCCTGGCACGAACGCCTCCCAAGACGAAGGGGCCTCCCATCTACCCTCCATGAGTGAGAGGCCCTCTAAAGGCTCCCGCTCAGGCGTGCAAATCCTCATCGAAATCAAAGAGCAGGCGGCTGCTCTCGAAAAAGAAGATCGCTAAGGAGATCAGTGATGAAAGCACTTTGCATTGTAGACGCAGAAAAAAGTGAGGTTCGCGATGTCGAACCAATGACAATGGGCCCCGATGACGTTGTTGTCGACATCTCATATGTCGGCTTCTGCGGTAGTGACCTGAACACCTATATGGGCAAGAACCCGCTGGTTCAGCTGCCTCGCATTCCTGGTCATGAAGCATCCGGCTTCGTGGTTGAAAAGGGTGCCAATGTTGGTGACGACATCAAGATTGGCCAGTCTGTTATCCTGTGGCCATATTCTGCTTGCGGTCATTGCAGCAGCTGCCGTGCAGGTCGTCCGAATGCATGCCGGCATAATGAAACTCTCGGTGTGCAGCGTGATGGCGCTCTGCGTGAGAAAATGGTTATTCGTGCCGATTGTGTTGTGCCGAATGAAAGCCTGACGCCGAAACGTCAGGTTCTGGTCGAGCCCCTTTCTGTTGGGTTCCACGCTGTATCGCGTGGCCGCGTTGAAGCATCTGATACGGTTGTTGTCATGGGCTGTGGCATGATCGGTGTTGGCGCCATCATGGGCGCAGCCGCGCGTGGTGCACGGGTAATTGCTGTCGATCTGAGCCCTGAAAAGGAAGAGATTGCCAAACTTGTTGGTGCAAGCGAATTTCTGACCTTGAGCGGCGAAGAGCTCGTCAAGAAAGTCAATGAATTGACCGATGATCATGGCGCGAATGTCGTGATCGAAGCGGTTGGGCTGCCAATCACTTTCACCACGGCCATTGATGCTGTCTGCTTTGCTGGTCGCGTGGTTTATGTCGGTTATTCCAAGGCTCCGGTTACCTATGAAACCAAGTTCTTCAACCTCAAGGAACTGGACATCATGGGCTCGCGCAACGCAATGCGTCCAGACTTTGATGCCGTGATCGAAGCACTGCTCAAGATCGGCGACAAGATGGATAGTTTGATCACCAAGACATTCCCGATGGCTGAGGCTGCTGATGTGCTGCCTTATTGGGAAGCCAACAAGAATGATGTTCTCAAGCTGGTTGTCGAGCTCTAAGGCGCGATCAGTCCCCGCTGAATAATAATAAGCACTTAAACTGCCAAAGGCGGGTTGCTCATATGCAATCCGCCTTTCTTTTTGGTTTGATCTTTATGTTTCAGTCGTTGGGAGCTTGGCCCCTGTCAGAGGGACAGGAGCATGATTGCCGCGGCGCCAAGTGCACCCAGAAACAGGATGGACAATGCTCCGGTTGCCAGTACGCGACCGCTTGATGCAAAGACCGACCTCACATTGACCAGCAATCCCAGTCCCGCCATGGAAAGAATGGTCAGCAGGGTTGTGACTTCCTTGATCGGAGGCATGATTGCGTCCGGAATCGCTCCTACGGATTGAAGGGCAATCATCAAGAAGAAGCCGATGATGAACCACGGCACCAGTTGGCTGAATTTGAGGCTTTTGCCTGTGGTCTTTTCGGCGACCAATTCGGCTTTTCGTCCTTCACGGAAACCGAGTACCAGAATGACTGGCCCCAGCATTAACACACGCATCAGCTTGACCAGCGTTCCGAAATGGACGCTGATGGTGCTGACCGGAGCGGTCGCCGCCAGAACCTGCGGCACTGCATAGACGGTCATGCCAGCGAAGATGCCGAAGCGGTGAGGGTCAATGTCAAAGGCATTGGCAAAGGCGGGCAGGGCCAACACCACAATAATGCCCAGCGTTGCAGAAAAAGCGATCGCTGAAGCAATATCGTCAGAATCGGCCTCGATGACCGGGGCTACAGCCACAATGGCGGAGTTGCCGCAAATCGAGTTGCCACAGGCCACCAGCAGCGCCTGCTTCTCTGGCAATCCCAAAAGCCTGCCAATGCTGTAGCTGGAAATGATGGCGATTGTCACGATGACGATAACCACCAGCAACAAAAGCGGGCCGAGGGTCTTGATGATCGTCAGGCTGACTGAGGCCCCCAGCAGCACGATGGCGAGTTCGAGCAGATATTTGGCAGAAAAGTTGATACCCTTCTTGAACATCGGCTTGAGGCCGAGAATGGAATGGACGGCTGTGCCCAGTATGATGGAAAAGACCAGGGCGTCCATGAAGCGGTGGCCGGTCAGGTGAATTTCGATCCATTCGGCCCCGTAGGCCAGAATCGTGATGAAGCCACACAGGAGGAAGCCGGGGAGAACGGATTGAATATAGTGCCAGGTTCGCATTGTTTTCTCTTTGGAGGTCTTGAAAATTCGCGGCACCATCTCATAATAATTCATTCAAAAATATCGAATAATATAGTATATTTCATGAAATTGAATTGGATGGTTTTATGACCCTTGAGCAGCTTTCCATTTTTGTCGCCGTGGCCGAGCGGCAGCATATTACCCGTGCAGCCGATGCGGTCGGTCTGACGCCCTCAGCGGTGAGCGCTTCGGTCAAGGCATTGGAAGGCTTTCACAATGTCAAATTGTTCAATCGCGTGGGGCGCGGTATTGAGCTCACGGAGGCTGGGCGGCTTTTCCTAAAGGAAGCAAAGGCAACTCTGGCGCGGGCCAATGCGGCAGCTTTGGTGCTCAGCGAGCTTGGCGGCTTGAAGCGCGGTGTGTTGCATATCCATGCCAGCCAGACAATTGCAAGCTACTGGTTGCCTTCGCGTATGGTGCATTTTCATGATCTCTATCCAGCTATTGACCTGCGTCTGACGGTGGGCAACACGCAAACTGTAACGCGCGCAATCGAAGAAGGGCAGGCGGAAATTGGCTTCATCGAAGGGGATATCGATGCGCCCTTATTGCGCTCCACCAAGCTGGCTGATGATGAAATTGCCATTGTCGTTGCGCCCGGTCATCCGCTGGCCAATGCGGGAGAGCGGGAATGGTTGGACCTGATCAAGAGCACGCTGTGGGTCATGCGTGAGCAGGGCTCGGGCACGCGGTCTACCTTCGAAACCGCCATGCGCAATCTTGGCGTGCCTTCCGAGGAGATCAACATCGCCTTGGAATTTCCCAGCAACGAGGCTGTGTTGTCCGCCTTGGTGGGGAGCGATTATGCGGGGGCGGTTTCCAGAATGGCGGCCGGGCCACTGGTTGCGACCGGTCAGATCGTCTTTTCCGACGTGCCGTTTCCACCAAGGGATTTTATGGCGCTTAGCCATAGGGAACGGGCACTGAGCTTGGCGGCACACGAGTTTTTACAGCTATGCCAAGCGGCCTGACATTGCATTCAGCTGGCCTTGCACGCTTGTTGTGGCGGCTTTGGCCCCTCTCTGCATGAGGGCGGTATGCGCTTTTACCCGAGGCAAAGGGCAAGGGAGAGAAGCAGGATCGGGCGCATTTGCCCGATCTTCCAGTGATGGCCTGAAGCTCTTTTAAAGAACCACAATAGGCGACGGGGTGGGGACCCGTCTGTAGAGATCGATGATATCGTGGTTCAGCAGGCGCACACAGCCTGAAGAAACCGCCCGTCCGATGGACCATGTCTCGGCAGTGCCATGCAGGCGATAGAGAGTGTCGCGGCCGCCTTGGAAAATATAGAGTGCACGCGCGCCCAGCGGGTTGGTTGGCCCCGGAGGCATGCCGCCATTTTTCCAGCTCCATTTTTCCAGCTCGGGCTGGCGCTGGATCATTTCTTCCGGTGGTGTCCATTTGGGCCAGACTGCCTTTCTGGCAACAGTTGCGCGACCGTTCCATTCAAACCCGGCGCGCCCCAAACCGACGCCATAGCGCATTGCCGTTCCATTTTCCTGAACCAGATAGAGATGGAAATTGCCGGTATCGACGATCAATGTGCCGACCTTCTCGCTGGTGGGGTAATAGACTTCTTTGCGCAGGAATTCTTTGTCTATCTTTCGCAAGTCAACGGCTGGCAGCGGAAAGCGTTCATCGGGCAGCGGACCATACAGGGCGCTATAGGGGTTCTCCAGGCCCGGGGGCGAGAGCGGCTGGCGTGTACGGGGACTACAGGCGCTCAAGAGCCCGGCGGCCAAAATGGCGCTGCCGCCCAAAAACTGTCGGCGAGTGGTCATCCCTTGTTCGGAGGCATGAGATGGCGGGGTTTGCTTTTCTTTTAACATTTCATTTAACTCATTTCGAACCAGGTCTTTGTACTTCTTGCTTGAAGGAAATCGCTTTTTGCAGAATCAGGCAGCAACAGATGGTTAGTCGCCGCTTTCCGTTATGGGGAAATGGTGGCTAAAAGGTGTTCCTGATTATTTCGTAATAACAATCTCGTCTTTGCGGAAGGGACGTCCGGTTAATCAAACAAAGTGTGCGGTGGGCTGTTGAATTCGAGATCTATGATTCTCCGGCGAGGTTCGCAGCTTTTGGTTTTGCGCTCCTTGGGAGAGCCGATTCTCGGATTGTCTGGATAGTGCCATAAAAACATGGTTGTAGCGGTCACAAAATCGCGAGGAGCTTCGCATCATGCATGGCTTTTCCTTTCCTGTTTCAAAGCTTGGCCTTTGTTGGCCGCAAGGCATTGGCGATCATCGGCACCGATGAAAGGCTCATGGTGGCCGCTGCAAGCATTTCCGAGAGCTGTAAGCAAAAGACCGGATATAGGATGCTTTCTGAAAAGGCACATCAGGCGAGCTGAAGATGAAAGCGAAGAATAGATTCTGTTTGATGGCACGCAGTGACTTGGTGGCCAGTTTATGGCCATGGGGTTGGCCACTCATTTGTCTATCATCGTGATGATGGGGGGGATGATTAAGCTCGTGCGTATGACTGGACATTAATGCCTCCTGTCATTTTGGTTTTGCATTCTGGTTTTTGCGGAGGAGGGCATAGCACGGCCCTTATCATTTTATCCTAGATGGAGACTTTACCTGTTAGAGGATAAATGGCTGGAGGCGGAATTTGTTCCAAATTTTAGTCTGCTGACAGATTGTTTTCGTGCCTAAAGGCACCGGTTATCCGTGCGCAATGGACTTTACCCGGTCTTGTTCTTGCCGCTCTTTGGGTGTTTGGTTCCTTGATGACCGGGGGCGTTGTCCCCACATCAAGCGTCATGAAAGGGGAGAAACACTATGAACTATACGATAGATAAGTTGCTTGTCGGGGTTACTCTGGAGGAGGCCGAACCTCGCGTTCGCGAAGCTCTCGCTGCCAGGGGCTTTGGTGTGTTGACGGAAATCAACGTCAAGGAAACGCTGAAGAAAAAACTCGGTGAGGATATAGCGCCCTATAAAATTCTGGGAGCCTGTAAACCGGAAATGGCACATAAGGCCATGATGGCAGAGCCCAAGATTGGCGCTATGCTGCCGTGCAACGTCATTTTGCGCACCGTGGAAAATGGCACCGAGGTGAGCGCAATCGATCCTTTGGCCTCCATGAGTGCAGTCGAAAATCCGGCCCTCATGGGAATTGCCACTGACGTAAAGAGCCTGCTCGCCGATGTAATCGCCGATTTATAGGCAAGGGCTGCGCTTAAGGCTTGCCGCTCACTGCATCGGGAATGGTCGCTATGGCCTATTCTGTCGCCATTTCCTGAGCTTATAGGCTTTTGGCGTTCCAGATTTTCACAACACCGTCTTCAACGAGGCAGAGAGAGCCGGTGCTTACTTTTGCTTCGTTGGCTGCAATGCCGAATTGCGGTGCAACAATTCTCAGGATGCCATTGCTGGTCACGATAATTGCGGTGGCATCTTCGCCGAAGGTTTCGGCTATTTCTGCCACCATGGCATTCCAGCTGGAAAGAATGGTTTCTGGATCCGGTGACCAGTCGTAGCCATCTGGCCAGATGCTTTTCTGTTGCCAGCCATCGATATCGTCGTCGCCATATTCTGCCCGGATATCGTCGTTGGAACGGGCTTCCCAAAGGCCATAGTCTATTTCCCGCAATGCATCGCTGACACACATTTTTACGCCATCCCAACCGGCGGTTTTGAGAGCGATTTCTGCGGTTTGCACTGTGCGTTTGAGCGGGCCGCAATATAGGACATCCGCTTTTATGCGGCTTTCTTTAAGGGCCATGCCGACGGCTTGGGCCTGTTCTTTGCCCTTTTCCACCAGAGGCAGATCACTGCGGGCGCCAACCCAGACCACCTTGTCGCCTTTAGCAAATGTGTTCCCGTGCCTTACCAGTATGAGCTTCATGGCATCCTCCTAAAGAACCAGTTCGCCTTCGCGGCTGATAATCTCTTCTGCGATGGTGATATCTTCTTTCGCGTCCACTGATGCATGGGTGCGGTTGCGGTAATCAACGATCACGACGCGGACGGTCATGCCATATTCCAGAGCGCGTAATTGCTCCAGACCTTCGGTCAATTCCAGCGGTGAGGGCTCCAGCGCTACATAGCGCTCAAGGGAGGCCTTGCGATAGCCATAGAGGCCGATATGGCGATAGGTCGGAGAAATGCCCTTGCTTCTGGCGAAGGGCAGGATGTTCTTGGAAAAATAAAGCGCGTTATGCTGCTTGTTGAAGACGACGGTCGTGCCACTGGTTGGATTGAGTTTTTTGCTCTCCGTCAGGCTTGCAATCGCCGCGTCTGACATTTCCGTTGCCGGAGTTACAATGTCAAACGGATCTTGGGATTTTTCGAATTCGTCGATCATGGCCTGAATGACCCAAGGGGGTGTTAAAACCGCATCCCCCTGGAAATTGATGATGGCATCTTCGGTGATGTCGGCCGCTTCGATGGTTGCGTGCGCGCGTTCGGAGCCGTTGCGGCAGCTTTCCGGCGTGAGCACGGCTTCCGCTCCAAAGCTTTTGGCATGCTCGACGATCCGCTTATCTTCGGTGCTGATAACGATTCGGGAGCAGCCGCGGGTTGCGCCGGCGATTCGCCAGACCCGTTCAAGCATGCTGGTTCCCAGAATCGGCAACATGGGCTTGCCGGGCAGGCGGCTTGATCCGTACCGGGCAGGAATGACGATCGCAACGGACATGGCAGGACTCCTCAAGAGAAACTATCTGACCCTTGTTAGCTCACCATCCTTACAAGAAGAAAGAAGGGAGCGGCTCTATTTGCCGGTTTTCCTATGGATAATCGGCGATTGATGCTTTTGCACACAGGCAGGCTCTGTTTGCATTGCAGCAATGGGCGTGTCAGAGCAAAAAGGCGAATCCCTTGTTGTTTCATTTGTTTGGCGTTGCTTTTTGCTGCCGACATATGTGCGCCAGCCCAGATACTGTCCACATGGTCAGAGAGAGGCGCGAAGTTGCCTTTAAAATACACAGTGCGAAAGATTGCGCTTTCTGACTGCTCCGTCTATAAGACGCTCGCGCCTAACAAGTGGGCTATAATTGTATAGCCTGAGTTGTTGGAAACGCTGGTTGTCTGCCGGGAAGCTCTTGTTGAACTACAACTATAGTGTTACGAGGTGCCTCACCTTAGAGACAACTTGTCGAATTGGTAGAAGGGACATAATGTCCGCTATCGTGAGCTGTGAAGATCGGGTAGCAGACAGGCTTTAACTTGTTTTTTCAGCCTGCTGTTGGCGACACAACGCATTGTTCTTGGATGTCGCAAATTTCGGGTATAGTCTAAACCCATTAAAATTTGCGGTCTTGCAAACCGCCAGAGAGCATAGGGAGGTGTACCGTGCCCTGCATAGACGCAATGGTCGATAAAGTTGTTAGTTTGACCCCCGATCAAACTGTCGAGGAAGCCATGACGGTCCTCGAAACACGGCAGATAAGAACGGCCCCGGTTCTTGATGAAAATAACATTCTTCTTGGAATGTTTGGGTTCGAGTCGCTTTTGAAACAAATGCTTCCCGTCTCCGTCAGGATGCCGTCCGGTCTCCAACGTCTTGGTTTTGTGCGTGGTGCCAAGCCAGATATTGCGCGTCGCTTGCGCAGTATGAAGGCTCAGTCGCTGACAGACGCCATGAACCGGGACCCTATTGTCCTTAGCCCTGACCTTTCGGTTTGGGAGGGCATTCGCAAGCTGGCCAAATACGGCAGTCCGCTGCCGGTCGTGGAGAATGATACACACAGGTTCCTCGGCATCGTGACGGAACAGTCCGCCATCGCCGAATTGGAACGTGACGAGTATTCATCACGTTAGACAGGGCTCAGCGCAGTAGATAACCCTCTATAGGGTGTGTGCCTAACGGGTTGCACACATCCATAGTTAGTGAGAAGAGCCTTAGTTTATCTATGGAACATGCCAGTGGAATCGCCACGAGCGCTGTCTTCGGATGGTCGCCTCTCGTTGTGGCAACGGTAATTCTGATTGCTGCCTACTTCTTCATTATTTCTGAAAAGATCAACCGTGCGATTGTTTCCCTTCTGGGGGCCGGTTTGCTGGTCTTGCTCGGAGTTCTGAACTTCGAACTGGTCGTTGAAGGCATCGATTTCAATACGATTTTTCTGCTTACGGGCATGATGGTGATTGTTGCAATCACCAAGGATTCTGGGGTTTTCCAGTTTGTCGCCATTTATACCGCCAAGGCGGTCAAGGCGAACCCGCGTAAGCTTCTGGCCGCTCTGGCCATTGTGACCGCTATTTTCTCAGCGCTTTTGGATAACGTTACAACGGTTCTGCTAGTTGTTCCGGTGACACTCCTGTTGACCGACCAGCTCAATCTGAAGGCTTATCCTTTTCTGTTTTCACAGATTTTCGCGTCCAATATCGGTGGTACGGCAACTCTCATCGGTGACCCGCCGAACATTCTGATCGGCTCGGCTGTTGGCCTTGGCTTTATGGATTTTGTTGAATGGGTTGGCCCGATCGCTCTGATCATTCTGATCATCTGTCTTATCTTCTTTGATTTCATCTGGGGTCGCAAGATGACCGCCAGTGAAGAAGACAAAGAAGCGATGATGAAATACAACGCCTTCGAAGCCATCGAAGACAAGGTGTTGCTGGCCAAATCTCTCTTCACTCTTGCGCTCGTTCTGGCTGGCTTCATCTGGGGCCATGGTCAGGGCTGGGAGCCTGGCACCATTGCGCTGACAGGCGCGGCCTTCCTGCTGCTGCTGCATAGCTTTGGTGGCAAGCCTGAAGAGCAATCCCATCACGTTCACAGCGCTTTCCAGCAGGTTGAGTGGGAAACCATCTTCTTCTTCCTGGGGCTGTTCGTTCTGGTTTCCGGTGTCGAGCAGACTGGTCTTCTCAAGATCATGGCAGAGAAGCTTCTCGGGCTGACCGGTACGAATATCGAACTGGCAGGCATGATCATTCTGGGTGCGTCTGCCGTTCTTTCGGCCATCGTTGATAACATCCCATTTGTTGCCACGATGATCCCGCTGATCAAGGCCATGCAGGCAGATCTTGGTGGGCCTCAGGCTATTGAACCTCTGTGGTGGTGTCTGTCGCTGGGCGCATGTCTTGGCGGTAATGGTACGCTGATTGGTGCTAGTGCCAACGTTATGGTGGCAAGCTTTGCTGAGCGTGCAGGCCAGCGCATTTCCTTCATGGACTTCATGAAGCTGGCATTCCCGCTGATGCTCTTCACAACCTTCCTGTCAGCCATCTTTGCCTACTTCGTCTATTTCTAAGAGACAGTAGCGCATCATCCTCTTGGATTAATTCTGACCCTGTCGCCGTTTGTTCGGCGGCGGGGTTTTCTTTGGGCAGGTCTTGGTGAGGGTGGATGGCTGCCCTTGCCAAGGTTGGCAACGCTGGCATGGGCATGGTCTATGCACAAGGGGATACAGAAGTCCCCAAAGCCCAGCCCAAAAGGCGTGTCTTCTCGCCATATGGCGCCAAGGAACGGCTTTGAGGGGGATGTTTATTCTGATTGTGAGAAGGCTGCTGCTCAGGAAACCGTGCTGCTGCTGCTGCTCTTATGCAAGGAAAGCTGCGCGATTGCATAGGCCTTGGTTTCGCAAGAAAAGCTATAGTCTTGTTCTGATGCCTTTTGCATGATCAATTGCATGCACTTGTCCAGATCCCCATGGAAGAAGGCTTCGGTGAGGCGCTTGCCTTCAAGTGCGGTTGGGCGTTGTTGGGCTTCATCACGCAATGGTCAGGCCTCTTTCATGAAGTGGATTTCGGATCGGGAGCAAGCTGCTCTTAGGAAAATCATCCTAATGAAAGATGGGGTTTTGTCTAGGGGTGTTGCGGATAATTTCAACCAAAAGTTTTGTTTGATTGTGGTGGCGGGAGCCGCGGTCGGTCGAGCACAGGAAAGTCCTTTCCTGCAAGTCGAGGCAAATGCGGCTCGCATGTCAAAAGAAAAAGGCTGGTCTCTTAGCAGACGATCTGCCATTTGACCGTTCCGGCCGAATGCGGATTGGACTGATTGATCCTTGCGATGAGGCGGTCCTGCTGGTCGAGGCTAACAAGGGCATGGCCATGTGCGCGGCCTGACACGATCAAGACATCTTCCTTCCGTCCATTGCTTTCACGGGTGAGAATGATTGTTGGGGCTTGGCCCTGATGTTCCTGATCTCCGAACTGATTCATCTCGACATTGGCGACAATCGTTTTACTGACCCATTTGAGATCGAGCAGAACAATTTCTTTATGATGCCAATTGAGATCACCGGACTTTTCGAATGGCATAGTCAATTCTCCCCACACTACTTTTCAAAAGAAGCTATACTGGTGTAATAGTTTCTATCGAGTTTAAAAGTGATCCAAACGGCGCTCATTGCAAATATTTGTATTTTTTTACCTCTGGATACCGAATCTGTTCCACGGTGTGTGTCTGAATGTTTGCAACTTTTGATTTATGGATTGTGTTTTACGTTCTGGATCCGTATTTATTTCGCGGACTCTGAGCTGCATTTGCATTTAATTTGGAGGTAAATATACCGCGGATTTGATAAATTTGCAGGAAAGGCGGGATTCCAGCCACAGGAGTCGTTTTCCCGGTTGACAATGGCCGGTAGGAATCGTAATTTCCGCTCGAATTTGCGCGCCTCGGCGCGCTTTTTGTTTCGCAGATTTTGGCCGAGGCTTGAGACAATGAAAATTAAGAATTCGCTGAAAGCACTTGCCAAGCGTCACCGTGACAATCGCATGGTTCGCCGCAAGGGTCGTGTTTACATCATCAACAAAAGAAACCCACGTTTTAAAGCTCGTCAGGGCTAATAGACGTCGGACCTCTTTAGGTTGACGAAACAACAAACGCGCTTGAGAGACTATCTCAGGCGCGTTTTTTGTTATGCGCAATTGAGAGAAAGTCGAGTTTTCTCTATTTCAATTGAAATTTTTAGACCCAACTGACAAATATTGTTTTGCGATAGAAAACTTCATAGTATCTTTGTTCAATATTAATATGCATTTCTATAATTTTATTGGACAGAAGTGATCTGAATATTTGTTTTAAACTTGTATTTTCGTGTAAAAATTTTTTGGATAACAGAAATATAATTTCTTTCATGAAATATTCACCTGAATGTTGCTCACTAAAATTAGTGTTAGACTATTCTCGCAACTCAGTAGGGTGATTTATGAAACTTAAATATCGTATCTGGGGGCTATTGCTGTTTGGTTTGTTCGGGCTCGGGGTGCTTTCAGGTGCCTTTTACTGGGGTGAAAGCAGAAAAGCTCAGGTAACACATGCGACAATGCTCGGTGAGGAGAATGTCACTGCTTTTAGTGTTGCCGAAATGGGAATCGGTAGAGTTGCTTCGCTTACAGAGCAGTTCTTGCAGCAAGGTGATATGGCTCTTGTTGATCGGATGGAGACTGTGGCAGCGGACAGTCGGTCCACCTTTGGTCAGCTGGGTGATCAGACACCTATATTGACAAGCTTGATGCAGGATGCCGTGACGGGCGCAAAAGGGATCGTCAAGGCGCGCACTGTTGCCGGGCTTTCCGAGAATGAAGGGCTGAAGGGCGAGCTCAGGACAGCGGTAAAGACAGTAGAAGCCAAACTGAAAGAGGTGGGCAAGGCCGATGCAGCGGTTTCTATCGATGCCATCATGGTCAAGATGCTGATGCTGCGCCGGCATGAGAAAGACTATATGCTGCGCCAGAAGGAAAAATACGTCGAGACATTCAACAAGCGGATCAAGGAATTCTACGCGGTCCTTGCTGCTTCCAACGTGCCGCAGGGCGTGCAGGACGAGATAGTCCCATTGATGGAAGCCTATCACGACAAATTTCTCAAGTGGACGCAAGCCAATCAAACTGTGTTGGCGCTGGTGAACGCCTACCGCGATAGGATCAAGGGCATTTCAGGGCAACTCTCCGAGCTGAAAGACGCCGCTGATGCACAACTGGCCTTGGCTGTGGAGGAGCGCAAGAGCATTGAAGCACAGGTGGATGCCATCGCGATTGGTACTATTATCGCTACAGTCATTCTTCTTATTGGTGGTGGAGCCCTTGTGATCCGGTCGATCACCCATCCGATCCGGAATGTGACGGGAGCCATGGATCAGATTGCGAAAGGCAATCTTGATACAACCATTCCTGTCTGTCGGCAGGATGACGAGATCGGGGCTCTTTGCAAGATCGCGACCATTTTGCATCAGAATGTGAAGATGCAGAAGGAAATGGAGGCTGAGGAGCTGGCCCGTCATCGTCAAGCCGAGCGTGAGAAGCAATCGATGATGGTGCAGTTGGCCGATGAGTTCGATCGTCATGTGAGTGGCATTGTTGAAGCTGTTTCCCTGTCTTCTCAGCAATTGTCAACGACGGCGCGGACAATGGCCGACGTTGCCGAGCAGACCGAAGATCAGGCGACATCAGCAGCCGCAGCTTCCAGCCAGACCATGAGCAATGTACAGACCATTGCGTCTGCTACCGAGGAGATGACCGCCTCCATAGCCGAGATCAGTGAGCAGATCGACATGGCCTCTGGGGCCGCTCAAGAGGCTGTTGGCAAGGTGGGCAGCACCAGCAAGCAGATGCAATCCCTTGCAGCCACGGCGAGCAAGATCGGCGAGGTGGTTGAGATGATCTCCTCCATTGCCGAGCAGACCAATCTTCTGGCTCTCAACGCCACGATTGAATCCGCCCGTGCCGGAGAAGCGGGTAAGGGGTTTGCAGTGGTGGCAGGCGAGGTCAAGGCGCTGGCAGGCCAGACGACCAAAGCAACCGAGCAGATTTCGCAACAGATTGCCGAAATCCAGTCGGCGACGAGCGAGGCGTCCCTGTCAATTGAGGCGGTTAGCAAGGTGATTATGAATGTGGAAGCGATTTCTTCTGCCATTGCGGGGGCTATTGCCGAGCAGAATGCGACTGCACACGAAATTTCCGGCAATATTCATCAGGCAGCTCAGGGAACCGAGCAGGTGAATGAAAATGTATCTCAGGTTTCAACTGCCTCCAAGAATGCCGGGCGCACTTCTGATGAGGTTGTCAGTGCTGTGAAGACACTGGGTGAGCAATCTGATCAATTGAAGGAAAAGGTCTCCAGTTTTATCGAACGGGTTCGTGCAGTATAGGCCGCTGGATCAAGACTGGTATGCATAGCAAAAGGGCCGGTGTTTAGACCGGCCCTTTTTTATCGAGAGATGCGCTGCTGCAGCTTAGATGCCGCCAAGGCCGTCGCTACCGACAAAGGCGATGCGCAGCATGTTGGTTGCGCCCGGAGTGCCCAGCGGCACCCCTGCGGTGATGATGACACGCTGGCCGGGCTTGGCCAGTCCAATCTTGTAGGACGTGCTGCAGGCGCGGTCGACCATTTCATCCAGAATGCCGGTTTCTTCGGAAACCACGCAATGCAGGCCCCATACCAGAGCCAGACGGCGGGCCGTGGCAATGATCGGGCTAATGGCCACAATCGGGGTCTGAGGCCGTTCACGTGCGGCACGCAGGCCTGTGGTGCCTGAAGAGGTGTAGCAAACGATCGTCGCCAGATTGAGCGTTTCGGCGATCTGACGGGCTGCCGCAGAAATGGCATCCGCACCGGTTGCTTCAGGTTCGGCGCGTTGTGCATAGATGATGTTGGTGTAGTACGGATCGCGCTCGGCTTCCTCGGCGATGCGGTTCATCATGGAGACCGCTTCGAACGGGTAGTCCCCTGCCGCAGACTCGGCAGACAGCATCACAGCGTCGGCGCCGTCAAACACTGCGGTTGCAACGTCGGACGCTTCGGCGCGGGTCGGCATCGGCGAGTTGATCATGGATTCCAGCATCTGGGTTGCCACGACAACCGGCTTGCCGGCCTGACGGGCAGCGCGGGTGATCTGTTTCTGAATGCCGGGAACCTTTTCCAGAGGCATTTCAACACCAAGGTCACCACGGGCCACCATGATGGCGTCGGACAGCTCGATGATTTCGTGAATGCGTTCAACAGCCTGTGGCTTCTCGATTTTAGAGAGAATGCCAGTGCGGCCGCGCGAAAGCTTGCGTACTTCTGCAACGTCTTCAGGGCGCTGAACGAAGGAAAGGGCGATCCAGTCCACGTCGGCGTCAACCGCCGCGTCGAGGTCGGCGCGGTCTTTTGGTGTCAGAGCCGAGAAGGAGAGCGTGGAATCAGGGAAGCTGATGCCCTTGCGGTTGGAGATCGGACCGCCGGTGACCACCTCGGTATGGATGGAATCTGCCGTGGTGGAAATTGTTCTGAGGCGAACCTTGCCATCGTCGAGAAGCAGGATGTCGCCTTCTTTGACGGAGCCGAAAATTTCAGGATGAGGCAACTGAACGCGTGATGTGTCGCCGGGCTTGTCCGAGCTATCCAGCGAGAAGCGGGAGCCGTTGACCAGATCCACTTTCGTGTCGGCGAAAATGCCAAGGCGCAGTTTGGGGCCCTGAAGGTCGGCCAGAATACCGATCGGGCGGCCCACTTCCTTTTCCACTTCCCGGATCAGCTTGACGCGTGAGTTCAGCGTTTCATGATCGGAGTGGCTCATGTTGATGCGGAAAACATCGGCGCCAGCCAGGAAGAGTTGTTTGATTTGTTCCTTCTTTTCTGAAGCCGGGCCCAATGTGGCCAGGATTTTTACTTTCCGGTTGCGTCTTACAGTCACGACAGTTTCCCTATTCTTGATCGGTCAATTGAACCGTATAATCTTGTTTACCGGCTGTATCTATTTCGAAGAAGCCGGTGCGTTCAAATCCTCTTGCAACGCATTCCTGTGTGCCTTTGATCTTGAACTCAAGATCCTGAGTGCACATGAATGAATCGCCGTTCCACTGACCGCCCTTGTCGTAGTCTATGGCATGAATGAGATAGCGGGTTTTTACGAGTAGGCCCTTAAGCACTGTCTCGCATTTTTCTGGGTCCAGATTCCACCAGCCTTCGCTGATCCATTCACCTTTCAACTCGTATCCAATAGCCAGCCCGACCGTGCTGCTTGTTTTGTTGCAAACCCGCAGGTCTGCTGCGGCATCGAGGCTGCTTGCTACCAGGAGCATCGTGGTCAGAGCCAATGTCTTGCCCTTAATAGAAGCAAGGCATCGAGCGCTAGTCTTTGCGTTTTGTTTCCAGTTAAACATGGGGCTCGGTATCGTCTTTTCTTTTTTGGAGAGCCGCCAACTGTTTCGCGTTTCATGCATCTATTGTCAATGTATATATTCTACATTAGTAGAATTTTTCTGACATGATGGACGGGGAGTTATCTAGCTCTTTGTCTGTTGTTCTACTTGAAACCTATTTGCTTGCCTGAAGACAGCTCGATGAGACACTGCCCGCTGAATTCCGGTCTTGGCGCTTGGTTGCTTCAATAGGGAGTTTCGATAGGATCCTTGCACGAATAACGGTGTATGTTGACGGTATTATGACTTTAACGGTCGCATTATAGTAGGGTCAAAAAGGGATAAGCAATCTCAACCTTTCGTTTAATGCATGGACCGTTTTGACAAGGCCTGACTATCTGGGGACTTTGTGTTATTTTGGGCGCCGAATAGGGATTTGCTCAAATTGATGCTTGTTCCGGACATGATGCTGACTATTATGGGCCCCTGCGAAGGATCGCGCCAGGGACGATGATGGCTTTGGCTGTCAGAGCAGGGCCAATGGCCTTGGGCAAACTGACCAGATGAAAATGGTCCAGTGGCCTGTTGTTCGGGCTTCTTGGGTTTGCCTTTCAATCCAGATGTTTTCCAGAGTTGGGGACTGGTGTAGGGTCTGGATTTATTTGGCCTTGTTCTCGCCGCTATGGCGCGGTGTTAATCTTGTCGCAATAGAATTTGGTTAGAGAGCGGTTAATAGAAGTTGCTTGTGGGGTGTAAGCTCAGCAGGCAGGCTTCAGAACCCAAATGTGGAGTAGGGAATGTCAAATACTGGTGGTGTCGCCGCTGATCAGTTGCGTGCTTTTGTGGAGCGCATTGAGCGACTTGAAGAAGAAAAGAAGGCGATCTCGGACGATATCAAAGATGTTTATGCTGAAGCCAAGGGCAACGGCTATGACGTCAAGGTGATGCGGCAGGTTGTCCGCATGCGTAAACAGGACAGCAATGAGCGTCAGGAAATGGAAGCTTTGCTGGATCTGTATCTGCATGCTTTGGGTATGGCGGCAAGCGCTGAATAAACCATGAAATTCTGTGTGGCCGGTCTGCGTGGCCGGCCATATTCTCAAGAAGTGTCCTCTTGTCCTGTTCTTTGGCGTCTTTCCCATGAATGATAATCAGAAACCAAAGCCACGCGTCGCTGTGCTCAGTCTGGTGGTCAAGGGGCGCCACATTCTGCTGGTCAGGCGTGCCAATCCGCCAGATGCAGGCAAATGGGGCTTTCCCGGCGGCAAGGTCGAGTTTGGCGAGACTTTGGAAATGGCAGCCCAGCGGGAGCTGTTTGAGGAAACCGGCATTCGCGCGCGTGCCGATCGCATTCTGACGACCCTTGAGGCCTTTTCTCGCGATCAGGCCGAGCGCTTGCAATTTCACTATGTAATGGTGGCTGTTCTGTGCGAGTGGCAGGAGGGCGAGGCTGTTGCCGGGGATGATGCTCTTGAGGCTGCCTGGTACAGTGCCGAAGAGTTGCCATGGTATGATCTGGCAACCAGTGAAGATGTGCCGCGGGTGGCGGAAATGGCCTTTGAGGCCATGAAGAAGCCTGATGGCTCAACGGGCTGATAGCCTGATACCCGGACGCATGCTGCTTTTCTCGCCAGACTTCTGACGCATCTCTTCTTTTGCATTTGAAAGTCTTGTTGAATTTGCCTGTTTTGGACTCTCCTGCGGTCTGAAATGGTGGATAGCGCATGCTTGCTGCTCTTGTCTTTTGCATTTTTATGTCATAAAGATATCTTTATATCTTTGAGGTGGTTGCATGTTGCTGTTGGATGAAATCGTTGGATTGTTGAAAGCGAGCGGGGAGCCGACCCGTCTGCGCTTGCTGGCGTTGCTTGCTGAAGGGGATCTTTCGGTCAAGGACCTGACGGCCATCCTGCATCAGAGCCAGCCGCGTATCTCGCGCCATCTGAAGCTTTTGTACGAGTCGGGGCTGGTGGAGCGCTTGCCGGAAGGGGCATGGGTTTATTATTGCCTGACACGGGACAAGGCCAAGGGTGATCTCATATCGGCGGCTTTGCGTCATCTTGATCAACAGGACGCCATGATCCTGCGCGATAAGGACAGGCTCAAGCAGATAAAGCAAGCCAATGCCCAGCAGGCCACGGATTATTTCAAGCAGAATGCGGAGCGTTGGGACGAACTGCGCGCCCTGCATGTGCCGGAAAGTGCGGTTGAGCGGGCCATTCTTGAGGCGCTGGGGGATCAGGAGATCAACCAGTTGCTTGATCTGGGCACGGGCACAGGCAGCATTCTGTCTTTGTTGGCTGATCGATGCCGCGATGGGCTGGGACTGGATTCCAACCGCTCGATGCTGGCGATTGCTCGCTCCCGGCTGGACGGGCCAAACCACGGGCATCTGCATGTTCAACAGGGAGATTTGCTTGATCTGACCACGCTGGATCGCAAATTCGACCTCATCACCATTCATCAGGTCTTGCATTATTTGGACGACCCATCGGCGGCGTTGCAGGAAGCGGGTAGGGTGCTGCTCCCCGGAGGGCGCATTCTGGTTGTTGACTTTGCGCCCCATGACCATGAATTTTTGCGAAAGGATCACGCGCACAGGCGATTGGGCTTCTCCCATGATGCCATGCGCCGCTGGATGCAGGAGGCCGGCTTCACCGTGACGCTGGCCAGAGATCTTGGACATGAGGGGCGCGATCAGGCATTGGCCGGAGAATCCCTGACCGTTTCGATCTGGTTGGCAGAAAAGGCCGGCGGCTCGGTTGCCGATATAGAAACAGATTGAGCAGACCCGAAAGACGGGTCTGAAGCCCCAAAGACATTGAATATAATGAAACAACGCGGCGCTCTGCCTCCCGGAGCTGGCCGACGTGACTGAGAGAAGAATTATGAGCCACAATGCAGAACCAAGCGGCCGCCGCAGCAAGGAAACACATAAACTGAATGTTTCCTTCGAGTTCTTTCCCCCGAAAACGCCGAAGATGGAAGAGAGCCTTTGGGCCTGTGTCGAGCGGCTCGCACCTTTGCAGCCTGAATTTGTGTCCGTGACCTATGGGGCAGGTGGTTCCACGCGTGAGCGCACCCATGCCACTGTTGAGCGGATCATCAAGGAAGCCGGTATTCCGGCGGCAGCCCATTTGACCTGTGTGAGCGCTACGCGTGAGGAAGTGGATGCCGTCGTACGCTCTTATGCCGAGGTGGGGGTGACCCATATTGTTGCCCTGCGCGGCGATCCTGCTGCCGGTGTGGGTGAGAAATATGTGCCTCATGAGGGTGGCTACATCAACGCAGCGGACCTTGTGGCAGGCATCAAGCGGGTCGGCGATTTTGAGGTGTCCGTTTCCGCCTATCCGGAAAAACACCCCGAGAGCCCTGACTTTGCGACGGATATTGAAATGTTGCGTCAGAAGGTGGATGCAGGAGCAACCCGCGCCATCACGCAATTCTTCTTTGATAACGATCATTATGAAGCCTATGTGGAGCGCGTGAGACGCGCTGGCATTTTCATTCCGATCGTGCCGGGCATTTTACCGATCCATAATTTTGTTCAGATGGCCGGTTTTGCGTCCCGCACCGGAGCCAGTGTGCCGCAATGGTTGGCGAACCGGTTTGAAGGGTTGGAAGATGATCCGGAAACCCATCGTCTGGTGGCGGCTGCCGTTGCTGCAGAGCAGGTGGAAAATCTGCGTGCACGTGGGGTGGATGACTTCCATTTCTACACCATGAACCGGGCCAACCTGTCTTATGCTATCTGTCATATGCTTGGCATGCGTCCGGTCAAGGCATAAGACCTCAGCAACATTTCAAGACTAAGCTATCTTTGAGTTCTCCGGGGATCTGTCGAGCGGACAGACGGTCCGCTCTTCCCTTTTGACGTTAAGGAAATTCGATCATGTCGATCTTGCCATTAAGCCCCTCCTATGATCAGCTGACCCAACTGGCAGCCGAGCGTATTCTGATATTTGATGGCGCCATGGGTACGATGATCCAGCGTCTAGCCCTGTCCGAAGATGACTTCAGAGGGGAACGTTTCAAAGATTGGAAACGCGACCTCAAGGGTAACAACGATCTGCTGTCTATCACCAAGCCGGACGCCATTCGTGATATCCATCGCCAATATTTCGAAGCGGGTGCGGATTTTGCTGGCACCAACACCTTCTCCTCCACCACCATTGCACAGGCCGATTATGGCATGGAGCAGTTGGCCTATGAGCTCAATGTCGAGAGCGCCAAGATTGCCAAGGAAGCCGCCCTGGATGTAGAATCGCGTTTTGCTGGCCGCAAATGCTTTGTGCTTGGCGCCATGGGGCCGACCAACAGGACGGCGTCCATTTCGCCCGATGTGAACAATCCCGGCTACAGGGCGGTCAGCTTTGATGAGTTGAAGACGGCCTATCGCGAAGCGGCGAAGGGGCTGCTTGATGGCGGGGCGGACGCTCTGACTGTTGAGACGATCTTTGATACGCTGAACGCCAAGGCGGCCCTTTTTGCCATCGAAGAAGAATTCGAGGCGCGTGGCATGCGCTGGCCGGTGATCATTTCCGGCACCATTACTGATAAGTCGGGCCGTACGCTTTCCGGCCAGACGGCAGAAGCCTTCTATCACTCCGTACGTCATGTAAAGCCGTTTGCCGTGGGGCTGAACTGCGCGCTCGGTGCGGCCGAATTGCGCCAGCATATCGATGCGCTTTCCCGCGTGGCCGAAACGCTGATCTCAACTTATCCGAATGCTGGTCTGCCCAACGAGTTCGGGGAATATGATGAGAGCCCTGAACATATGGCCAGCATCATCGATGGTTTTGCCAGGGATGGGCTGATCAATATTGTCGGCGGCTGTTGCGGTACGACGCCCGACCATATTCGCGCCATTGCCGAGACGGTGAAGAAGTATGACACCCGTCAGGTGCCTGAAATTAAGCCCTATATGCGCCTGTCAGGTCTGGAACCCTTTACGCTGACGCCAGAGACGAATTTCGTCAATATTGGCGAGCGAACCAACGTCACCGGATCTGCCAAATTCCGCCGCCTGATCAGGGATGGTGATTATGAAACCGCGCTTGATGTGGCCCGTCAACAGGTGGAAAGCGGGGCGCAGATCATCGATGTGAATATGGATGAGGGGCTTCTTGATTCAGAAGAAGCGATGGTGACCTTCCTCAATCTCATCGTGTCCGAGCCGGATATCTCCCGCGTGCCTGTCATGGTGGACAGCTCCAAATGGAGCGTGATTGAAGCTGGTCTCAAATGTTTGCAGGGCAAATCCGTCGTCAACTCGATCTCCATGAAGGAAGGCAAAGAAGCCTTTATCGAACATGCCAAGACCATTCTGCGCTATGGCGCGGCTGTGGTTGTCATGGCATTTGATGAAGACGGGCAGGCGGATAGCTACGAGCGCAAGATTGGTATCTGCAAGAAAAGCTATGACATTCTGGTCAATGAAGTGGGCTTCCCGCCCGAGGACATCATCTTCGACCCGAACGTGTTTGCTGTCGCCACAGGCATTGAAGAGCATAACAATTACGGTGTTGATTTCATCAACGCGACCCAGTGGATTCGCCAAAATCTACCTGGCGCTCATGTGTCCGGCGGACTTTCCAACCTCAGCTTCTCCTTCCGTGGCAACAATCTTGTCCGTGAGGCGATGCATTCGGTGTTCCTTTATCATGCCATCAAGGTCGGTCTTGATATGTCCATCGTCAATGCCGGTCAGCTGATGGTCTATGATCAGATCGACAAGGAACTGCTTGAGCGGATTGAAGATGTGGTGATGAACCGGCGCGATGACGCGACGGATCGTCTGTTGGAGATTGCCGAGCGCTACCTCAACCAGAAGGGCGAATACAAGGTCGCTGATCTGGCCTGGCGCGAGCTGCCGGTTGAAAAGCGGCTGGAGCATGCTCTGGTCAAGGGCATCAATGATTATGTCGAGGAAGATGTCGAGGAAGCACGCCAGAAGGCGACCCGTACGCTGGATGTGATCGAAGGGCCATTGATGGATGGCATGAATGTGGTTGGCGACCTGTTCGGGGATGGCAAGATGTTCCTGCCGCAGGTAGTCAAGTCGGCGCGCGTGATGAAGAAGGCTGTTGCCTATCTGATGCCCTATATGGAAGAAGAGCAGGATGGCGATCATCAAAGCGCGGGCAAGGTGCTGATGGCGACCGTGAAGGGGGATGTGCATGACATCGGAAAGAATATCGTCGGCGTTGTGCTCCAGTGTAACGGTTACGAGGTGGTTGACCTTGGCGTCATGGTTCCGGCCAATGACATTCTGGAAGCGGCCCGTCGGGAAAAGGTCGATATCATTGGCCTGTCCGGCCTGATCACGCCTTCGCTTGATGAAATGTGTCATGTGGCGGCCGAGTTGCAGCGCGAGGGTTTTGACCAGCCGCTCATGATTGGTGGGGCGACCACCTCTCAGGTGCATACGGCGGTCAAGATTGATCCGAACTATGACAATGGTCAGGCCATCTATGTGACCGACGCCAGCCGTGCTGTTGGTGTGGCCACGCGGCTCCTGTCGCGGGAAAAATCGGAATATGTAGCCGACATCAAGAACACCTATATTCAGGTGCGCAGCAAGCATGAGGCTGCACAGGACAAGAAGAACCGCCTAAGCCTTTCCAAGGCGCGTGAGAATGCCTTCAAGATCGATTGGGACGCCTACAAGCCGACCAAGCCGAACTTTATCGGAACGAAGCTTTTTGAAAGCTATGATCTGGCCTCTCTTGTGCCCTATATCGACTGGACACCTTTCTTCTCCACTTGGGAAATGAAAGGGCGTTATCCGGCCATTCTGGAAGATGATGTCTATGGCGAGGCAGCAACCAGCCTGTTCAATGATGCGCAGGCCATGCTCACGAAGATCGTCGAGGAACAATGGTTGACGGCGCGGGCTGTGATCGGGTTATGGCCTGCCAACAGTGTGGGTGATGATATCGTTGTCTATACAGATGACAATCGCGTTCAGGAAGCTGCCCGCTTCTATGGGCTGCGCCAGCAAATGGCCGGACGGTCGGCGCGTGCGCGCGTTGCCATGGGCGATTTCATCGCGCCAGCGGATAGCGGCGTTGCGGATTATATCGGTGGCTTTGCTGTTTCCTCGGGCTTTGGTGAGGAAGAATATGCCAAGGCGTTTGATGCTGCAGGCGATGATTATTCCAAGATCCTGCTGCAGGCTCTGGCAGACCGTTTGGCCGAAGCCCTCGCCGAGGCGATGCATGCAAGAGTTCGAAGGGAATTCTGGGGCTATGCTGGAGATGAAGCGCTTAGCAACGAGCAAATCATCGAAGAGCGCTATGATGGCATTCGTCCAGCTCCGGGCTATCCTGCGCAGCCGGATCATACTGAAAAGCGGACGCTTTTCACCCTTCTCGACGCCGAAGCACAGACGGGAATCAAGCTGACAGAAAGCTGCGCCATGATACCCGGTTCGGCTGTGTCGGGGATCTATATTGCCCATCCGGACAGCTACTATTTCGGTGTTGGCAAGATCGAGAAGGATCAGGTTTCCGACTATGCCGAGCGCAAGGGGTGGACGCTTGAAGAAGCCGAGAAATGGTTGGCTCCCATCCTGAATTACAGGACCTGACGGGAGGGAACCATGCTGTGCTTATGGGGCAGGTTCCTGATCGGCATATATGGCATTGGGAAAGTATTCGTGAAGTAAAAAAAGCCGGGTTAACCCCGGCTTTTTACTCGCAGACTGGCGAATAAAAGTGCGTCTTTTCAAGGGTATGTGTGAGACAGCCTTACTGCCTGATGCAATCGTCGTTGCCTCCTGCTTAAATAAGTCCAACGACAATAGCAGCGATGAATACAAAGGCAGCACAAACAAACACGATGTTTAAAGATTTGACCATATAGCCTCTCCTCCTAGCCTTTCCTTCATGGTGAGAAGTCTACGGCAACTTTTAGAATTCGCGAAATGAAAAAGTTGGTGCAGCGCCGAGGAGGGGGGTAACTTTGTTACCAAAACATGAATAAGTCCTTGAGGCGCCTTGGGTTAAAGTGCGACAATCATGTAACAGAAAAACAGGGGAAAGATCGCATATATTGCGCTGCAGCATTCGCGAAATTGTAAAAATTGCCCGTCATTTTGCTGCTTATTGTATGGCCATATGCCTATTTCTTGCTCTTCTGACTGCCTAAATTGCACTCGTGCTATGTGCGGTTGAAGCCGGAGCTTATGCTTCAGCCTCTTAAATGGCGCAGAATGGCACCTTCCAGCCAATGGGCAATCTGGAGCGTGGACTGGTCTTCCCCTTCTGGCCCGATGAGTTGAACCCCGAGGGGCAGGCCGCTTTCTGTTTCCAGACCGGTGACATTGACACATGGGGTATGAAGCAAGGTCCAGATCCTGTTGAATATGGGGGAACCGGTGGAGGTGAGGCCTTCAGGAGCCGGCCCCTGAGCGGATAGGCTCAACAGCGCATCCACATCCTCGAATTGTTCGTTGAGTTCCCTTTTGGCAGCACGGGTGCAAATCAGGGCCTCGTCATAATCGGATGGGGTGATCGTCTGGGCGAAGTCGAGTGTCTGACGGAGCAAGGGACTCAATTGATCGGCATGGTGGGCATATTCCCACGCCAGAGCCTGAGAGGCTTCATAATCCTGAATGATCTGGTGCGCTTTGAAAGCACCGAGGAAATGCTCGCTTGGTTCCAGCTCGATGACTTCAGTGCCGAAGCGTTTGAGGCTCGTAACCATCGCCTCGAAGCGGGCGACATAATCGGCATCGGCTTCTTGCCAAGTGCGGCATCGGATAATGCCCAGCTTTGGCTGCTTGAAGTTGGCCTCCGGATCTACCTGAAGATTGCGGCCGGTGATGGCCGAGGCCGCGAAGGCGCAATCGGCGACCTTGGCAGCAAAGAGGCCTGCGGTGTCCAATGTCCATGAAAAATCCTTGATGCCGACCTTTGGCAGAAGTCCATAGCTTGGTTTGTAGCCGGTGACGCCGCAATAGGCTGCCGGGCGAATGATGGAGCCACCCGTCTGCGTACCGAAAGCAAGATGGGCCATGCCAGAGGCTATGGCTGCAGCAGAGCCGGAAGAAGACCCGCCGGGTGTGTGCTTTATATTGTGCGGGTTGCGAGTCTGTCCGGGGTCCAGAAAGGCAAATTCTGTCGTGACGGATTTCCCGATCACAGTGCTGCCCGTTTTGTTTGCCATGGTAACAAGGGCTGCGTCGCGCACTGGCTCGTGGCCACGGTAGATGGGCGAGTTATATTCGGTCGCCAATGAACGGGTCTCGAAGATATCCTTGACGGCGAGGGCGATGCCAGCAAGCAGCCCTTTTGCCTCTTTTGCTTCGGCAATGGCGTGGCCGTTTATGGACACAAAAGCATGGATCTGTTGTTCGACAAGGGCGAGGCGCTGAAGGCAGGCTTCTATAGACTGTGCAGGGGTGAGGGTTCCTGCGTCGATTGCCTTGAGCGTATCGAGAAGGCTGACCGGGGCGACGAGATCTTTAACGTGCGATGCTTGAACCATTGCGCTGCCTTTATGTTAACCTTTTCTCTTCAGGATGCGCTGAATTGAATGTTGCTGCAAGCGGGAATCAAAATATGAAGAGTGTTACGATCAGCAAACGTCCCTTTCTTGCATTCCTGACTGCTTTGACGACCCTGACGGGCTGCGGCGGTTTTCATGACCTTGAAGAGGTTTCGCAATCGGATTTGCAGAGTGAAGCGATCTGGCCCGACAAGTCTATTTCTGCACAAAACTGTCCAATTGTTGAAAAGGGCTATGTCGACGCAAAAGCCTTGCCTGCGATCAAGGGAAAATGGGGATGCGGCAGCAAGGCGCCTTTTTCCATTTCATCGCTCGGTGGCCGTTATCCCGTTGCCTTCAACCGGAATGCGACGACCAATTGTGTCATGACCTCGCAGCTCTATCGCTATTTTTCTGAAGTCGTGCAACCCATGGCGCGTGACAAGCTGGGCCAGCCGGTCGTCGAGATACGGGTTGCTGCCTCCTATTCCTGTCGTCCGCGCAACAACAAGCGCGGAGCAAAACTATCCGAACACGGGCGCGCAAATGCAATCGATATCAGTGCGTTTATCCTGAAGGATGGTACAGTGCTGACCGTTGAGGATGATTGGTCCAGACGCAACAGCAAGGGTAAGTTTCTGCGCGGGATCAATCGGCAGGCCTGTCGCTACTTCACAACCGTCATCGGACCTGGCGGCGACAAATATCACCAGAATCACATCCACCTGGATCATGGTCTGCATGGCAGGGCCGGAACATGGCGTGTGTGTCAGTAGATCTACTGAATTTGATCCGCTGGGTTGGGGTTTCTGCCAATTCATTTGTCCCTAAAGCTTTTCTGGCTTGCCCTTCTGTGCTGTTTTCGGGCACAAAGCTTCCCGATTGTGGTATAGCGCCTTTTTTTGGCTATCAACGGCTCGTATTTCCGGCGCGTATCACATAAATTGATCGCAAACGCAGGAATGATGCGTGCGAGGAATGGGTGTTCAGGAGACCTCATGAGCATTTGGAGCCATATTGGCAGTTTGATTGAAGACCTCCGTCAGAGTGAGGCGATTTCCCAGTTTGTGGAAAAGGTCGCTTCCACTGTGCGGGGGCTTGGCAGCGGCATTGATCGCAAGCAACTCACCTTTACGGTCGCAGTCATTGCCCTGTCTGCCAAAATGGCCAAGGCTGACGGGGTTGTGACGCAGGATGAAATCAACGTCTTTCAGAAGCTCTTTTCTATCCCGCAAGGGGAAGAGCGCAATGTGCAGCGTATGTTCAATCTCGCCAAGCAGGATGTGGCTGGCTATGAGGCTTACGCCAAGCAGATTGCGGCTCTCTATGAAGATGACATGGAGCCTCTGGCCGATATTCTGGATGGCTTGTTCATGATTGCTGGCGCTGATGGCGTCATGCATACCAGAGAAATGCTCTATCTGGAGCATGTGGCCGAAATCTTCGGCATTCCCGAGCGCTGTTTTGAACGCATCAAGATGAGCCATGTGAAGCCGGACGAGCAGGATCCCTACACGATTCTGGAAGCCGAACGCTCCATGAGTGACAAGGAAATCAAGAGCCACTATCGCAAACTGGTGCGGGAAAACCATCCGGACCGGTTGATTGCGCGCGGCGTGCCGGAAGAATTCGTGCGGATCTCCACCGAAAAACTGGCCACGATCAATAACGCATGGTCAATGATTGAGATTGAGCGCGGCTTGCGCTAAGAAACGGACGGTCTGACGAACCCGCTCAGATCTTTTTTTCTATTTGCGGTTTCATGGAGAGTGTCATGCCGTTCGAAGCACAGACGAATTGCCCCTGCGAGGAGAAGCCTTCCCCCAATTTCGGTGAGCGTAAAGATGGACGCAAGGTTGATATGCTGTTGCTCCATTATACGGGCATGAAAGATGATGCTCAGGCGCTGGACTTGCTCTGCAATCCTGAAAGCAAAGTCTCTGCTCATTATTTCCTGCATCGGGATGGTTCGATTGTTCAACTGGTTGATGAAACCAAGCGCGCTTGGCATGCTGGGGATGCCTATTGGAAGGGTGACACAGACATAAATAGCTGTTCGATCGGTATTGAAATTGCCAATGCGGGGGATGAAGCCTTTGGCGAGAAGCAGCTCGATATCCTGCATATGCTTTGCATGGATATTATCGCACGCAACGAGATTCCGAACTATCGTGTATTGGGCCATTCAGATGTGTCGCCGGGGCGCAAGGTTGATCCGGGCATTCAATTCCCATGGAAACAGTTGGCGGCTGCCGGCGCAGGTCACTGGGCTGATCCTGACGTGACAGGCGGCGGGCGGTTTTTCCAGTTGGGCGATGAGGGGCAACCCATTCAGGCGCTGCAATCAATGCTGGCCATTTATGGCTACAATGCGCCGATTACCGGTGTGTTTGATGAACAGACCGAGAAAGTCGTGCGCGCCTTCCAACTGCATTTCCGACCTGAGCTGGTCGATGGAGTGGCCGATGCCACCACCATCTCCACGCTTTACAAGCTGAATGCCGGTCTGCCGCAGCTCTAGAGCGCTTCGATTGACGGTGTTTTTGCTTTTGTATCAAGGCGCGAGCAGTGTACTCGCGCCTCTTTTTATGCCCTTATCGCAGTCTCATATATCGAGGATCATATGCGGGCGACCATCGGAAGTTTTCTCTCTGGTCGTACCATCTGGCCCGATCACCTGCGAGGTGCGGCTGCGATAGTTGCTCATGCCTTCAAAGGTGATGACATCGACCGGCTGGTCAAACTGGACAGTCAGACGATACCAGCCATCTGAAAGCTTCTTGACCGCGATGATCTCTGCGTCGAATGCTTGAGAGAGATAGAGCCCTGAGACCCTGTCTCCCTGTTGCCATGCCCGGACAGGACGGTTGCCAAAGCCGGCAAACATCGTGTTCCAGTCTCTGAAGCCATGTTGCTGGGCTATCAGTTCCAGCGACTTGCTGTGCGAGATATCGAGCCCGTCTTCCTTCAATTTGTTGCGCAACAGCTTGGCCTGCTTTTTGGCTTCTTCTGCTGTGGTGGGACTGTTGCTCATTTCTTTATCTCCCTTGGGGCGGTGAAGAGGCCCCATCTGCGTTTTGTCTGTTGGGCTGTATGCATGAGTACAAGCGCTGTTGTGCCAAGCAGCAGCAATTCCGCTATTGGATTGGCGAGCCAGATACCCCTTTCCCCCAACAGGAGCGGTAGGGTGAAGAGCAGTGGCAGCATGAAGATATAGGCCTTCGTCAGGCTGAGCACGGCTGCGCGTTTGGCATCGCCAATTGCCTGAAAATAGGCCGCGATGATGAGGGTTGGCCCCGCTGCAATGAGCATCAGGGTCATCATCGGCATGATCCGGCCGACCTCGGCAATCACGGCCGCTTCATGGACGAAAAGACCGCCGATGGCTTCTGGTGCGAACAGGAACAGCAGTTCGGCGATAACGCAATAGAAAAGCGCCAATGACAGCGCAATCCGCAGGCTCGCGTCTGACCTGTGCCATTTTTCCGCACCATAATTGTTGCCCGTGATGGATTGCATCGCAAAGGACAGACCAAGCAGGGGCAAGAAATAGAAGGTCATGATGCGCGTTGTGATTCCAAAGGCCGAAATCGTGGCTGCATAATGGGGGCTCGCCATCCATTGGGTTGCCATGATTGTGGCCGTCGAAACGATCGACATGCCGATAAAGCTGAGGCTTTGCGGCGCACCGAGGGTCAATATGGCCTTCCAGTCGCTCAAGGGCGAATGCCTGAGAATGTCAACCGAAGTGAGCGTGTTGGATCCCCAATGGCGATAAACCAGAACGATGACAAGGGCCACCCCTTGCGCGGCAGCGGTGCCATAGGCCGAGCCTGCAACACCCATGCCCCATTGTGCGATCAGGACATAGTTGAACAGGATGTTGGCCAGTGTCACGAACAGGCTCATGGCGGCCATGAGCGGAGCATGGCCTTCATTGCGCAAGGCGTCGCCATGCAGCGACAGAATGAAGACAATGGGGGTGGCCAGAATGGAGATGCGCAGATAGACGTGTCCCATTTGAGCCAATGCGTCATTGCCACTTGCCATGAGCATTGTGATCATATGGCCAAACAGCACGAATGCACCGATCAGCAAGAGGCTGATCAGAAGGGCGAGTCCGTGAGAGCCCGAAAAGAGCTGTCTGGCCCTCAGCGTGTTATTGGCGCCCAGATATCGGGCCAGCAGCGACGACATGCCGCTTGAAACCAGCGTGGAGAGCGCAACGGTGAGCATATAGATGGGAAACATCAGCGTGACGGCTGCAAGGGCATCTGCACCGACATAGACGCCAAGATATATGGCATCCACGACAGCCAGAAGGCCGTTCATGCTCATCACGAAGATAACGGGTAGGGCATTCTTTGCAAAAAGCGCGGCAAGAGAGCCTTGGGTAAAGGAATTGCGCGCAGATGATTTGCTTGAGGTGTCTGATGACATCTCAGCCTCCTGTAGAACGCATTTCTTAACTTTGGACGGGGCTCGCATTGCCACCCGCATGAAATGCATGTGGGGCTGAAACTATCAGAATTTGATAACAGAACTTCACCATGGCCCTAAGGCCTGCGAGCGGCCGGTGTCTGCAACCGAGCTGCTCATATAGTCGCATCCCTCGTGGCTGTCAAGGCGCATTTGTTGCTCTGAGCCCATTTGGTCGCGAAGATCTATATGCCTAGACCAAGGTGAGAGCGCTCGGCGCCTAAGGCTCTCCTGCCTAGGATTCGTTAAGGCAGGGCACGGAAATCTTTTGCGGAAATAGTAAACCCGGGCCCCTTTTGCCCGCAAAATGCAGGGGTGAGGCCCGGGTTTGATTGTATCGACAGTGCGGTCTTTAGGCGGATTGCTTAGCGCAGGTCCATGGCCTCACGGGCATTTACTTCGTTTAGCGGCGGCTGGTCAGCTTACGGATGCTTTCGGCGACGGGAATGCCCTCCTTGAGCCGTGCATCATCAATTGCGGGGCCGTAGCTGGTGCTGATGGGGACAATGCCCGCCCATAGATCAAGATCATAATCCTCTTCATCATCGATGGGCATACCGCCACGGATCTTGGAGGCTGCTTCTTCAATCGTGACTGCGATTACGGTTGTGGCGTTGATTTCTTTCTGCGTTGTTTCCCTTGTCTCATCCCAGCGCCCCGGAGCCAGATGGTCGGTGATGGCGACCAGAGCGTCGTATTTTTCCTTTTCGTCTTCTATCAGACGGGCGGTGCCGTGGATGTTGGCCGAGCGGAAATTCATGGTGTGATGAAAGGCAGAGCGCCCCAATACGAGGCCATCCACCAATGTCACGTTGAGGCAGACGGGGAGGCCTTCCTTGAGCTTTTTGAGCATTCGGGCGGCTTTTGCTCCGTGGATATAGATCTGGTCGCCAATGCGGCCATAGGCCATGGGCAGAACGATGGGCTTGTCATCCAGCACGAAGCCAACCTCGGCTATAAGGCCTTCGTCCAGAATAGCAAACAGGGTGTCTCGGTCATAATTGGCGCGTTTGGCTACCCGGATCTTGTTGGTCGGGGTAACGGGAAAGCTGTTTTGCGATGATTGGGTCATTGGTCTGTCTTTTGTTTCGTAGGGCTTCTGGTCTATCGGGCCGGTTTGCGCCTTCAATAGGGATGCAAAGAGGAGAGGCGCATGGAATGGCTTGATTGGAATGTAGTTTTGGCTCTAAATAAAGAGCCATAGTGCTAAATTTCAGAGGGCCAAAATGCTGGCAGGACAAATAAAGCTGGACCGGAGCGATACGGAAGGGGTGGCGCGTCAGCTCTTCTTGCGCATCCGGCAATTGATTGAGCAAGGGCGATTGAAGCCTGGAACGCGCCTTCCGGCATCCCGCAAGCTGGCCTCTGATTTGTCGGTTGGCCGAAACACTGTGCTGTTTGCTTATGAGCAATTGGGGCTTGAGGGCTATCTGGAAGCGGATGGACGGCGCGGCACGCGCGTAAGTGAAGCATCACGCGGCTTTGATGGCGTAGAATTTGAGGCGGGGAACAAGGCCGCGCCAATTCCGCCAGCTAAATTATCTCAAGGTGCAGCGCGGATGATGACGGTTCCCCGACGTGACAAGCCGGGGTCTCTTGTCTTTCTGACTGGTATGCCGGACGTGACGGATTTTCCGCATGATGTTTGGGGGCGTCTGCTGCGGCGTGCGGCGCGGCAGGTTGCTTTGCATGAAGAGTTGCTGGGCTATGCGCATTATTCCGGTCTTCCTGCGCTCAAAGAAGCAATCATCGAGCATGCGTCGGTGGCGCGCGGCGTTGTGGCAGATGCGGAGCAGGTCATGATCCTGTCCTCGGCGCAGGCCGCACAGGATCTGGTGGCTCGCCTGCTACTGGATGTCGGGGATGTAGCGCTGCATGAAGAGCCCGGCTATGCAGGCATGACGGCAGCTTTGCGGGCAGCCGGCGCGCAGTGTTTCCCCATTCGCATTGATGATGAGGCCCCCTATCAGGCGCTGGAGAAAGCGGCTGACATTGCTGCGTCGCCCCGCCTTATCTACAGTTCCCCCTCGCATCAATTCCCGACTGGTCGGGTGATGGCACTTGAAGAGCGGCTTGCTCTTTTGCGCTATGCTCAGAGGGAAGATTGTTTCATCCTTGAGGATGATTATGATAGCGAATTTCATTTCTCAGGAGCGCCGATTTCCAGTTTGCAAGGTCTGGATCGCCGTGGTGTCGTTATCTATATGGGCACCTTTTCCAAGGCGCTCAATCCCGGTCTTCGGGTTGCCTATCTCATTGTTCCCAAAAGACTTGTCGATCCGGTTCAGCGCTGTTTGCGCAATGTCGGCGCTGTGCCTTCGGTTGTCGTGCAATGGGCCTTAAGCGACTTTTTGCGCGAGGGCCATGTGCGCAGTCATATTGCGCGTATGACACGGGTTTATAAGGATCGGCGTGATCGATTGGTGGATCAATTGCAAGAAAGAGTGGGGGCGTGGTTGCGTCCGGCTCTTCCTGATGGAGGGATACAGCTTCCGGCCTATTTTCATGGAAAGGCAAAGGAACTGGACGATTGCGCTTTGCTGGATGCCATGTTGGCCAAGGGGATGGAGGGGGCGGCGCTGTCTTCTCTTTATTGGTCCGGCACTTGCTCGCCAAAAGCAGGGGTGCTTTTGGGCTTTGCGGCCAGCGATGAAGCGGCGATTGACAAAGGGGTTGTTCAATTGAAGCGGCTTCTTTGCCAGATGGCCCCTTGACCTTGGGGCGTTTAGGGCTTAGTTCCCATCGCACCAGTCGGTCGGGCAGCCGCACCGGTCGCGCGAAAGCAATCCGGTGAGGAAAGTCCGGGCTCCATGAAAGCACGGTGCCGGGTAACGCCCGGCGGAGGCGACTCCAGGGAAAGTGCCACAGAAAGCAAACCGCCTGACTTCGGTCAGGTAAGGGTGAAAGGGTGAGGCAAGAGCTCACCGCGCCTTCAGTAATGAAGGTGGCAGGGTAAACCCCACCGGGAGCAAAACCGAATAGGAATGATGCGGGTTTCGGCCCAGCCGGCTTTCAGGCCAGTCATTCGGGTGGGTTGCTAGAGGCATTCAGCAATGGATGCCGCAGATGAATGGTTGCCGCGCAAGGCTTTAGGCTTTGCCGTACAAAACCCGGCTTACAGACCGACTGGTATTTCTCTTCTTTAAAATTTGGCGACAATAAAGCCCTTGCTCATGAATATCTGCATCGCGAACGGTTGGCAGATTGGATTTTTGCAATTTTCTACATGTGATTTTGCACGTGTGAGCCGCCGCTATTTGTCATTTTCATCAAAATACTTATCCCGATATTATTTTTGTTGCCTCCGTTTTTCTGGTTTTTGGCAACCCTTTGTTAACGTTAACTTTCTTAGACTATATCTCTTAAGAGGTGCATTCTGAATCCATCAGAATCCATTGACGCCCATAAGATCCCATGGTATCCCATTAAGGGTGATGCTCAGACCACATCGTTCGTAATGACCTAACCAAGTAAAAATTCGGTCCAACGACTGTGTCAGCGAGCAGACAAGCGGCGGTGTAGGCTTTCTGAAGGCAGTGCGTATGGACGATTTCGTGTCCAATTATGTGAATCGGCTGGATTCAAAGGGGCGGGTGTCTATCCCGGCGCCTTATCGGCAGATTCTTGCCCGAGAAGGCACCGAAGGACTGTTTTGCAGTCCGTCTATGGACCGTGCTGCAGTCGATGCTGGCGGCCATGGTTTGCGCAAGGCAATTGATGAATATCTCGAGCCCTTTGATGTCTTCACAGAAGAGCGCGAGATACTTGCAACAGCTCTCTTGGGTGAAAGCGAGAGCCTGAAGATCGACAAGGATGGACGCGTGGTATTGAGCGAAAAAATCAAGGCGCATACCGGTATCACGGACTCTGTGGTCTTCGTGGGGCATGGCTATAAATTCCAGATTTGGCAGCCCGAACAATATGAAGCTTTCAAGGTGGAAGCCGCCAAGGAAGCAATCGCGCTTCGCAAATCCCTGAGCGCGCGCCGTCAGGCGCTGCGGCAAGCAGGGGGAGAGAGCGCAATATGACATCTTCCGCACACCTGCATATGGATGGCACGGCTGCACGACATGTGCCGGTTTTGCTCAAGCCCGTAATTGCTGCGCTCGCGCCTGAAGAGGGCCAATGGGTTCTGGATGGAACCTTCGGGTTTGGTGGCTATTCCGAGGCTATTCTGAAATGCGGGGCCAACGTTCTTGGTGTGGACCGTGACCCGGAAGCGGCGGAGCGCGCTGCCGTGCTTCAAGAACGCTATGATGAAAAACTGAAATTCGTTGCAGGTTGTTTTGGCGAGCTGGCTGATATCGCTGAGGAGGCTGGATGTGCGCCGCTAGATGCGGTGGTGCTGGATATTGGCGTGTCTTCCATGCAGCTCGATGAGGCTGAACGCGGCTTTTCCTTTATGAATGACGGGCCTCTGGATATGCGGATGTCTCAGAGCGGGCCGACTGCGGCAGATGTCGTGAATGACTATGCAGAGGCTGAGCTGGTGCGGATTTTTCGCGAACTTGGCGAGGAAAAGCAGGGACGTCGTATTGCCGCTGCGATTGTGGCGCGTCGCGGCTCTGTTCCCTTTTCGCGTACGCTGGATCTGGCCAATGTGATCGAACGGACGGTCGGGCGTAAGCCGCAACAGAAAATTCACCCTGCGACCCGCGTGTTTCAGGCGCTGCGCATTTTTGTGAATGGCGAGCTGGACGAGTTGGTAGACGGGCTTGTTGCGGCGGAGCGGAGCCTCAAGCCGGGCGGTAAGTTGGTTGTTGTTACCTTCCATTCTCTGGAAGACCGGATCGTGAAGCGCTTTTTTCAGGAGCGCTCGAAAACCCATGCAGGCGGATCTCGCCATTTGCCCGAGCAGGATTTGGCTGCTCCCAGCTTTGAAATGCTGGTCAAGGGCGGGGTTGGGCCTGATGACGAAGAACTGGAGCGTAATCCTCGTGCGCGTTCGGCCAAGATGCGGGCCGGAGTGCGGACGGATGCAGCTCCTCATGCGTTGGATGCGAGCGGGCTTGGATTGCCCCGAATGTTGGCGGAGAGCCGCTCTGGAGGCCTTTCATGAGCAGACTCATCAATCTTCTTCTCATTCTTTTTGTTTTGATGGGAGCTTTTTGGCTCTTTCAGGTGAAACATCAAGCCAAAGAGGAAGGGGGAAAAATCGCCATCTTGAGGGGGCAGATCCAGGAAGAGAAAGACGCTCTCCTTCTGTTGAAGGCTGAATGGAGCTATCTCAATCGCCCCCAGCGCATCCAGCGGCTGACGAACGAGTTTTCCAATCAATTGGGGCTCAAGGCAATCGAACCCTATCAGATCGGTGATATCAACGATGTGCCTGATCGCGCGGGGGATGCAACACTGCCTGGTGCCGTGGTCGATGATCTGGAAGGGCTGCTCGAACATGCTCATCCCGCTTCGGCGAAAACGGAATAGGGGGCGGTTATGGTTGATACTTCAAGCGAATTCAACATAGCAAGTTCGATCGATCACCGCTTCGATTTCGAAGGTGCGAACAAAGCGCGCTCGCGGGCTACGCATGGTCGTATCCTGATGGCCATGGCTGTTTTCAGTCTGTGCTTCATGGCGATGTTTGCCCGTCTTATCATGCTCGGGATTGATAGTCCCGCCATGGCGCAGATGGGCTCTGTCCAGAGTGCTATCGCCACTGTGCGTCCGGATCTGGTTGACCGCAACGGGGAAATTCTGGCGACGGATATCAAGACGGCTTCCATTTACGCCGAACCCAACCGCATCATTGACGTGGAAGAAGCGCTTGATGCGATCACCGGTGTGTTCCCGGATCTGGATTCCCAATCCCTGCGTCGACGCCTTTCCAACAAGAAACTGGGCTTTACCTGGATCAAGCGAGAGGTTACGCCCAGACAGCAGCAGGCCATACACGAAAAGGGTATTCCGGGGCTGGGATACAAGAGCGAGAACAAACGCTTTTATCCGGCGGGGCCAACAGCCTCCCATATTCTGGGGATCGTTAATGTCGATAATGTCGGCATTGCCGGCATGGAGAAATATATCGACTCCTCAGGACTGGCGAAGGCAGATGGCGGGCCGTCCGGTGGCGCGATGGATCCTGATCCGGTCAGGCTTTCCATCGACCTGCGTGTCCAGCATGCTTTGCGTGATGAATTGTACAAGAGCATGACCAAGTTCAAGGCGATTGCCGCCGCTGGTGTCGTTCTGGATGTCAAGGATGGCGAAGTGCTGGGTATGGTTTCCTTGCCTGACTTTGATCCCAACAATCCTGTCAATGTCAACAAGCCGGATCGTCTGAACCGCATGACCGCAGGGGTCTATGAGATGGGATCCGTCTTCAAGACCATGACCATGGCTATGGCTCTGGATTCCGGTTCGGTTCATCTCAATGACAGCTTTGATGCGCGCCAGCCGATCCGTGTGCGTGGCAGCACCATCAGCGACTTTCATGCGAAAAAGCGGATCCTGTCGGTTCCGGAAATCTATATCTACTCGTCCAACGTCGGGTCTGCCAAAATGGCGCTCAAGGTTGGCAAGGAAAAACATCGGGCTTTCCTGCGCAAGGCGCATTTGCTGGACCGCGTCAGAACCGAACTGCCTGAGACGGCAGCGCCGGTCTATCCCTCTTCCAAGCGCTGGACTGATCTTTCCACCATGACCATCAGTTTTGGCCATGGCTTGCAGGTTACGCCTTTGCAATTCGCAGCCTCTGCGGCCGCTCTTGTGAATGGTGGCTATTATGTCAAACCCACTTTCCTCAAGATGGGCGACAAGGAAAAAGCCAACATTGATCACTCAGACCGCATCGTCAGCGAACAAACCAGCGCGGAAGTGCGCTACTTGATGCGCCTGAACGCGGTGAAGGGCTCAGGCAGGCGCAGCCGTGTGGATGGTTATCTCGTTGGAGGCAAAACAGGGACCGCCGAAAAGGTTGTCGATGGCAAATATGATAGCCACAAATTGCGTAACTCATTTCTCGCAGCGTTCCCCATTGACAATCCTCGCTATATTGTTCTGGTTATGCTGGATGAGCCCAAGGGCCTCAAGGAAACCTACGGATATGCGACCGCAGGTGTGAATACTGCCCCCACTGCTGGCGCAGTTATCCGCAGAGTCGGTTCAATATTGGGGGTTAAACCACGATTTGGACAAAAGATAGTTCCAACAGTCGAGGCATCCTTTTAAACCTTGGGATAAGGTTGGTAAGAATCGGGCCGGAGTGCTGTTGGATGAAAGTGGTGGAATTGCTGGGCGGACTAGAAGAGCCCATTGCTGATTTTCTTCTGGTTAATTTGGGCGAGAAGGATGTGACCGGTGTCACCGGAGACAGTCGTCTCGTTGAAAGCGGGTTTATCTTTGTCGGGGTGCCCGGCTCACAGGTTGATGGGGCGCAATTTGTTCCCAAGGCCCTGGAGCAGGGAGCGATATTGGCGATCATATCCGATCAGTCGAAACTGCCCCGGGATTTCGACCCCAGCGGCAAGCCGATTTTCCGCCTGCAAGATCCTCATTTGGCTCTGGCCAATCTGGCTGGTGCATTCCATGGGGTGGCGCTTGAAAAAGTCGCTGCCGTAACCGGCACCAACGGGAAAACGTCCATCGCTTCCTTCCTGCGTCAGATCTGGGCGGCGAGCGGAAAATGCGCAGCCAATATCGGCACCATCGGCATTGAAGGGCCTTCGGGCAGTTCCTACGGCGGCCTGACGACCCCTGACCCTGTCGGCTTGATGAAAAGTGTGAGTGCACTGGCTGCAGAAGGGGTAACTCATCTGGCTCTTGAAGCGTCCAGTCATGGTCTGGAGCAAAAGCGCCTTGATTGTCTGCCGGTCGATATCGGCGCTTTTACCAATCTCACCCGCGATCATCTGGATTATCACTGCACCTTTGAAAATTACCGTGATGCCAAGAGCCAGCTTTTCAGCCGATTGGTCAAAGCCGATGGCACAGCAGTCATCAATCTTGATGATGCCAGCGGCGCGCATTTTCTGGAGGTGGCCAAAAAGCGTGGGCTAACATGCCTCACGGTTGGTCATGACAGCAAAGCAGATCTTGTTATTCAATCCATTGCCGTTGAAGGACTGGATCAGATTGTGACGCTCTCCGGGCTTTGGGGCGATGTTTCCTGCAAGGTGCCGCTTGTTGGGGCATTTCAGGTTTCCAATGTGCTGGTTGCTGGTCTGATGGCTTATGCCAGCGGTGTTGATGTCGCTGATATTCTTGAAGCTATTCCGGCACTCAAGGGTGCTTGCGGTCGCATGGAGCTTGTTGGGCATGCGGGCGAGGATACCGCGATCTATGTCGACTATTCCCACACGCCGGATTCGCTGGAAGTGGCGCTCAAGGCTTTGAGACCATTCGTCAAAGGGCGTCTGATTGTCGTTTTTGGCGCAGGTGGCGACCGCGATACGGGCAAACGTCCGATGATGGGCCAGGTTGCCAATGACTTTGCCGATTATGCCATCGTTACCGATGACAATCCTCGTTCAGAAGATCCTGCCTTTATCCGTGCTGCCGTTATGGAGCCTGTAGAAAACGGGGTGGAAATCGGCGGTCGTCAGGATGCTGTTTCATATGGCGTAGACATGATGAAGCCGGGTGACATTCTGCTGATTGCAGGCAAGGGCCATGAGCGCGGGCAGACCGTTCTGGGCGAAACGCTTCCATTCTCCGATCATGATGCCGTGGCCAAAGCGTTGGCCGAGAGCGGCAAGGGAGAGATGGTGTGACCGCACTTTGGCCATCGGGGGAGTTCGTTGAAGCCATAGAGCCGCTTGGTCAGCCCGGGGTGATTGGCGATGTATCGGGAATCTCCATCGATAGCCGTACGGTGAGCGCTGGCGATGCTTTTTTTGCTATCAGGGGCGAACGCTTTGACGGCCATGCTTTTGCACGGGTCGCTCTGGATGCCGGAGCCGCTGTTGTCGTGCTGGAAGAGGCCCAAAGGGGTGCTTTCTGCGATCTTGAGGACCGGGTTCTGTTCGTGGATGACGTGCTCAAGGCGCTGGAGCGGCTTGGTCGCGCGGCGCGGGCGCGTGTGTCTGGCAAGGTTATCGCCATCACCGGTAGCGTCGGCAAGACGAGCACAAAAGATGCGCTGTGGTCAGCGCTCAAACCAAGCGGCAAGGTACATGCCGCCCTATCGTCCTTCAATAATCACTGGGGTGTTCCCCTGACCCTTGCGCGCATGCCGCGCGATACCGAATTCGGTATTTTTGAAGTGGGGATGAACCATTCCGGAGAAATCCGGCATCTGATCGGCATGGTGCAACCGGATTTGGCCGTGATCACCACCATAGTGGCTGCGCATATCGGCAATTTTTCGAGCATCGATGATATAGCGGCAGCGAAGGCAGAGATATTCGAGGGCGTGGTTCCCGGTGGGGCTGCGCTTTTTAATGGTGACATTCCTTTCGCCAATTTTCTTGCTGAGAGGGCCAAGGCAGAGGGCGTTGAGAGCATTTTTTGTTTCGGTCGCTCCGCGGGTGCGGATGTGCATCTCTCGGCGTTTGATCTTCAAGCCGATGGCTCGGATCTGTCTGTCGATCTGTTTGGTCGCACTGTGCAATGCCATGTCGGAGCACCCGGGGAGCATCTTGCACTCAATGCGCTGGCTGTTCTTGGGGCTGTGTCTCTGGTGGGGGGCAATGTCGAGGCGGCATGTGCGGCTTTGTCCGATCATGGGGCCAGCAAAGGGCGCGGACAGCGCCACAGCTTGGCTTTGAACGGGGGCGACCTCCTGCTGATCGATGAAAGCTACAACGCCAATCCGTCATCTGTTGCCGCCGCGCTCGCGGCGCTGGGGCTGGTAAAGAAGTCCGGCCGCAAGATCGCCGTATTGGGCGATATGTTGGAGCTTGGTGATGATAGCAAAGCCATGCATGAAGGCGTGCTTGAGCCTCTGTTGGCGGCTGATGTTGATCTTGTGTTTCTGTGTGGGCCGGAGATGGCCCATCTATGGGAAAAACTACCTATGACACGGCGCGGTGCCTATGCTAAAGCGTCGTCGGAACTGATTGCCCCTGTTCTTGCTGCTATCAAGGGCGGGGATGCGATTATGGTCAAAGGGTCCCTTGGTTCCAGAATGGCTCCGATTGTGGCGGCCATACTGGAAGAATTTAAGAAATAAACCGGAAGCTTAAACCGGTAGCGTATGTGAAAGGCCTGTATCTAAGATGCTGATGTATCTTGTCCAAATATCCGATCAGATTTCCGGATTCAACGTGTTTCGTTACCTCACGTTTCGAACGGCCGGAGCCATTATCACTGCGCTCTTGTTTGTGTTTCTGTTCGGTCCTGCCATCATTCGCGGTTTGCGGGTGCGCCAAGGCAAAGGCCAGCCAATTCGCGAGGATGGGCCGCAAAGTCATCTGTTGACGAAAAAGGGCACGCCGACCATGGGGGGGCTGATGATCCTGACAGGGATGATCATGGCGACCCTGCTTTGGGCAAACTGGGCGAACCCTTACGTCTGGATCGTGTTGTTCGTGACGGTCGGTTTTGCGCTGATCGGGTTTTATGACGACTATCTCAAGGTTGCCCGCTCTTCGCACAAGGGCTTTTCCAGCCGAATGCGATTGGCGATTGAAGCTGTTATTGCCGGTGTGGCCTGCTTTGCCGTTGCCCAGCTTGGCGAGGATACCTTTTCCACGTCGGTTACCTTCCCGTTCTTCAAGGATATCTTGCTGGATCTGGGCTGGTTCTTCGTGCCCTTCGGCCTGTTTGTGATCGTCGGGGCTGGCAATGCGGTCAACCTCACGGATGGTCTAGACGGTTTGGCCATTGTGCCGGTGATGATCGCGAGCGCCACCTTCGGCGTGATCGCCTATCTTTCCGGTAACGAGATTTTCGCTGAATATCTTCAGATCCATTATGTGCCAGGTACCGGTGAATTGCTGGTGCTCTGCGGTGCCATGGTTGGTGCCGGGCTCGGCTTCCTATGGTTCAACGCCCCGCCAGCGGCTATCTTTATGGGCGATACCGGGTCGCTCGCGCTTGGCGGTATGCTGGGCTCGATTTCCGTTGTCACCAAGCATGAGCTGGTTCTGGCCATTGTTGGCGGTCTGTTCGTTCTGGAAGCGGTGTCCGTGATTATTCAGGTGGCGTCCTTCAAGCTGACCGGTCGGCGCGTTTTCCGCATGGCACCCATCCATCACCATTTCGAGCATAAGGGATGGACGGAAGCCCAGGTGGTTATCCGTTTCTGGATCATTGCCGTTGTTCTGGCCCTGATCGGCCTGTCGACGCTCAAGTTGCGGTAATCAGGCAACAGGCAAATGCGGAGCGAGGCTCCGGTTATGATGACGGCATTGGTGCCTAGATTCTGTTAGGGGAAGAGACATGATCCCGATTACCATATTTGAAGGCAAAAAAGTTGCGGTATTCGGGCTCGGCGGAAGCGGCTTGGTGACGCTGGAAGCCTTGACGGCGGGCGGAGCGGATGTTTTCGCCTATGATGACAAGGAAGCAAGCCGCGAGAAGGCCGCCCTGATTGACGGTGTCCAGATTTGCGATCTGCAAAGCGCTGATTGGTCCGAATTTGCCGTGCTGGTGCTCGCACCCGGTGTGCCGCTTACCCATCCCGAACCGCATTGGAGTGTCAAAAAGGCCGAGGCTGCAGGCGTTGAGGTAATAGGTGATATCGAACTGTTCTGCCGCCAACGAAGAGCAACCGGCATAGATGCGCCTTTCATTGCCATCACGGGCACCAATGGCAAGTCGACCACCACGGCGCTCATCTCCCATTTGCTCTCCGTGGAGGGGCTTGATGTGCAGATGGGCGGCAATATCGGCACACCCATTCTGGCGCTTGAGCCAATCGCGCCCGATCGCATCTATGTGATCGAGGTTTCTTCTTACCAGATCGATCTTGCGCCCAGCATAGACCCGTCTATCGGGGTGTTGTTGAATATCTCTGCCGATCATCTGGATCGGCATGGTGATCTTCTCAATTACGCTCGTATCAAGAGCCGTATGGTCACTTCGGCTGATCTCTCTGTTGTGGCCCTTGATGACAGGCTCTGTGCCAATGTGGCTTCAAACCTACGTTTGAAGGGGCATCCGGTTATCACCATTTCCGGCTTTGGCAATGAGCGTGCGATGGTTGCCGCGCCTGATGGTGTGCTTCAGAGCATGGAAGGGGATTTCCTCTTCAATCTCGATCAGGCCCGTGCGTTGCGCGGCACGCATAATGCGCAGAATGCGGCCGCAGCAGTGGCTGTTGCACGTCAGCTGGATCTGCCGCCTTCGGTTCTGGTCGCCGGCCTTAAATCTTTTGGTGGGCTTGAGCATCGCATGGAAGAAGTTGGTGCGGCAGACGGGCTTTTGTTCATTAACGATTCAAAGGCCACCAATGCGGACGCGACCTCGCGTGCACTGGCATCCTTCCCCAAGGTGCACTGGATTCTGGGCGGGCTTCCAAAGTCTGGCGGAATCAGCTCGCTTGTGGACTATTTCGATCGTATCGAGCATGCCTATCTGATCGGGGAGGCCTCGGAAGAGTTTGCCGCGACCCTTTCCCGGCATGGGGTGGCCTTCAGCTTTTGCGGTCATATGGATGTCGCGCTTGAGCGTGCCATCGCGGATAGCAAACAGCGTTTGGCAAAGGGCAGCAAAATGGAGCAGGTCATTCTTCTATCACCTGCCTGTGCATCCTTTGATCAGTTTCCCAATTTCATGAAACGTGGGGATGTTTTCCGCACCGCAGTAGATCATTATCTTGAGACAGGGCAGGTCGAGGTTGACCCTAGCCATCTTGCCTGTCAGGAAGCGCATTCGGACACTCTGGTCAGTGAGGGGCATTGATGCACCGAACACGGAAAAATATGCTGACAGAATGGTGGTGGACAATCGACCGCCCGATGCTTGTTGCGCTTATTCTGCTGTTGTTCTTTGGTCTGGTGCTTTCCATGGCGGCCAGTCCGGCCATCGCCATGAAGCTCAATCTTGATGCGTTCCATTTTGTCAAACGTCACGCGATGTTTGTGCCCGTGGCCCTGTGCATCATGATTGGCGTTACCTTTCTCAGTCCGCGCGGCGCAAGGCGACTGGCGCTTTTCGTATTGGTATGCGCCTTTGCGGGCATGGTGTTGACGCTTTTGGTCGGGGGGTCGGTGAAGGGGGCACAGCGCTGGATTTCCATTGCCGGATTCTCGGTGCAGCCATCAGAATTCATGAAGCCCGCATTCGTGGTCATTGCGGCATGGCTCTTTGCAGAGAATGACCGCAGGCCGGAGATACCGGGCAACCTCTTTTCCATCGTCATATTCATGATTGCCGTGGCGCTTCTGGTCGCCCAGCCGGATATTGGGCAAACCGTGCTGTTGGCCATGGTCTGGTCGGGGCTGTTCTTTATGGCGGGTATGCCGATTTTCTGGATTTTCCTCTTGATGGGGCTCGGGGTTGGCGGTTTGACTATGGCCTATTTCTTCGTGCCGCACGTGACTGGTCGTATCAACCGCTTTCTTGATCCTGCGTCAGGGGACACCTTTCAGGTGGATACGGCGATGGATGCGATTATTCGTGGTGGCTGGCTGGGCGTCGGGCCGGGTGAGGGCACCGTCAAGCGCACATTGCCCGACTCACATACGGACTTCATCTTCGCCGTTCTGGCAGAAGAATTCGGTATCATCGCCTGTATGGTGTTGATTTCAGTTTATCTGTTCATCGTGGTGCGGGCCTTGCGGCTGGCGCTGCAAACGCAGGATCTGTTCAAACGGCTTGCCATTTCTGGTCTTGCGTTGTTGTTCGGACTTCAGGCCGTGATCAATATCGCGGTGAACCTGAAGCTGATGCCCGCCAAGGGCATGACGCTGCCTTTCATTTCCTATGGTGGTTCGTCGCTTCTCTCAGTTGCCCTCACTATGGGGCTGCTTTTGGCCCTGACGCGCAAGCGGCCCGAAGTCGGGCTGGAAAAACGGCAGTTTTTCAAACCCTACGATTGAGGTCGCTTTTCTCAAAGTTGACAGACTTTGCGGATAGGACTATGCGGAAGACCGCGTTAGGAGCAGGCATCCAGCCCTGACGGAATTGCCCAAAAGCTGCCTTTATATAGCGGCATGCAAGGAGCCACCCGAGGGTGGATGAGTGAATGACAAAAACTGTTTTGCTTACGGCAGGTGGAACTGGCGGTCATCTGTTTCCAGCCCAGGCTCTGGCCCATGCGCTGATCGCGCGCGGCTGGACGGTGCATCTGGCGACCGATGGGCGGGCGACGCGCTATGGTCAGGATTTTCCGGCTGAAAGCATACAGATCATTCCTTCTGCAACGCCGTCGGTCAAAAATCCCGTCAAGATGGCCAAGGCTGCGCTCAAGCTGGCCAAAGGTTATATGGCTGCGCGCAAGGTGATCAAGACGCTGAACCCTGATGTCGTGGTTGGCTTTGGCGGGTATCCCACCGTGCCGCCGATGCTGGCTGCCCGTTCTCTCGGGGTGCCGACCTGTCTGCATGAACAGAATGGGGTCATGGGGCGGGCGAACCGCTTTTTGGGCAAGGGGGCGAGTGCCATCGCCGCCAGTTTCCCGATCCTCAAGGGGATTGAAGGGCTTGAAGACAAGGTGACGCTGACGGGCAACCCGGTGCGTCCTGCTGTAGCGCTTGCTGCTGAAACCGCTTATGCGCCATTGGGAGCGGAGAGAGACTTCCGGCTTGTGGTGTTTGGTGGCTCGCAAGGGGCACGCTTCTTTTCTGAATATATGCCCGGAGCACTCGGGCGTTTGCCTCAGGAAATCCGGGAGCGCATTTCCCTTCTGCAGCAGTGTCGCCCTGAAGATCTGATGAAGGTCAAGGTTGGCTATCGTGAACTGGGGCTTAAGGCTGAGCTGGCGCCTTTCTTCTCTGATATGCCTGCCGAGATTGCCAAGGCCCATCTGGTGATTTGTCGCTCGGGGGCTTCCTCGGTCAGCGAGTTGGCGGCCATTGGCAGACCCTCCATTCTCGTGCCGTTGCCCGGCACGCTCGATCAGGATCAACATGCCAACGCCAAGGTGCTGGAAGAGGCGGGTGGTGCATGGGTTCTGCAGCAGCGCGGTATGCGCCCGAATGATATTTCCGATTTGCTTGAAGATTTGATTGCCAATCCCGAAAAACTCACTGCAGCAGCTGAGGCTGCGCGTGGACAGGGCAAACTGGACGCCGCCGACAGGCTGGCTGATCTGGTGGAAAAATTGGCTGGTGATACAGGAGTTGCCAAATGAAGATGCCTCAGAATATTGGTCCGATCCATTTTGTCGGGATCGGCGGGATCGGCATGTCCGGTATTGCCGAAGTGTTGCTCAAACTCGGCTATATAGTGCAGGGCAGCGACATTGCCGAAGGGGCCAATGTGGTGCGGTTGCGCGAGAAGGGCATCAAGGTCATGGTCGGGCACGCTGCCGAGAATATCGGTGATGCTCAGGTGGTTGTTGTTTCATCAGCCATCCAGTCCGATAATCCCGAACTCAAGGAAGCCCGTGCGCGGCTTCTGCCCGTTGTGCGACGCGCCGAAATGCTGGCCGAGTTGATGCGCTTCAAGTCGGCCATTGCCGTTGGAGGCACGCATGGCAAAACCACAACCACATCTCTTGTGGCAGCGCTGCTGGATGCCGGAGGCATGGACCCGACGGTTATCAATGGCGGTATCATCAATGCCTATGGAACCAATGCGCGCATGGGGGATGGAGATTGGATGGTGGTGGAAGCGGACGAGTCCGATGGCACCTTCGTCAAGCTGCCCGCGGATGTTGCGATCGTCACCAACATCGATCCCGAGCATCTGGATCACTATCACACCTATGATGCGGTGAAAGAGGCGTTCCGGGCTTTCGTTGAGAATGTGCCTTTCTATGGCTTTGCGGCCATGTGTCTTGATCACCCCATGGTGCAAACCCTCGTGGGGCAGATAGAGGACCGGAGGATTGTGACCTATGGTGCCAACCCGCAGGCCGATGTGCGCTACAAGGATTTGCGATCTGATGGCGGCATCAGCCGCTTCACTGTCGAGATCCGTGATCGGCGAAGCGGTGCGGTCGAGGAGATTTCTGGTCTCACGCTCCCGATGCCCGGCGAGCATAATGTTGCCAATGCCACAGCGGCGATTGCCGTGGTGCATGAATTGGAGATTCCTGCAGATGCCATCCGCAAGGGGCTGTCGGCCTTTGGTGGCGTTAAACGGCGCTTTACCCGCGTTGGAAGCTGGAACGGCATCGAGATTATTGATGATTATGCCCATCATCCGGTTGAAATCAGCGCGGTCATGCGGGCCGCGCGTCAGGCATCTCAAGGCAAGGTGATTGCCGTCATGCAACCGCATCGCTATTCGCGCCTGCAGAACCATTTCGAGGATTTCTGCACTTGCATGAATATCGCCGACCATGTGCTGGTGGCAGATGTTTATCCGGCAGGGGAAAAGCCCATTGAAGGCGTGAATGCCGAGGCTCTGGTCGAAGGGCTGAAGAGCCATGGCCATCGCGGCGCTTCGCTGCTTGGTCCTGCCGATGGGCTGGCCCTGCGGGTCAAGGATCTGGCTGAGCCGGGCGACTATGTGGTTTGTCTGGGGGCTGGCAGTATCACGACCTGGGCCAACGGCCTTGCCGATACGCTCAAAACATTGGCAGGAGAGTAGGCTGTAGGATGTTCAAGGATCTGCTAGACGAATTGGGAGGCTGGACAGATAAGGTGCGCGGGCGCCTTTCCAGCAATTTTGATGTTGCCAGCTTCACCTGGTTTCGGGTGGGGGGACCGGCACAATTATTCTTCAATCCGGCCGATGAAGCAGATCTTTCCTATTTTCTGAAAAACCTGCCCGCAGATATTCTCGTAACCACCATCGGGTTGGGCTCGAATCTGCTTGTGCGGGATGGCGGTATCGAAGGGGTTGTCATTCGGCTGTCCGGGCGGGCTTTCAGTTCTGTCGAGGTCGATGATGACTATGTCGTCAAAGTCGGCGCTGCGATGCCTGACATGCGCTTTGCTCAGCAGATGGCGCGGCAGGGCGTGGCTGGCTTTGCCTTCTATAAAGGCATTCCGGGTTCGATTGGTGGTGCCTTGCGCATGAATGCGGGGGCCCATGGGGATGAAACCAAAAGGCGTTTGCTTGGGGCGCGAGCGATGGATCGGCAAGGTGTGATTCACATGCTGAACCCAGCCGATCTGGGCCATGGCTATCGCTCCTGTTCTGTGCCTTCGGACTATATTTTTACCGAGGCGAGTTATCAGGGCGAGGCGGGCGACCCGGAGGCTTTGAAAGCCGAAATGAATGATGTGGCTGCCTATCGCGAAGAAAACCAGCCAACCAAGGAGCGCACTGGTGGCTCCACGTTCCGTAATCCCGAGGGCATGAGTGCCTGGAAGCTGGTGGATGAGGCCGGCTTTCGGGGATACACCCTTGGTGGAGCTCAGGTTTCGCCCAAACACACCAACTTCCTGATCAACACGGGGGACGCCTCCGCTGAAGATATTGAGCGCCTCGGTGAGCGGATCCGTGGCAAGGTGCGGGACATGACCGGCCTTGAGCTGCATTGGGAAATTAAGCGTATCGGTTCCTTTGCCGATGGTGTGCGTATCGACCCATTTCAGCAGGACTGATTTGCTCGCTTTTCCCACCTCTTCTTCTGCTGACTTCAACCAGCCTCATGCTTGACGATTTTTCAGGTGATGTGCTTTTGCACAAAAAATTCTGACTGTGGCGAGAGCCTTTCTCTTAACGCAGTGGGCCGGTGAATTTGTTAATTTTTTCGAGACAATTTGCCTGATCTGGGCGGTCTTTTTGCCTTGTGATTGGTGAATTTACCCATCTTTAGCGCCTCTCTGCTCCTCCCTTGGGTCAAATAAGTGATTTCCGCTTATGATTTGTTAGGGATTTTTAACCATAAATAGATGGATCAAGTGCAAATTGCATGACCTGCAAGAGTGCCAAGCTTTGGCCTCGCTGTCATGTAAGGGTCCAGACCAGAGTAAAGAGCGGCCTGTGGGCTTCAATTCTGGTAGGAAAGGTGTGGTTAATGACAAAGCATGTAGCCGTGTTGATGGGAGGCTGGTCTTCCGAGCGTCCTGTTTCGCTGAGTTCTGGTAAGGACTGTGCAGATGCACTGGAAGCTGCCGGATACAAGGTGACGCGTGTTGATGTGCAAAGAGACATATCCACTGTTTTGTCAGAGTTGAAACCGGACGTGGCATTTAATGCGCTGCATGGCCCGTTTGGCGAAGACGGCTGCATTCAAGGCGTGCTTGAAGTTTTGGGAATTCCCTACACACATAGTGGTGTGCTGTCTTCTTCCCTTGCGATGAATAAGGAAAAAGCCAAGGAAATCATGCGTGCTGCGGGGGTCCCCGTGGCTGAATCCCGCGTGGTTCACAGGCTGGAAGCGGCCAAGGCGCATGTGTTGCCCCCTCCCTATGTTATCAAACCGGTGAATGAAGGCTCCAGTTTTGGTGTGCTGATTGTCGGGCAGGACCAACAGCACCCGCCTCAGGAGCTCTATTCGGCTGATTGGCCCTATGGCGACATCGTCATGGTGGAACGCTACGTGGCCGGACGTGAGCTTACCTGCGCAGCAATGGGCGACAAGGCTCTCGATATCATCGATATCGTTTCCAACAACGACACCTTCTATGACTTCGATGCAAAATATGCACCGGGTGGTTCGAGACATATTTTACCGGCGGATCTTAAACCGAATATTTACCAATATATTCAATCGTTAACCATAAAGGCTCATCAAGCGCTCGGCTGTAAGGGAATTTCTCGCGCCGATTTTCGCTATGACGAGACCGCTGGAGAGGATGGCGACCTGATTTGTCTGGAGGTGAATACCCAGCCAGGCATGACGCCGACCTCATTGGTTCCCGATATGGCAAGACATGCGGGAATGGAATTTGAACAACTGGTTAGTTGGATGGTGGAGGACGCTTCGTGCGACCGATAAAGGGCAAAGCAAAGGATGGCAGAAAGGCTGGTGTGAGCAAGCGCGCGAAAAGCGCTGCGCTTGATCCGCGCGCCTATGCCTACGAGCAGCGTCGATTGCCGCTATACCGCCGGATTATTCCACTTGCAGAAGCGTGGATTCCGCGTGGGTTCGGCTGGGGGCTGTCCGTTGGGTTTCTTGGCATCACCATCCTTTATGGCGCCACGATTGGTGGCGAGAACCAGACAACTCTCGAAAAGGCTTCTTCTGTCTTTGGCCTTAAGGTCGAAGCTGTGCTGATTTCCGGCCAGAAGGAAGTATCCGAAACGGACATTCTGCGTGTGCTCGGCATAACCGAAGACAGTTCTTTGCTGACTTTCAATGCCTATGATGCCCGCAAGAAGCTGGAAAGCATGAGCTGGATCGAAGAAGCTACGGTCCAGAAGCTCTATCCAAACAAGCTGCAGGTGGTTATTCGAGAGCAGAAGCCTTTTGCCCTGTGGCAGCGTGGGGAATTTGTGTCCGTCATTTCCTATGACGGCTCAGTGTTGACCGACCATATCACACCGGAATTTGCCAAACTGCCTCTGGTTGTTGGCCATGGCGCGCAGCGTCAGGCGGCATCCATATTCGAGCTGTTGGCCCAGTTCCCCTCGATCGCCCGGAAGACCCGCGCCGTGGTCTATGTTTCCGAGCGCCGCTGGGATCTGTATTTCAAGAATGGTGTGCAGGCCAAACTGCCTGAAGTCGGTGTGGTCAATGCCCTTGATAAGCTGCTGGCCTTTGATGAAAAGGGTGCGCTTTCGCGCAAGGATATTACTACGGTCGATATGCGGCTTGCAGACAGGACCTTCGTTCGCATGAGCAAGGATGCAGCAGCCAAACGGCGCGCAACGCTTAGAACGCTGGGCGCAGACATACCTCAAGAGGTGGAGACATGATGGGTTCTTCCTGGGGTAGACGTGATGCCCGCAGTCTCATTCACAAACGTTCGCAGATCGTCACGATTCTTGATGTGGGATCGACCAAGATCTGCTGCATGATTGCACGGCTTGTGCCGCGGCCGCAGAGCGAGGCTCTGCCGCATCGCACCCATACCGTTCAGGTGCTCGGCTTCGGATTGCATCAGGCCCGCGGCATCAAGTCCGGTGTGGTGATCGATCTTGATCAGGCTGAGAATTCCATTCGTCTGGCCGTAGGGGCTGCCGAAACGCAGGCCGACATGACGGTGCAGTCGCTGGTGGTTAACGTGTCCTGTGGGCGTATCAAGAGCGATACGCTGAGCGCATCTGTGTCTCTCAGCGGGCACGAAGTGGACGAAGTCGATATTCGTCGCGTGCTTCAGGCCGGGGCCAGCCATCTGCTGACGATCGACCGCACGGTGGTTCACTCCATGCCGATTGGCTACTCGCTGGATGGTGGCAAGGGGATTCGTGATCCGCGCGGCATGGTTGGCGATGATCTGGCCGTTGATATGCATGTGGTGACGGCTCAAACCGCGCCGTTGAAGAATCTGGAACTTTGCATCAATCGTTGCCATCTGGATGTGGCGGCCATGGTTGCAACGCCATATGCTTCGGGGCTGTCCTGCCTCGTTGATGATGAATCCGAACTTGGGGTGGCCTGTGTCGACCTCGGGGGCGGAACCACATCGATATCGATTTTCGTCAACGGGCAGTTTGTGCATTCAGACGCCGTGGCGATGGGCGGCCATCATGTCACCATGGATCTGGCGCGGGGCCTTTCGACAAGGTTGGCTGACGCCGAACGGATCAAGACCCTTTATGGCAGTGCGCTTCTGTCGCTGTCTGATGATCAGGAGCTGGTTGCGGTGCCGCCTGTTGGCGATGATGACCGTGATTTGCTCAATCAGGTGCCCAAGGCATCCCTCACGCGCATCATCAAGCCGCGGGTTGAGGAAATTCTGGAAGTCGTTCGGGATCGGATTGAAGCCTCCGGTTTCTCCGGACATGTAGGGCGGCGTGTGGTGCTGACCGGTGGGGGAAGCCAGCTTACGGGCATGGCCGAAACCGCAAGACGCATCATGGGGCGCAACGTAAGGCTTGGCCGACCACTTGGCGTGGCCGGTTTGCCCGATATAGGCAAGGGGCCTGCTTTCGCTACAGCAGTTGGCCTTATGATCTATCCGCAGGTTGCCCAGATCGAGCAATTTGAAAAAGTACCGGTCAAACCAAAACTGACCGGAACCGACGGCTACTTGTCCCGAATGGGGCAATGGTTGAAGGAGAGTTTCTGATTTCGATGGAAAGTCGCGTGAAACACGCGTGAATCGTTGATCGGAATCAAGGGCTTGAGGTATATTGGATGAATGATTCGTCTGACTGCCTCAAATGAAAGAATAAGAAGAGTAATTGGAGCAGTATGGGAATGCGTTGCTCCACAGTTTGACGGATTGAGATCGGTAGCAATTCGATCCATGCAGTGAGATGAGGGTACTATGACCATCAATTTGAAGATGCCCGATATTACCGAATTGAAACCGAGAATCACGGTCTTCGGTGTCGGTGGTGCAGGCGGAAACGCAGTAAACAACATGATCGAGACCGGTTTGATGGGCGTCGATTTTGTGGTGGCCAACACGGATGCGCAGGCTTTGAGCCTTTCCAGGGCTGAACGTCTCGTTCAGATGGGCGTGGCCGTAACGGAAGGCCTCGGCGCTGGATCGCAACCCGAAGTCGGGCGCGCTGCTGCCGAAGAAGTGATCGATGAGATCAATGATCATCTTGATGGCTCTCACATGGTGTTCATCACTGCCGGCATGGGCGGTGGTACAGGCACCGGTGCTGCCCCCGTGATTGCGCGCGCTGCTCGCGAGCAGGGTATACTTACGGTAGGTGTGGTCACCAAGCCGTTTCATTTTGAAGGTCAGCGTCGTATGCGTCTCGCAGAGAGCGGCATCGAGGATCTTCAGAAAAATGTCGATACACTGATCGTCATTCCGAACCAGAATTTGTTCCGCATTGCAAATGAGAAAACGACCTTCGCTGACGCCTTCTCCATGGCCGACGAAGTGCTCTATTCCGGTGTTGCCTGCATTACCGACCTGATGGTCAAGGAAGGTCTCATCAACCTCGACTTTGCTGATGTGCGTTCGGTCATGCGTGCAATGGGCAAAGCGATGATGGGTACTGGCGAAGCCTCTGGTGAGGGCCGTGCTTTGGCCGCTGCCGAAGCTGCCATTGCCAACCCGCTTCTGGATGATATCTCCATGAAAGGGGCGCAGGGCCTGTTGATCTCCATCACCGGTGGCAAGGATCTGACCCTGTTTGAAGTGGATGAAGCCGCGACCCGTATTCGTGAAGAAGTTGACGAAGACGCCAACATCATTCTTGGTGCGACGTTCGATGAAAATATGGAAGGCATGATCCGCGTTTCCGTTGTTGCCACCGGCATCGATCAGATCCTGACCGAAACGGTTGTGCCAGCCGATCAGCGCATGAAGGAACTGTCTGATCGTTTGCGTTCTGTAGGAAATGCCGCTCAAATCGAAGCGCCTCAGCAGGAAGAAGCGCCAACGCGCGAAGAGCAACCTTCAGAAATGTCTGCTCCTGAAGCAGCTCTCCAACAGCCGGAATCGCTTTCTGCAGAGTTTGAAATGCGCGAACAGTCTTTCGCTCGTCCTTCTGAGCAGGACCCCGCTGTTTCCATCTCTCCTTTCAAGCCGGAAGCCGCGCGTGATCCTGTTGTCGAGGAAGAATTCGATGCGCCTAAGGCCGTGATTGAAGAAACCGTCGATGCTGCAACACCTTTCATTCCGCCTGCAGCTGAAGTGCCGGAAAATCTGCATCGTGCGATGCCGAATGTTGATGAACTGCCGCCAATGATCCAGCGTGAGCTGGCCGCTCTGCGCAACCGCGAAGGCGGTTTGGAACATCAGGAAGATGACAATCGTCCGATGAGCCTTCTCAAGCGTTTGGCCGCTGTCGGTCTTGGCCGTCGCGAAGACGAACTGGAAGGCGAGCATCATCACGATGGTCACCAAGCGCAGTCTGCTCCGCAGCCTCAGCAGGCCCGGATGGCTCCGCAGCAGCAGGCACCACAGCATCACATGAATGCTTCTGAAGCCCCCGTCATGCCACGCATGAGCGCACCGGCAGCTCCTCAGGCTCCGATGTCTTCAGGGCAGGGCATGCCAGCATCAGGCTCGCCGCTGAATGAATTTGCTCCACGTCCGCAACAGCAGCGTCCGATGCCGAATGCCGGTTATCAGCCGCAACAGGGGCAGCTGGATGCGCAGGGTCGTGCTGTTCCCAACCAGGGCCAGCAGGCTCCGAGAATCAGCGAAGAAGACCAGGTGGAAATTCCTGCATTCCTGCGTCGTCAGTCTCGGTAACAGTTTGTTACAAAGACACGAAACGTGAAGTTATCAAAAGGCCGATACCCTCCGGGTGTCGGCCTTAAGTTTTTGGAATACATATATTTATTTAAATGCCGAGAGTGGCATCTTCCCCGTGCGTCAAGCGTAACAATGGGTAAGAAAGCGTGATTTGGTAAACGGAACCCTGCCAAGTTATGTTGACATCGAAATAAAAGAAAAGCGTACCGGTATTGGTCGGGCGGATGATGCGATAAAGCGCACAATAGCCGCCAAATCTGGCAATAAGATGGATACGATTAGGGGCAATATAAATGGCCAAACTGCTAAACGCCAAGCAAACCACTTTGAAAGAACGCGTTGTGGTTTCCGGTGTCGGTGTACATAGCGGCAAACCTGTCGAAATGATCTTGCATCCCGCTGACGCAAACTCTGGCATTACCTTCCTGCGCGTTGATCGCGATAAGAAGACCGAGTTTGAGATCAAGGGCAATTATTCTTCCGTTATTGATACCAGACTGTGCACCATCGTCGGGCATCCCGAAAAGGGTATGGTTGCTACCATTGAGCATCTCATGGCGGCCTTCCGCGGCTATGGCGTTGATAATGTTCTGGTTGAGATAGACGGCGACGAAGTGCCTGTCATGGATGGCAGTGCGCGGGCCTATATCGATGCAGTTGATCAGGTGGGCTTGAAAGAGCTGCCATACTCGCGCCGCTATATTCGCGTGCTCAAGCCGGTTCGTGTGCAGAATGGCGAGTCCGTTGGAGAGTTGCTGCCTTACGAAGGACAGCGTTTCGATGTGACGATCGACTTTGAAAGCGACGCCATTGGTGTTCAGCATTTTGATGATGAAATGACGCCTGATGTCTTCAAGCGTGATATCAGCCTTGCGCGTACCTTCGGCTTTATGTCCGATGTCGAGCGGCTTTGGGCTGCCGGATATGCGTTGGGGTCGTCGCTTGAGAATTCCGTTGTCATCAATGACGAGCAGAAAATCGTCAATCCTGATGGCCTGCGCTATAAGGACGAATTCGTCCGCCACAAGACGCTGGATGCTGTTGGCGATCTGTCGCTGGCTGGCGCACCTCTTCTGGCGCATTACCGCTCCTTCAAAGGTGGTCACAAGCTGAATTTCAATATGCTTGAAGCGCTGTTTTCGGATGACAGTAACTGGGAGTGGGTCGATGCGGTGCCTGTCTTTCGCAATGCGGCGCATGTTGGAGCTCCAGTAGATAAAGCCTCTGTGCGGATCGCTTTGGGGCCTGAAACCAACTAGGCAACCATGTGCAATGGATAAGAAACAGGGTGGCGTTGGTCACCCTTTTTTGTGTCCGATGAGCGCCGACTTACCTGATTGATCGTGGATTTGCTTGCATTGGCCTGTTTGCTGTGTAGATTTGGGTAGGCATTTGGCATTCAGACACAATTTTTCCCCAATTGTGATTTCTGTGATGGTAAGGGCGTGCGCTTTATTGTTAAGACAAGGAGTTCAGCAAAGTCAAAATCGTTTGCCGGAAGGATGAGCGCTTTTGTCTTTGCTGATCAAGCCATGGGCCACAGCCTTTTCATCAGGGCGGGGCTGGTTGTTCGGGGCAATTTGGCAGTGAGTGCCGATAGAGATTTGTTCCAGTTAAAGGATATAAGTATCGATGGATTTTCTTTTCGCGAAACGGATCTGGTTCGGGCTCGCTCTCATTGCATTGTCCGGTTTGGGCGCATGCGCCAGCAAAGATCCATCGGATCTGGCCTTTGAGGAAGTTCCTGCAGAGAAACTCTATGCGGAAGGGCTTCTTGCGATGGAAAATGGCGATCGCAAGGAAGCCAAACAGAAATTTGACGAGCTGGACCGGCAGCACCCCTATTCAAACTATGCTCGCCGCTCGATGATCCTGAATGCCTATACCCATTATAAAAGCGGGCAATATACCGAGTGTATTTCTGCGGCGAAGCGCTTTATCACGCTGTTTCCGGGCGACGAAGATGTGCCTTATGCCTACTATCTGATTGGACAGTCCTATTTCAACCAGATTCCGGACGTGACCCGCGATCAGGACACAACCAAAAAGGCGCTGCAGGCGATGAACGAGCTGGTTCAGAATTATCCTGATTCTGAATATACCAGTGATGCACGCCGCAAAATCCGCGTGACGATGGATCAGTTGGCTGGCAAGGAAATGCAGGTTGGGCGCTATTATCTCGAGCGCAAGGAATATATCGCTGCCATCAATCGATTCAAGGTTGTTGTGACGGACTATCAGACAACCCGTCAGGTGGAAGAAGCCCTGATGCGTCTGGCTGAAGCCTATCTTGCTCTTGGCATTACCCATGAGGCCCAAACCGCTGTTGCCGTTCTGGGGCATAACTATCCAGATAGCAAGTGGTACAAGATGGCCTACAGCATGCTGAACAAGGGTGGCTATGAGCCTGAAATCAACAAAGGTTCCTGGATGGCCCGAATTCTGGGCTAGGGGCTGGCATTTTCAGCCTCTATTCCTATATACCTGTTGAAATGATCATGTTTTGTTCATGCTAACCATGCATTGCCCGATTGCTTTTGATGAGGCAGTTGGCATAGCATGGCGCGCAAATCGAGTCAGCTTTGCGATTGCCTGATGCTGTCTGCTCTTATGAGGAAACCATGCTCGCCTCGCTTTCAATTCGCGATATAGTTTTGATTGATCGTCTGGATCTTGAATTCGGCGACGGCATGACCGTTTTGACCGGTGAGACCGGCGCAGGGAAGTCGATTCTGCTGGATTCCCTGTCACTTGCCCTTGGTGGGCGTGGCGATGGCGGTTTGGTGCGCGCCGGTCAAAAGCAGGGGCAGATTGTCGCCATGTTCGACATTGCGCCCAGCCATCCGGTTTTTGCTTTTCTGGAAGAACAAGGCCTTGACCATGATGGGGATCTCATCCTCAGACGTGTTCAGAATGCTGATGGACGGACGCGGGCTTATGTGAATGATCAGCCTGTAAGCGCTGGTATGCTGCGCAGGGTCGGTGAAGGGCTTGTTGAAATTCATGGTCAGCATGATGATAGGGCGCTGGTGGATGCATCCGAACATCGGGTGCTTCTGGATGCCTTCGGGGGCTTGCAGAGCGAGCTTGAGGGCGTGCGAAAGCGCTATCAGGCTTGGCGCAAGGCCGAGCGGGATCTGGCCGCGCTGGAAAAGAAGATTGAGGAAGCCCGCAAAGAAGCTGACTATTTAACCGCTTCTGTCGAAGAGCTTGGTGCGTTCAACCCTATTGCAGGCGAAGAGGAAGACCTGGCCGCCAGACGCACCACCATGATGCAATCGGAAAAGATCGCCACGGATCTGAAAGAGGCCTATGAGGTTCTCGACGGGAACGGCTCGCCAATCCCATCGCTCGCCAGCATGATGCGCAGGCTGGAGCGCAAAACCGAGCAGATGCCGGGATTGCTCGAGCCTACATTGTCTCATCTGAATATCGCTCTCAATGAACTGGAAGATGCGCGCAGCAGCCTTGAAGAGGCGCAGCGCCAGACGGATTTTGATCCCCGCGAGCTGGAACAGATCGAGGAGCGGCTGTTTGCTCTGCGCGCCCTTTGCCGCAAGCACAAGGTCACTGGTGACGAATTGGTGGGGCTGCTTGAGCGGATGCGCTCTGAACTGGATGCGCTGGATCATGGCGAAGAGAGGCTCGTGGCATTGCACGCGGCGGCTTCTGAAACCAAGGTTGCTTATGACAAGGCAGCAGAGGCTCTAAGCCGCAAGCGGGCCAAGGTTGCCAAGGATCTTATCAAGAAGGTCATGGCCGAACTGCCCTCCCTGAAGCTTGAAACTGCGCAATTCCTGGTGAATCAGGCAAGTGACGCCGAAGCACGCAGCGAAGAGGGCATCGACCAGATCGAATTCTGGGTGCAGACCAACCCGGGAACACATCCCGGCCCGATGATGAAGGTTGCTTCAGGCGGTGAGCTGTCGCGTTTTCTGTTGGCGCTGAAGGTGGCTATGGCAGACAAGGGCTCGGCGCCTACGCTGGTCTTTGACGAAATCGACACCGGCGTTGGTGGCGCGGTGGCGGATGCCATCGGGCGACGCCTCGCGCGGCTGGCGGAGAATGTTCAGGTGCTCTCGGTGACGCATGCGCCGCAGGTGGCTTCCCGTGCCAATGCCCATATGCGGATTGCTAAAAATGCCGTCAAAGGCGAGGATCGCGTGGCAACGGGTGTGACTGTGATTGATGGCGACCATCGGGAAGAAGAGATCGCCCGCATGCTGGCTGGCGAAGTGATATCAGATGAGGCGCGGGCTGCGGCCCGGCATCTTATTTCTGGCAAGACAACAGGAGCATAGGGCGTGGATCGGAATAGCTTGCGCGAGAAGCCGGTTGATCAATTGGAGGCCGACGAGGCGAAGGCAGAGCTTACCTATCTCGCCGAAGAAATTGCGGAGGCCGACAGGCTTTACCATCGCGAAGACGCTCCCGTTCTGTCCGATGGGCAATATGATGCTCTGCGCAGGCGCAACAGCGCACTTGAGCTGCGCTTCCCCACTCTGCGCCGTGAAGACAGCCCGACCTTTCGGGTCGGGGCGGCTCCTTCGGAAAAATTTTCAAAGATCACCCATGTGGTGCCGATGCTGTCGCTGGATAATGCTTTCAGCGATGAGGATGTTTCCGAGTTTGGTGCGCGTGTCCGGCGTTTTCTCGGGCTTGGGCGCAATGATGCTCTGTCGATTACCGCAGAGCCCAAGATTGACGGGCTCTCGGCGTCGATCCGCTATGAAAATGGCGCATTGGTCTATGGCGTCACCCGTGGCGATGGCACCGTGGGGGAAGACATCACAGCCAATATCAAGACCATCGCTTCCATACCCAACCACCTCAAAGGCGATGACATCCCGGATGTGGTGGAAGTGAGAGGCGAGGTCTATTTCCCGCGTTCGGAATTTCTGGCGCTGAATGCGCGACAGGCCGAAAGCGGCGGCAAGACCTTTGCCAACCCGCGCAATGCTGCGGCCGGTTCCTTACGTCAGCTCGACGCTGAGATTACACGCTCGCGCAATCTGGCCTTCTTTGCCTATGCATGGGGAGAAGTGAGCGAGCCGCTGGCCGAAACTCAATATGAGGCCGTTCAGCGGATCGGTTCATGGGGCTTTACGGTCAATCCGTTGATGCAGCGGCATGATAGCATCGAAGGCCTTATTGAGCATTATCACGCCATTGAAGCACAGCGCTCCGCTCTGGATTATGATATCGACGGGGTGGTCTATAAGGTTGACCGGCTCGATCTGCAAGGGCGGCTGGGCTTTGTGTCGCGCGCGCCACGCTGGGCCATTGCCCATAAATTTCCCGCCGAGAAGGCCATCACGCGTTTGCTGGAAATCGATATTCAGGTGGGCCGCACCGGCGCTCTGACGCCAGTTGCCAAGTTGGAACCGGTAACCGTGGGCGGCGTTGTGGTCTCCAACGCAACATTGCATAACGAAGACGAGATCGTTCGCAAGGATGTGCGCTTGGGCGAACTGGTCACTGTGCAGCGGGCTGGGGATGTCATCCCCCAGATTCTCGGGCCTGTGCTGGATGAGAATGAGGAGCGCGGGGAGGTCTATGTCTTCCCGACTGTCTGTCCTGTTTGTGGTTCGCATGCCGTACGAGACAAAAAGGAAAATGGAGAGCTGGATGCCATCCGCCGTTGTACAGGCGGACTTGTCTGCCGGGCGCAGGCGGTGGAGCAGCTCAAGCATTTCGTCTCGCGCAATGCCATGGATATTGACGGATTGGGCGAAAAGCAGGTCACGGCTTTCTTTGAGCAAGGCATGATACACAACGCTGCTGATATCTTTCATCTGCGTGAGAGGGATGAACAAAAGAGCCGGGGCGAGCGGTTGCGTGATATGGATGGCTGGGGGCCGACCTCGGCACGCAATCTGTTTGCTGCCATTGATGAACGGCGCGATGTGGAATTGCATCGCTTCATTTTTGCGCTGGGTATTCGTCATGTGGGCGAGACGACGGCCAAGCTGTTGGGACGCCACTATGGCAGCTTCGCAGCTCTGAGAGAGGCCATGAAGGCCGCTGGTGATGCTGACAGTGATGCGTGGCAGGATCTGCTGGGGATCGACGGGATCGGAGCCATCGTGGCGCGGAGCATTGTGGAGTTTTTCAACGAGGCGCACAATGAAGAGGTCATTGATGCCCTTTTGCAAGAAGTGACGCCGCAGGAAGCTGAAGCCGTACAGACCGACAGCTCGGTCTCTGGAAAGACTGTGGTCTTTACCGGCAGTCTTGAGCGGCTTTCCCGTTCGGAAGCGAAAAACCAGGCCGAAAGCCTTGGCGCCAAGGTGTCCGGCTCGGTTTCCAAAAAGACCGATATTCTGGTGGCAGGTCCTGGCGCAGGCTCCAAGCTCAAGAAGGCTCAGGAGCTTGAGATAACCATCATGACAGAAGATGAATGGATCGCCCATATCGGGGGCTAGACAGTTTGCTGGTCAGGATGAATGAAAGACCTCTGTTGATGATACAAAAAGGCCAGCCTCTTGATCAAGAGGCCGGCCTTTTTGCTATGCTTCTTATCCGGAATAAACCAGATCGTGCGTCTTAGGAGGCGTGGATCGGCTTGGTGGCCTGCGCCAGCCATGCGCGCACATCTTCGGGCAATTCGGCGGACAGTTCTGCAAACACCTGCTCGTGATAATCATTAAGCCATCCGATTTCCCTTTCGTTGAGCAGGGAAACATCAATCAGCCGCTGATCAATGGGGCAGAGTGTCAGGGTTTCAAAGCCAAGCATGGGGAGTTCTCCACCCGCAAGATCTTCTGCCTTGGTGACGGTGATCAGATTTTCAATCCGGATGCCCCATGCTCCTGTTTTGTAGTAGCCCGGTTCGTTGGAGAGCACGTTGCCCTCTTCGAGCGCCGCGCCACCGCGTTTGGAGATGCTTTGCGGCCCCTCGTGGCAACAGAGATAGGAGCCGACGCCATGGCCTGTGCCATGGGCATAATCCAGCCCGACCTCCCAGAGAGGTTGGCGGGCCAATGTGTCCAGCTGGATACCCTTGGTGTTGGAAGGGAAGCGGGCCAGCGTCAGGGCAATCATGCCTTTGAGGACACGGGTAAAGCGGTCCTTCATTTCAGCATCTGGCGTGCCGATGGCGATTGTGCGGGTGATATCCGTCGTGCCATCTGGATATTGCCCGCCGGAATCGATGAGAAAGAGAGAATTCTGGTCGAATTTGCGATTGGTCGCTTCTGTTACCCGATAATGCACGATTGCCCCGTTGGGGCCCGCTCCCGCGATTGTGTCAAAGGAGATGTCCTTGAGACAGCCTGTGGCAGCCCGGAACTCTTCCAGAGCTTTCGTGGCGGCGATTTCATCGAGTGTATCGGTCGGAGCCATGGTGTCCAGCCAGTGCAGGAACTGGCACATGGCCAGACCATCACGATGATGCGCCTTGCTCATGCCTTCCAGCTCGGCCGTATTCTTGACAGCCTTGGGCTTAAGACATGGGTCGGCAGCTTTGATGATGGGCGAAGCTTTTTCCTCGATCATGGTCTTGATTGCATAGGGAACGATGGTTTCATCCAGCATCCAGCCTTTGTCAGGACCAGAGAGAGAGGCGATTGTAGCGGGCAGATCTTCAAATGGCGCGACGGTGACCTGCTCGGGCAAATGGGCGCGGGTTTCTTCAGGCAGCTTGGCAAGGTCCGTAAAGAGATAGGCGGAGCCATCCGCGCATACGATAGCAAAGGCAAGGGGCAGGGGGGCGCGCGCAACGTCGCTGCCGCGGATATTGAACAACCATGCGATGCTATCACCTTGCGTGATAAAGGTGGCCTGGGCCCTGGTAGCAAAGCTTTTGGCGATCTTGCCAAGCTTGTCTTGAGAGGTTTGGCCAGCCAGCGTCATGGGGTGTGGGACAATCGGATTTTGCGGGCGGCTCGGGTGATCGGTCCATATCGCATCCACCGGGTTGCTTTGGCAGGCAACGAGGGTTGCCCCCTTTTCTTCGCATATTTTGCGAAAGCGATCGACTGCGCTTTGTGTGTAGAGCCAAGGGTCAAAACCGATGGTTTCTCCGCCTTTCAGCGTTTCGGATAGCCATTGTGCGACCGACTTTGTCAGAAGTGCCACAGGTGTCAGCAACTGGGTATCCACCTGATCTTGCACTTGCAGCGTATAACGCCCATCGACAAAGATGGCGGCGGTTTCTTCAAGGATCACGGCACTACCAGCAGAGCCGGTAAAGCCGGTGAGCCATGCAAGACGCTCCGCATAAGGGGCCATGTCCTCCCCGCCGAACTCGTCTGCGCGGGACATGATGAAGCCATCAAGGCCCAGTGTCTTTAAGTGATCCCGCAAAAGGGGAATGCGAAGGCGTCCCTGTTCCGGGTTTGCCGTGTCGCTAAATTCTTGAAACATATATTTATTCCTGAGAGGGCAGGGCTTTGAGGCTTGATATTTGCTCTATGTGCGAGCAAGCATATGACCCGTTTACAGTGCCAAATTTCCGTTGGTCAGGCAAGGGCTGTGGGGGAAGCAAAATATAGGGCTTTATGATGCATAAAATTTGAATATTTGCGAAAATGGCGTAGCTCAATTTTCCGCTATGCGTATTTTGCATCTCTGTTTTGAGTTATTGGGCCTTTTTGAATGGAGGGGGATGCCCCATATTCCATCGTGTAAGGAAAATAACCAATCACCATACAGAAGAAAGGTATTTATCATGAACTTCTTTAACCGCGCTCTTGAAAAAGTTATCACGGCTCGTGAAGAGCAGGCTCAGCGTTTTGTTGACGAATATATGTCCGATCGTGGCCTCGACTCTATCATCGACATGACCAACGATCCTCGTGGCTAATCGCCGCGAGACTTTCTGGATGATCAAAGCGTAAAGACAAATTGCCGATCAGGCAGTCATCCGGAGAGACGTATGGACGGGAGGAGCAAAGCCGTCCAAAAACAAACTCCACGAAAACAAGCGGGCCTCGGCTCGCTTTTTTTATTTGTGCATGGCCTATTTGGAGCAGGCAGGTGGGCCGCTAAAGTTTCGCAAATCTGAATGACATAGCTAGTTCAATTGCTATGCATAATTGTGGTAACTGACTTGAGAAACTGTCTGTTTTTGTTTGCGTCAAAGCTTGATATATAACTTTGGTATAAGGAAGCGGTCAAAAATTTGGCCGATGATCGAAAAGGAAAAGCAAATGTCCATTCTTAGCAACGCTTTTGAACGCATGATCGCAGCTCGTCAAGCTGAAGCGCGTTCTTACCTCGCTCTCTATTCCAACGATTTTGAAGATTCTGTATCTGCTCGCGACGACAACGACAAGTAAGATCCTTGAACTTCCCTTATGGGAAGCTCAAGGGTATATCCGCATATATAAGGCATCGGGCCTATATATGCCTTGCTCTGAGGGGAATATCCGGGTGAATGCCCGGAAAGCGGCTTTCAGATGCAATAAAGCAGACTATCTGGTCGATCCTGAAGGATCTCTGCTTATCGTTCGAGGACCAGAACAAGCCAACCATCTTCTTTGACTGTTCTGATGTGCCGGAAGCCTTGCAAGCGATAGGCTGCAAGAACCCGTGCGCGCTGATGCGTCAACAGACCGGAGAGGATGACACGTCCGCCAAGTGCAAGATTGTTTGCCAGATCTGGCGCCATTTTGCACAGCGGCCCCGCCAGGATGTTGGCGACGATCAGGTCAAATGGCCCTTTTTCCTTGAAAACCGGATGGCTGAAGCCAGCGGCAACGGCCGTCGTGACAAAGGGATGCACCTCGTTGATCCGGATATTGTCCCGGGCTGTTTCAATCGAGACCGGATCAATATCTGTCGCCACGATTTCCTGCTTCAGCATCTTGGCAAGTCCGATGGCCAGAACGGCTGAGCCGGTGCCCAAGTCCAGAATGCGCAGAGGATGCGCACGGCGCAGCTCGTCGCTGAGCACTTTCAGGCAGCCTGCTGTGGTGCCGTGATGGCCGGTGCCGAAAGCCTGTCCGGCATTGATCTGAACCGGAATGCGTCCATGGGTATCCATGCCCTTGTCGTGGGACCCGTGAATGATGAAACGGCCCGCTTCTACCGGTACGAGGCCTTCAAGGCTTTTCGATACCCAGTCAACCTCGCCCAGATCCTCAACGGAGAGATCAAGAGAGATATCAAGAGCGGCAAGCTCTGAGATGGTTTTTTCCCGGGCTTCCTCGATTGCTTCTTCGGAGGGATAAAGGGAGAGGGCCCAGACGCCATTATCCTCATCAATTTCGAAATTCGAGATGGCAAAGCCGTCCTCTTCGAAGATGATTTCCAGATGCTTGGCGGCAGCCTGAATGTCTTTTGCAGAGCCTTCGGCATAAAGATAGTGGGCCATTGTTTCCTCATATAATGCTGATCTGGACCGTCGATAGACCTTCGCAACAGCAAAGGCAAGCCGGAAGGCTCAATGTTTTTCCACGAAGCCGTCGAGGACACGTTTTTGACCAGTCTGGAACTGGATCGTTAGCTTGTTGCCCTCGACGGATTTGATCTCTCCATAGCCGAATTTGAGATGGAACACACGTTCGCCAACGGAAAATTTGGAAGGGCCATCGGAAATGCTCTTTGCGACCAGTTCGCCTTCAATTGTGGTGGTGGCCCGTTTCGCCTTGGGCGTGGATGATTTACCCCTGCTGGCCTTGTTGGCCTGCGCGCGCTTCCAGCCCGGCGTGTCATAGCTATTCTCGAAGGGATCGGATGTATCAAACCGGCTCTTGCCATAGACGGAGCCGCCGACACCGGAGGCGCCATAGCCGCCATAAGTGGACTGGCTCTCTTCGATCTCTACATGCTTGGGAGGAAGCTCATCGAGGAATCGCGAAGGAATGGAATTTTGCCAGAGGCCATGAATGCGCCTATTTGAGGCGACATAGATCTTGGCCCGTTTCTTGGCGCGTGTGATGCCCACATAGGCAAGGCGGCGTTCTTCCTCCAGCCCTTTGGTGCCGGATTCATCCAGAGCGCGCTGATGGGGGAACAAGCCTTCTTCCCAACCGGGCAGGAACACCGTGTCAAACTCCAGCCCCTTGGCTGAATGCAACGTCATGATTGAAACCGCGTCGTTGGTTTCGGCAGAATCCCGATCCATGACCAGCGCGATATGCTCAAGGAAGCTGGGCAGGGAATCGAACTCCTCCATGGAGCGGACCAATTCCTTGAGGTTTTCAAGACGACCCGGAGCATCCGGTGACTTGTCCTTCTGCCACATTTCCGTATAGCCGGATTCATCAAGGATGATCTCGGCCAGCTCGGTATGCTTCATTGTGGCCAGCATGGTGCGCCAGTGATTGAACTGTCCCAAGAGGCTTTTTAGCGAATTGCGCGGTTTCGGCTTCAGCTCCTCAGAATCGACAAGCTCGGTTGCCGCTTCCATAAGCGGAATTTCCTCGGCGCGTGCCAGATTGTGGATCTGTTGGACAGTCGCATTGCCCAGACCGCGGCGCGGTGTGTTGACTATGCGTTCGAACGCCAGATCGTCGGCAGGCTGGACCATGGCGCGGAAATAGGCGAGCGCATCACGGATTTCTGCGCGTTCATAGAAGCGTGGGCCGCCGATGACGCGATAATTCAGCCCCATGGTGATGAAGCGATCTTCAAACTCGCGCATCTGGAAGGAGGCACGCACCAATATGGCCATGTCGTTGAGCTCATGCCCGTTGCGCTGGTAGGATTCGATCTGGTCGCCGATGGTGCGGGCTTCCTCTTCTGAATCCCAGATGGAAGCAACGGTGACCTTTTCGGCTTCATCATCCTTGATTTGCGGATGCAGGGTTTTGCCCAGTCGTCCGGCATTATAGGTAATGAGATGGGAGGCTGCGGCCAGAATATGGGCCGTGGATCGGTAGTTGCGCTCAAGGCGGATGACCTTGGCTCCGGGGAAATCTTCTTCAAAGCGCAGGATATTGTCCACTTCGGCGCCACGCCAGCCATAGATCGACTGGTCATCATCGCCCACGCAGCAAATATTGTGGCTCGATTGGGCCAGCAGGCGCAGCCAGAGATATTGCGCCACGTTGGTGTCCTGATACTCGTCCACCAGAATATAGCGGAATTTCTGATGATAGGTCGCCAGCACGTCCGGATTTTCGCGGAACAGGCGGATGCATTCAAGCAGCAGATCGCCAAAATCGCAGGCATTGAGAATTTTCAGGCGTTCCTGATAGGCCTTGTAAAGCGCGATGCCCTTGCCTTGTGCAAACAGAAAGGCTTCATCCTGTGGCACCTGATCGGGGGAAAGGCCTCGGTTCTTCCAGCTATCAATGAGGGTTGCCAACTGGCGCGCGGGCCAGCGCTTTTCTTCGATGGCATTGGCCTGAATAAGCTGTTTGAGCAGGCGGAGCTGATCGTCGGCATCAAGGATCGTAAAATTGGATTTGAGGCCGACAAGTTCGGCATGGCGGCGCAGGATTTTCACGCCGATAGAATGGAATGTGCCCAGCCACTGCATGCCTTCCACTGATCCGCCGATCAGAGAACCGATGCGTTCCTTCATCTCGCGGGCCGCCTTGTTGGTGAAGGTCACCGACAGGATCTGCCATGGCGTGGCCAGACGCGTGGCCAGAATATGGCCGATGCGGGTGGTCAACACGCGGGTTTTGCCAGTGCCTGCACCTGCCAGTACCAGCAGTGGGCCATCGAGACTTTCCACCGCTTCGCGCTGCTCGGGGTTGAGCCCTTCCAGATAAGGCGTGGGGCGCATGCGGGCGAGCTTGGCGCGTATGCCTTCCTGATCTTCCTCCTGCATCTCGTTGGGCGGAGAGATTGGCGATGGTGCAAAAAGATCAGACATTGAGGCTATCGGGTCCAACTGTGTTTGGTTTTGGGTGCGTGGGGCGATGATTTTGATCGGCACGCGCTTTCATGCATTGGTTCAAAGGCTACTCTTATCTAAGACCGGCTCGGATATTGCGAGAATAGCTATAGGTTTGGATTGTGTTTAATGGCCTTGCTGCTGGTTTGCAAAGGACAAAAGCGCAAGAAGGGATCCATGCATCGAATCCAAACAAGAACATTATAGCAACAAATGTGGTTTGTCAGGGGCAAATTTGCCATTATGGGCGATCTTTTCGCTCCCGGTGCCTGTCTTCGGCCCTCTTGCGCGAAGCAAGCAATTGAAATGCCATGAAGCTCTAGCGATGCTCCTCGACCTGTGTGTTGATCAATACAGCGTTGAAATAGCGAAGGGCATCGACCTGACGCGCCCAGCCCAGAATACGGCCGGGCTTTTCCGGATCAAGTACAGCAAGATTGCTGCCGCCATTGTCGTCAAATTTCTTGAGCGCCAGTTCCAGTGTGTCAAGCAGCCTGATCGGCTCCATGGTGTGGTCAAGCACTGTGTCTTCGATGGGGGTGTCTGCTGCCAGCGGGGTGTAAAAATCTGATATGGTGGTGTTTTTTACGATGTAGCGATGGGACCCTTCATGCAGGAAGATGCCGCGCATACCCAGTTGCCAATGGAAATAGGAGCGCCCGCTGAGTGCCACGGCAAGACCATTCGAGATGGAAACCGTCACCAACAGAGCAATTGAAAGGGCATAGCCGCCGGTCAGTTCGAAGACGATCATGGTTGTCGATATGGGGGCTCCAAGCATGGCGGAGGCAACCGCTCCCATACCCAGCAGTGCGTAAAGGCCATGGGTTGAGGCGATTTCTGGCAGCAAGGGTTGGGCTATGAGGCCGAAAGTGCCTCCTACCATGGCTCCGATATAGAGGGACGGCGAGAAAATACCACCGCCAAAGCGGGATGCCAGCGTGATGGACGTTGCCAATGCCTTGGCGGCAATAAGCGAGAGCAGCATCGTCAGGGGAAGTTGCTGCTTGAGTGCAAGGTCTGTCGCCTCATAGCCAACGCCGAGCACCTCCGGGTAGGCCAGAGCAATGAGACCGACAAGAAAACCGCCGATGATCGGGCGATAGATAAGAGGCATTTTGATGTGGCGTGCAATCCAGTCTGTTCCGAGCAGCGAGGTTTGGAACAAGACAGCAACGATGGCGCAGACGATACCCAAGAGGGCAAAGGAGGGCAGCTCCCAGTAGGTGGTGATCTGGTAATCGGGGATTATGAAGGATGCGACGTCACCGAAGAAGAGGCGCGAGAAGGTGGTGCCCACTGCCGACGCCAGAGCGATGGGAACGAAGGCGGAGACCGCGTAGTGGCCCAGAATGACCTCATGGGCGAAAAGCACTCCGGCAATGGGCGCATTGAAGGAGGCCGAGACCGCGCTGGCGACCCCGCAGGCGAGCAGCACTCTTTGAGCGGCCGCCGGTATCGTGAGCTTGCGGCCAAGGGATCTGGCAAGACTGGCTCCCAGATGCACGATGGGCCCTTCGCGACCGGCGCTGGCGCCTGCGCCAAGGGATATGATGGTTACCGCCGCGCTATCCAGTGCTTGCCAGAAACGCAAGCCTCTGCCGCCTCGGGCTCGCGCCTCTATGACATCGGCCACGCCTTCTGCGCGCTTGATGGGATGGATATATTGCAAGAATGCACCAACAAAGACGCCGCCAAGCGTGGGGGCGGCGACCACAAGCCAGGGCGGGGCGGCTCGAATGGCCGAGATGATATTTTCCCCGCCGGTGCCCAGCCAGAACCACTGCACTCCCCCGATGCCGAGCCGAAACAATATGGCGGCCAGAGAAACCAGAAAGCCGATCAGGATAGAAAAAAACCAAAGTTTGGGCTGCTGTGTCGATAGATATATCGACCAGTTCGGTTCTATCCAGCTTCGTATCAGTTTGATCGGGTTCGTCCGGATCATGATCGGCAAACTCTCATCACTGAGCCGCTTTGAAAGGTGAGGAACCCAATTGCCGGTTTTTCACCCAGTCTCCACTGCAAAGCTTTGAAACTTTTGCCGCAAAGGTCAAGCCGAACCTTCGGCAGGATAAGGGGGAGCGCAAAAAGCCGCCCTGAAAGGCGGCTTTTGGGATTTTCTGCCTGATGTGCGCGCTTTTGAGGCGCTTGCTGGCGCTAGCTCTTTGCTGAAGGCGGAGATTGTTCCGAATCGCGATGGCGGGCAAAATCGTAGAATTTTCCCGATTGCAGGTGATAGACACCTTCCTTGCAGAAGACCTTGGAGGCGGCATTGGCGATGATGGCGCAAGCCATGAGCGGCAGCATCATCTGGTGGTTATCGGTCATTTCCATGACGATGACGAATGAGGTGATGGGGGCCTGCACAACGCCGGTGAAGTAGGACACCATGCCCAAAAGCACGATGGCCCCGACGGGAACCTTGGGGAAGAAGCCTGCAAGGTCTGCCCCAAGACCGGCCCCAACCGAAAGGGATGGGGAGAAAATGCCACCCGGCAGGCCGCTGATCGATGAGGCAATGGTCGCCAGCAGTTTGAGCGGTGCATATTCAAGGCGCAAATCCGCTTCGCTATGCAGGACATCCCGTGCCGCTTCATAGCCCGAGCCGTTGACGGCCCCATCCGTGTAAAGACCGGCAAGCGCAACCAAAAGGCCGCACAGGATGGCAAAAGGAACCGGATGGGCCTTGATTATTCTGCCAACGGTGCCGGGCAGGCCATAGGTAAACAGCACCAGAATCTTGGAGAAGAAACCACCGGCCAGTCCACCAATTACGCCAACGATGGGCACTGCAATCCAGCCCCAGCCGAATTGCAAAAGGTCGTGGGAGGTGCCGAAATAGGTGTAGTTGCCGAAAACCGCCATCGAGGTAAGACCGGCGAGAATGACTGTACCCAGAATCATACCACTGGTGCGCATCTCGAAAGAGCGGCTCATTTCCTCAATGGCAAAGACGATTCCTGCCAGAGGAGTATTGAACGCACCGGCGATACCAGCCGCTGCACCGGCAAGGATAAGGCCGACCTGTCGTTTGGGGGCGATGCGCCCTGTAAGGAACATGACCGCGGCGCCAACCTGTACGGTGGGGCCCTCGCGACCGGTCGAGGCACCGATCATCAGGCCGAGCAATGTCATGATGACCTTGCCCACTGCCGAGCGGATGCCGACGAGGCGCGCGCGGCTTGTGGGGCGTTTGAGGCGACGGGCTGCAATGGCCTGCGGAATACCCGAGCCTTGCGTGCCGGGGAAATAGCGGTTGGTGGCCCAGACGATGACGCCAAATCCGAGCGGGGTTACGAAAAGGCCCGCATAAGGATAGGCTTTGATAAGCTGACGATACAGACCCTGGCTGGCATCGGCGCCCATGGCCAAGACCACTGCGGCGAGGCCAACCATAATACCGCCCAATCCGAAAATGATCCGTCTTTGCCAGATCATGCGTTGGGCTCTGACACGCTTGCCATGCGGAAGATGCAGGTGAAATCGGTTATTCATGGTTCTTGGCTGGCTTTTTGGTTCTGCTCGTGGAAATGAGTGTCTGAAATGCGAAAAGAAGCGAATTTTCATTCCGATTTTGCCTCTTGCAAAGCAAAAACCGGCTTCAAGGGTCCAACAATAGCAAAGGGCACAAGTGGGTCAACCGAGAGTGACCACGTATCACTTGAGCTTTCGTCGCGTATTCGAAGGATTATGAGCGCTGATCAACGCATAAAGACTCCAGCGAAAATAAAATTTTCGCTGGAATACCAATCTCATAACATTCGTGAAAAGGGGGCAGAAGAGCGGAATCGAAAGAGGAGCTATGCATAGGGTGATTGGGCCGGATTTCAAGTCACGATCCGATACAATTCTTGAAAATTCTCAAGATCATTGTCGCACAGCAGTTGCGGTTGCCCTTGGAAGGTGCGGTCTGGCTGTGTGAATTCATGGGCCCGGTCTGGCAATTTATGCGTGAGTGTGCGTTATTGAGGCAAAAAGACTAAAGCAACCGATCCGGAGTATCTCATGCCTTCTGCCGTTCAACCCCATTTCAAGCATCCCAAAAATGAGGAGGCCATCCGTCTGGTCTGTTCGCATCTTGCAGAGCAGTTTGGCGAACGGTTCACGATGGGGAAAGCCCTGCGTGAGCAACATGCCCACACCACAACAGGTTTGCAGAACGAAATGCCGGACGGAGTTGTCTTCGCCCAGAGCACAGAAGACGTCTCCAAGATCGTCGCTCTCTGCAATGAGCATAGTGTGCCGGTGATCGCCTTTGGCTCGGGTTCTTCTCTTGAGGGGCAACTGAATGCTCCTTATGGCGGTATTTCGGTGGATCTTTCCGGTATGAATGCCATTCTGGAAGTCTGCGCGGAAGATCTTAACTGCACGGTTCAGGCCGGGGTAACCCGCAAGCAACTCAATGATTATTTGCGCGATACGGGCCTGTTCTTCCCCATCGATCCGGGTGCGGATGCTACCCTGGGCGGTATGGCTGCGACGCGGGCATCGGGCACCAACGCTGTGCGCTATGGCACCATGAAGGACAATGTGCTGTCTCTCAAAGCGGTCATGGCTGATGGTACCATCATCGAGACAGCGAGCAAGGCCAAGAAAAGCTCGGCAGGCTACGATTTGACGCGCCTTCTGGTCGGCTCTGAAGGCACCTTGGGTATCATCACCGAGGTGTCCCTGAAGCTTTCCGGCATTCCGCAGGCCATATCGGGGGGCATTTGCGGCTTTCCCGATCTGGAAAGCGCGTGCAACGCCGTGATCATGACCATTCAGTGCGGTATTCCGGTGGCGCGCATCGAATTGCTCGATAGTCTGCAGGTCAAAGCCGTCAATCTTCACTCGAAACTGGGGCTGGAAGAACGTCCGACCCTGCTTGTGGAGTTTCACGGCACGGATAGCGGCGTTGCAGAGCAGGCCGAGCTGTTTGCCGATATCATCGAGGAGTTCGGCGGTTCCGATTTTGAATGGGCAACGAAACCGGAAGACCGCACCCGCTTGTGGTCGGCCCGGCATGAAGCCTATTGGGCAACCTTCTCTTTGAGGCCCGGCGCCAAGAGCATATCGAGTGATGCCTGCGTTCCGATCTCCCAGCTTGCTGAATGTGTGAGAGAAACCCAAAAAGATATCGAGGCAACCGGATTTCTGGCGCCGATTGTGGGCCATGTTGGCGATGGTAACTTTCATGTGCAGCTGTTGCTTGATCCGGAAAATCCGGACGAGCATGCTGCCGCTGATGCTTTTCTTGGGCGACTCGCCGAGCGCGCCATCGCCATGGGCGGCACTTGCACCGGTGAACATGGCGTGGGGCAGGGCAAGATAAAATATATGGCTCAGGAATTCGGGCCCGCCCTAAGCTATATGATTGCGATCAAGGAAGCGTTCGATCCGAAAAATATCATGAATCCGGGCAAGATATTGCCTGAGCATGGCTAGATCGGGCAGGATGGGCACTTTGATGTAGAATTTCTTTTGTCTTATCAATGCTTGTTCATCTGGTTTGTCCTTTTCAGATGGCAGTGCAAGTGCTATTTGGGAGTAAGGAATTTTTAAGACTTACCAACGGAATGAAGGGTCGGGTCATAAAATCGGCGGGACGGTATGCATCCATGCTTTTCAGCTTGGCGTTTCCGGTCTGATCGGTTGGGTCTCGTGTGAGTGAACGGTTATATTGCAAAGCATATTTTTGTGATTTCCAAATGCCGAAAGGGGCCCCGGAGGGCTTCACTTCTGTGAGATTGTTTGATCCGGTCTTTGTGCGTTTGTTTCCAGGGGGGCAGGGTCCTGAATAGTCTGTATTTTACGATTGGTGGGTCCATTCTGCTGGCGCTCGTCATCGCGCTGGTCGGGCCACTGTTTGTTGACTGGACATCCTATCGTGCCGCTTTCGAACGCGAAGCGACGATGGCGCTGGGGCAGCCTGTGCATGTTCTGGGCGCTGCTGACATGCAAATTCTCCCCATGCCCCGTCTCCATTTTGAAAGTGTGCATGTGGGGCCGGATGAGCAGAACCCCATTTTGACTGTTGATGCATTCGATGTCGGAGTAGAGCTGTTTCCCCTTGTTCAGGGCAAGATCGAAGTTGTCGACATGACCCTGAAAAATCCTTCTCTCAAGCTGGAGTTGGATGAACAGGGCCGGTTTGACTGGCGTCAGGATGGCGGCAAGCTCTGGGATCTGGATATGGAGAAAATCCGCCTCAATGATGTGCGGATTGAAAATGGCCGGGTTGATTTTCTCGACAGAAGCTCGGGACGCAGCAAACGCCTGACGGGGCTCAACGGCGGGCTGGAAGCGCGGACCTTGGTTGGCCCCTACAAGATCGAAGCTGCCTTCCGCATGGACGGGAAGCCTTATTCGTTGATGCTTTCAACTGGCACAGCAAGTGCTGACGGGTTGCGGGTCAAAAGTCTTCTGACGCCTGCTAATTTCGCAGTGTCTCTTGCTATGGATGGCAATGTTCAGGAAGGGGCGGACGAGCGGCTGCATTATGTGGGCACAACCCGCATTACCAACGCGATCGAGGGGCTGGAAGGCTCGGTGACGCCATGGACCCTTAGCGGAGACAGCGATCTGACGGCCTCCTCGCTGGTCATGCCAAAATTTGAATTCTCCCATGGCCCGGTGGATCATGCCTATCGGCTGAACGGCGCTGGCACCATTGATTTTGGCGCGTCCCCGCGGTTTGATGTGGTGGTTTCATCGCGACAACTGGATTTTGACCGGGCTCTGGGCAATGGGCCCAATGCGCCGATCAATCTGCAGGATGGCATCGAAAAACTGGCCACTTCTTTGATCGATATGCCTTTGCCCGGCATTCCGGGGCATATCGGCTTTGATGTCCCCGGCGTCATTCTTGGGGGCGGTGTGATCCGAAATTTGCAACTGGATGCGGATCTGGTTGGTACGGCCTGGAAGATTGATCAACTGACCGCGGATTTGCCGGGGCAGACAATTGTCTCACTTTCAGGATTGTTCTCCCGACAGGAAGACGAAAACGGCAAACGGAACGGGTTTGAAGGGCAAGCGCGTATCCGTTCAGATCAACCACTGGCCTTTTCCAAATGGTGGCTTGATGATGCACCAACCAGTGGTCAGCTCACACCCTTTGATCTTAGCGGGCAAGTGTTGATCAAATCGGATCATATTCAGGTGTCCGATCTGGATCTCTCCATGGAGGGAGACCGCGCCTCTGGCTATATAGACTGGTATGCTGGCGCGCCGGAGAACGAACGCAAGGGTGATGCCCTGTCCATCAACCTTGATGCCGAGCGGATCAATCTTGATGCGGTGATAGGCGTTGGCTCTTTGCTGCTGCGCAATTCCACAGGCTCCAGAGCGCCGTTGCAGGATATCGCGCTTGATATTGAAACCAATCAGCTGGTGTCCGGTTCCTTTGAGGGCAATAGCCTGAGCGCCAAGCTGCGGTTGGCAAAGGGCGGCGTTGAAATCGATCAACTGAGTGTTGATGATTTTGCCGGTGCCACCATATCGGCGCACGGCTTTCTTCAGGATCTTTCGTCCGGTACGCCGCATGGCAAGATCGAAGGCAAGATTAGCGCGGATGATCTGGAAGGGCTTTCAGCGCTTATTGAGCAGCTGGTGCCTGATCAGCCTGTTGCGAGCTGGTTCGCACGCCATCAGGGGGCGATGTCGCCTGCAGATCTTTCTTTTTCCATTTCCGGCGGCAATGCTGAGCGGGGCCTAAGCGCCAAGCTTGACGGCACGCTCGGCGGCGGCAATGCTTCTCTTGAATGCGGATTGGACGGTGCGTTGGCCGACTGGGCCAAGGGTGATCTGGATCTGTCGGTTGACATGGATAATCCGGATGGACGCAAGCTTCTATCCCTGATGGGGCTGGGAGATGGGCTCATCGACTTACCCAAACTGTCCGTGTCAGCAAAATTGAAGGGTGCTTTGGCAAATGGAGCAGCCTTCACCGGCTCGCTCAAGGCCGACGATGGTGCTTTGAGCTATGAAGGCAAGATGCAATTTCCCCCTGATAGCCGGGAAGGGCTGACAAGCAAGGGGCAGGTTGCATTCGAGACCGATGATCTGGCCCCCTATTTGATGGCGGCGGGCATTTCTCTGACCAACCCGGGTGAGAGCTTGCCGGTTTCCCTCAAGGCAGGGCTAACTCTTGAAGACAAGGCGCTGGCCGTTTCACAAGTAAAAGGGCAGTGGAATGATCAGCCCGTATCGGGGGCGCTTAGACTGACGCCTCGGGTCAATGATCGCCTGCTCAAGGGTGATATTGAACTGGGTGACATGGATGGCATCTGGCTGGGGGAAACAGTTCTTGGTGCTGGGCGTCTGACCGCCGTTGATCGCAGCTGGCCGGATCTTGCCTTCATTGCACCTGTCACCACAGGGAATGAACTGCCAATCAAGGTGGATCTTTCTGTAAAGGCGCGCAGTCTTGAGCTGGCGGCGCCTTATATCTTCCAACAGCCATCCTTTTCGCTGGTCTGGCAGGATAGGGGCTTGTCCGTGCGCGATTTCAAAGCCCTGTTGCAGGGCGGTAAGGTGAGCGGCGGTCTGGATCTGAACAATGTCGAGGGGGAAGCGGTTCTTAAAACCCATCTCCGGATTGACAATGCGGCGCTGGCGCCTCTTGTCTGGGAGCGCGATGGGCGCTCGGTGGCCCGCGGGCAATTTGACGTCAATCTCGATGTTGAAAGCCAGGGACGCTCCATGGCGGGGCTGGTGTCCGGCCTTTCCGGTACTGGGACTTTTACGCTCAAGGATGCGACGCTCAACTATCTCAACCCATCGGCCTTTGCGCAGGTCATTCGCGCGGTCGACGCCGGAATGGAGCTGGACAATGAGGATATAAGGAAGGCTTTCATCTCCCATATGGATGCCGGTTCCACCGAGGTTTCCAGCGTGGAGGGAACCTTTGTCATTGCCGGAGGGGCCTTGCGCGCCAGTAACATCGAAGCAGATGCGGATATTCTGAAGTCGCGTGGCAATCTGGTGATTGATTTGCCCAACCAGACGCTGGATGGGGACTGGTCGATCAAGGTCGAGCCGGATGCGGAGGATGCTGTGACCGGAGCCCAGCCGGAGGTCGGACTGGCTTTTTCCGGCCCGATGGAAGCGCCAAAGCGTGTGGTTGATGTTGCGCCCTTTACCGGCTACCTGACCATTCGGGCCTTTGAGCGGGAAGTGGATCGCGTGGAGCGCATGCAGGCCGATATTCTGGAGAAAGACCGGATGCGGCGTTTGCTGCGCCTTTATCGCGAGCGGGCCAAGCATCGCGAAGAGGAACAGATTGCAAGGGAAAAGGAAGCCCTAGCCGCCGAGAAGGCTGCTGAAAAGGCTGCCAATGAGGCCAAAGCCCAAAAGGTCGCTGAAGACCAAGCAGCCAAGGAGCAGGCAGACGTTGAGGCGGCAAGGCAAGAGGCGCAGCGCAAGGCTGAAGAGGCTGAACGCGTTCGTCAGGCTGAGGAAGAGGCCAAACGGAAGGCCGCTGAAGCCGAAGCTGCCAGACAGGCTGATGCTAAAAAGCAGGCTGCTGAGCAAAAGGCCAAAGAAGCCGCCGCCGCTCAAAAGCGTGCAAAAGCTGAAGAAGAACAAAGAGCAAAAGCCGAGGCGGCTCTTCTTGAGTCCCTACGCCAGAAACAGCCAGTTCCTGCGCCACAATCGCAGAAAACGCCCGCTATTCCTTCATTTGATATCGATGCGGGCGATATCATTATGCGGCCATTGGATGAGCTGACAACCCAACCGGCTCCATCGGGAGACCTGCAGGCTCAGCCAGAGGAAGTAGCGCCCGTGGAAACATATATCGACTTGCCTCAACGCTTGAACACCTTGCCGAAGGATAGGAGAGTGCCTTCCCTTGGCCAGGGGCTTACCTTTTCAGATGAGCAAATGGCGACGGATTACATAATCCAGAATTATTGAGGCCCGACGTCAGGGCTGTCAGCATCGAAGGGCTTGGGAATGAGGGATTTATAATAATCCAGAACCGTGATGCGGATGGCCGAGGAGAGATTGTTTCTGCCCCGGTCCTTGTCGATCTGACGGATGATGTCCGCCAGAGACTTGTTGCGGCTGTCGGCGAGCGCTTTCAAGCCTTGCCAGAATTCGTCTTCCAGAGAGATGGATGTGCGATGGCCTGCGATGGTAACGGAGTGTTTTTTCATCGCCTTGCCATTTATTCGCTCTGATCGTCCGGTTGGGAAGCGTCGTCCAACGTTGCGCGCTTGTGGCCATCGAGATGGCGCTCCAGCTTGTCCGCTTCAAAGCGCTGCTTGGTCTTCTGCGCTTTGGTTTGGCCATAACGGGCGCGGTTGGTTTCTGCCTTTTTCTCTTTTTCGGAGCGCGCCTTGGCTTTGCGTGCCTGCCGGAGATTTACGACGCTGCCCATAGCAATCTCACCTTAATGTGATTCTTGAAAGACTGGCGCTCTTTACTTCTTGCGGAAGGCATCCAGAGAGACGACTTCAGCCCCTTCTTTTTCCTTGCCATCCTCTTTAGCGCTCTCTTCGTCAGATGCTGCGCTTTGCTTGTCTTTATCGGCAGCTGCAGGTTCCTCTGGCATGGAGAATTCTTCCTCATTGGGAGCAAGAACCGTCAGCACATCGTCATCATTGCCTTCGCTCTGTTCTTCCGGATTTTCGATCTCTTCTTCCATTTCGATTTCGAACTGGAGGGAAAAATGAACACTGGGGTCAATGAAGGTGATGATCGCCGTATAAGGGATATAGAGCTTTTCGGGAATGCCATCGAAGGACAGCCCAATCTCAATGGCCTGATCGTTGGCTTGCAGATCCCAAAACTGGTGCTGCAAGACAATGGTCATGTCATCGGGATATTTTTCCAGAAGCCTTGGCGAAATGCGTACGCCGGGCGCTTGGGTGTTAAAGGTGATGTAGAAATGATGCTCGCCGGGCAAGCCTGTGCGTGCAACCTCTGTCAGGACCGTTTTAACCACGCCGCGCAACGCATCCTGTGCAAGGATGTCATACCGGATCAGGTCTTCGCTCATGAGGCCTCCAAAAATTGGACATAAATTTGTCGCCACAATGTCTGAGGCGCGTAAAGAAAGTCAAGCAAACGACTGGGAAAACTCAGTTCGGATTATCAGATATCAACCGTTGCTGTTGTCTTTCAGCCTTATACCCGAGGTCCTAGTGAGGGCTTCTGTTGCCAGGTGCCCCCGAACCCCGCCTAACCGAGCATACCGGCTAGGGCTTTAGTGGCTAGTCGCACTGCTTAAGCAGCAGCGAGACGAGAGCCTGCATAGTTGTCATTTGCAACTACTCAATTAGCCCGATAACGGTGGTACAATGCCGAGCAAAAGCACGATCTTTACACCCTCGTCGATCCTAGTTCGCCCCCAGCAAAAACACCGTTTTCACAAAAATAACAAAAGCGGTGCTTTTGGTGGAGGCGCCGGGTACCGCCCCCGGGTCCGATAGGCTTATTACAAAGGCCATTTATTGCCATAGTCACTTGCGTGACAACGCGAATATAGGGTGGGTTCAAACAAATTTAAAGTGGGAAATCAGAACTATGCGCATATTGTGCAATTGAGCTTACTTTGACGAGAGGCTCAGCCTCTCTGCTTGGCCATATTCCGCGACGCGAGAATCGTGTAACACCGTGGAAAAGAAAATTGGCTGAAAGGATCACAATGCAGACCTATCTCGATTTGCTGGCCCACATTCTTGAGAATGGCGCCGATAAGGGAGATCGCACCGGGACCGGTACGCGCTCTGTGTTTGGCTATCAGATGCGATTCGATCTGGCGAAGGGCTTTCCGCTTCTGACCACGAAGAAGCTGCATCTGCGTTCGATCATCCACGAGCTTTTGTGGTTTCTGGCCGGGGATACCAATATTGGCTATCTGAAGGAAAACAAGGTGCGCATCTGGGATGAATGGGCCGATGAAAATGGCGATCTGGGGCCGGTCTATGGGCACCAGTGGCGTTCATGGCCTGCGCGTGATGGTGGTACGATTGACCAGATCAGCCAGCTTGTCGAGCAGATCAAGACCAACCCGGATAGCCGCCGCCTGATCGTTACGGCCTGGAATCCGGCGGATGTGGATCGAATGGCGCTGCCACCCTGTCACTGTCTGTTCCAGTTCTATGTCGCCAACGGGCGTCTTTCCTGTCAGCTTTATCAGCGCTCGGCGGATGTATTCCTTGGGGTGCCCTTCAATATCGCCTCCTATGCGCTTTTGACCATGATGGTGGCGCAGGTGTGTGATCTGGAGCCGGGCGATTTTGTGCATAGCCTTGGGGATGCCCATCTTTATTCAAACCATTTCGAGCAGGCCCGCCTGCAATTGACCCGTGAACCAAGGGCATTGCCGAGAATGACGATCAATCCCGGGAAGCGGGATATCTTCGATTTCGTCTTCGAGGATTTCGAACTGAGCTCCTATGATCCCCATCCGCATATCGCAGCTGCGGTTGCCGTTTAAAAGGAGAGGATCATGCCGGGAAAGACAGTGCCAAGGATCGTATTTCACTATGCTGTTGCGGACAATGGGGTGATTGGCAAGGACAATGCCATGCCTTGGCATGTGTCATCCGACCTCAAGCGCTTCAAGGCGATGACCATGGGCAAGCCGCTCATCATGGGGCGGCGGACATTTCAGTCGATTGGCCGGCCTTTGCCCGGCCGGACCAATATCGTTGTCTCGCGCGATCCGGACTTTCAGGCAGATGGCGTCGAGCGTGTTGCCTCCATTGATGCAGCTCTGGACAGGGCCAGAGCCATCGTGCTTGAGGATGGAGGCGACGAAATCGCCGTGATCGGTGGGGGCTCCATTTACAATGCCCTTTGGGATCTTGCGGATCGGTTATATGTGACCCATGTGCATGCCGAGCCGGAAGGGGATACCTTCCTGCCAGCGATCGATCAGGATGTCTGGTCGGAGATCTCGCGTGAACCGACAGTGCAGAATGAGAATGATAGCGCGGCAATGACATTTGCTATTTATGAGAAGGCTGCATCATAGAGCCGATTTTTGTGCCATTTGAGGGGATAAGCCTGTTTGATCACCGGTTTGCTGCCGAAATCGCACTGCCAAACACAGGACTTGTATCCTAAAGTCCAGTTTGGTCTTGATTTTGTGGCTCGGGGTAACCACTTTGTCTCCAAAGTCGCGTTTGCACCCTGACTGTGGTGTCCTCTATATAAGAGAATTGGTGAGGAACTGATTTTAGGGGCGCCAGGTGGCGCCGATGGGCTCACGGTGTTTGGTCGCCTATGTGGAAATGCGCTAAGACTTTAAAAACGGTCAACTTTTCTGTCTTAGGCTGCGCCTTGCCTGGCAGAGGGCTGGTCGCAAGATGGATAACGGGTTCCTAACGTAAGGATAGAATATGCCTTGGAACAATCAGAATGGTGGTAACGGAGGCCCTTGGGGGGGCGGCGGCGGTGGCCGCAATGGCGGTCCTTGGGGGCAAGGCCCTCAGAATCAGGGCCCAAATCCGCCAGATCTTGAGGAAATGATCCGCAAGGGGCAGGAGCGCCTTAAGCAGATATTCCCTGGTGGTGGTGGCAGTTCGGGCGGCGGTTCGCTCGGGCTCAAGGGCATTGGCCTGTTGGCTCTGGGCGCTGTGGCAATCTGGATGGCGACCGGCTTCTATACGGTCAAGGAAGGGGAGTTGGGCGTTGAATTGTTGCTCGGTGAACCTATTGCCGTTTCGACCTCTGGTCTGAACTATAACCTGCCTTATCCGATCGGGCGTGCAGAGACGGTCAATGTTGACCAGATCCGTGATGTCACTATCGGGTCCCGTGAGTTTTCCAATCAGCGTGGCTCTGTCAGCAAGCGTGACGTGCCTGAAGAAAGCTTGATGCTCACCGGTGACGAAAACATCATTGATGTGGATTTCAAGGTCCAGTGGAACATCAAGGATCCCGAAGCTTATTTGTTCAATGTTGACAGCCCGGAGATTGCGGTCAAGCAGGTTGTTGAATCTGCCATGCGCGAGATCGTTGGCCGCAACACCATGGATGAAGTGCAGACCGGGGACCGTGTTGCCATTCAGGTGGCCGCGCGTGAATTGACCCAGAAGATGCTCGATAAATATGATGCGGGCGTCAACATCATTCAGGTTCAGCTGCAGGGTGTGGAACCTCCCGAGCAGGTGATTGATGCGTTCCGCGATGTGCAGACGGCCAAGGCCGACAAGGTGCGCATGCAGAATGAAGCTCAGGCCTATGCCAACAAGGTTGTTCCGGAAGCGGAAGGTCAGGCTGCCAAGATTCTCGAAGCGGCCAACGCCTATCGTGAGCAGACCGTTGCAGATGCCCGTGGTCAGGCCCAGCGCTTTATCGAAATTCTCGGCGAATATGAAAAAGCACCAGCGATTACACGCAAGCGTCTCTATCTTGAGACCATGGAGCAGGTTTTGGGTAATTCCGAAAAGATCATCCTTGATAGCAAGTCTGAAGGCGGTTCGGGCGTCGTTCCTTATTTGCCCCTTAATGAACTGACCAAGAAAGCGGGGAAATGATCATGTCTGTAAAATCTGTCTTTGCCCTGGTTATTGCCGCTCTCATTGCTGTTTTGCTTTATGGGTCGGTCTTTCTGGTCTATCCGTCTGAGCAGGCTGTTGTCACCCAGTTTGGCCGTATCGAACGGGCTGTGCGCGAACCGGGTCTGTATTTCAAGACTCCGTTCATTCAGAGCGTTGAATATCTGGACAAGCGTGCACGCTATCTGGAGCAGTCCGAGCGTGAGGTTATCGCCTCTGGCAAGAAACGCCTTCTGGTCGATTCCTTTGCGCGTTATCAGATTACCGATCCGATCGTGTTCAAGCGTCAGGCCAAGTTCCTTTCCAACTTCGAAAGCCAGTTGAACGGCTTTATGGAAGCATCGCTGCGTGACGTTGTTGCCGAATATACCTTCAAGGATATCGTGCGCGACAAACGTGACGAGCTGGTCGAACTGATCCGCAAGAGCGTGGATGAGAAAACCCAGCGACTTGGGGTTACTCTGGTTGACTATCGCATCCGCCGTGCTGACCTTCCGAAAGAGAACTCCGAGGCTGTCTATCGTCAGATGCAGACCGAACGTCAGCAGGAAGCCAATGGTATCCGCGCCGATGGTGAGAAGCTTTCCCAGCAGATCCGTTCTGTGGCAGATCGTAATGCAACGGTTATTATCGCCAATGCAAAGCGGGATGCTGAAATCCAGCGCGGTGTCGGGGATGCGCTTCGGAACAATATCTTCGCAGCGGCTTATGGCAAGAATTCGGATTTCTTCGAATTCTACCGCACCATGAAGGCGTATGAGAATAGCCTCTCCAATGGTGATACGCGTCTGGTTCTGTCGCCTGATGGTGAGTTCTTCAGCTATTTCAATAATGCTGGTGACTCTCCTGCCGCGATCGTATCGCCTGCTGCAGATGGTTCTTCGGACACTGTTACTGAGCCGGCTGAGCCGGTTGAACCGGCAGCTGCAGCTGATGCGCCTGCTATCGCGCAAGAGCCTGCGGTCTCTGCAAACTGAGACCCTGATCAAGTAGAATAGAAGGCTTGCGCGGAGGTGTTTATTCGCTCTGCGCAAGCCTTGCCATTATCCGGCACCATGAGGGCACTATGTCAGATTTTCTAGCCGCTATCGGTCTGGTCTTCGTGATTGAAGGCTTTTTGTGGGCCGCGATGCCGCGCAGCATGAAGCGCATGATGCTGGAAATCGCGACAATTCCCGGTAGCAATCTTAGAATTGGTGGTATTGTTGCCATGATTTTCGGGGTTGTGGTTGTCTGGATGATCCGCGGCTGACGTTGCTCACCTTTGCCGAATGCGCTGAAACCACTGCGCGTCGGAGTTATCTCCCATCCATTTCGTCTTCTTTCTTGCGCGTGCGTCCTTCTTCTTTTAAGGCTGAAAGCCACTGGAGTTTTCGCTGTGAAGGGGCTCAGCCCACCAGTGCGTAAGGAAAAAGAATCATGATCCGTTTTTTCATCGCTGCATTGCTATTTCTCGCGGGTCCCGCCTTCGCTGAAACATGCGAGAAGGGGGCAGTGTTTGAGGCCAAGGATAGCGATGGCAACTTGCATGTCTTGAAAACCAATGGTCTTGGCGATCCGTTTGTCTTTGAAATGCATACCGCCGGTTATCTCGTCTGGTCCCTTAACGCCGAAGAGGATTGTTCCGATGGTATATCCATGTGCTGGATGAGTGTTCAGACGACGGAGGAAGAGCCGATAGATATTCCCGTCGAGACAATAGAGGAGCAGGGCAGCCTGAAATATTATGTGTTTGCGCATTTGCGCCAGACACTGGCCAGCATGAAAATGGATGATGAGCAGTTTGACACCATGGCGCAATGGAATATCGAACGGCCTGATGATCCGTTCGAGAGCTTGGCCATGCCTGTCAATGTGTATGCATTCAAACGCTGCAGATAAACCATCTTTCGATTCTACAGGGTGGGTGGGCCGCCAAGCATTAAATCGCAGGTCTTGACCAAGGCTCCTTTTACCCGATCAATGAGGCTTTATTTATTTTTTCCTTATACTGTAAGGTGTCCTTCATAGGATATGGCATTTGCAGTAGACGCGGTCGCTCGACCGCGCATGGAAAGAAAAGGTCATGACTCTTTTGCACGTTGGTTTGAGGCTGCAGCATAAAGGCCGCAGAGGGCGAGACCTGGCCTGCCTCTTGGCTCTTGTTCTACCCTTTCTTCTCGCCGCTCCCGCTTCAGCCCAACAAGCAGCTAAAATCTCGCCTCATGAAACACAGCGCGGACCAAGGAGTGTGGCCGATCTGGCGGAGCGCCTGACGCCTGCCGTGGTCAATATTTCCACTATTTCGCTGGTTGCTGCCGAAGGCGCGGTGCCTATGCCCAAGGTGCCGGATGGATCTCCGTTCAAGAAATTCTTTGATGACTATTTTGATGAAGATATGGCCGAGATGGATCGCAAGCGAAGCTTGCAGTCCCTTGGGTCGGGTTTTGTGGTCGACGCCAAAGGGTTGATCGTGACCAACTATCACGTCATCTCGGAAGCGGATCGGATCAATGTCAAATTTCACGATGGGTCAAATTATCGCGCCGAACTTGTCGGGTATGACAGCAAGACAGATCTGGCGCTGCTCAAGGTGGATGCTGAAAAGCCGCTGCCAACCGTTTCTTTCGGCGGGGCCAAGGATTTGCGCGTTGGCGATTGGGTGATGGCGATTGGCAATCCTTTCGGGCTTGGCGGTTCCGTCTCCATCGGTATCGTTTCGGCGCGCAACCGGATTATCAATAACGGGCCCTATGATGATTTTATCCAGACCGACGCGGCCATCAATCGAGGCAATTCCGGCGGGCCGCTGTTTGATATGTATGGCAATGTTGTCGGTGTGAATACGGCGATCATCTCCCCCACAGGCTCATCCATCGGACTGGGCTTTGCTATCCCGTCTGATATTACCCAGCGGGTCGTGCAGCAGCTTCTGGATTATGGAGAAGCCCGCCGTGGCTGGCTGGGGGTGCGCATTCAGGAGCTTTCCGTGGATCTGGCCGAGGGGCTGGGCGTGAGTGAAGTGCGCGGGGCATTGATCACATGGGTGGATAAGGACGGACCAGCTTTTAGCGCTGGGCTCAAATCGGGTGATGTCATTCTGGACTATGATGGAACGCGTATCGAACGGGTGCGTGACTTGACGCGTCTGGTTGCCGATACGCCAGCGGGCAAGAAAGTTGACGTCGCGTTTGCCCGCAAGGGGCAGGTTCTTAATCGCACGGTTGTCGTCGCCCAACTTTCGGAGAAAGAGCACAAGGCTGAGAAAATGCCTGATACAGGCTCCAGCGGAGCAACGCTGTTTGGCATGTCTTTATCGCGGCTCAGTACCCATGCCCGCCGGCAGCATCATCTGGGGGATGATGTGGAAGGGGTCGTTGTCTCCGATGTTGAGGCGGGGAGCCTGGCCGAGCGCAAAGGCATTGAAGCGGGAATGGTCATTGTCGAGATCAATCAGGAAATTGTCTCATCGCCCAAGAGTTTGATCGAGCGCCTTGAGCGCTTGAAGGCCGAAGGCAAGACAGCATTTCTGTTTCTTGTCGCAAAGCCGGATGGTGGAGAGTTGGAATTTGTTTCTATCAGGCTTGAGGATGTCGATAGTCTGTTGAACTGATGGGAAGCGTTGTTCTTATGGGGCGGCCTATAGGGCCGAGGCATAGGAAAAGGGGCCTTTTGGCCCCTTCATGGTATCTGCAACCTGCTATCGCGGCTGGCTGTACCCGCGTATTTCTCTCTTATTGCCCTCTCATTGCCTTCTCAGGCAAGAACGAAGTCCTCAGCCTTGTAGCCTTGCAGGAACAGAAGGCCGGTGAGGTCGCCATGGTTGATGACATAGGCGGCCTGTGCAGCCACTGTGGGCTTGGCATGAAGCGCAACACCAGCGCCCGCACTCATGATCATCGGCAGGTCATTGGCGCCGTCGCCAACGGCCATGGTCTCGGAAGGGTCAAGCTTATGCTCTTTGATGAGAGCGTTGAGGCGGGACAGCTTGGCATCTTTGCCCAGAATGGGCATGCCGACCTCACCTGTCAGCAAGCCGTCTTTTTCGATCAGCAGGTTCGCCCGGTCTTCGTCGAAGCCGAGAATTTCGCGTACGCGCGACGTGAAATGGGTAAATCCGCCCGAGACAAGAGCGCAATAGGCGCCGTTGGCTTTCATGGTGTGCACCAGAGCCTTACCGCCGGGAGTAAAGGTGATGCGCTCTGCAAACAGCTTGTCCACGATATCGAGGTTGAGGCCCTTGAGCAGACCGACACGCTCCTTGAGCGCTGGTTCGAATTCGATTTCTCCGCGCATGGCGCGTGCGGTGATATCGGAAACCTTTTCCTTCAGCCCCACCTCATCAGCCAACTCGTCGATGCATTCCTGCTGGATCATTGTGGAATCCATATCTGCCAGCAACAGCTTTTTCTTGCGGCCTTTGCTGGGCTGGAAGATCAGATCGACAGGGGCCTTGCCAAAGGCTGCGAACAGCTCGGCACGCAAATTTGCGAAATCCGGGTGACGCGGGATCACAAAATCACAAGCAACCCCTTCCATCAGCCAAGTAAAATCTGTATCGACATTGATGATAGATTGAACTTCAGCCACAAGATCGGCGCTGACGGCTGGGTCAGCTGGCGCGCTAATAAGGGTCAGTGTGAAGGACATGACAGCTCCAAAAATGGGAACCTCTTATCGAGAGGCTGCAGACTCGCGTGATTGATAGCGGAACACAGATTGCTACGGCTCCGTCAGCGGTGTTGATAGCTGGGCCAACGGCCAGCGGCAAGTCATCTCTTGCACTAAGACTTGCACAAATCGTTGATGGTGTGATTATCAACGCCGATTCAATGCAGATTTATGACCAATTGTCTATTCTCTCGGCCCGCCCCACGCCCGAAGAGATGGGGGATGTGGAGCATCGACTCTATGGTTATGTGGATCCGGCCGAGCGCTATTCTGTAGGCCGCTGGCTTGATGATGTGGTTGCGGCCATCAAGGACGTCAGGGCAGGGGGGCAATGTCCCATTCTGGTGGGGGGCACAGGGCTCTATTTCAAAGCGCTGCTCGAAGGGCTGAACGTGGTTCCCGATGTCCCCGAGAGCATACGAAATTTTTGGGAAAGTGAGTTGGATCGGCTGCAGAGCCCCGAAGCACTGCATACCATTCTTGCTCAACGGGACCCGGAGATGGCGGCCACGCTCAAGCCTGCCGATGGACAGCGCATCCTGAGGGCGCTTGAGATCCTCGAGGCTACCGGAAAATCCCTGCTGGAATGGCAAAGGAATCCGGTGCTGCGTCACGATCCAACCATTGTGCAAGGTGCCATCAAGCTGGCGCTCTGCCCGCCGCGCGATCTGGTTTACAAGAAAATAGAGGCCCGTTTCGATCAGATGGTCGAGCTTGGCGGTATCAGAGAGGCTGTGACTATGGCGAGCCTCGGGCTTGATCCTGACCTGCCAGCCATGAAGGCGATCGGCGTTTCCTATCTTGCAAGCTTCGATGAGGGGCTTCTTGATTATGATGAGGCCATCCGTCTGTGCAAGCGCGATACGCGGCGCTATGCCAAAAGGCAGATGACCTGGATCCGCAATCAGATGTCTGATTGGCCCCTTTTTGATAGCGCTGAGGATGCAATTGCCCGTTTTTTGATAGAAATGAAAAAATAGGAGGTGGGAAACTGGTCTAATATTGCTGGCATTCCCAAAAATTGTGGCAAAGCGGGTTGACCTTGCCGGATTGAGAGATTAACGTGCCTCGCGAAACGAACGGAAAGCTTGTAGCGATTATGCGAAATATTCTTGTGATTCTAGTGGGTAGGCGCGCTGCTGTGATGATTGGGTAATCATTGCAAATGGTGGTGCGCGTCCGGGGCCTTTAAGGGGCCCTTTTTTATTGCCTGATTGGAAATGACAAGGCGTTGTTATATCGGTTTCATGGTTTGCGGGCGGAAGGGCCAATGCTGTCGGGAGGAGTGTTCGGGGTAACCTGATCGGTTTCTGGCAGATGATTGAGAAAATGGAGCCTCGTGCTGTGCGAAGGCTCGGGTTTTTAAGGAATGGATGAATGACACGGCAGATGACGGGTGCTGAGATGGTTATTCGTGCTCTGAAAGATCAGGGTGTGGACCATATTTTTGGCTATCCTGGGGGCGCAGTTCTCCCGATCTATGATGAAATCTTTCAGCAGGAAGATATTCGTCACATTCTCGTGCGCCATGAACAGGGCGCTGGCCATGCAGCAGAGGGCTATGCCCGTTCAACCGGTAAAGTGGGCGTGCTTCTTGTGACCTCCGGCCCGGGGGCCACCAATGCCGTGACCCCTCTGGCTGATGCGCTGATGGATTCCATTCCTTTGGTTTGCATTACCGGGCAGGTTCCCACATCTCTGATCGGTTCTGATGCCTTTCAGGAGTGCGATACCTCCGGCATTACGCGCCCCTGTACCAAGCATAATTATCTGGTTCGGTCCATCGAGGATCTGCCACGCATTCTGCATGAGGCCTTCTATGTTGCGCGCTCCGGTCGACCAGGGCCGGTTGTCGTTGATATTCCCAAGGATGTCCAGTTTGCCAGCGGCATCTATCATGGACCGAGCAATGTCAGCCACAAGACATATCATCCGCAGATCAAGGGTGATCTGGAATCGGTTCGCAAGGCTGTCGAGATGCTGGTTTCTGCCAAGAAGCCTATGCTCTATACCGGTGGTGGCGTTATCAACTCGGGCACGGAAGCCTGTCAGATGCTGCGCGAGCTGGTCGACCTGACCGGCTTCCCGATCACCTCCACATTGATGGGCTTGGGTGCCTATCCGGCATCGGGCAAGGAATGGCTCGGCATGCTGGGTATGCACGGCACCTATGAGGCCAACATGGCCATGCATGAGTGCGATGTCATGCTGTGCGTTGGTGCGCGGTTCGATGACCGTATCACGGGACGGCTTGATGCCTTCTCGCCCAACTCCAAGAAGATCCACATCGATATCGATGCATCCTCGATCAACAAGATTGTTCAGGTGGATCTGCCGATCGTTGGAGATGTCGGGCATGTTCTGGAAGATATGGTGCGCATTTGGCGGGCCAGCAGCAAGAAAACCGACAAGGAAGCTCTGGCGACCTGGTGGGAGCAGATCAAGATCTGGCGCAAGCGGGATTGTCTGGCCTATCGACCCAATGAAGATATCATCATGCCGCAATTTGCTTTGCAGCGCTTGAATGAAAAGCTGAAGGGCAAGGACTTTTACATCACCACCGAGGTCGGGCAGCATCAGATGTGGGCCGCCCAGTTCATTGATTTTGAGGAGCCGCATCGCTGGATGACGTCCGGTGGCCTGGGTACAATGGGCTATGGTTTCCCTGCCGCACTTGGGGTGCAGACGGCCCATCCGGAAAGTCTGGTTGTCGACATTGCCGGTGATGGCTCCGTTCAGATGAATATTCAGGAGCTTTCAACGGCCATCCAGCATAACCTGCCGGTCAAGATCATGATCCTGAACAATGAGCATCTGGGCATGGTGCGCCAGTGGCAGCAGCTGTTGCATGGCAACCGGCTCTCGAACTCCTATGTCGAGGCGATGCCGGACTTTGTGAAGCTGGCAGAAGCTTATGGCGCCAAGGGTATTTATTGCGACAAGCCGCATCAATTGGATGCCGCGATTGATGAAATGATTGCCTATGACGGTCCTGTTATTTTCGATTGCCGTGTTGCCAAATTGGCAAACTGCTTCCCGATGATCCCGTCGGGGCGGGCACACAACGATATGCTGTTTTCTGAAGAAGCAGAAGACGCGAGCAAAATCGCTACGGCCATTGGGGAAGCGGGCAAGAAACTCGTCTGACCGGTAACGCAACACGCATTTCAAAAGAAGGAACGGCAAGATGCAACAAGGATCTGCCTATTTCATTGAAGAAGTATCGACTGTTCAAGAAACGCACACGCTATCTGTTCTCGTGGACAACGAACCGGGTGTGCTGGCGCGCGTAATCGGCCTCTTTTCCGGACGGGGATACAATATCGACTCTCTCACTGTGTCTGAAACCTCCCATGAGGAGCATATTTCGCGCATCACCATCGTAACGACCGCAACGCCTCCGGTGCTGCAGCAGATCCGCTCGCAGTTGGGGCGTCTGGTGCCGGTGCATGAAGTCGCGGACCTGTCGACTTTCGAAGTTGCTCCGCTTGAGAGGGAGCTTGCCTTGATTAAGGTCGCCGGAACGGGCGATAAAAGAGTGGAAGCCCTCAGATTGGCTGATGCATTTCGTGCTACGGTGATTGATGCTACGGCTGATCATTTTGTTTTTGAGATGACAGGTCGTAAAAACAAGATCGAACAGTTTATCACGATTATGCAGCCGCTCGGGCTGGTCGAGGTGTGCCGCACCGGCGTGGTGGCCCTGCGCCGCGGGCAAGATAAAACCTGAGGAACGCCTCCGGGTGGCGATTGGGAACCGATTGATCGGGCTTTGTGTTTGAGGCGGATGGCTCAGCAGATGGCTCGATCAAATCTTCTTCTACCGGGGTGGCTTTCGTTGGGTTGCCGTTGGAAGGACTGAAATTCTATGAAAACACGATTGAGCGTGAATGTGAATGCAGTGGCAGTGTTGCGCAACAGGCGCGATCTGCCATGGCCCAGTGTCACAGGTCTGGCCCGGATTGCTCTGGAAACCGGAGCGAAGGGTATTACGGTCCATCCGCGCCCTGACGAACGTCATATTCGGGGGCAGGATGTTCGGGATCTGTCCGATATGATCCGTTCCGATTTCACCGGCAAGGAACTGTGCCTTGAAGGCTATCCGGATAATCGCTTTCTGGCATTGTGCGAGGAAGCGCGTCCGGATCAGGTTCTGTTCGTGCCCGATGATCCATCGCAGCAGACCTCTGATCATGGCTGGGATTTTGAAGCGAATGACGATCTGTTGCGCAGATCTGTCGCCGTCATCAAGAATTCGGGCATGAAGGTGTCGTTGTTTGTGAATCCGGAACCGGATCAGCCTGCCAAGGCCGCCGCAGTGGGTGCTGACCGTATCGAAGTCTATACCGGCCCTTATGGGGCTTGCTATGCAGATGAAGCTCTGGCAGCAACCCGGCTTGCCGAAGTGGCCGCCACAGCGCATGCGGCGAAGGAAGCCGGCCTTGGCGTGAATGCCGGTCACGACCTGACGCCGGAAAATCTTCCTGCTCTGATGAAGGAAGTGCCCTTCATCAGGGAAGTGTCCATTGGGCATGGCTTTATCGCAGAGGCCCTGATCTATGGATTTGAAGAAACAGTTCGCCGCTTTCAACGGGCAATGGGCGAATTGTGATCGGACTTTAGCAATCCAGCTCTATTAAGGAGCGACCAGTTCATATTTGGGCTTGACCTTCATCGAGACATCTTTTAGGCCGAGTTCAAATCTTTCGGTTTCGACCAAATATCAGGCTGTCCGGGTAATTTTGTGATCCCACAGCGAGAAAAAAGGAAGAAATAATGCGCGTATATTATGATCGCGATGCAGATATCAATCTGATCAAGGGCAAGAATGTTGCCATTATCGGTTATGGCTCTCAGGGCCATGCTCATGCACTGAACCTGCGCGATTCCGGCGTGGCTAACCTTGCCATCGGTCTGCGCGAAGGCTCTTCTTCCGCGAAAAAAGCTGAAGGTGAAGGCCTCAAAGTCATGTCCGTAGCGGATGCCTGCAAATGGGCTGACGTGGTCATGATGCTGACCCCGGACGAACTGCAGGCCGACATCTATTATGGCAGCATGCATGACAACCTCAAAGAAAACGCCATGTTGTTGTTCGCTCATGGTCTGAACGTGCACTTCAACCTGATCGAGCCACGCGCTGACCTTGATGTCGCCATGGTTGCTCCGAAGGGCCCGGGCCACACGGTTCGTGGTGAATATGTACGTGGCGCTGGCGTGCCTACCCTGATCGCGATCGCTCAGGACGCTACGGGCAATGCCCATGATCTGGCTCTGTCCTATGCATCTGCAAATGGTGGCGGTCGTGCCGGTGTGATCGAAACAACCTTCAAGGAAGAATGTGAAACCGACCTGTTCGGCGAGCAGGCTGTTCTTTGCGGTGGTGTTGTCGAACTGATGCGTGCTGGCTTCGAAACCCTTGTTGAAGGCGGTTATGCCCCTGAAATGGCCTATTTCGAATGCGTTCATGAAATGAAGCTGATCGTGGACCTGATCTACGAAGGCGGCATTGCCAACATGAACTACTCCATTTCCAACACGGCTGAATATGGCGAATATGCTACCGGCCCGCGCCTGATCACCCCTGAAACCAAGGCAGAAATGAAAAATGTTCTGACTGACATTCAGGACGGCACCTTCGTGCGCAACTGGATGCTGGAAAACAAGGTCAACCAGACCTCCTTCAAGGCGATCCGCGCGCGCAACGATGCGCACCAGGTGGAAGAAGTTGGCGCTAAATTGCGTGCCATGATGCCTTGGATCAAGGAAAAAGCCATGGTTGATAAAGAAAAGAACTAAGCGTTCTTTTCTGATGTAAATTCTACAAAAATCCCGGTCCTCGTGATCGGGATTTTTCTTTATTCTTTATTTAGGCTTACCGCGCTTTGATGTTGGTGCGCCCATCGGGATAAGCCTATACTCTCAACCCTGTGCCCTTTTGTCATCAAATCCGGAACAAGCCCTCATGTCCAATGCCGAGCATCGCTATTTCACTCTTGATGTGTTCACCAAAGATTTGTTTGCGGGCAATCCGTTGGCAGTGGTGCTTGATAGCGATGATCTTTCTGATGATCAGATGCAGAAGATTGCCAGAGAATTCAATTTTTCCGAGACGGTGTTTGTCTGTACGCCCGAGAACAAGGCGCATAGCGCTTGCCTGCGGATCTTTACTCCGACTTGTGAGTTGCCTTTTGCCGGTCATCCTACGGTCGGAACGGCGGTGTTGCTCGGCCTCCTGCGCTTTCCTGATCTGGAGAGCGAGCAGAATTGCGTGATGCTGCTTGAGGAGAAGGTGGGGCGTATTCGTGCCAAGGTCAAACTGGATTCTGACGGAGTGGGCAAGGCTGTGTTCGAGGTGCCGCAACTCTCCAAACCCGTGGCGTCTGTTTCGTTGGGCTCGAAAGACGAAATTGCTGCTGCGCTGGGGTTGCATATCAAGGATATCGGTTTTGAGAATCACGTTCCAACGGCTTACTCGGCCGGCGTGCCCTTTGCCATGGTGCCGATTCGCGATCTTGAAGCCATGAAGCGGGCGCGGCCGGTGATGCCAAGCTGGAGCTCAGCCTTTGGTGCGCACGAGCATAACGACGCCTATCTCTATACACGCGAAACCACCTGCCATGATTCCAGCTTTCACACGCGCATGTTTGCCCCCGGAATGGGGATCGTGGAAGATCCTGCAACAGGATCTGCTGCCGCGGCTTTTGCCGGAGTGATTTGCCAATTCGACAAACCCGGCCAAGGCAACCATAAATATCGCATCGAGCAGGGGTTTGAAATGGAGCGACCGTCCATCATCGAATTGGCAATGGAGGTCGCCGAAGGACGCCTGACAAGTGAGACAATAGGCGGGCGTGTGGTCCTTGTTTCTGAAGGAAAATTGTATATTTAACACTGGCGTTGGGTGAATTTTGGTCTTATTGTGCCACCAACAGGCCATCCGCTGACCTATTTGTTTCATCCAAGATTGTCCAGGCGACCCTAATGTCTTTTTCTTTCCTACATAGCATCGAGAGTAACATTGCGCTTTTTTCCGAAGCGCTTGAAGGCACGAATCTGGTGCCTGAGCAGCATTTTGTGCGGAACGATTTGCTGCAGAAGGTGACCGAACTTGGCTATATCGATGCAGACATCGGAGCGGAAATCGAGCGTGCTATTCTGGAGTGTGCTCGCGGGGTCGATCTGTTGCTTGTCACGTGTTCCACGCTGAGCCCGATCGCAGACCGGTTGATGGTTGAAGGGGCTCCGGTGCTCAGAACCGACCGCCTTTTGGCCGACGATGTGTTCAAGAAGGCCATGTCCAATCCGGGACGCAGCGATATCGCGATTCTGGTTACCGCGCCCTCGACCATGGAAGCGACGGGGGGGCTATTCAAAACCTGCCGTGATGTTCTTGGTGCAGAATCGATTGGTGTCGAAACCATTTTGCTGCCGGAAGTCTGGGATATCTTTCTCGCCGGTGATCTGGAAGGCTATAAAAAGGCCTGTGTGACCGCGCTGGATACTTTCCTTGAGAATGATGACAAATACACCCATGTGGGCGTTGGTCAGGTGTCGATTGCTCCTTCTCTGGCCTATTGCCAGTCTCCGCGTGCCCAGAAAGTGATGTCCGCTTTGAGTGCGACGCGCGCCTATCTGCTTTCCCATTATCGCTAAGGTGGATGAAGAGCCGCGCCTTGGGCGTTTAGCCGCCAAATTCTGAATCTGAAAAAGGCACGGTGTCGGGATTGACCCCACCGTGCCTTTTTGGTTTTCGCCCTGTCAGTTTTTTGCTCTTTTTGCTGTCAGGCCGCCTGAATGTCCTTGAGGAAGCTCTCGATACGCTCACGCAGCTGTCGCGCTTGTTCGGCGGCATTGCGTGAGGCTTCAAGAACATTCTCGGCTGACTGATGGGTATCGGCAACCGAACTGCTGACCGAAGCCATGCGCTCGCTTGCCTCAAGGGTGCCCTGAGAAGCCTGCTGCACATTGGAGCTGATTTCCTCGGTTGCTGCTCCTTGTTGTTCCACTGCGGCGGCGATGGAGTTTGTGTATTCATTCACCTCTGCCATGGTTTCCGAGATCTTGGAAATGGCTGCGACCGCTTCCTGAGACGAGCTCTGGATGCCGGAAATCTGGCTGGAGATCTCTTCTGTGGCTTTGGACGTCTGGTTGGCCAGCTCCTTGACCTCTGCTGCAACAACAGCAAAGCCCTTACCTGCTTCTCCTGCGCGTGCTGCTTCGATGGTGGCGTTCAATGCCAACAGATTGGTCTGTTCGGCAACGGCTTGAATGAGGGTCACGACCTCGCCAATCTTCTGGGCGGCCATGTCGAGGCTCTCAACCTTCTCGTTGGTGGCTATCGACTCGTTGGAGGCGAGGGATACAACGGACCTTGTTTTGCTCAATTGCTGTGAGATTTCGCCGATAGAAGCGGAGAGTTCCTCCGATGCTGATGCGACGGTTTGTGCATTGCTTGCAGCCTCGTTTGAAACAGAAGAAGCGCTGTTGGACTGCTCTGCGGTAGCTTCGGCGATTTCTGTCAGACGCTGAGCTGTCCCTTCCATGGTTCTGGAGTTCTCTGAAACGGATTCCAGAATGGCCTGAATGTCATGGTCAAACGCCACCACGGTTTGCAGCATTTTCTGCTCATGCCGCTCCCGTTCCTTGTCGGTTTCCGCTTTATGATTCTCAAGCTCGAGGCGATGCACATTCTTGTCATTCAGCACAGCGACAGCTGCGGCCATATCTCCGATTTCGTCCTTGCGGGACTGATAGGGAATTTCCGAGATTTTCTCGTCATGCGAGATTGCTGCCAACAGGTTTGTCATGACGGGCAGAGGCTTCATCATGCGGCGGCTTGCGAAGAAGGCAAAGGCCACAATCAGGGCGCCGACGATGAGTGCCGAAATGAGAAGGCCCTGCAAAACGTCGCTCAAAATGGATTGAACGCGCTCTTTCTGGATGCCGACATAGAGAATGCCGTTGACCCTGTTTGAGGGAGAAAAGATTGGTTGATAGAGCGTGTAATATGGAACGCCGAGAATAACGGCTTCGCCCATGAAGGTCTTGCCTTGCGTGACGACAGGATAAACAGCGCCATTCTTGCCCAAGGGAGTACCGATGGCTCTCTTGCCGTCGGGTTTCTTGATGTTTGTGGTCTTGCGCCAGAAGTCCTTGCTTTGTGCGTCCCATGCGAACAGGGTGGCTGTTTCGCCCGTGATGGAGCCGATGCGGTCAATCATGTCATGATTGGAGAATGCGGGGATGTCTTTCATGACAAGGCGACGAATCCCGCCTGACGCGTCTCTCGTGACGCTCACATCGGGAAGGCTGGTTTCGAATATTTGTGAAGCGACACGGATGCTGACTGATTGTTGCTGCAACACATCTGATTTGATTTTGTTGCTGATCGTCGACCAGGTCGCTGCTGCAAGCGCAATCATGCAGATCAGCACAGAGCCTATGGTTAGAACTGTTACTTTTTGGGTTAGCTTCAGTTTCGAAAGAAGGTTCATATTTTTCGCCTTTCGAGTGTGCTTATTATTATTAAAAACTTTTGATATATATTTTCGGCTGGTTTGTTCTTGAACTGTATTTTTAAAAAGTTAACGAAAAATCATACACATATCCGCAATTTGTCAAGAACTGAGCAGAATGCATTCAATTGACGAATGGTAATAATTCTAAGCAAATGGGGCGAGAATGTTGGTCGTGCTTGGCGTCTTTTGGCCGTTATAAAGAGAGAAAGGCAAAGTCTACCGCTGTTTGGCTAAGACCCTTTCTGCTCTATGTGTGTGAAATTTTCTCTTGTTTCGCCGCCTTTTATCGGTTACAGGTTTCATTATTGAATAGCAGAGTTGCAAAAACAGGCTCTGCGAATGCGTGAGAGAGATTTTCCATGTTCGCTCCTGAGAGCACAATTGGTCAGATCAAATTGGTTGAGCTATCCGCTCCCAGTGCTCTCGCTCGCCTAAATTCCGAACTACTCCTCCTTATCTGCCCCTGAACATCGACAGGCGCTGATCTCATTCGGCGGCGGATCTTCAGGGGATATCAAACTTCAAGGCAGCAGGAAATTTTCCCGCCGCTTGTTGGCTTTGCATGTGAACAGCCCCATGCGCCGCAGCGGCAAAAAAGCAGGATGAGTTCTATGAATAATGATATTGTAATCTTTGATACGACCTTGCGTGATGGTGAACAGTCTCCCGGAGCGTCCATGACGCTGGAAGAAAAGTTGCAAGTTGCGCAGGTTCTGGATGAATTGGGTGTCGATGTGATCGAAGCCGGGTTCCCGATTGCATCCAATGGTGACTTCGAAGCCGTGAGCGAGATTGCCAAGGTGGTCAAGAATGCGACGGTTTGCGGCTTGGCTCGTGCAGGAGCCAAGGATATAGACCGGGCAGGGGAAGCCATCAGGCACGCTGAAAAGCGCCGTATTCATACCTTCATTTCCACGAGCCCCGTGCATATGAAATACAAGCTGCAGATGGAGCCGGACCGGGTTTATGAGAAGGTGATCGAATCCGTCACGCGCGCCCGCAACTGGACCGATGATGTGGAATGGTCTGCAGAAGATGGCACCCGTACCGAATTTGACTTCTTGTGCAAATGCGTGGAAGCGGCGATCAATGCCGGTGCGACCACGATCAACATTCCCGATACGGTTGGCTACACGACACCTCTGGAAATCGCTGATTTGTTCAAGCGGGTCATCGAGACTGTTCCGAACGCGGATAAGGCGATCTTCTCGACACATTGCCACAATGATCTGGGCATGGCTGTGGCCAACTCGCTGGCAGCGGTGCGTGGCGGTGCGCGTCAGATCGAATGCACGATTAACGGCTTGGGCGAACGCGCAGGCAACGCGGCGCTGGAAGAAGTCATTATGGCCATCCGCACGCGCAATGACGTGTTTGCATACAATACCGGCATCAATACCAAGCTGCTGACCCGAGCGTCCAAGCTGGTGTCCGCCGTTTCGGCCTTCCCGGTCCAGTATAACAAGGCAATTGTCGGCAAAAATGCCTTTGCGCACGAATCCGGTATCCATCAGGACGGCATGCTGAAAAATGCCGAGACTTACGAAATCATGAAGCCGGAAGATGTGGGCGTTGGCGGTACCGATCTGGTCATGGGCAAGCATTCCGGCCGTCATGCCTTCAAGCAGAAGCTGGATCAATTGGGCTATAATCTGGGTGAAAATGCCTTCCAGGATGCCTTCAACCGATTCAAGGATCTGGCCGACAAGAAGAAAAACATTTTTGATGAAGATATCGAAGCTCTGGTGGATGATGAAGTCGGCGCCGCTTCCGACAAGATCAAGGTGATTGCGATGACCGTGATCGCAGGCACCAGTGGCGTTCAGAAGGCCATTGTGACGCTGGATATAGATGGAACGCATGTGACCAAGGAAGCGACCGGTGACGGTCCTGTTGATGCCATCTTCAACGCCATCAAGCAGATGATCGAGCATAAGGCTCACCTGATGCTGTATCAAGTGAGTGCCGTGACTGCTGGAACGGATGCGCAGGCCGAGGTGTCCTGCCGTCTGCGCGAGGGGGATCATACGGTGACGGGCCGGTCTGCCGATACCGACACCATGGTCTCTTCTGCCAAGGCCTATGTTTCCGCACTCAACAAGCTGATCGTGCGTCGGGAGAAGGAAATCCACAACGCCCAGACGAGCGCTGCAGAATAATCGATCCGTCAATTCATTGGCATTTCAGGAGGGTAGACAGGGTCTGCCCTCCTTTTTTATACTTGGCTTCCCTCCTGGTTGTATAACCCCACTTTGAGAAAGTATTTGCCTTGATTGAGAAGAATTTTGAAGGATCCGTTGTCGCCGTCAGTCTGGACAACGCGCATGCATTTTCCAAGAACCTGAAATCAGCCATTCGATTGCTTGAAGGGCTTGGCGTTGAAGGGGATGCGCATATGGGGGAGTTGGTTCAGCATCGTTCCCGAGTACGCGCCAATCCAAATCAGCCCAATTTGCGGCAGGTGCATCTCATTCATCAGGAACTGTTCGAAGAAGTCGCCAGCAAGGGATTTACCGTGGCTCCTGCTGATATGGGGGAGAATATCACGACATGCGGTATTGATCTGCTCTCCCTGCCAACAGGCGCGGTGCTTCACATCGGGGAAGATGCCGAAGTTGAAATCACAGGGCTGAGAAATCCCTGTTCCCAGATTGAAAATTGGCAACCGGGGCTGCTCAAGGAGCTCGTTTTCAAGGATGATGAGGGCAATCTGGTGCGCAAGGCTGGCGTGATGGGTATTGTGCGCAAAGGCGGCTTGGTCAAGCCTGATGACAGGATCACGACGACCTTGCCCGAAGAGCCATGGCAAAAGCTGGAGCGGGTCTGACTTCTAAGACTTGGTTTTGGTGAGCCAGTTGCTTTGTTCTAGCTGATCGGGCTCATAAAGAGGTGGCTCTGACATTGGGCGCAGTCAGAGCTGCCGAAGCCGGGTTCAGGAATGGAAAAAGCATCCTGCTGTTCGAGATGGGCCGCCAGAGCGCATTCGGAGCCATCCAGCCACGCCCAGACATGCAGAGAGCTGGCGCGGATCGTCAGTTGATCGACGTGCCAGCGCACGGATTTTTCCTTTGCCAGATGGCGAGCCAGGCGTGCGCGCAGCCCGCCGGGGCCATGGGCACTGCCTGCATAACAATAAAGCCCCGGTGGCAGGATGGCCGGGGTAGGGCGCAGGATCTTCGTGCGGCGGGGCAGGATCATGGCCACAATATAGACCCCGCCTGCCTTGGGGCATTTTCCCAGCGATCGCCGGTTGCCTTTGAAAACAGGCTCCGGCAAAGCTGCGAGCGCAGCAGCGAGAGGCTTATGGGCAAGGATATGGCTTTGTGGCATCGGGCTCTAGTATTTTGGTGGTTGCGGTTTGCGCTCTTTGCCCAGTTTGGCCTCTCGGCGCATGATGTAAAAGGTGGAAGCAAAGATGATGGCCGCACCAATCCATGTGTAAACATCGGGCCATTCATTGAACATGTACCAGCCAAGCATTGCTGAGAGAACAAGGCGAAGATAATCGAAAGGTGCCAGCGCGGTTGCCTCTGCCCGTTTGAAGGAATGCAGCGTCAGCCATTGCGCGCAGCTCGCCAATATGCCGATCAGTGCCATTAAGCCAAACTGGCTGAGCGACATGGGCTTCCAGTTGATCCATGCAAGCGGAATGAGGGCCAGTCCGATGACAATGGCCTGATAGGTCACAATGATGGTTGGCCTGTCATAGCGCAGATGAACGCGCACGATGGTTTGGTTTGCGGCAACAAGGGCTGCGCCAGCCAGTGCGAGAAGCAGATTCTGGTCGATGCCGCCGATGCCCGCAGCGAGCAACTCGGAAGGGCGTGCGATGATGAGCACCCCGATGAAACCGACCACCAGTGCTCCGATACGGCGCATGCCGACCGCCTCTTTGAGAAATATTACGGCAAAAATGGTCAGAAAGAATGTCCGCGTGAAGCTCATTGTCGTAGCCGTTGCCAGTGGCAACTGAATGATCGCAGTAAAGCCCGCCAGAATGCTCAGATAGGTGAAGAAGGCACGCCAGAGGAACAGGCCCTTGCGATGGATCGACAAGTCACCATGCGCCGATTTCAGCATCGGCGGCAGCAGGAACACAATCATCCAGGCCTGCCGAATGACTATGATCTGGCTGACATGTAGGTCCTGCCCGAGCTTTTTTACGATGCCTGCTTGCAGTGTGAAGCCGATCATGGCGATAAACATAACCAGAACGGCTTGCAAGAAGCTTGGCATGCCGTCAAAGGCTGTCAGGGCTTTGCTGATGCTGTTTTTTACGGACGTCATTGAAGAGGAAACTCTATCTTGGCTGTCCAGACCGGGGGAGCGCGCCAATGCTCAAGATGCGTTTGGCTGAGTCCGGCTTTGGATGGAATTTGTTGAGTAGCACAACAATCCCATGCTGTAAATCTTCATGCATGAGCGATGCGTCTATTGTGAGGGAGGCCCGTTGGCCCGGTTCATTTCCGTGTGGCAAGTGTAAGGCACAGGAAAAGGCGGGTGTTCTTTGTTGTGGGAGAAACTCCAGTTTTCTCTTGATCTTTTTGGCAAGGCGTGGCGAGAATAAGCACCTTACCCTGCATTGCACAGCAGCCCTTTGTTTCCTTGTATCAGTTACCATCAAGCAGGTTTTTAAACGACCTGCTGGCCCATCATTTTGTTAGCTCTAACGTTAGTCGGGAAGATTATCTATGAACGCCCTTTACGGCATTGGACTCAAGATTGCTTCGACGATGTCTTTTGCGGTCATGCTTGCCTTGATCAAATATACATCAGAATATATGCCGATTGGTGAACTTATCTTCGCTCGCTGCTTTTTTGCTTTGCCGCCGCTATTGCTGGTGACCGCATGGCAGAGCGACTGGCGCGATTGCATCCGCACGAAGAATCCGTGGGCGCATGTGCGGCGCTCTGCTGTGGGCACAGCAGCGATGTTCTGCTGGTTCGTTTCGATCTCGATGTTGCCATTGCCTGAAGCCACTGCAATTTCCTTTCTGAATCCCTTGATGATTGTGGCTATGGCGGCTCTGTTCCTCAAGGAAGTCGTCAAGGCTTATCGCTGGACGGCTGTTGGCGTCAGCTTTATTGGCGTGCTGATCATTCTATCTCCGCGGTTAAGCGGTTCAACGGGGGATGTGGGCTTGCTGGGCGCTATTCTCTGCTTGAGTTCAACTGTGTTTACGGGGATGGCCGGTATCCTGATCCGGCAGATGACGAAAACCGAAAATAACTCGGCGATTATCTTCTATTTCTTTGTTACTTCGTCCTTCTTTTCCCTCATTTCGATTTACTGGGGCTGGGTCGTTCCTGATTTGGGGACCTTTGGGCTGATGGTTTTGGCTGGGATTTTTGGTGGTTTGGGACAGATCTTCATAACCAAATCCTACAGCGTGGCCGAAGCGTCGCTTGTTGCTCCATTTGACTATGTCAATGTGGTTTGGAATGTGGTTATCGGCATCGTGATCTTTGGCGAATATCCAAGTCACGCAGTGGTCGTCGGAGGCGGCATTGTCGTTGTGGCTGGTATGTTTGTTATTTATCGGGAACGGCAACTGGGCGTTTCGCGCAAGGCGGAGCGGCAGGCAAAGCTGCTCGGATCGTGACTTCTCTTCTGAAAAACCATGCTCTTCCTTACTGATATTGGCTGAAAACAGGCCCTTTTCTCCTTGGTTGGGGGAAAGGGCCTGTCTTTTGGATGCCATTTGCCCTGACTGTCACAAAAGTGAGACAGCGCGTTCTTAAAAGTGGCGCAAAGACTTACGAACGTGAATCAGAGCAGGCACATGAATCAGTCCAGCGATGAAGGGCTCTATAAGCATCGGACCATGTTCATCTCCGATGTCCATCTGGGGAGCCGCGGTTGTCAGGCAGAAATGCTGCTTGATTTCCTCAAATTTAATGATGCAGAGACGATTTATCTTGTCGGGGATATCGTCGATGGCTGGCGCCTGCAAGCGCGCTGGCATTGGCCGCAGCTGCATAATGATGTGGTGCAGAAGCTTCTGCGCAAGGCCCGCAAGGGGGCGCGCATCATCTATGTGCCGGGCAACCATGATGAATTTCTACGCAGCTATTATGGTGCCCATTTCGGTGGTGTGGAGGTAAAGGAACACGCCATCCATGAAACAGCAGATGGTCGCCGGTTGCTGGTGATCCACGGGGATCAATATGACATGGTGGTGCGACATGCCAAATGGCTCGCCCATCTGGGCGACTGGGCCTACAGTTTTGCTCTGGGGCTCAATACCATTCTCAACCGTCTGCGCCGCAAGCTCGGCTTCAGCTATTGGTCCCTGTCTGCCTGGGCCAAGATGAGGGTGAAAAATGCGGTCAATTTCATTGGCACCTTTGAGGAAACCCTCTCTCAGGAAGCCCGAAAATTTGACGTTGATGGCGTGATTTGCGGCCATATTCATCATGCCGAGATGCATGAGAAATTCGGTATTTCCTATCTAAATACCGGGGACTGGGTGGAAAGCTGCACAGCGATTGTCGAGCATCCGGATGGACGTTTCGAATTGATCCGCTGGAGCGACGAGGCCAGGACAGTTCCCCAACTTGAAAATCACACCCCAACCAAGGCGCTTGCATGAGTGGTCTCTTAATCGTAACGGATGCCTGGCATCCTCAAGTCAATGGCGTTGTCCGCTCGCTTGATCGTTTGGGTCAGGAAGTGAAAAAGCAGGGAATGGAGGTGCATTATCTGACGCCTCTGGATTTCAAGACGGTTCCTTGCCCGACCTATCCGGAAATCCGTCTCTCTTTAACAATGCGCAGGGGTGTTGCCAGAAAGATTGAAGAGATTGCCCCCGACTATGTGCATATTTCCACTGAGGGGCCACTTGGCTTCTGGGCGCGGAGTTATTGCAAAAAACGGGACAAGACCTTTACCACCTCCTACCATACGCGCTTTCCGGAATATCTCGCCGCACGCTTTCCCGTTCCGCTCTCTCTC